>JBBRPL010000029.1:0-77652 GCA_038228205.1 Chthoniobacterales bacterium
GCCACCTCCGACGCCACCTTCACCCTGCGTGCCATGACGGCGCTGAGCTATCGCCACATCGAGCGAGCGGTGAATGATCCCAAACGCACCGCGCCGCTGCCCACGCCGGCCGAGGCGACGGAAGCGGTGAAGCCGCTGCTGCCGAAGTTCCTCGTGAAAGTGGTGGAACTGGAGAGCAACGCGCCGAAGGGGACGACGGAGCATGCGCTGTTTCTTGCGGCGATCGCGGAGATGGAGAAGGCCACCACCACGCCTCCGCCGCAGACGGCTTCGGCGGTGCCAGTGGCGGGCGGAGCCGCCACTGGGCCGGCGAATGTCATCCCGATCAAACCGGTGGCGCCGCCCACTGACAAGTAACTCTCACAACCACGCACCGAAAAACCGCCAAACCTACCTAACACATCATGGGACCCAATGCTTTCACCGGTTCACCCGGCTATTTTACCTGGAACTCGATCCTCTTTCAGCTCATGGACGAGAACTGGGAAACCAACGTGGAGATCGTGACCGTGGAACGGAGCACGAACCTGCAGGGCGTGATCGGGCGCTGGGAGCAGTATGTGAAAAGCACGGTGACGGCGAAGCCGATCGCCTTCCTGGCTTCGCTGGCGGCGCAGATCGGCGTTCTGCTGCCCTACCTGCCGAGCATGCGCGGGCAGCGGATTCGCGGGAGCAGCGACCTGCCGCTGGTGATCCAAACGGCCGACGGGCGCTCGATCACCTTTAGCAGCGCGGTGCTGACGAAAATGCCGCCGGTGCAGTTTGCGCCGAATAAAGACTTCTGGGGTGCGGCGGAATTTACCTGCCTGCGCAAGGCGAACACGGCGGCGACTGATGCGACGGCGCATGTGGTGGAGGCCTCCAGCGCCTACACGGCGCCGGCGCTGGATCCCGATGACATCGTCTCGAGCAAATACACCCTGGCCTTTGGCTCGACGCCCTTTGACAACATCGAGTGCGATGAGGATGGGGTGACCTTTGAGCCGCAAGTGACGCTCAAAGAACTGCCGACGTGGAACGAAGGGGTGCTCAACTTCCAGATCGACAAGGTGATGGCGGCGATCAAGTTCAAGCCGCAGAACCTCTCGGGGGCGAACCTGCTGAACACGCTGGTGCTGACCGATGGCAGCAGCGCCGGGCGCGGGAAGCGGCTGGGCGCGCGCGGGCTGGCGCTGACCGTGACGGGGGCCGCCGTGGGCGACCCGCTGCTCACGGTGCCGCTGGCGGTGGCGGCCACCGGGAAGATGCATTTTGGCTCGGCCAACCGAGTGGGAGAAGTGGCGCTGATGGCCGAGCAGAAGAATGTGAGCGGCGCATTTGCGGCGCTCTTCACGCTGGACGTCGTCCCCACGCCATAACCCTGACCCACCCGTGCCTGAAGGCGCATTCAGCATTTACCGTGGCGCCCTGGCGCTGGCCGACGGCCTGCCCGACGGCGCGCTGGTGATCGACGGCCCGCGCATCAACGGGCAGCGGGTGCTGGACGTGGAGCCGTATATCTTTGCGGACGGGCCGACGATCTTTGACCGGGGAAACGACCTGGACGTGTGCACCTTTACCATCGCGCGGGCGCATGCCACGCAAAGCGACAGCCTGGACCATGCGCTGCGGCACGGGCGGGCCACGCGGGGTGTGGCCGACCTGCAAATACGCCTGACAGAGGACGGGGCGACGCGGGCGTGGATCTCGCGCGCGGCGGGCTGGGAAGCGCACCAGGTGCCGCCGCCCGAGGGATATTCCTCGGCGGTGCAGTACAAGGTGATCTGCCCCGGCTTTGAGGCGCCCGTGACGCTGGAGGGTGGCGCGCTGGACGGCAGCGAACTGGCCGGCGACCTGGACGGAGGCGATGACGACCGGGGCGATGCGCAGACCGACGACTGGGACTGCCAGAGCGAGGACGATGACGACGGAGCGATCGTCGCAACCTTTGACGGGCTGGAGGATGCGGCGTGATGAAGTTCTCAGTTATCAGTTCTCAGTCCTCAGAAAAGCAAAGTTCGAAACGCTCACTTTAAAATGGCTCGCAAAATACAAATTCGACGGGGGACGACGGCGGTGCGCGTGGGGATCACCATGAGCGTGGCGGAGCCGTATTGGGACAAGGACGAGAAGCGGCTGTATGTGGGCGATGGGATAACGGCGGGCGGCCTCCGCGCCACTGCGGGGCGCTTCTTTGTGACCTTTCACTTCGCGGGGGATGCGATCGACGAGACGGTCTTTGGCTATTTCAAGGCGCCGCTGGCGTGCTCGATCCTCGGCGCGCAGATCTTTGCCCAGGACGCGCCGGCGGGGGCGGCGCTGACGATCGACCTGGTGAATGGGGCGGGTGTGGAGCAGACGAAGATCGCCACGCTGGCGGATGGCGTGGCGAAGCAGGAGACCATCTACGGCACGGCGCTGGCCGTGGCGGCAGCGGGAGAAATCCAGGCCAAAATCAAATCGATCGGGAGCGGAACTCCCGGACAAAACATCACCCTCATCCTGATCTGCCAATGAAGACACTACGTTTCCTTTTTACCTTCCTCGTGGCCGTTTTCTGCGGCGTGGCTAACATCGTGCTCGCGGGGCCGGAGCAACTGACCAGCCCGGTGATCAAGGGCGCGCCGGATTTTTCGGGAGTTTCCAATGCCAGCGCGCTGCGGGGGTGGTTTGGCCTGGCGATCGGAACGAATGTGCAGGCGTATTCCGCGAACCTCACGACGCTTGCCGCGATCGCGCCGAGTGCCAATGTGCAGACCTTGCTCGGCGCGGCGGATTATGCCGCTTTCCGGACTTCGCTGGGCTTGGTGATCGGGACGAACGTACAAGCCTATAATGCCAATTTGACGACGTTTTCCGGAATCGCACCATCGGCCAATGTGCAGGCGATCCTGGCGGCGGCGAACTATGCAGCCGTCCGGACACTGCTAGGCCTGGTCGATTTCGACTCACACGCACCGGGGCCACTTGGTGACAACACCGCATCGACGGGTGATTTCACGACGCTCACGGCGAGCACATTGGCGTCGAGCACTACGCTGGCGACGGAGACGAGGGTGCTGACGCACGCCATCTTTGCCCAGAAGTGGGCTACCTCGAATGAGTTTGTTTTGTTCCCAGGCTCTGGATCATTCAGCGGGACCACTTCCGGCACCGGCGCACAGGCCACGGTGCTGTTCGGGAATTGCCGTCCGGTTTCTGGAACGACGGCGAACGGCTACGGGGCATTCTACACGACCAATGGCGTGGCCGCGCTCTTGTGCGGGCCGAGCGGTGTCATGAACCACATCAACTGGAGCAAGGCTGGATGGTTGACCGTGCAGTTTTCGGCGGGTCTCAACTCGCCGGGTGGCGGAAACTTCACGTCGTTGACGACGAATGGATGGGCACGGTTCAGTATCGGGGAAACGGCGACGCATGGCGCTCTCGCGCACAAGGGAATCGGGATCAAGGTCACGAAAAATTCCGGCACCTTGGCCGATGTCGCGCTCGAAACCTACGACAGCTCGCTTCACACGAGCGCCTCGCTGGCGACTGTCGATTTCCAAGCCTTAGATACGAGTGGCGGCGCGACCTCGCCTTTGATCCACACGGCGACCTTTTATTGGGACGGGGGCGGCAACGTGTCTCTCTTCCTCGACAATGCCACGACGGCGGTAGGAACAGCGGCCACCGCGCCAACGGGAAGTTCGTCGAACTCCGCGAACATCATTTTCGAGTGTAATAACGGGGGTGACACGACTTCGAATGAGGCTTGGTTTTATAGCATTAAGGGCGGCATAGCGAACTGATGTTTTACCGAAAAAACACCCAGACGATCATCTACCTTTGCCCGTTCATGGGCAGCACGGAGAAGCTGTGCATGACCTACGCTCGCGCCGATCTCGGTCTGAAGCTGATGGGGCTCGACGTTTACGGAGGTGGCGGCTCGAACGCTTTCACCGTGCGTGACCCCAGTTTGAAACCCACGCTTTGGCTGGGGAAATTCTGGATCGCATACACGCAATCGACCTTTAACGGTGGGGCGTTCACGCCTGGCAAGACGTTTGGGTTGGCGAGCAGCACCGACCTTCTCAACTGGACATGGGTGGCTGACATTGATGTGTCTAGCGCAGTGGGCGCGGGCACCTACTACACATGGCAGCCGTGTTGGCTGCTGGATGACAACGACGACACGCCGCGAGTCTGTTTTGTGTCATCGGTTCCGAACAGCGGACAACTGCCCGGAGCAGATGACAGCCAAACTTATGAGACGCATTGCCTTGGGAGTGACCCGACGCAGTGGTCCACGCCGGTGCCGATGGCGAATCTCCTGGGGGCATTCATTCCGCAGAATTGGTGGAGGGATTCGGTGACTGGCAAATACAACGCCGAAGGCTTTGGGGCCTCCCCATGGAAGAGCGACGCCATGCTTGGGCCGTATTCGCAAGTCAGCGTTCCGGGTTGGACGACGTTGGGAGCGGGCACTGATGGCTTCAGTGTGTCTCCCGAAGGCGAGGGGAATCTACTGGCGTTCCAAAATGTGAACTCAAGCCCTGGCGACATCCTTCCTTTCAGCCGAAGTCTGGATTCCGGCGCGACCTGGAGCGTGGTAACCCCTCTCGGTGGAACAAATTTCCAGCACTATATCGCAAACCCGTCACTGCGGCTGATGCGCGATCCTTCCACCCTTGCCGCCGTGAAGGGCATCCTCGGCCTTGCCTGACGCCTATGAAGACCATCCAACTTCACCGCCCTGAACCAATCGAATTTACGCTGCCGGACGGGCGGGCCTTTATCGTGACGCCGGCTACGCGGGCGCAGATGCGGGCGGCGCTGGCGCTGGACCCGCAGCCAGGGGAAGTGCGCGGGCCTGCAGAAGCGGCGGAACAACGGGCGCGGCAAGTGGCGGCACTGGTGGGGGAGACGGTGGACGCGAGGAGCGCGGATGGGAGCTGGCAGAGCGTGGAGAGCGCGGCGCTGCTGGGCGGGCTGAGCACGGATGAGGAAATGCAGGTGCTGGGGGCGCTAATGGCGCAGGGGCACGGGCAGGACCCGGCGGCGGCGGTGGCGCTGCATGAGCTGGCTAAAAAAAAAGCGGTGTTGGGGGCGCTGAGCGGCTCGCCGGATTTGACAGCGACACCCTCGAGCTCGCCTTCCACCTCGGGCGCTCCACCGACGAAGCCGAGCAGCTCGGATTCATCGATAGCGTGAGGCTGCTGGAGCGCATCTATGAACGCCGCCACGCCGAGGCCCGATTTGAAGCCGCGCTGCATGACAAGACGCTCAAATGAGACGCATCCATGGCTAACACGGTAAAAATATTCATCGGGAGCGAGTTTGACGGGCGCGGCTTTGACGGCGCGGACCGGCGCTTCCGTGAGCTGAGCGGGGCGGCCAAGGAATTTATCGACACGCTAAAAATGGGCGTGGGGATCGACCTGGGGGGGAGGCTGGTGCAATCGCTGGCGGAAGTGCCGGCGCTGCTGCAGCACGCGATCGCCAACGGGGTGAGGCTGAATGCCGAGCTGGAGACCACGCGGCTGACCATCGCGGGCATGGTGAAACAGGCGGGCGGGCTGGAGAGCCTGAACGCTGGACTCTCGGTAAGCGACCAACTGATCGCGAAGATGCGGACGAGCGCGAACGAACTGGGCTTGAGCTTCGAGGCGATGCTGGAGACTTACAAGACGACGGCGGGCGCGCTCTTTAACGCCGGGGTGACCGATCTGCAAAAGCAACTGGACCTGACGACCCTGCTGCAACGGGCGATGACCGGGCTGGGGATCTCGGGCTTCCAGGCGACACGGGACATCCAGGACATCCTGACGGGGATGGCGGGCCGCACGAAAGCGGGGCGCGAACTGGGCATCCGCGACGAGGACGTGAAGGCGGCGGAACACGCGGGCCGCGTCTATGAATACCTGACAGAGAAGCTGAGCGGGATCGGGGAAGCGGGAGCGGCCGGGGTGCACACCTTTAACGCGGAAAGCAATCGGCTCGAAAACCAAATCCAAGCGCTCGAGCGTGAGATCTCCAAACCGATCTTCGATGCCCTGACGGTGGGAATGGCCGAACTGAGTGAAGAGCTCAAAAAACCGGAGGTCGCGCAGAGCCTGAAGGAAATCGGGATTGAGATCGCCGAGATCGTCAAGGAGGGCACGGCAATGCTGGTATGGGCGGTGCAGAATGTGGAGCTATTGAAAGCCTTGGCGCTGGCGACAGGAATCTTTGGCGCGGCCCTCGCGGCCATCAAGATCTCGGAGGTCGTCTTCGGCCTCGGACTGTGGCTGCAGGGGCTGCGCACGAGCACGGCGGCCACTGCCTCCTCGACGAGCGCGATCGAAAGCGAGACCGCCGCGCTAGCCCGCAACACGGGCGCACAGGCGCAGAATGCCGCTGCACGCACGGCACGGGCCGCGTCCGCCTCGCCATGGCTTTCGCCAGGCACTGTGCCGATGTCCGCATTGGCTCCGACGCAACGCGGGAAGGCCACCTCGGAAAATTATCCGACAGCCGTGCGCGAAACCAGGGCGTTCAACAGGGCGCTCGACGCAGCCATAGATGAGCAGCGGCTCAGCCCAGCAGAATACTTGGCCCAGCAGAAGCAAGTAAGGCAAGGCAGCACGACGTTTGCGCGCTATCAAGGGGACGGAAGTGGCGGTGTTACTGGACCGGCATTTTCCGCTGCGGTGCCAGTGGTGTCTACCGGCGGTGCGGGCGGTGGCGGCAGTGGGATCGGGGCATCTGCTATGGGCATCGCAGGCGGGTTCGCGGTCGCCGGGTTATTTGAAGCAATTCTCCACTTGATCGACGGGCTCAATCAACTGCGCCTGGCCTACAAAGAATCCGAAGCGACGCGAAAAAGTGACGATCGGGATAACTCCGACAAGATTCGCAGCAAGCTGACCGACGTGGCCAAGGAGACGCGGCCCGGCGGACAGGATGAATTGCAGAGGATGGTGGGTGCGGAACGGGTGCGCTTGCAATCGATGCTGGCCAACGAAAAGGATCCGGACCAACAGCGGCGACTGCGCGAGAACATCGAGCGGCTCAACGACGTGCTGCTGGAGGGCGACGTGGCGCAGCGGAAAAATATGGAAGCCGATGCGATCGCGAATGCGGCGGACGCGCGCGAACGCAAGGAAGCCCAGGAAAGGGAACAGGAGATCGACCACCAGGTGTACCTGCAGGAGCAGGCGAAGAAATTTGAAGAAGTGGGGCAGGCGGTGACGGATAGCCAACTGCAAGGGGCGAACCCGGCCGAGAAACTGAAGCTCTTGCAAGGGCTGGCGATGCAGGAGCGGGCGAAGTATGCGACGGCGATCGACCCGCGCATTGCCGGGCTGGACCCGAGTACGGCCACGCCGGAAGCGATGATGGCGGCAGCGCCCAAGAGCATCGACGTGGCAGGCACGCCAGGCAGCAGCGAAGCGCTGGCGGCGGCCAAGAAACTGTCTGAAATCCTGCGGGAGATCGCGAAACTGAACGAGGACGCGGAAAAGGCGGTGGAAGAGGAATGCGTAAAGGAAGGCGAGCTGGCCGAGAAAAAGCAACGCACGCGGGATGAACTGGCGCGGGAAAAGGACATCCTGGTGGCGCTGGCGGCGGGAGACACAGCGGCGGCCGTGGCGGCGGAGCGGCGCAAAGCGATCGAGACGGAAATCCTGAGCCTGGTGGCGCAGCACATCGACGCGAGCGAGGCGCGGAAGATCGCGGAGGAAGGCGCGGCGCTGAAGGCGGAGGCCTCGCGGCACACGGCACTGAAAGATCTGCAAGAGCAGCACGAGATCGAGACGGCGCGGGTGGCGGGCAATGTGCGGCTGGTGGAAGAGCTGCAGCGGCAGCGGGACATCGAGCGGGAAATCAAGCAGCTCGAGCAATCCGGGCTCTCGGCGGCTGAGGCGCGGGAGCAGGCGACGCGCGCAGCGGATGACAAGGATGCGGTGCGCAACCAAGACCGGGCGGAAAAGCTGGAGCAGATCAATGCCGACGATGCCGTGGGGCGGGAGCAGGCGCATCACCACAAGACCGGGGCGCGAAAGGCGGGGGACAAGGCCTTCGAACTGAAACGGCGGCACGAGCTGGAGCACGACGGGTATGACCAGGAGACGATCGACCGGACGGTGGGTGGTGAGCTGGCGACGCGGCGGCGCAGCCAGGGGGGAATCGGCGGGCCGACGGGGCGCGCCGGCGCGGCAGACAAATTTGGGAAAGGCGGGATGTCGGATGACGACTGGGCGAAGACATTCGGCAAGACCACCAGCGACGGAACGCGGGAGGGGGGCGAGTCTAACCATGGGTCAGTGGCCGGCGGGCGTGGGCTGACGCCGGACGCGGCCTGGGACAAACTCTTCCCCCGGGCGCTGGGCGATGTGACGCCGGAGCCGAGCAATCGACCGGGCGGGGATGCGGCGGCCGGCGCGGCGGCAACGGCCAAGGGGGATGGGGCGACCGAGGCCGTGCAGAAGGCCGGGACGGACGGCCAGGCGGCAGCCAAGAGCCTGAAGACGGCCGCGCAGGGTGTGCAGAAATCCATGGAGGCGCTGCAGGCCACGGCGGTGAGTGATCTGGGGGCCACGGCGGGCAAGGTGGACGAACTGAAAGGGACGCTGGAAAGCAAGATCCAAGAACTCAACGCCAAGATCGACGCGGCGATCAACGCGATCGGAGCCGCATAAAGAATGAGCGCGCCGATCTACAGCCTGGCGGTGGGGGAAGAGACCTACAGCTTCGAGCAACTGGGGATAACGGTGGCGGCATTGACGACGAATGTATCGGCGGCGGACGTGCTGGAGCTGGGCCAGAAGACGGATGACATCCCCGATGACCTGGCGGCGCTCCTGCCCAACAAGCAATATGTGAGCGTGCTGGAAAACGGGGCGCCAATCTTCGCGGGGCGGGTATTCCCACGGACGCAGGCGGCGCGGAGCGGACTGCGGCGGCCGTATCGGATCGTGGGTGGATGGTCGGAACTGACGGGGCGCTTCTTTGCCCAACCCTGGGCGGCCGGGACGGGGAGCGGGGTGAACTTTGCGCGCATCGGGCTGGGGGTGGATCCGGCGACGGGGGTGCTGGTGAAAACCGGGGCGGTGATCCGGGCGGCGGTGAACTGGGCGATCGGGCATGGAGCGCGGCTCGAGCTGGGCCAGGTGGACGACGGGATCAAGATCGTGCCGGAGTATCAGGAGTGCCGAAGCTGCGGGGAGGTGATCGCGAGCGCGCTGGCGTACACACCGACGATGGTGCCATTCATCGACTACACGACGGAGACGCCCACCTTCCACTGCGTGGAGGCGGCGGCGACCTACACGCCTGGAGCGCTGGAACATGGGGTGGGAGTGGTGACGAACGTGACGGCCTTCGGCGCGCTGAAGACGGTGACGGTGGCGAGGGATATGTGGGTGGGGAAACTGGAGGTGCAACGCTGCTTCGAAAACGACATCAGCGGCGTGGTGATGACCGTGCACACCCAGACCTTGCAGCCGCTGGAGGATGTGGCGCCGGGAGCGGAGCGCAAATACCTGACCTCCTGGCTGGAAGTGAAGTGGCCGGAAAGCACGGTGCTCGGAGAGGATGGAGTGGTGCCGTTTGTTTTCGACGGGAAGGATTTCGAGGGTTACGTGGATCTGGACATCGAGGATCTGCTGCGGACGCAGGCGCGGACGCTTTTCCTGGCGGTGGCGCAAATCGGATGGGCGGGCTCGGGGACGATAAAGGCGCAACTGGCGCCGCGCGTGCCTGGTGCGGGGACGCGGCTGAACATCAGCGGCGGTGAGGAAGGGTGGGCGGCGATGAATGCGGTGATCCAGAGCGCGCGGCGCGATCTGCTGGCGGGGACCAATACGGTGAGCTGGGGGCCGCCGCGCGGACTGAAGCTGGATCAACTGCTGACGCTGGCGCTCGCCCGGCGAAAGCGGGCGGCGGTGTCCACGAGCATCCGCGATGAGCAGCAGAGCGGGCAGAGCGGGGAGCAAAACTATGGGTTCAACGGGCAGAACGGGACGAAGGCCGATACGAAGGACAATTTCCCGCTGCTGGATACGAAGGCGTGGGTGGACGTGTCGGGGGTGCCGGTGGCGAAGACCATCCGCGTGAGGGGGGCGATCCAGGACCTATGAGCAATGCCTGGATGCTGATGGGGAGCCACTTTCCGACGATGCCGGCTCTGGTGGGTGCGGCGCCTACAGGGGCGGGCAGCGCACTCCCGATCTCGTGGCCGCTGACTGGCGCGGGGGAGACGATCATGACGGTGGAAGATCAGTGGAAGACGATGAGGCTGCGGGCGAGTGGGACGGTTGCCGTGGGTGGCGCTGCGATCGGCGGGGATGATGTTTCGCATGACTTCGATCTCACCGCCGAGACCACGGTCGCGGGTGTCGATTGGGGAGTATTGGTGCCTTCGAGTGGACCCTTCGTGGGCGGGCGGGACTGGAACCTATTTGCAGAGACATTTTGGGAGATCAGCGATCCGCTGTTCATAGGGGTGACCATCAGCGCGTTCATTGGTGGTCTGTACCGCAAAGACGATGGCGCCTACGCAAAGGGGATCTCCATCGAGGCGGTCGGGCGCATCGAACTGGGCGGCGCGGGAGAGTATTTTTACCGCGACACGCATACCAACTTGTGGCTGGGCGGGCTCAGTGGGTTTGCCGGGGTAGATGAGCCCGTGGGGAACTGGACGGTGCTCGGCAGCGCGGTGCCGGCGCGGCGGGCTCAGGACTGGCACGTGCCCGGGGATCCGACGTTTCCGTATCTGACGCTCAGTCCGGTGACGTTGACCATCGATGTCACCGCCCGCTTTGCGACGCCGGCGGCGTTGGGCTGACGGAGTTCTTTGCCATATTCACGAAACCCGGCCGCTGAGCCGGGTTTTTCCGTGTTGTCCTGAGAATGGACATCTGCTCTGTGCTTCATGGACATTTGTTCGTCGCGTTACATAGGGCCGATCGCCGAGAGGGTGCAGGCGATTGCAGGTGCATCTCGCCACCCTCGACGGTCGCGCGGAAAATTTCATGGCTCCCCTGCTGGCCCACGCCCGCAAACTCCGTGGCTCGACGCAACTGGACGATGATTTTCCCGTGATCGAAGCACGGTTCGAATAGGGTCGGTGTATTAGAAATCCCCAAATCCCGGACGACCGGCGCGAATACGCGCGGAAAAATCCGGCGCGGCCTCGGCGGCTTTCGCCGCCTCGTTGATGAGCGCGCGCTTTTTTAGTTCGGCGAATGGCAGGTTTCCCGCCAGGGCGCCGCGCTCGTAGAGCATCTCATCGGCGTAGCCGTTGAAGAGGATTCGCCAGTCCCACGGCGCCCGCTCGGCGTTCGCGTGCTGGGTCCGAATGCTCGTCGTGCAATTCGTCGTGACGGCGTTGTACCAGCGCGGCTTTTCGTGGAGGGCGTTTATCGAAGCCACATATTCGAGAAAGCGCTGACGGGCTTTTTCCGGGGTCATCGTGGTGCGATAGAGATAGACATCCTCACCGTGTCGATAGTTCGTCCGCACGCGGATCACATCGCGTTCGTCGGCACACACGAAAGTCAGCTCGAACTGCCGGTAGAGGCCGCCGACAGCCGAATAGCTTTCGCCGCTTTCCTTGCGCGTCTCAATCGAGAAACAGACGGGCGCGGCGCCGTCAAATTGAAAACTGAAGATGGGATGCGCCATCCAGGCGGAACCCCAGTAGTTGATGGCGAGATCGACGCCACGCAGTTTCGAGAGGTCGACGGTGCGCTTTTCCCAACGCGGCGTGTAGTCCGTCTCGGTGCGGTATTCGCAGTTGCGGACGTTGTGCAGGATTACCTGGTCGCCGGCCACTTCTGCCCAAGCCGTCTCGGCGACATCGGGTTGCCACGACCGTTCATTGGAAGGCGCGAGGGTTAGCCACCAGCCGAGGATGGCGATGAAACCGCCGAGGACGAGGGCCTTGGCGAGCCACCGGTTCCGTATCGAAATGGACACAGCAAGCACCGCGACCACGTAGCCGATTGCCGCCGGCGTCCGCAGGGTAGCGACCGGGAGGTCGTAGGAGAGAGCACCCGCGGCCCATAGGGTCAGTCCCGCGAGCAGGAGCCATAGTGCGCCATGGCCCAATCGTTGCAGCCAGGGATGAGCGGGACGTCGCGCTGCGCCCGGGTCTTGAAGGAGGGAATTCATGGGGTCGGCGCCTCCGACGTGGCCATCGAGACGTTGACGGCGAGGGTGTGGCGTTGGGTGGATTTCATCACGGTGGAAGGGGTATTGGCCTGGACAGGTTCGGAGCAGACGCGAGCCGCATGCCGGCGAATCATTTCCCGGCCCGCGCCCGGCTGTCCCATAGCGGAGCGATCATCTCCGCATCGAACTTCTTCCACGCCGCCTCGAGCGCGGCGACGCGGTCAGGCTGCCCGGCGGCCAGGTCGCGCGCTTCGCCGGGATCTTCGTTGAGATGAAAGAGTTGCCAGGCCTGATCTGAAGGCCCGCGGTAAATTTTCCAGTCCCCCTCACGCAACGCCGCTTGCGCGCCGACACGCCAGTAGTGCCGCGGGCGAAATGGCTCGGTGTCCCCGGCCTGGAGATGGGGGAGAAGATCGATGCCATCGAGATTCGTCGGCGGGCTCACTCCGGCAGCGGCGAGCGCCGTGGGATAGAGATCGAGTGAACTGGCCAGCCGCGCCTCTTCGCGCCCCGCCGGCAGCCGGCCTTTCCATGAAAGGATGAAAGGAATGCGGATGCCGCCTTCGAGGAGCTGGCCTTTCTCACCGCGGAAGGGCCGGTTGCTGGAGGTCAACTCACGCGTCGGACCGCCGTTGTCGCTGAGGAAGATCACCAGCGTATTTTCCTCGAGACCATTCTCGCGCAGGGCCGCGAGCACGCGCCCCACCCCATCGTCGAGGTGCGCCAGCATCGCCGCAAAAATCCGGCGATGAATGTCGGGAAGGTGCGCGAACTTTTCCATGAAAGCATCCGCTCCCTGCATCGGGCTGTGAACGGCATTGTAGGCCAGGTCGAGAAAGAACGGTTGCGACCGATGCCGCCGAATGAACGCACACGCCTCCCGGGTGAATGCCTCGGTGAGATTTTCCGCTTCGTCCACCGGTTGGCTGCCGCGCAAGAGCGGGTTGTCGGTATCGTATTCAGGTTCGTTGTTGCCCATCTCCGTGCTCCACACGATCCGTCCATCCGGCGACGTCCAGC
The DNA here is from genome assembly GCA_038228205.1 of Chthoniobacterales bacterium. Taxonomy (GTDB): domain Bacteria; phylum Verrucomicrobiota; class Verrucomicrobiia; order Chthoniobacterales; family Chthoniobacteraceae; genus Chthoniobacter. Next base: position 13,135 of record JBBRPL010000029.1, read on the forward strand.
GCCCCTTCCCGCCGTCCGGCAGGGCCTTGCGCCGCAGCCAGGTGGTGACACCCGCCCACGGGGGCGGCACATAGCAGTGCCCCTCATGCAGGAACCCAAAGAACTCGTCGAACCCGCGCCGCTGCGGGTGGAAGGGCGCCGTGCCCCCGAGGTGCCATTTCCCCACCAGCGCGGTCGCATAGCCCGTATCGCGCAGGCGTTCCGCGAGCGTCTTCTCCGCCACGGGCAACCCGACGCCGGGGGCGGCGTTCTGCGCGCCGATCGGATTGAACTCAAATCCAAACCGCGTCTGATACCGCCCCGTGAGCAACGCCGCCCGCGAAGCCGCACAGAAAGGCGCGGTCACATAACCGCTCGTGAAACGCACTCCACTCCTGGCAAGTGCATCGATATTCGGCGTCGGAATATCCACCCCACCGTAGCACCCAGCCTCCCCGTATCCGAGATCATCGGCGACAATGAAGACGATATTCGGGCGATCGGCCGCGAGGGCTGGGAGCGTGAGTGCTGCGAGGGCGAGGCAGAGGGATATTTTCATGATTCAATCGCAAAGGGAGAAGTGCTCAGTAAGTAGTGCTCAGTTCTCAGTCTCGGATGCCGCATCGCAAGTGATTTCTGAGCCCTGAGCACTGAGCACTTTACGACTGAGCACTCGGCCCCACGGCGGGCACCCCGTCACCTCGCCGCCGCCTTGAGTTCATTAAACCGCTGGCGCATCTCCGCGAGCCGGCCAGCCTGGGCCGGATCGGCGACCACGTCATTTTCCTCGAACGGGTCGGATTCGATGTGAAAGAGCTGTTCCAGTTTGAAGTCAGGCCAGTAGAAATACTTCCAGTCCTTTCTCACCAGGGCTTCGGAGGAGGGAATGAAGTCCACGCTCTTGATGATCGCGTGCTCGTAGAAAAATTCGGTGCGCCACGCGGGCTTTTCGGCGGCGAGATACAGCGGCGCCATGTCGCGGCCCTGCATGGTGGCCGGCGCGGCGATGCCCGTGGCAGCGAGAATCGTCGGGGCCAGATCGACGTTTAGCGTGAAGTCGTCATTCGTGGTGCCGCGTCTGCCGGCTGCCAAGCGCGGATCGCGCACGATGAGCGGCACGCGGATGCTTTCCTGGTGCGGATACCACTTGTCGGCGAGACCATGCTCCGCGTGGAAATACCCGTTGTCGCCCGTGAAAATGATGAGGGTATTGTCGAACACGCCCTGCTTTTTCAGCTCTTCGATGACCCGCCCGCACGTCGAGTCCACCTCGCTGGCGAGCCGGAAGTAGTTCTTCATCATCTCCTGGAATTTTTCCGGCGTATCGAAGCGCCAGTGCCAGCGCACCCGGCCTTCGTTTTTCTCGTTGGCGATGAAGGGCGGCAACTTGTGAAAGGCCTCGTCCGTCGCCGTCTTCGGCACCGGGACGGTCACGTCCGTATAGAGCGACATGCTCTCCGGCTGCGGCAGGTACTGCTTGGGATTCCGGTCCTCCGCGTGCGTGGCAAAGAAGGCCAGGGTGAGGCAGAAAGGCTTGTCCGCCGGACGTGTGCGCAGGAACTCCAGCGCGTCCCTCTCGTTCTTCTTCGTCACGTGGATCTGCGTGCCGTCGGGCTCGGTCATCCAGTGGGTCCCGGAATAGGCGCGGCCGAAGTCGAATTTCTCGGCCGGAAACTTGCCGTTATGCCATTTGCCAACGTGGCCCACGTAGTAGCCATTGGCGCGCAACAATCCCGGATAGGTTTCTTCCCACGGCGTCTTGAAAGCGCTGAAGGCCGGATTACCGTGGCGCGACATCCATTGCCCGGTAAACAATGTCGCCCGGGACACGCCGCAAATGGATGTGGTCACGCAGTTGTGGGTGAAGCGAACCCCCTCGGTCGCAAGGTGATCGAGGATGGGCGTCTTCACCACTGGATCGCCCGCGCAGCCGAGAGTGTCGAATCGCCAGTCATCGGCATAGAGCAGGACGACGTTCATCGGTTTGGCATCCGCCGCGCCGAGCCGGCTGCCGAGGGCCATCGAAATGGCGAGGAGAAGTGAGGGGAGGATTCTCATGGGGATGGGATGGCGGCGGCGCGCGGCACCTTGCTTTCACCATGAAAGCCCCACCCAGTGGCAAACGTCCATGAAGAATAGCACGCGGCCACGACGCCCGCGCAGTGCGCGCGACTTGTCGCCGCCATGGATTGGCGCGGAGCGTCGCTGGGATCGACCGTTGCCGGCACCGCAACGATCGTGTGCGCGACATCCAACTCGGCCATCGCGGCTCCGCCGCAAACCAAAGCGGCGACAAGCCGCGCGCCCTCCACACGCAGGCGACGCTCACCGCCCTCGCAGAACAACTCGCCGATTCGACGACCGGCTATTTGATATCTCCGCCCGGTGCCGAGGCGGGCGCGGAACCGGCAGCCTCCGGAGAGCCACCGCCGTCCACGACGAAACGCGGACGGATGCGCCCATGGGGATCGGCGACGATGAGCAGGGTCGCGCGTCGCACTTGGTGGAGGTCGATTTCGTTCGTCCAGTAGGTCATGCTCCCGGCACCGTCTTCCGCGGTGATCTTCATTTCGAGCCGGCCATGAACCAAACCGCGCAAATGCAGGAAGCTCCCGGGAGTCACCAGACGCACGTGCAAATCCGCACCGGAGTCCAGTTGTAGCGATCGAAGGGCGGGCACGAAGTTGCGGACGAAAAGCTCTGCGCTGGCTTCGTCACCTGTGGGCTTGTCATCGATCAATTCGAACGCGATGGCTCCGTCATCGTTCTCACGCAAGACAAGGGTGGACGCGGCGCCTGAAAGGCTCACCGCGGATGTCGCCAGCACGGCGCCATCGTCGCCGGGGGCGCGCACTTCCACCGTGCACTCGCCGCCCGGGGCGGATTCATAGTTGCCAAATCGGCTCCCAGCGGGAAATTCACCGAGGTCCGTGGCCGCCCCGTGACCGCCGGCGGGCCGCACGACTAGGTGCACGACTCGTTTTGAAGCGAATTCGGCCTTCCATATGCGAAGGCGGACCTTGGCCGCCGGATCGGGAGCGGGAGCCGCGACGGGACTCGGAGTCGCGCCGGGTACGGGTGCTGTCTTCTCTTTCTTTTTCGGTGCCGCCCAGAGTGGCACTGCCGTCAAAATGGCCAGCACGGCAACGAATAAGCGGGCACACACGGGCAAGCGCGTCTTCCTTGCTCTCATGGTTGGGCAGGGTCCGGGGTGATGACAACCGCGCGTCCATCGAGGGCGACGTGCGGGCGGCAGCGCCCGTACGGATCGGAAACGATCAGAAGTGTCGCATGACGAATCGTTTTGAAGTCGACTTCCGTGGACCAATCCGACGTCTTCCCGTCCGCGAAAGTCGCGTGCATTTTCAGACTCACGACTTGCAAAGGCAGACCGTCCACGACCTCGACTTCACTGGAAGCAAGCTCGCGCGTCCGCGTCTGCGAACCCACCTCGATGGTGACTCGGGAATTGGGAAAGTTTTGCCGGATGGTCAGGCGGCCGGCCAGCGTGGTGGCCAGATCGTAGGTTTCATCCAGGGTTTCGACCTTCAATTTCCGATCCACGGAACCTGCGAGAATCGTGCGGGACTCATCCCCTCGGAAGGTCACTGACACGTTCTCGATCACGGTGTCCGGAGCCTCGCTTCGCACCAATTTCAGGGCATAGCGCCCGGCCGGCAGCGCCGTGTAGGAGGCGTAATAGTTATTCGGCGCCGCGCTGAGGAGAACGTCACCTTCAGGAGTGCCGTTTTCCTTGATGAGCAGAAGCACGCCCGCTTCTTTCGGGAGCATGTTCCACAACCGAAGGTAACCATGCTTTTGCTTGGACTCCTTGGGCGGCGGAGTCGCTCGCGCGGATGGGCCCATGGGCGAGGATACCTGAGCTTGCAGTCCGCCAGCACAGGCGACCGCCAGCAGCAGTCTAAGGAGACGTGACTTGCAGAAGCTGGATATCATAGTGATCGGGCTTGGCGAAACGCGCCGCCCGCGATGTCGCGTCGTCCGGGATAAAGGTTTCCGCCTTCACTTGGAAGTCGGTGCCATCCGCTTTCTTTGGCAGCAAGGCAAAGGTCGTCTTCACCCAGTGTTCCCCGGTGACGTAGCGGGTCTTCTTGGCATCCTTCCCTTCCGTGATCGACTGACCGACAGCATAAACGCTAAAGACGTTTCCGCGCGTCGTGATCAGGCCAGCCAGCCGGCGAAACAACTCCTCCCGAGTGCGGTCGAACGCATCGCCCATCTTCACGTCAGCCGTGCCCGAAACGGTGGTATCCTTTTTGAGGAGATCGAGCGAGGCTGCGCTGAAGATGGAGAGGTCGGAAAGCTCGCCGCGCTCGCGAAAATAACTAGGCAGGGCCGTCGTGGGGGCTGGGTCATTCTGCAAGCGTAGAATCGCCTGAGTGATCAAATTCTGCACGCCGTTTGCGGCTGCTTCCTGCGAGTTGAGCGTGACGGCGGGGGTGACTGTCGGCGTAGTGACGCTGCTCGCCTGGGAGACGGCACTCAGGGTCAGGCCGTAGCAGGCGGCACGCAGGGCCGCGCCGTTGTCCCGGCGGAGGCCGTTGATGTTGATGAGGCCGGGTTGGTAGAGATCGCTCGAAATGTCGAAGAAATCGGTGAGACGCCACGCCGCCCACTGCTGGCTGGCGGCGGTGGCCGTGGTCATATCGACGAGGTCGTCCTGTTGCCCGATCTTGAACGTCCGCCCCCCGCCTCTACTACCGCCGATCCCCAGGCTACCCACCATGCCAAGGATCCGCGCCGGGTCGAATACATCGCCCAGTTGCCCGATGGAAGTCAGTTTACCGTTGGCCACGAACGCCGGAGCCGTGTCGGCAGTGGGACTGAGCACCCCCGCAAACGGCCCCGAAGACTGGCTCCAGACTTTGTAATAATCCTTCCATGGGAAGGTCGTGGAATTGTTCGCGAAAGGAACCGTGTAGCGCGCGTTTGGCCATCCCAGCGAAAAGCGATCGTTGGCGGTCGACGAATTGGGATAGCGGGTCACGTCCGGCTCAGCCGCAACGCCACCGGACAAATACCGCGTGAGGACGAGCTGTTCGTTATTGGTCCGAGGATCGCCCGTTTGGGAGGGCGTCTTACTGGTAGAGGTGGTGCTGACGTTGCCGGTCAGCGCTCCGCCGTAAGTTTCATCGAGTGTATTGGGGGAACCGGTGCTGTAGGTCACATGCGGACCGGTACTTCCGTTGTTCATCGGGATCGAGTAGGGCGCACTATCGAAATACCCATAGCTATTTCCCATGATGACGGCGGTCCCGTAATCGGAGGTCCCTTTTCCATTGCCATCCACAATGTCACGGAAAACAGCCCACATGCCGTCAATATTGGTGGTCGAAAGGGGGCCGGTAAAGACACGCTTGCCCGTAATGTTCGGACAGTAATACGTGTTGGCGGGGTTCACCGCCCCACTGCTCACGGCATCGGGAGAGCTACCGGTACCAGTGGGGAGACCATCCGGATCAGTGGTAATGACGGTACACGCTCCGGCTTTGAAAACCACGCCGTCGGGTGCGAGAGTTCCGCCATTTGCCGCGCTCCCGCCGAAATAAACGCCGTTGACGAGATCGATCGTCATGTTGCGGCCCTCATCGGGGTCGCCGGCGACAGGCGAGTTATTGGTCGCTTTCAGTGGAATGCCAATGTGTGAGCCACCCGTATCGGTGGTCTTATGTTCAAACCAGCCGAAGGTGTCACTAACCTGGACAAACGCGTTATTCAGGTCGCGGCGCGAAGGATCGTTCAGCGCCTTGGCGTAGATATCCTGGCCGGTCATGTTCCAGATCTCGATGTAATAATCGACGGTCAGGCTGTAGGCCTTAGGCACCTTGGTGCAAGCTGTTCTAAAGCGCGCCACGGCCTCCTGGATGTACGGAGCGCCGTCCTTGCCTTGCGCCCAATACTTGTTCTTGTTATCGCCCGCGTACATCGCGTCCACGGCGGGCGCGCGCGGTGCGATGCTCGGCGGCGTGGTCAAGGTGGGAGCCGGGACCGAAGGGGGTGCCAGAATCAAAGTCGGCTGGGAGTCCGGGTCGATATAATCCCGGATATTGGCGGCGACCTTGTGCAGGTAGATGCTCTGATGACGGTCGTCGGTGGTCTCGAGGACGATCTCGGCATTCAGCGTGGTTGGATCGACCGCCGCGCTGTTGCGATAGAAACGCTGCCCGAATTTCGGCGCGTGATACTTGATCGTCTGAACGACCTGCTCGATTTGCTTGTAGATCTCGGCGTCGGTCGCAATCGGCGCGTCCACCGTCGTGGCCCCCGACGTGACCTTCGTCGGCACCTGCGCTTTCTCAAAACCGAGACCGTTGAGGTTCACGCGCTGGGTGCCGTGGCGGGAAAGGTTCAACCCGCCGGAATAAATGGTGGCGAGGAACTTGGCCCCATCGCCGATCCCATAATGCTTGTCCTTCGTCGGGTCCGTGGGATTGAGCGGGTCCGGGTAAGGCAAGTCGGCGTGATTAAAGGCGCGCAGTTCGAAGAGTTGTTTCCCAAACCAGCCGTTGCGAACACCCCGCACGTTGCCCGCCCACGTGTCCAGCTTGCCCGACGGATAGGGAGCGCGGGCGCTTCTGAGCAATCCCTGGATCGGGACCAATCCCGCGAGTTGCGGCGGAAGCGGCTGGGTCTTGTCCAGGCGCGCGGATTCCGTCGCTTCAGAACCGCGTCCCGTCGAGACGCCAGCATTGCTCAGGTTGTTGTCGAGCATGTTGAGATTCACCTTGAAGCTCTCGTCCTCCACCCAGAAGGCGTAGCGCGAGATGGTCTTGCCCGGCGCCGGCGTCGCGGGAGCGGCTGGCTGAGTACTGGGAGGCGTGCCCTGGACCTCGATCCACCGTGCACGGTAAGGCTTGCGTCCATCGGCGGGTGTCGAGCCAATCCAGCCGGTGGTATCTGTATTGGAACGCGGGCGATTGAGGTCTAGCGAATTGTCATCGGTCCACTTGTCCTTCGAGGCATCGGGACTCGACGAATTGTAATTCTCCGGACTTCCCAAGGCTTTGGCATGCTCCGCAACGGGGACTTCGGAGAGCAATTGCCCATTGGAGTCCACCCCGCGCGAGACGAGCGGCAGCATCCAGCGAGTGGCGCTGGGATTGTTCGGATCCTCCGCGTCTGTCGCGTGCTTCACGCCATAGAGGACCGTGCCCTCGAATCCATAGCCGCCCACCGAAGCCTGGGGAGTGAGAGGCTCCCAAACCGTTGCCGAATCCGGATATTGCGTGATTCGCTCGGTCAGTAGGCTGATCGCCTGGTTGGTGGCTGTCTGGGCGGCGATTTCCGCGGCGGCCTTGTTCGCAAACGCACGCGCCGTCGTCCTTTCCAAGGTGGACGTAGAAATGAAGCTCACCACCAGGATCGCGAGCAGCGTGAGAATGATCAGCGAGATGACGAGCGAGAAGCCCGCTTGTTGGGATGGACGTTTCATCGGCAAAGCTTGATGCGCGTTACGAATTGTTGCTGTCCCGGAAGGATAAGATTGCGATACAGGTCCGAGTCGGGCTGGAACCACGTGTCACGCGTCACCCCCGATCCGGCGATCCGGCGCGCGGCATTGACGCCGAGCGCCTTGAAGCGAATTTCGACCCAAGCCGGCAGTTCTCGGCTGAAGTTGCCCTGCGGCCAATTCAACTGCTGGAGCGGCGTGCCGGTTGGCGGAGTTCCGGTCTGCGGAATCACCACCTTCAGGTCCCAGATGTAGGTGGCGAGATCGTCGATCGTCAGCACCTTGTCGTCCTGCATCTTCTGCGCGCGGCTGAAAATGGTTTGAAACGCGAGCGGCCCGGTCAGCGGCGAGGTCACCGGCAGGGCCTGCTGCATCAGGCTAAAGGTCGTGGAGCTCTCCGTGCACTGCCGCCGCAGGACAAACGCATTCTTGGCCGGCACCCAGACGCAGTAGTATCCCACCGCGCATAAATCGTTCGCCCCTTGATTGCGCAGCGCCGGCAATCCATAGATCTCTTCATTCACCAGATCCTCCGGCTGCGTATCGGGGTGCGCGATCAGCGCCAGCATGGGGAAATCGGTCGGGGCGCTGGCCGCTGGACGCAACCCGCTGAAGTCTTTCGCCATCATCTGCATCGCGGCCCGCGCCTCACGGAATGTGTCCAGCTTCTGGTCGTACTTCTGCCAAAGCGAAGTCTCATCCATGAAGAGCCGCAACATGGCCACGACCAACAGCGAGGTGACGCTCATCGCCACGAGCAATTCGACCAGCGTGAAGGCTCGTGAATTCCTCATTTCGGCTGAATGCTCCGTTGCAGACGCGAAATAAATTCCACTCCTTCAAACGCGGCGGACTTCTGCGCTGGGTAGTCGGTGATTTTCACGTTCACCGCCTGTCCCCGGATCGCGGCGCCGTCCGTGGCATCCACGGGCGCGGGCAGGAAACGAAGTTCAATACGATATTCCACATTCGGCGGGGCGGTCGTCGCACGGACGATGTTCGCATCGTTGCGGACGTCGTAGGAGGCGTAGAGAACGAGCGGCGCGCTGCCCGCCGTCATCGTGGAAAAATCGACCGTGGATCCATCCGGGCCAAAGCATTGCGACGCCTTGTAGGGCTCGCCTTCCAGCGTGGAACAGACCATGCGCGCCAATTGCGCGCCCCGAGTCTCGTTCACACAAAGCCGGCTCTGCTCGATCGCCAGCGGCAGCACGCCCACCAGACCCACGAGCGCGAATACCACCACGCCGAGCGTAATGGAAACTTCGATCAGGGAGAAGGCCGCGTTCTTAATCGGGACGCGCCTCATGGTTGCTTTTGCTCCTCCCTTTTGGCTCGGCCCGTCACCAGCGACACATCGAGGATTTCCTCCCCGTCTACCCCCGCGGAATTGGTCGCCACCCGTTGGCCCGCTCCATTGAAGAAACCTTCGAACAATCGCACGTGCGCATAGTTCGTATCCGTCGGCTCGTCCACTCCGCCCAGGCTGTTGAATTTGAAGCAAGGCAAAGTCATATTCTTGCCGACCGGCGCGCAGTAAAACTCCTCTTTTGCTCCTCCAAAAACGGTCGCTACCGTCGTCGCCGTCGCGACGGTGTCCGGCTTGAAGGCGATGCCCGTCGGCAATTGCGTCCAGGGGGTCGCGGGAAATCGATCATAGCGGTTTGCGGTCGTGTTGTAGATCTCCTCGTAAATCGCATACGACCGGCAACGATACTGCTCCGGCCAGGCCGCATCCTGGTCGGCAAACACCAGGTAATAGGCCCCTCCCTTGCTCAGCGCCAGCGCTCGCGTTTGGTCCAAGGTCGACAAGGTCCGCGTGACCGCCGACCGCCGCGCCGAACTCTTCGACAAGGACGTCACCGCCGGCAATAGCACCGCAGCCAATATCGCCAGCACCGCCATCACCGCGATCATCTCGACCAAAGTAAATGCGCGGCGGCGATGGTGTCCCTGCGGCGAAGCCGCTTGGCGTGACCGGAATACCATCGCGGAATATTTGGTCATTGAATTGGAACTATCTTCGCCACGGCAAACGAGGCGGACAAAATTTTAAATGTGACATTCGCGTGAACGATCGCAGACGGACAGCACATGGCGAACCAGGCAGCGTCCGCCGCTATCCGACACATGGGGTGACACTTCCGCAACGGATGTGGCCATCGAATGGAGCTCGGCGGCAAACCCGTCTCTCAAGCCAGCAGAACGCTGGCGCTTGAATGAGCGTCCCATGCTGGGCGCCGACTTTACTAGCACCCTCGCGGATTACCAAATGATTTTCCGTGGGCGGCGCTTTCCGCACTCAATCTCACCCCCGGTCGTAGAACTCTTCTCGTGTCATAAGTTACCGTTCAAGAACGACCTCCACATATTGTAATTACCTATCTGAGACGCCAACCAGGCGCCTAAAATATTCTGCACCGCCTGGCCCGAATATTTTGATGACGCACCGCCTCCACCGCGCTGGCATCGCGACCGTCGGCGCGATGCCGGAAACCGCTATTTTTCCCCGCCTGATCCGCCTTCGTCCACATCTGTAAAATTACCAACATCCCTGGCGATTCCTGCGCAGCCATATGCGCAAAACATTACAATCCACGAAGGTCTCTTACCGGACGCTACGCCAGCTCCCTCCTGCGAATCAATATCGCTGGCGATGGAATAGCCCGTGCTTATGAGAAGGGGCGCGGTGTTCCATCAAGGCCGCGCCACACGAACCGTCTCCGAAACGTCACAGAGCCTCTCTGGCTCTTCCGCTGAAACCGGGCATCGTGCACCGCCGACCACCGCGTCGGCGAACGCAAATATCGAATAACTCATGACGTACTAGAAAGTTCACCCAACCGTCACCCTTTCTGTTTTGCCAGACCCACCCGCGCACAGCGATTCTGACCGGCAATATGCTCTCGCGTTCACGATCCCTGAACCCATGCATTTGCGAAGCGCGGTGAATCACCGGAGATTTTCGATGGCCCGGTTTGTCTTTCACGTCGCCGCCTGCCTGCTGGTTTTCTTCTCTCCGCTGGCACTTCGTGGCCAGCAAGTCGCTGCCGTCCCGGAAACTGCGGAGCAACTCGCCACCCGCGGGCTGGTCACCTACGCGGCGGGCAACTGGGCGGAGGCGGAAAAGGCCCTTTCCGCTTTTGTCACCCAGTTCGGAAAGAGCGCCCAGGTGACCGCGGTCCTGCCGCGCGTTTACCCGCCGCTCGCCTTGAGCCGGGCGCGTCTCGCAAAATACCAGGAAGCGCTCGATACCATCAAGCTGACGATCCTCAGCTACCCCAAGGAGATCCCCGCGACGGTCATGGAGGAGTTGCGTTTCTGGCAGGGGCTTTGCGAGGCGGAGACGGGCGATGAGGCCGCCGCGCGAGGAACACTGCTCGCCTTCGTCCGCGACTATCCCCGGTCGGAGAAACGCACGCCGGCACTTCTCTTCGTCGGCACACTGTTGGTGAAGGAGGAGAAATGGAAGGAGGCCATTCCCTTTCTCACGGAAATCAAACCGCAGCTCGGCGGTGTGGATCGCGCGCGCGTCGTTCTCCTCGAATTGTATTCGCGGGTAAAATCCGACGACCGCGACAACGCCCTGCGGATGATCGTCGAGGAAGGCAGTCATCTCGAAAACATGGTGCAGCTCGCCGGCTTCCAGATGCTCGTCCTGGAACTCGGGGGAGACTTCTACGACCGCGGCGAGTACTACAAGGCCATCGCCAGCCTGCAACGCGTGTGGAGCCGCGACCGCCTGCTCAAGCATCAGAAGGAACGGCTCGAAGCCTGGCGGCTGAGCCTTGAACGCGCCGAAGCGGCCAAGGCCCCGGCCCACATCGTCTTCCAGCATCGGCAGCTCATCGCGCAGATCGAAAAGGAGCTGCAGTCCTTCGAGAAGATCAAGCAGTTCGACTCGGCGCTGCGCTTTCGCATGGCGGCGTCCTTTCTCGGCATGGAGCGCTATCGCGAAGCCGCGCTGATCATGGAGGGGATGCTCGAGGATCTGCCACCCGACGCCCTCGTGGAGAAAGCCACGACCAATCTGGTGCAATGCTGGATGCAGATCGAGCGCTGGCCCAAGGCGCTCGCCGCAGCCACCGCCTTCGAGGAAAAATTCCCGCAATCCAAAGACCTGCCGCTGATTCTCGTGATGAAAGGCCAGGCGCAGCAAAACGAATATCAATACGCGGCCTCCGTGGCCACGGTCGACCAGGTGGTCACGCGCTTTCCCACTTCGGAATGGGCGCCGCGCGCCCTCTTCATGAAGGGTTTCGCCCAGGCGCTGCTCGAGGATTACGCCGCAGCCATCACGACTCTCGGTTCCTTTGCCCAGAAATATCCGAAAGACCCGCTTGCCGAGAATGCGCTCTACTGGACCGGGCTCACTTACTCGACCGCGAAGGATTACGCCCAGGCGCGCATCATCTTCAACGCCTGCCTCCAGCGCTTCAAAGGCGGCACGCTCACCGCCGAGACGACCTTTCGCCGCGCCTTCTGCCTGCACGCCCAGAAGCAGTACGAGGCGGCGATCCCGGAGTTTCGCGCGTATCTCGAGGCCTTCCCCAAGGGCGAGGACCGCAGTGAAGCCCTGGCCATGCTCGGCGACGCGCTCATGGCCACGGGCGATATCGAGGGAGGTCGCGCCGCCTTTCTCCGCATCCCGCCCGCGGACAAGCGGTTCTTTGAAGAAGGCTGGTTCAAGATCGGCAAGGCGTTGCGTGCCGAGGAGCGCTTCGCCGAGTCGCGCGACCACCTGGAGAAGTTCGTCAAGGAGCATCCGCAAAGCTCCCGCGTGCCCGAGGCGCTCTACTGGATCGGCTGGGTGCATCGGGCCGAAGGACACCCGGAACGCACGGCTGACACCTACTGGGCGGCCATCCGCGCGTATGGCAATGATCCCGCGCTACGGGCCGTCGAGGATCTCTTCCCTCCGCTGGCCAGGCTGGCAAAAGGCGACGCCGAACGCGCCGCGTACCTGGCGAAGCTCCGCGATCTGCGCGAGGAGGCCGACGCCGCCGGGCACAAAACGCTGGCCGTCCGCGGGCTCTGGGCGCAAGCGCAATTCCTCGCCAAATCCGACCCCGCAGCCGCCCGCCAAATCCTCCTCGACGCCGCGCCGCGGCTCCATGTCCAGACGGACAATCCCCTGCTCCTCGCCGACTTCGCCGACGCCCTGCGCGAAGGCGGTCTGGCGAAGGACGCCGAGCAGCTCTACCACGATCTCTTGAAGTGGAACCCGCGCGCGCCGCAGAAGGATCGGGTCTTCGCCGGGTTGGGCCTGCTCGCCAAGGCCGATGGCCGGGAAAAAGCCGCCCTGGATTACTTCGCCCGATTCGAAAAAGAGACCCTCGGCTCGCCGCTTTTTGCCGAGGTCATGCTCGCCAAGGCGGAGTTGCTCGCCACGCGCGGCCAGATCCCCGAAGCCAAATCCGCCCTGGAAGCGCTGCTCGCCCAAAAGGTCGTGCGCGGCGATGCCAAAGCCCGCGCGCTCTACCAGATCGGCGAACTGCACATGCGGGCGAAGCAACCGCAGTTGGCCGTGCCCTACTATCAGCGCCTCTACATCATGCAGGGACGCTGGCCGGAATATGTCGCCAAGGCATACCTGCGCAGCGGCGAAGCCTTCGAGCAACTCGCCGACAAGGTGGCCGCGCAGAAAACCTATGCGGAGATGGTCGCGCGCGAAGATCTCCAGCCCTACCAGGAGTTCGCCGCCGCCAAGGCGCGACTCGCTGCGATGGGAGGCGTCCAATGAAAACTCGTGGCGACACTGAACTCCGGGCAGCGCGTGCCCTGGGCGCGCTGCCCGGAGATCTACAGCGACGCTGCCTCTTGCACGCAATACTCAGTCTGCTTTTGTTGCTGGTTAGTGTCGGCTCGGGGCAGGACACCATCTATCGCGCCAATGGCACCAAACAATCCGCGCGCGTCGTGGGGCTCGATGAACGGCAGATTAGACTCGAAGTCATTCTCGTGCCCGGCCAGTCGCCGGCCACGATCACCGTGCCCCGCACGGAAGTCGCCCAGGTCGATTTCGCCGAAAGCGAGGAAGAGCGCCGCCTGCTCAAGGCCGGATCGGAAGCCGATCCCGCCAGCATCGCGCGGTGGTGGAAGGCCCGGGAGCCTTTCCTGGGTTTTCCCAACTCCAATGCCGGGGCCTTTGGCCTCGCCTTCGCCCAGCAACTCCTCAAGGGCGCCGGGCACGGTGCGGAAGCTCTGGCCTTGTTCGAGCATCTCGAAAAGGCGGACTGGAACGAGGCCCGCCGCGACGCAGCCGGGCGCGGAAAGTTGGTCGCGCTGATCGCCGTCGGACGCGCGGCCGAGGCCGTCGAGCAGGCGAAACATCTGGCCATCAATGCCGAAGATCCAGCCACCCTCATCGAGGCCAAATACGTGCTCGCCCAGGGCGCGTTCCAGGAACTCCGCAAGCTCCTGGAGGACAATCCCCGCTGGGAGGAGGACGACAACGTGCGCCCCGAGCGCCACCGGCTCTACCACGAGACGATCGATTATTTCCTCTACCCCTTCCTTTTCTACGGCGCCGAACAGGCGCCCGCCGCGCGCGGTTTGGCCGGGGCGATGGAGTTCTTCGTTTTTGTGAAAGAGCCGGTGCGCGCCGTCGAAATCGCCCGCGATCTGACCGTCCTCTACCCCGGCACTTCCGAGGCCAAAGCCGCCGCCCAATTCCTCACCGCTCACCCGCCCACCACTTCCGCCGCTCGCTAACCGACACCACACGCCCATGCCTAAAAAACGACTCCCCGTCCTCTGCTTTTACCTCATCGCCATCTTTGCCGTGCCCATGCTGCTCGACGCGCAGACCGCGCCCGATCCCACGGCGCACGCCGCCCAGCCCGCCATGCACAGCAAGTCCCTCCTCGACATGTATCGCGATGGCGGCTGGGTGATGCACATCATTGCGCTTTGTTCCGTGGGCACCATCGCGATCATGACGTTCTGCGTGCTCCAGATCAACCGGCGCAAACTCCTCCCCGCGCTCGTCGTCACCCAGCTCAATCAACAGATGGCCGGCCGCGACCTCAATGCTGCCTTTCACCTCTGCCGCAGCCATCCGAACACGCTCACGCGCTCTCTCGGCGCCGCGCTCATCAAGGCCAATCCCGAGCGCGACCTCTACAACAAGGCCGCGATGGAACAGGCCGCCGCCGAGACGCTCTACCACGAGGAGACGCGCTACATGCTGTGGGTCAACATGCTCAACGCCTTCGCCACCATCGCGCCCATGGTCGGGCTGCTCGGCACCGTTAGCGGCATGATTTCCAGCTTCGGCGTTCTCGCCGCCGGCCGCTCGGAAGCGGCGGACTTCGCGGGCGGCATCGGCGTGGCCATGGTCGGCACCGCGGGCGGCCTGCTCGTCGCCATCCCCGCGATGTTCGGATATTTCCTCTTTCGCAATTCTCTCCAGGGCTGTTTCGCCGATGTACAAAAGACGATCAGCAACATGCTCGATCTCTTCACCGGCGAGATCACCCTGGGCACCCTGGAAATGGCCGCCGGCGCCGGCGGTGACGCCTCGCTCCACCCTGCCTCCGTGGAAGCCGCGTGAAGATCCGCCGCCGCCATCACGAGGAAATCGGGTTCCAGATCGCGCCGATGATCGACATCACGTTCATCCTCCTCATCTTCTTCATGGTCACCACGAAGCTCTCCAAGGAGAAGAAGAACGTGAACGTGAAACTGCCCACCGCCTCCGCCGCCGTGTTGCCCAAGGATCTGACCGGCCGCGACATCGTCAATCTCGACGCCGCCAGCCAGATCTACATCGGCGATCGTCCCGCCACGATGAAGGAGCTGCGCGCCTATCTCCACCAGCGGCTCATCGATTTTCCGCCGCTGCGGATTTATGTGCGGGCGGATTCGCAGACTCCCGCCAGGAAGATCAAGGAGATCATGCAAGCCTGCGCCGACGCCGGAGCGGTGGAGGTCATCTTCGGCGCCACGCCGGCCCACTAGCATGCGCATCCGCCGCCGCGAACAGCCCACGGTCGATCTGCAAATCGCCCCCATGGTCGATATCGGCTTCCTCCTGCTCATCTTCTTCATGGTCACCGCGCGCCCCATGAAACCCGAGGCCGACGTGGGCCTGAATCTCCCCGGCACCGTCGCGCAGGAAGAGAGCGTGGACATTCCTGACGAACAGCGCATTGCCATCCAGTCGGGCGGGCAGGTCGTGGTCAATGATCTCGCCATCGACGCGCCGGGCGACTCGCGGTTGCCCGCGCTCGTCACCTTGCTCAAACGCTTCAAGGAAGCCTGCGATGCCAACAAAGCGCAGGCCCTCGTCACCGTCGCTCCGGACGATGCCGTGCCGCACCAGCGCATCATCGACGTGATGAACGCCTGCGCCGCGGCAGACATCCACGGCGTGACCCTTTCCACCACCTCCGACGAGGACAACGCGCCCTAGCTCGAGCCATGCCCGCCGAACTTTCCACCCTTCAGGAAACAGGTGCGAAAAAGCAGCGCCGCAAAGCCCTGCTCACCGTGCTCTTCGTCAGCCTCGGCATTCATTTGCTGGGCGGCTTCGGCGCCGCCGTCTGGGTCGTCGCGCGCTACTTCAATCCTCCCGCCGCGACGTTTGTGGCCAAGCGGGATCCGACCCGCCTCGCCGCCCAGGAGCGCGAGCACAAGCTCGACCTCGCGTCCTACGAAGGCCTCCCGCCGAAGCCGTCCTTCACCGACCGAATCGCCAGCATCCGTCCCGGCAAACTCGCCCTGCCCGAGATGCCCAGGGTCCCAATGGACCAGCTTCTCTCGCTCGACCCCAGCACCTTGATCAGCGATCAGGTCACCAGCATCGCGAGCTCCGCGGGCTTTGGGTCCGGCGGCTTCGGCGGCGATGGCTCGGGCGGCCAGGGACGCGGGCGCGGCACCGGCACCGCGCTCAAGTTCCCCAAGATGAAATTCTTCGGCATCAACGATGAGGCCCGCAGCGTGGTCATCATGATCGACGTCTCGGATTCCATGTTCACCCGCACCGGCGATGCCAACGGGCGCACCCTCGTCAAACATGGCAAGGAACAGTCCTTCCAGATTGTCCGCGACGAAGCCATGCAGCTCGTCCAAAACCTCAGCGTCAATGCCCGCTTCGGCATCGTGCGGTGGAGCGGCGGAGCCTACTCCTGGAAGCCGGAACTCGTCGCCGCCACCGACGATAACAAGGCCGCCGCCCTCAAGCACATTCAAGATGAGGTGGACATGAAAACCGCGCGCCCCTACGGCGGCCGCCCCGGCGGCACCCGGCACGACTATGCGCTGGAGGAAGCCTTCAAGCTCAAGCCCGAAGTCATCTTCATGATCACCGATGGCAACGCCACCGCCGCCCAGCCCGGCGGCGGCCTGTCGAACATTCCCGCCAAGGAAATCTGGGACGCCGCCGCCCTGGGTCAAAAAACCCTGGAACACGAGGCCCGCCTGCACGTCATCTACTACATCACCGGCCAGGACAAAGCCGAAGAGCGCGCCATGCTCGACACCCTCGCCCATCGCAACGGCGGCCGCTTCCGCCAAATGAAGGCCGCGGGAGCGAAGTAAAAACCGGCGGGATCGGCCCATCGAATCGCGTCGTTCACGCGAGCTTCTTAAGACTTTCGGAAGCAGGGTGCGCGGGTGGCAAAAGATGGGCGGCGAAGCCGCGATTCTTTTTTCCCATCGTCCCGCATGCCGGAGAGAACGCGAGCCACCGGCTCCGTCAATTCACAATCTCAATCTGATTCAATCCTTTCACCTTGATCTGCAAATTCTCTTTGTATTCCTCTAACGCGCCCCGGACGCGGATATGTTTACCCACAAAAGTCTGGAGCTTTTCCGGCGAAAACTCCGCTGGATTCTTTGACGCAAAAAATACGAGCGAAACCGCATTTCGATAATTCCGATCGAAATTCAGATAGTGGATATCGCCTGTCTTGTTGTGACTCAGACTAAGCACCGACCCCTCGAGCACGATGTCAGATCCAATATGCGTTTTCGCCTCAGGCAGGTTCGTCGCCTGAACAAGCACTGAACCCGGAGGCAGCGGCGCCGCTGGCGTCATCGGAGCAACGGGCGCCGGCGTCGCCATGGGTGCGGGCGGTGCGGTCGCTTCGGGAGCCGCAGGCGCCGCGCCTGGCGGAGCGACGACCGGCTCCGGCGGAGGAATGGGCGCCGGCGTCGCCGAAGCCACCGGACTGCTCTGCCCCAGCGCCGCGATCGCATTCGCATCCGGCAACCCCGACCCAACCGGACGCGGCGTGGCTACCGCTGGGGAACGAGTCGCCGGTGTCGCCGCAATCGCCACCGGCTCCGGGGCTTTCTTGAAAGCGCCGAGGCCGTACCAAATCCCCACCCCCGCGATCAAAAGCAGCCCCGCCGCCCATGCCATCCACGACACCCCCTTCGGAGGCGCGGCCTCCGGCGCCCTGGCTGCCGCACGTTCCGATTTGACCGCTGACGCCGGCGCGCCCGCCTCATTCCGTTGCTGCTGGAGCAAGCGCGCGAAAACCGCGAGGGCCTGCTTCGCGCTATGGAAGCGCTGGCCCGGATCGGTCTCGATGAATTGGTGCACCCACTGGACAATCACCGGCGGCAGATCGGGCCGATACCGTTCCAACGGAACGACCTGATGTTGCAGATGGCTCACCACCACGTCGCTGATCGTCTCCCCCGTGAAGGGCATATGCTGCGTGAGCGCGTAGTAAAACACACAGCCCAGCGAATACAGGTCGCTGCGCACATCCACGGGCGCCTTTTGCAAGGCTTCGGGCGCCATCGTGTAAATGGTGCCGACATAAGTGCCATCGTGCTGGCACGTCGCCGCCTGCGGCACCGCCACGATCTTCGCCAGGCCGAAATCGAGCACCTTCACCTGGAAGCCCCCGTTCGGCAGCCAATGCACCATCAGATTGTCGGGCTTCAAATCGCGATGCAGCAGCCCCTGGGCGTGCGCCGCGCTGAGCGCATCGAGGGATTGCTGGGCGAGAAGCGAAAACTCCTCGAGCGGCAGCGCGCCCCGCTGGATCATCTCGGTCAGCGCCTCGCCGTCGACATATTCGAGCACCACAAAAGGCCCCTCCTCGTCCTCCCCAAAATCGTGCACCGTCACGATGTTCGGGTGATGGAGACTCGACAGATGCAGCGCTTCCTGCGACGCGCTATGCCCGTCCGGCAGCGCCGCTTTATCGATGCGCTTGAGAGCGACCACCCGCTGGAGTTTTTCATCCCAGGCCTTGAAGACCCGCCCGCCGCCGCCAGACCCGATTTGTTTTTCGATGCGATAGCGGGAAAGTCCCGGAATATTCGGCTCAGGTGCGATGGAGTCCATCGCCGCGCAAGCTACTTCACACCGTCTGGAAAACAAGTGAAGATCCGGTCACATCCTCCCGCCAGAACTCCATGACGATCCAACTCCTGTTCTTCGCCGCGGCTTCGACATTTCTTGTCGCGCCCATTTCCCGCGCCGAGGTCCAGGTCCTGACCGGCCACAGCGCCGCCGGCTCCGGATTCACACTTCAGTCCGTGCCGCCACCTGCCAACAACGATGCCGCCACCGGCGCACAATTTACCATCGTCGACGGAACACGCGACGCGAACAGCGGCGACCTCGCGGTGCTCCACGACGGCCGCGTTCCGTCGAATGCCGATCAACCGTCCGCGAATTTCTTCTTCCGCGCCGGCGCCGACGGCGGTCGCGTCCAGATCGATCTCGGTCGGGCCGTTTCAGTTGCGCAAGTCTGCAGCTATTCCTGGCACGCGGGAGCACGCGGTCCTCAGGTCTATAAACTCTACGCCGCGGATGGCACCGCAACGGGCTTCCAGCCCGGACCGAAAAGACCCGCTGACCCCGGGAAACTCGGCTGGAAACTCATCGCCACTGTGGATACCCGTCCGAAGGATGATAGCGACGGCGCGGGCCAGCATTGCATCTCGGTGACCGACACCGCGGGTCCGCTCGGCAAATTTCGTTTCCTTCTCTTCGACATCGCGCGCACCGAGGATCGCGACACCAACGGCAACACGTTTTATAGCGAGATCGATGTGATCGAAGCGGGCGGCCCGGCTCCGGTGTCCACCGTCGAGCAACCCATTGTGAAAACGTTCGCCTCGGCGGATGGCAAATTCCACTTCACGATCGACGTCACCGGTGCGCCCGATCTGGCCGATTGGTCCGCAAAGGAACTCGGACCGGTCGCGCGGGAGTGGTACCCGAAGATAGTCGCGCTACTACCCACCGACGGATACGAGGCGCCCAGAACCTTCACGTTGCGATTTCGCAGCGACATGGGCGGGACGCCCGCCACCACAAACTCCACGGGGGTCGATCTCAACGCGCCGTGGTTTCGCGGCGAACTCCATCGCGAAGCCTGCGGCGCCGTCGTTCACGAACTGGTCCACGTCGTGCAGCACTATGGGTCGAAGGCCCACGGCAACACCCCGCCTCCACCGCGCAACCCCGGCTGGATTATCGAAGGACTCGCCGATTACGTGCGTTGGTTCCTCTACGAACCGCAGACGAGGGGCGCCGAGATCACGAAGAAAAATATCGCCGCGGCGAACTTCGATTCCAGCTATCGCATCTCCGCGAATTTCCTGAACTGGGTGACCGTAACCTACGACAAGGATCTCCCGCGCCACTTAAACACCTCCGCCTACCAGGGGATATATGACGAAGCCCTGTGGAAAACGTGGACCGGCAAGACTCTTCAGGAACTGGGCGCCGCGTGGAAACAATTCCACGAAAAACGGCTCAGCGCAACGCCGTGAATGAACGCTGATCCCGGAGCGTCGCGTTGTCGAGAGGATCACCCGTCGTGGACCTGAACATCCCAGCGAGTTCTGTGTCTCTGTATCTTGTTCAGCCTGATTTGACACCGTGCCCGAGTTTGACTTTGGCTCGGCCAATGTGATGCAGGCATATTGACCTTTTCATCCTTGAACGCCTTCTTCCACTCTGGCCTCGCGATCGCCACGCTCGCTTTCGGGCTTGCCGCCGCACGCGCGGAAGAGCCTCTCGTGCCGTTGGACAACGCAGTAAAAAGCCGCGCGCTCACCATGGAGGCGAGCGGCAATGGGCGCGACCAGCTGACGCTAACGCTGAAGAATACCTCGCCCACTCCTATTACGGTCGCGATCCCGGCTGGGCTGATCGCGGCGGGCGGCGCGGGCGACAGCCGGGTAGTCGTCGTTCGCGCGGCGACTGCGACCGTCGCCGCCCGAGGTGCCGTGGACGTATCACTGCCGGTGGCTGCGCTTTCCTCGAAAAATGAGGCCAGGACACAGCCTTTTGCCTTGCAAGCCAACGCGTCCGAGCCGCGTCTGGCCGGGCTGCTGAAGATTCTTTCCGATCAACCGGATGCCCCACGGCCGACCGTGCAACTGGCAGTGCTGGGGCTGCTGGAGGATCTCAATTTTGTGCAATGGCGACAGTTTCAGGGCACCGCGGGAGAGCCGCAGCCGACGCCCGCGGAAGTGACGCAGGCGATCGATGCCCTGGGTCTGCTCCGACTGGCGGCGCCGCAAGGCGCATTTGCCCTCGGCAATGATACGGAGCTCAAGCTCCGGGCGCTGCGCAATCCATGGTCGCGGGCCAAGGCGGTGGCGCTCTACGGGCTCGATACCGGAGGTGACGCGGCGGCGCCGGATTTGCGGCAGCTTCTCCATACGCAAGTCGGTGACAATTGCCCCATTTGCCGCCAGCGCGCCCTGATGCAGAAGCAGGGGGAGATTCCTTGAACGCGGCTTTACGACAGGCCCGGCGCTGACTACAAAGGGGGCTCGCCATGAAACGTTCCACGCTCGCCCGGCTTTGTCTCGTCGCTGTCCTGGCGGGGTGGTTGCCACGAAGCGCGGCAGCGGCGGAGACGGAGTTCAAGGCGATCTTCAACGGACGCGATCTCACGGACTGGGACGGCGATCCGCGCTTTTGGTCGGTGAGCGGCGGGCGGATCCGGGGCGAGACGTCGCTGGAGCACATGGCGATGAGCAACACGTTCCTCATCTGGCGGGGCGGCGTGGTCAAAGACTTCGAACTCCGGCTCAAGGTGCGCATCCGCAATGGCAACTCGGGCGTGCAGTATCGGAGCCAGGACCTCGGGAAACACGTGGTCGCCGGCTACCAGGCGGAGGTGGACAATAAGCCCGGCATGTCGGGTTTCCTCTATCACGAAAAGGGGCGGAAATTCCTCGCGTTGGTCGGGGAGAAAGTGGAGATCGACGAACACCAGAAACCCCAGGTGATCGGCCAGCTTGCGGATAGAAAAGAGTTGATTGAGAGGGGCTATTACAAGGAAAAGGATTGGAACGACTATCGCATCCTCGCCCGTGGCAACCACCTCGAGCACTACCTCAATGGCGTGCTGGTGGTGGATGTGCTGGACAACGATCCCAAAGGGCGCAGCCTCGAAGGGATTCTTGCCCTGCAAATTCACGCCGGGCCGCCGATGCTGGTCGAATTCAAAGACATCCTCTTAAAACCCCTCTAGCGAACCTTACATCAACCACCCACTGCCATGATCACCCGCCGCGCCGCCCTCAAGAATTTTGCCCTCACCACCGGAGCCCTCGCCCTCACGTCCCCACTGGTTCGCGCCCAGGCTCCAGCGGCCGCGGCGGAAGGGGTCTTCAAGCTTCCACCTCTCGGGTATGATTACGATGCCCTGGAGCCGTTCATCGACGCCGAGACGATGAAGATCCATCACGACAAGCACCACGCGGCCTACGTGGCCAAGCTGAACGCGGCCATCGCGGGAGCACCGGGCCTGGAAAAGAAGCCGATCGAGGAGATCCTGGTGAATCTCGATGCGGTGCCGGAGGCCGTGCGGAAAGACATCCGGAATCAAGGCGGGGGCCACGCGAACCACTCGCTCTTCTGGCAGACGCTGAAGAAGAGTGAGAACGGCAAGCCCGCCGGCGAACTGGCCAAGGCGATCGATACGGCGTTCGGCGGCTTCGACAAATTCCAGGAGGCCTTCACCACGGCGGCGACGAAAGTCTTTGGCAGCGGCTGGGCCTGGCTGGTGTGGAAGGACAAAAAACTCGTCATCGAGTCTTCCCCGAACCAGGACAGCCCACTTTCCACCGGCGGAGTGCCGCTGCTCGGCGTGGACGTGTGGGAGCACGCCTACTACCTGAAGTATCAGAATCGCCGCCCCGATTACCTCAAGGCTTTCCAGAGCGTGATCAACTGGGATTTCGTGAGCGACCGCTACAGCAAGGTGGCAAAAGGGTAAACTACGGCGAAGAAACCGTTGCGCCCGTCTCGGCGCGCCTCATAAGCTCCCGGCATGGTTCAAGCCACCGCGGCTCCGCCCGCCAGCGCCGAAATTTCCGATCTCCAGGCCAGATACCTGGCCGCTTATCGCTGGATGCTACTGGCGCGGGTCACCGAGGAGAAGCTGGCCAGCCTCTACCGCGGGGGGAAGATCACGGGCGGCGTCTTCCTCGGCAAGGGGCAGGAAGCGCTCAGTGCCGCCACGGGGATGGCCCTGCGCAAAGGCGACATTTTTGCCCCGCTCATCCGGGACCAGGCCGGCCGCCTCGCCTTCGGCGAATCGCTGCTCGACTGCACGCGGACCTACATGGGCTCGCGCCTCGGACCGATGCGCGGGCGCGATGGCAATGTGCACCGCGGAAGGCCGCGCGAAGGCCATCTCGCGATGATCAGCCATCTGGGGGCCATGCTCCCGGTGGTCGCCGGCTGCCTCCTGGCGCGGCGGTTCAAAGGAGAACACGGCACGGTGGGCGTGACCAGTCTCGGGGACGGCGCGACCTCGACCGGGGCGTTTCATGAGGGGATCAATCTCGCCGCCGTCGAAAAGCTTCCCCTCGTCGTGGTGGTGGCGAACAACCAATACGCCTACTCGACGCCGACCTCGCGCCAGTTTGCCTGCGAAGACCTGGTGGACAAGGCCCTGGGCTACGGAGTGACTGGGCACAGCGTGGATGGGACGAATCTCGCCGCCTGCTTGCGCGTGGTGGGCGAGGCGGTCGACGCCGCGCGCGCGGGCGGCGGTCCGCAGCTCGTCGTGGCTTCTCTCCTCCGCCTGGTCGGCCACGGCGAGCACGATGACGCGAGCTACGTCGATCCCAAGCTGCGCGAATCGCCCCTCGGAGCCGATTGCCTCAAGCTCGCCGAGGCGCATTTGCTCGCCTCCCGCTGGGCTGACGCCAACAGCCTGCGCGCGATGCAGGAAAACGCCGAGCGCCAGATCGAAGAGGCCGTGACCGCGACGCTGCGGGAACCGCTCCCCGATCCCAACGCCGAAAATTGGTGCGCCCTGGCTACGCCGCACCTGAGCGAAGGCACCTCACCGGCATGATCACCTACCTCGAAGCCATCCGCGAAGCGCAGGCCAAAGCGCTGGCCGACGATCCGCGCGTCTACATCTACGGCCAGGACGTGGGCCAATTTGGCGGTGCATTCAAAGCGACGAAGAATCTCGCCAAGGAATTCCCCGGGCGGGTGATCGACGCGCCGCTGAGCGAAGACGCGATCATCGGTTCGGCCATCGGCGCCGCGATTGAGGGGATGCGGCCGATCATCGAGATGCAGTTCGCGGATTTCTCGACGATCGGTTTCAACCAGATCGTCAATCAGGCGGCGACGCTGCATTGGCGCACGCAGGTCCCCTGCCCCATCACCATTCGCCTGCCGAGCGGCGGGACGGCGGGCGCAGGCCCGTTTCATAGCCAGAGCATGGAAGCGCTCTACGCGCACTATCCCGGGCTGATCGTCATGACCCCCGCCACGGTGGAAGATGCCTACTCGATGCTGCTCGAGGCGGTGGCGATCGATGACCCGGTCATTTTCTGCGAGCACAAATACCTCTACTACCATCTCAAGGCCGAGGCGCTGCCGACCGAAGCGACGCCAACGGGCAAGGCGCGCCTCGCCCGCATGGGTCGCGATGCCACCATCGTCACGTATTCGGCGATGGTCCACGAATCGCTCGCCTGCGCCGAGGAACTCGCGACGGAGGGTTGGGAGATCGAAGTCATCGACCTGCGTTCGATCAAGCCGCTCGACACGGATACCGTGCTCGCGTCGGTCGCCCGGACGGGCCGTTTGCTGGCGGTCGGCGAGGCCTGGCCATGGGGGGGCGTGACCGCGGAAATCTTGGCGCGCGTGGCCACGGAAGGCTTCGGCCTGCTGGACGCGCCGCCGATGCGATTGAATGCAAAGGACACCCCGGTGCCCTACCATCCGAATCTTTGGGGCACCCATCGTCCGACGGCGAAGACGATTGCGGCGGCCTTGCGGCAGCTGCTGGCGGCGTGAGGGAAAGGATGAAGGCAGGAAGCAGAAGGATGAAGGATGAAGAAGATAGGGACGGAGGCGGGGAAAAGGATTTGCGCACGCGCACGAAGCAATACTCGCTGCGGGTGATTCGTTTGTTTGTGGCGCTGCCGAAATCGCCGGAGGCTCAAGTCTTGGGGAAGCAACTGCTGCGCGCGGCTACTTCGGTGGGTGCGCATTATCGCGAGGCAAAACGCGCCATGTCCGACGCTGACTTCATCAACAAAATCGAGGACGCTCTTCAGGAGCTGGACGAATCGTCGTACTGACTCGAACTCTTGGCCGAAAGTGGAACGCTCGCGCCAGCAAGATTTCAACCGCTCCTCGAAGAATCCGAAGAACTCATCTCCATCCTCGTAACCATCGTCAAAAAAGCGAAAGGCTGCTAAACAGAGCAAAGCGAAAAGCCAGCCACTCATTTCTCTTCATCCTTCATCCTTCATCCTTCATCCGTCATCCTTCATCCTTCATCCTTTCCTAATGTTTCCTGGAATCGCCCGTGTCCCTATCATCATGCCGCAGCTCGGTGAGAGCATCGCCGAGGCGACCGTCGTTCGGCTGCCCTTCGCTGTCGGCGACAATGTCGAAGGTGATACGGAGATCATCGAGGTGGAGACCAACAAGGCGACCATGGGGGTGACGGCGCCCTGCTCTGGGCGGCTCGCGGAATTGCTCGTGGAACTGGCCCACAGCTATCCGGTCGGCGCCACGCTCGGCTGGCTGGAGGTCAGCGAGGATGAAGCGGCCCGGCTCGGGCTGGATGTCGCGGCACCATCGGCCGCAGGCGCATCTTCCGAGACGGCTCCGGCGCCCCCTACCCCAGCCACGCACGTCGGCCGAACCAGCGTCGAACCGACGGTCCGCGGCCTGCCCGTCCCTGCGCATGCGGCCGGCGCCAGTTACCTTTCGCCACGCTTAAAGGCGCGCATGGCCGACCTGGGCCTGCACGCGGCCGACCTCGCCGGCATCGCTGGCAGCGGTGCGGCGGGCCGGGTGACCATCGAGGATTTCGAAAAATTCGTGGCCAAGCTCGACGAACATCAACTCAGCCCCGCCTCGTCCATGCGCGTGGCCGTCGCGGACGCGATGCGGCGCTCATGGACGCGGCCTCTGGCCACCGTGGGCACCCCGGTCCGGATCGACGCCATGCTCGCCCATCGAAAAGGCAGCAACCCCAAGCCGGGCCCGGCGCTTTACGCCCTGCGCGCGCTCGCCGTGGCCCTCGGCGAAAATAGCGCGCCGGCCGGGCGCCTCATCGGCGACAAGATCGTGCACCCCAAGGCGATCGACGTGGGCTTTGCTGTCGAGGCCGAGGATGGAGTGCTCGTGCCCGTCCTGCGCGGGGCCGACAAAACGCCCCTGGCGGAAATGGTCGTGCGTTACAATGAACTCGTGGAACTCGCCCGCCAGCGGCGACTGCCCGCCACGGCGCAAGGCGGGAGCATCGCCACGGTCACCAATTTCGGCACCTTCGGCCTCGAATGGGCCACCCCTATCCCGCTGCCGGAACAGACGCTCGTGCTCGGCATGGGCGCCGGACGCACGGTGCCGGAATGGGACAGCGCCCAGGGGCAATTCCTCCCGGCGATCGAAGCGCACTTCACGTTGAGCTTCGATCACCGCGTCCTCGATGGCGGCGGCGCGGGGCGATTGCTGCAACGAATCACCGCGCTCTTGCAGGAGCCGGAAAAGCTGTAGCGGGAGCCGCTATTTCAAACAGCCCCCTGGTCTTTGCACCCACTATTCCTGCCCCTCAAGGCCGCTCGTATTGAATGGCCGCAATGCGGGCCATCACGCGTTCGCTCAGGCTTTGGTAAAGGACGCGGCCGGAACCGACCAGATCGGCCTGGGTGAAGTAGATCGGCTCGCCAACCACGAGGGTGATGGGCGTGAAGGGGCGAGGCTTGCCGCCGCGCGGAAAGGCGCGATGCGCACCGAAGATCCGCATGGGCACGACGGGCGCGAGCGTTTTGGCGATGACCAATCCCAGGCCCGGCTGCGCGGGCTGAAGCTCGCCATCGAGGGTGCGCCCGCCTTCCGGGAAAATGACGGTGGCCTTGCCGGCACGGACCTGCTTGATGACGGTCTTCAAGGCGGTCATGTCGGCGCGCTCCTGATCGACGGGGATGACATTCAAATCCGGCAGGATGGGCCCGAGAATCGGCCAGTCGCGCAGGGTCTTGCGGGCGAGATAGAATAGCTCGCGGTGACACGCGATGCCGGCGAGTGGCGGATCGAGATAGCTCTCGTGGTTCATGGCGAGGATGGCGCCGCCTTCCTCGATGATCCGCTCGCGGTGGACCACCTTGAACGAGAAGAGGGTCTTCGCGATGATCTGCGAAGTAATGTAGCCAAACCGGTACCAGCCGCCCATGACCTAGAGATCGCCCAAGGGCAGACCCTTTTGCTTCAGCCGCCCGAAGATTTCACCCACCACCCCCTCGACCGTGAGGTTCGAGCTGTCGATGACGTGCGCATCTTCGGCGATGATGAGCGGCGAGGTGCGGCGCGAGGAATCAACCTTGTCGCGAGCCGAGATCGAATCCTGCAGACCCTGCCGGGCGCGGCGTTGGGCCCGGACTTCGGGCGACGCATCGATGTAGAATTTGTAGGGCGTCTCGGGGAAAACGGCGGAGCCAATGTCGCGCCCTTCCATGACCACGTCGTTGTCGAAGGCGAAAGAGCGCTGTTTGGCGACGAGCAACCGGCGCACTTCGGGGATGCTGGCAATCGCGGAGACTCCGGCATTGACCTGCTCGGACACCAGATGCGGCGTAGGATCGACCCCATCGAGAAGAATGGTCGACTCATGGTCGCGGACGCCGCAGGCCACATCCGTAAAATGGAGGAGTTGCTGAACACGCCCGGCATCGACGATGGGAACGCCCTTCTCAATGGCGAGCCAGGTCACCGCGCGATACATGGCGCCAGTGTTGACGTAAACGAAGCGCAGCTTGCGCGCGAGCGCCCGGGCGACGCTGCTCTTGCCGGAGGCGGCGGGACCATCGATGGCGATGACCAGGTGAGGATGTTCCTGAGCCACGGGGTCAGTTGGGCAGCGAAGTGACGACCGGCGTCTGCCGTCCGGGGGGTTCCTTGATGATATTCTCCAGCGCCTGATAGAAGCCGGGATAGGACGTGTTCACGCAGTCGGTATTGGCGATGACCGTCTCGCCTTCGGCGAAGAGCCCCGCGATGGCGAAAGCCATGGCGATGCGATGGTCGCCGAAACTCTCGAGGCGGGCGCCGTGCAGCGGAACGCCGCCCGTGATTTGCAAGCCGTCCTCGGTCTCCTGGACCTGCCCCCCCATGGCGCGCAAGTTCGTGGCGATGGCGGCGAGGCGATCGGTCTCCTTGACGCGGAGCTCGCCCGCCCCGGAGATGATGGTGGTGCCAAGCGCGAGAGCCCCGGCGACGGCGAGGATGGGCAACTCGTCGATGACGTTGGGAATTTCCTTTCCGCCGATCTCGGTCGCCTTGAGTCGCGCGCCCCGCACTTCGATGACACCGAGCGGCTCAGCCTCTTCGCTCTCGACGATCTCGCGCACTTGCGCGCCCATGCGCAGCAGGACGGCGAGCACGCCGGTGCGCGTCTCGTTCAGGCCCACGTTCTTGACGAGCAACTGGGACCGTGGCTGGGCAGCAGCTGCCACGAGCCAGAAAGCCGCGCTGGAAATGTCGCCCGGAACCTGGAAATCGCGCGATTCGGGAGTCTGGCCGCCGTGGATGGACACGGTGAGCTCGTTCTTCTGCGGGCGCACGAGAAAGTATTCGAGCATCCGTTCGGTGTGATTGCGGCTCTGCGTGGGCTCGGTGACGCTGGTCTTGCCCCTGGCAAACATGCCGGCGAGCAGCACGGCGCTCTTCACCTGCGCGCTGGCCACAGGGCTGAGATAATCGATGGGGCGCAGGTCGCCACCTTCGATGACGAGCGGAGGGCGTCCATCCTTGCCTTCGGCAGTGATCTTCGCGCCCATCTTGGTGAGCGGCTCCATGACCCGCTGCATCGGCCTTTTGGACAGCGATTCATCGCCGATCAGCCGGCTGCGAAACGGCTGGCCCGCCAGCAAACCGGCGAGCAAGCGCATCGTGGTTCCGGAATTTCCGCAATCGATGTCGTGCGTGGGGGCCGTAAAGACACGACGCTTCCCGTGAATGATGAGGGTGGTCTCATCCGCGTTTTCGATCTCGACCCCGAGGGCCCGCATCGCGGCCACAGTGCAGAGACAGTCCTCGCTGGCCAGGAAGCCCCTGATCACGCAGGTGCCGTTGCTCAAGGCGGCCAGCATGACGGCACGATGGGAGATGCTCTTGTCGCCAGGGACCTCGAGCTCTGAATGGATGGTGGGAGCGCGGCGGATTTTCCAGTCAGGCATGCGGGGTATTCGATTGCCGCAGCAGGTCGCGCCGGGCTTTGGCTTGGGTGAGGAATTCGGTCATCGAGGCGTCGTGATCGAGGAGTGTTATGATTTCGCGAAGTTTTTCAATCATCGCTTCCGTAGAAGCGCGCACGGCGATGCGATTGCTGCGCAGAATCTCGGACCACATGGCCGCCGGGCCGGAGGCCACGCGGGTGGTGTCGCGGAAGCCGGGACCGGAAAAGTCGAATGCGGCGGCGTTCTTCTGGCCGACGATATTGACGAGCGTGGCGGCGAGGAGATGCGGGAAGTGGCTGATGAGCGCGACGATTTCATCGTGCTGCGACGGGGAAAGCTCGAGGGCGCGGCCCCCGAGGGACCGCCAAAGGGCGCGCACCTGTTCCACGGCTTCGTGGTCCGAATGTTCGTCGGGCGTGACAATGCAGGCCGCGCCATCGAAGAGTTCCGCCCGTGCCGCCGCGATCCCCGTTTGTTCGGAGCCGGCCATGGGATGGCTGCCGACGAACCGTCCGGCTTGGCCGAAGATGCCGCGGAGTTCGTCGACCACGGGACTCTTGACGCTCCCGACATCGGTGACGACGGCGCGCGGCGAGAGCATGGGAGCGATCTGGCGCGCGAGGGCGCCCATGGCCCCGATGGGCACGCAGAGCACGACGAGATCGGCGCCCTTGACGACCGTGGACAAATCCGAGGAGACGACATCCGCGAGCCCTCGCTGCTCCATTTCCGCGACAGCCTGCGGGCGGCGGGCCCAGGCCGCGACATGAAAACTGCCAGCCCGTCGCGCGGCCAGCGCGATGGATCCCCCCAGGAGGCCGGGACCGAGGATGGCGAGTCGAATCATGAGGCGGGGAAAAAAAGCCCGGCCCGCAGGCGCGGAGGCTTGCGGGCCGGGCTGAAAATTCAGCAGTTATCGCGCGTTACGGGACGAGGAAGCTCTTGCCCGAATACGGGTCTTTGACTTCCGTGCCCGGAGGGAAGCCGCGCACATCGATGTAACCCTTGTACTGGTCGTAGGGGCTGAAGACGAAACCGGGTTTTCCGGGAACCGGCTTGGCATAAGGAATCTCTCCCTTGGGCACGTTAGTGGTTTCCGGCACAGGGGGCGGCGGCTTGGTTCCTTCCGTGGGCGGCTTGGTCCCATCCGTGGGTGGCGGGCCCTGGTCGGGGGGCAGGTCCGTAACCGTCGTGGTGGGCGGCGGCAAATGAGACCCGGGCTTTTTGCGGGTCGGCTTGGTTTGCTCATCCACGCAGGCTCCGAAGAGCGTGATGGTCAGGGCGAAGGCTGCCGGAACGAGAAATCGCTTCATAAGTTGGCGAGCTATTAACGAAGAGGCGCGAACGTGACAATGGAAATTTCCCGCGCCGACGCCGGATGACAGATTTGTTTCACCCGGCTTTGAGAACCCGCAATTCACTCCGAAGTTGCTCGTCCAGGGCGGCAACGACCACCTCCGGGGCTTCGAGTGCGGCCATGGCGCCTGTCCCTGGGAGGGTGGTCAAGGTGCTCGTAGGCAGCATTCTCTGGAGGCGGAAGGCGCGGCTTTCGGGTTCCGAAAACTGTTCTTCGCCCCAGAGCAACGCGACCGGCGGC
This sequence comes from Chthoniobacterales bacterium, assembly GCA_038228205.1. Classification (GTDB taxonomy): domain Bacteria; phylum Verrucomicrobiota; class Verrucomicrobiia; order Chthoniobacterales; family Chthoniobacteraceae; genus Chthoniobacter. Next base: position 43,836 of record JBBRPL010000029.1, read on the forward strand.
AGGAGGGCGCGCCAGCGCGCCTCGAAGTCAAAACTCAACGCGCCCCCGAGCCAGGCCAGGGCGGCGTGCTCCGCGGCCGGCTGCTGGGCGCACGTGGCAAAAACGTCGACCATTTCCTCGGTCACGAAGGCCGGATCGAGGACGACGGCCTTTCGCAGCCAGGCGGCCACGGAGGATTTCGTCGAGAGCTGGTTGCGATAGAGAAAGCGCGCAAGGAGCGGCGTGCGGTAAAGCAGCTTCGAAAAGTAGGTCACCGCATGCCCGTCGAATTCACCGGTGCCATTGGGCATGTGCAGGATGAGACGGGAAACCAGCTCCGGGTGCTGCACGGCCAGGTAGGCGCAGAAGCCCGCGGAGAGGCCGCTGGCCACGAGAATGGGGGGCTGATCCCACTCGATCGCGCGCAGAAATTCCGCGAGCATCCTCGCATATTCCGCCGCCGTGAAGCGGACGGCGGGATGGGCGGACTCACCAAAGCCCACGAGATCGAGAGCGAGCACACGATAGCGCGCGGCAAATTCGGGATAGACCTTCGACCACTCGTAGGAGGATGCGCCCAGGCCGACATTGTGCACGAAGACGAGCGGCTGACCGTGGCCGGATTCGTGATAGACGACCTGTCCGAGGCTGGTGTGCAGGACCTTGGTGGCAAAAACCGCCGGCGATATGGCATCCGGGACGCGGCGCTTGGTCGGGGGTCGCAAGGCGTACTTCAGGGCGACGATCATCGCGCCAAGGATGCCCGCGCCGACGCCGACACCGACACTCCACGCGTGTTTGGGCTTGAGGATCTTGTTGGTTTCCACGGAGCGGATGGGGATGTTACGGGGGATAACCCGGCGCGGGCGTTGTCGTAGAGGTTATTTCGCGAGGTCTCGGCGAAAACAGCGCGGTTTCATATCCGTCCCGGCCTCCCGGCCGCAGCGTTCCCCGCAAAGAGAACTAAACGAAGCGAGCGGCGGAGTGGAACCGCCGCCCGCTTGGAATTGTTCTCCGGTCTGTGCCTCTGGACTCAGCGATTTGCGGTCGGCTCGGTCTTGACGCGCTTGAGGGTCGTCGGGTGCTCGGCCATCTCCTTGCCCTCCATCAAGGCCTTGCAGCTCGACGTGATCGTGTCGGCGTCGTCAAAGCGCAGCGTCAAGGCGTGCATATGCGATTCCTTCTTCGGATCGATGCTGCAGCAGCTCCCGTCGAAGTCGAAAGTTAGGGATTTGGCATCGGATGCCTTCAGCGCCATGGCGGGCTGATTGCCCATCATGCAGTAGTGCGTCAGGGCGAGTTTGCCGCCCTTGTCGTAAAACATCGTCACCATTTCGTTGGGCGTGTTTTGAAAGACGCGTTCCTCGACCACGCTGCCGGCGGCCACGAGACGATACTGGACGACCAGTTCCACGGGCCCCTGCCCCATGTCAGTCGTCCCCTTCCAGGTGCCGACCAGGGTTTTCATTCGTTCAAATTCCGGCGAGCCCGGCTTCTGGGCCGGCGGTTCTCCGGCATTCAGCCGCACGACAGCGGCCAGGAGGAGCGTTGCACAATAGGTGATGATCTTGGTGTTCATAAGGTTGATTTAGTCACGGTGGTTGTACCGTTTCATTCCTACAACGAACGAGGCGCCCGGCTAAGGACAAGTTTGCGAAAAAAATCCGCGAGCGACTTCCTCGACGCTACTTCGCCCCACCTTCCGCCACCTTGTTCGGCTCGCCGGTCAGCCGTTTGAAATGCACCTGCCCGACACGCCGCCCGTCGGATTGCGTGACCGTGACTTCGAAGTCCTCGATGCGGACTTTTTCTCCCTGCTTGGGAAGGTGCCCAAGGAGGTGGGTGACGTATCCTCCGATGGTACTGACGTCCGAATTTTCGAGGTCCAGACCGGCCAGATCGTGGAGTTCGTAGAGGCCCAGGCTGCCTTCGACGTCAAACTCATCGATGCTCACCCGGCGGAATTCCGGTTTCTCGGCATCAAACTCGTCCTGGATATCGCCGACCAACTCCTCGAGCACATTGTCGAGCGTGACGATGCCCGTAGTGCCGCCGTATTCATCCACGACGAGCGCGAGATGCGCGTGCTTGCTCAGAAAGAAGGTGAGCAGCTTTTCCAGCGGCATCATTTCCGGCACGGGGAGGAGATCGCGCTTGATCGTGTGCAGATCAGGCTGAGTTCCGCGCATCAGCTTGAACAGATCCTTGATGTGGACCAGGCCGATCGTGTTATCGAGGTGACCCTCGCAGAGCGGGAAACGGGTATGCCTGGAGTCGAGAGCGTGCTGGAGATTTTCTTCGAAGCTGTCCTCCGTATTCAAAAAGATGACCTGGCCGCGCGGCGTGGTGATATCGCGCACCACGCGGTCGCGCATATCGAGCGCATTGATGAGGATCTCCTTGCCGAGCGGCGATACTTCTTCCTGCGAGGCACTCTGGCTCAGGATGACACGGAGCTCTTCCTCGCTGTGGGCCAGCTCGTGCTCGCTCACAGGAGTGATCCGGAACCAGCGGCGCAGGACCACGTTCGAGGATTGGTTGAGCAGCCAAATCGCCGGGCGGAAGACCTTGAAGAAAAAATCGATCGGACGGACCAGAATGAGCGCGATGCGCAGCGGGTCGCGGATGGCGATGTATTTGGGCGCCAGTTCACCAAAGAGGATGTGGACGAAAGTAATGATGACAAACCCGATGCCGACCGCGAGGCCATCGATGAGGCGCGGGGACTCCAGGCCGAGCTTGAGGAAGGCCGGCTGGAGCAGGCGCGTGAAATAGTCCTCACCCAGCCAGCCGAGCGCGAGGCTCGCCAGGGTCACGCCGAATTGCGTGGCGGAGAGATATGCGTCGAGGTGATTGAGAACGTACTTCGCGCGCACGGCCTTCGCATTGCCTTCCTCCACGAGCGGATCGAGCTGGCTGCTCCGGACTTTGACCAGGGCAAACTCCGTGGCCACGAAGAAGCCATTGAGCAGGACGATGCAGACGATGCCGGCGAGCTTGACGACAATCACATCCGCCGAGTCCCACTCCGTGGCCAGGGCTGCGGCGTCGGCGAGGAACAAAGCGATAATCATGGCGGCAAAACGAAACGAGCCGCCGGCGCATAGCCGGCGGCTCGGAAAAGGGTCAGGCGAGTTCGGCTACCAGCTCGACTTCGTCACGCCCGGGATCAGCCCATTCGAGGCCAGCTCACGGAAGGTGATACGGGAAAGCTTGAAGCGGCCGATGTAGCCGCGCTTGCGGCCGGTGGCCTGGCAGCGGCGGCTCAGCCGGGCGGGGCTCGCGTTGCGGGGCAATTGCGACAACCCGATATAGTCACCCTTCGCCTTCAATTCGGCGCGCAGGGCGGCATACTTCGCGACGGTCGCGGATTTGCGTTTTTCTCGTTCTAGCCAGCAGGTTTTAGCCATAAGTAATTCGGGAGCGCGGAAAATAGCGGCCAAAAGCCCTTTGGCAAGGACTTTTTTCAGGGTCGGCAGGACACCAATATGTCCAATGAGCACCAAATAGTTGAGCGGAGTAGTGTCCGAAACAACGAGGCTCACCGTCCGAGAAACTCCCGCAGCCGCCTGGCGTCCTGTTCAAATTCCTCTTTTCGCCGTCAACCCGATGAACATCAAAAAGGAGAACACCTACCGCTGAACCCGTCCCCCACCCGCGCCAGCGGCCAGACCCTCCACCTCGCCGAGCGTCAATCTGGCGTAGTCCCCGGGAATCGAGTGTTTCAGCGTGCTGGCGGCGACGGCAAAATCGACCGCCTTTTGCGGAGCGTCCCCGCGCTGCAGGGCGAAGATGAGCGCGCCGGTAAAGCTATCCCCCGCCCCGACGCGATCCACATTGACGATCTCATACCGGGGAGAAGCCCACGCGCGGCCCTCGTGAAACAAGGTCGCGCCCCAACTCGTGGAATCCGCGGTGGCGCCTTGTCTCTGTGTCAATGCGACGGACTTGAAACCGAATTTCGCACACAGTGCCGCCGCGGTCTCCGCCTCGCGTTCGGCGATCGCGCCGGCGGCTTCCACCCCGAAAACGGTGCGCGCCTCCTCGAGGCTCGTCACGCACAGTTCGACCCCGTCCATCAGCGGGCTCAGCACTTCCCCGGCCTGCTGCGGGCTGCGCCAGAGCTTGGCCCGGTAGTTAAGATCGAAGCTGATCTTCAATCCCTCGTCGCGAGCCGCCGCCACGGCCTGCCGGGTCGCTTCCGCCGCCGTCGCGGAAAGTGCGGGCGTGATCCCGGACCAATGAAACCACGAAGCGCCCGCGAAGATATCGTCCCACGCAAACTCGCCGGGCGCCGCTTCCGCGATGGCGCTATGGGCCCGGTCGTAGATCACCTTTCCCGCGCGCTGGCTCGCCCCGTGTTCCAGGTAGTAGACGCCTATCCGATCTCCGCCTCGCACGATCTTGCCGACGCCGACCCCAAGGCCGCGCAATTCGTCAACCGCGCGCTGGGCGACATCGTTGTCCGGCAGCCGGGTCACGAATTCCGCGCTCCCGCCGAGTTGCGCGATGATCACCGCGACATTCGCCTCGGCGCCGCCAAATGTGATCTCGAAATGCGGAGCCTGCCCAAAGCGGAGACGCTCGGGCGGCGTAAGGCGGAGCATGAGTTCACCAAAGGTGACGACGTGGGGCATGCGGGCGGACGATGAGGGACGGGCGCGGGGTTGGAAAGCGCGGAGTGGATCGGCGGAAGTAATCAGTGCAACCGCAGTGGACGCGCAAACTGATTACTGATTCCTCGCTCCCGCTCCATCTTTCCCCCAGCATCCGCCCACAGGCCGTTTATGCCCGAATTTACCTTTCTGCTCGTTGTCGTCCTGATCTTCGTGGTCATTCGACTCTACTTGAAACTCGGTGATGCCGAAGACCGGCTCACAGGGATGAATGCGAGGCTGACCGCGCTGGAAGCCCAGGAACGCCGGGAGCGCAGCCAAGGAGTGTCGGCCGAACGCGACTCACAGCCGACGCCAATGCCGTCCCCCGGTGAATATTCCCAACCAGCCGAGGCACTTCCCACTCCGAGAGGTCTTCCCGTCGAGCATCCGGAACCCGCACCACCACCCCTGCCCGCCATGGCCGCACGGTCCGCGCCGTTGCCTATCCGACCAGCCACCAAGGAGCCCTCTTTGGTCTCGCCACCGGTAGCGCCCGCGATCGCCCCACCAAACGCTTCTCCCAAGCCGGCTCCCGCAGCGCCTGCGGAAAAAAAGGAGCCCCTTCTTCCACCCATCACGCTCGAAGCCTTCATGGGCGTGAAACTGTTCGCCTGGCTGGGTGGCCTGGCCCTCTTCCTCGGCATCATTTTCCTCATCCGCTACTCGTTCGAGCACAACCTGATCACCCCGGCCATGCGCGTGGCCCTCGGCGCGCTCACGGGACTTGGGCTCATCGCCGGCGGACTGTTCATGCCGCGGCCAAAATTTGCGGTCACTGCGCAGACGCTTTGCGCCACGGGCGTGGTCGTGCTCTACGGGGTCACCTACAGCGCGCACATCCTTTATCAATTCATCGGTCAAGCTCCGGCATTCGGCACGATGGCGGCCGTCACGGCCGGCGCCTTCATCCTCGCCGTGCGGCTCAACGGACAGGTCGTGGCGATCCTCGGGCTGCTCGCCGGATTCCTCACCCCGATCGTGCTCTCCACCGGCGTGGACCATCCCGTGGGCCTCTTTACCTACATTGCGGTCCTCGATGCGGGACTCATGGCGGTCGCGTTGCGCCAGCGGTGGCGCCACCTCATCACACTCGCGGCCGTGGCGACCGCGCTCATGCAAGTCGGGTGGGCCGTGAAATTTTTTCAACCGCCCAAAGTCGGCATCGCGACCATCGTCTTCCTGGGGTTTGAGGTCCTGTTCCTCCTGCCGTTCTGGCGGTGCAACAGCGACCAGGATGGCGAACAGTGGACCACGATGGGCGCGGGCATCATGGCGGCGACCGGGCTCGGCTTTGCCGCGTCGCTTCTCGGCTGGCCGGAACTCGGGGGAAAGCCGTGGATCGTGCTCTCCATCCTGATGCTGGCGGACGCGGGCCTGGTCGCCTGGCCGCTGCGGCGCACCGCGCTCCACGCGGCGCCCATGATTGGCGGCGGTTTCGTCTTTCTCACCCTCGCCGTGTGGAACTTTCGCTATCTCAACGAGGAATTGCTCGGGTGGGCGCTCGGATTCTTCCTCCTCTTCGCCGCATTCCATACCGTGCTGCCCATCGTCCTGCGGCGGTTGCGGCCCGCGGCGGCCACCCCACGCTGGGCCCAGGTTTTCCCGGCCCTCGGTCTGATCCTCATGCTGTGGCCGGCGTTCGAGATCGGCGCTTCGACCGCGCTATGGGGCGCCGTCCTCGTCGCCGATCTCGCGGCCATCGCGCTGGCGATCGTCACCGCATCCATGCTCGGCGTTGTCGCCGCTCTGGTGCTCACCCTCGTCGCGGTCGGACTCTGGCTGGCCCAGACACCGGTTGACAATCCGAGCATCGCGGGGCTGCTCGGCGTCATCGCCGGCTTCGCTGCGCTCTTTTGCGGGGCCAGCGTGTTTCTCCAGCGCCGCCTCGCGGCCACCGGCCTGGCCGCGGCGGCCCCCGCGCACGAACAGGAGGCGCTCCAACATCTGCCCGCGATTTCCGCGGTCCTGCCATTCCTCCTGCTTGTCGCCGCCGTGGAGCGACTGCATCCGCTCAGTCCTTCCCCGATTTTCGGCGTCGGGCTGCTCCTCGTGGTCATGCTCCTCGCACTGGCCCGGTGGAGCGACACACTCGCGCTGCCACCCGTTGCGCTGGGTTGCGGAGTGCTGCTCGAGTCCGCCTGGCATGCACAAAGCCTTGGCTGGCGGCTCGCGCCGGAGCCGGGTTCCGACATCTTCGGCCTCCCGCAAGGCTTGAGCGCCTGGGCTGGCGCATCGGCCATGTCCGCCGGTGTGCCGCTCGCCTGGTACCTCGCATTCGCCGCGATTGTCGCCGCGTTCCCGTTTTTGTTCCAGTCCCGGAGCAGCCCCCGCGTCACGCCCTGGGCCACCGCCGCGCTCGCGCCGGTGCTGCACTATCCACTCATCCGCGACGCCGCCGCCGCGACCTGGGCCGTTTTCGGCGAGACTGCCCCGGGCCTCATTCCCGCCGCGCTGGCTCTGCCGGCGCTCGCCGCCTGCGACTACCTGCGCCGGACCTTTCCCAAGGACAACCCTGCGCGACTCGCCGTGCTGGCCTGGTTTGGGGGCGCCGCACTGTTTTTCATCACCCTCATTTTCCCGGCCCAGTTCCATCGCGAATGGTTGACGATTTCATGGGCGCTCGAAGGTGCGGCCCTCTGCTGGCTCTTTCACCGGCTGCCACATCCCGGGTTGCGGCTCGTCGGATTCGGCCTGCTCGCGATCGTCTTCGTGCGTCTCGCGCTCAATCCCGCGGTGCTCAGCTATCATCCCCGCAGCGGCCTGCCGATCTGGAATTGGTATCTCTACACCTACGGCATGGCCGCGGCGGCATTTTTCACCGGGGGACTCCTCCTCAAGCCGCCGCGTCACATGCTGGGCGAGATCAATGTCTGCGCCACGCTCTTGAGCCTCGGCACCGTGCTGCTTTTTCTGCTGCTGAATATCGAGATTGCCGACTTCTTCGGGACGGGCCCGACACTGACCTTCGATTTCTCCGGCAGTCTCCCGCGCGACATGACCTACTCGATCGCCTGGGCGCTCTTCGCGCTCGGGTTGATCCTCGTCGGAATGCACCGGCAGCTCGCGCCGGTTCGTTACGCCGGCATTGGGCTATTCGTCGCGACGCTCGTGAAGCTCTTCCTGCACGATCTCGCGGAGCTCGATCAGCTCTACCGCATCGGCGCATTCATCGCGGTGGCCATCCTGCTCATCGGGGCGTCCTATCTCTACCAGCGTTTCCTGGCGGTGGACGAAAAGGACGGGGAGCCACCGGTGTCGTCAGCGTGAGACCGTTACACTTTTACCGAGGCTGGGGTTCCGCGAATAAATTCGCGGCTACGTAAACGCGCCTCCCGACTCGAACCGCAGGATTTCTGCGCTTTGCTTTACACGTAGCGAAGTGGCGTCACCGCATCGCTGATGAAACCATGCTTCGCCAGCAACTCGCGGTACTTCTCGATCCCCTCCTTTTGCGGCCCGCCGAGGTCGAACCGGATATGCTCCGTCAGGTACTGGCGGGTGAACGCCGGGTCGCGCGGCTCGGCGCGAACGATTTCCTCGAGATGCGCCGTGCCAAATTCCTTGAGCGCGCGCAAGTCACCGGCGACGGCTTCCGCGTTCGGCAATTCGGCCCGGAGCAGCCAGGGCGCAAAGACAAACGGCAAACCGGTGCACCGTCCCCATTCCTCTCCCAAGTCGAGGATCTGGTGCGTGCCCTGATCGCTCTCGCGGAAATCAATCGCCTGGTTGCCGATCAGCAGCGCGGCGTCCGCTTCCACGGGAAAGGCCGATAACTCCAGCAGCTCGGGCCGCAGCCCGTGATATTCCCGCAGCAGCACCTGGAGCAGGTGGACCGAAGTGAGCGACGCCGGATCGAGCGCGATCCGCCGCACCGCGGCGAGCGGCCCGCGATGCGCGAGGAAGACGCTGTAAACCGGACCCGCACAGGCGATCGCCACGCCCTCGACAAGGCTGTAGTGCGGATGCCGCAAGGCCTCGAAGGTCGGGACCAGCGCCACGTCGAGCCGCCCCGCGGCCAGCTCTCGCGCCAGTCCCGACGGGTGATCGAATATGACATTTCCCTGGTAGCCGTGGATGAGCGGCTTCGAATTCAAGTACTTCACGCACCCGATCCGCAGGCCCGCCAACGCCGGATAGGACCTCACGCGACAGCCAGGTCGGCAGCGGGTGGAGTCGCGGGTTTTTGCCACGTCGGCGCGATCCGGCGATACCACGTATCGCGCTGCATCGGCTCGCGACCCGCTTCGCGGATGGCCTTTTCCAAGCCTCCACAGCTCTGCAGTTGCGGGGTGGTCGCGCCGGCCATGTGGAAAATCTTCTCTTCCATGATGGTGCCGTGCAGATCGTCCACGCCGTAATTCAGCGCCTGCTGCGCCAGCGGCAGGCCCAGGCTGACCCAGTAGGCCGTGATGTGATCGAAATTATCGAGATAGATGCGGGCGATGGCCAGGTTCTTGAGTTCGTCGAAGGCGGTCGCGTGACGGATCTTCGTGAGCACGGAATCGGCGCGCGCGCCCTGCGCCTCGAAGGCAAACGGGATGAACCCGGTGAAGCCGCGGGTCACGTCCTGCCATTCGCGCAAGCGCCGCAAATGGTCCACGCGCTGCGCCATGGTCTCGATGTGGCCGTAGAGCATCGTGGCCGTGCTCCGCATGCCCATCTCGTGCCAGGTCCGATGGACCTCCCACCATTCGTCGGCCACTTCCTTGCCGCGACAGACCTGGTCGCGCACCGACTGGTCGAAGATCTCCGCGCCACCGCCGGTGATCGCGCAGAGGCCCGCTTCGCGCAGCATTTCCAGCGTCTCGCGCACGGGTTTCTTGAAGATGCGGAACGCGAGATGGCGGATTTCGACGGCCGTGAAGGCCTTGACGAAAAAATTGGGGTCGAGCGCCCGCAGGCTGCGCACCAGTTCCAAATACCACTCCCCCTTCAGAGTCGGGTGGAGTCCCCCGACCATGTGAATCTCCGTAATCCCCAGCTTCAGCCCGAGGCGCGCCTTCTCCACGATCTCCTCGATGCTCATCTCGAAGGCATGGGCGTCGCGCTTGCGCGCGCCGAAGGCGCAGAACTGGCACGAGAGGATGCAGTGGTTCGAGTAGTTGATGTACTGGTTGTGAATGTAGGTGGCGACGTTCCCGTTCTTGCGCTCGCGGAGGATGTTCGCGATGGCGCCGATTCCGTTCAGGTCGTTCGAGGCGTAGAGTTGCAGCGCCTCTTCATCGGTCACCCGCCCGCCCGCGAACACTTTTTCGTAAATGGGGCGAAGGCTGGGTGAAAGGAGCTTGGCGGACATGAAGAGTCGAATCGTTTCCCCAGTAGTTACTTACGGTCGCCCGCCAGCGCAAGTGCCGCCCTCGGGCCTGAGCCCTCGATCAGGGAAACTCATTGCTTACGCGAGGGAAGTAATCAGTAATCAGTCCACCGCCCCTCCACGATTTACGGCAACATTTCCCCACTGATTACTCATTCCTCCAGCCCATGAGTCCAGACCCGAGCCCCCAGGCCGATGAAGCGCCCGACGCGGCGGCCCAGGATCTCCTGTGGATGGCTCGCATCAAGCAGGGCGATACGGAGGCCCTGCGCCTGCTCATCGAGGCGCACCAGCACCGCGTCATCGGCAGCGTGGCCAAAATGCTCGGTGATGATTCCGATGCCGAGGACATCGCCCAGCAGGTCTTCATTCGCGTCTGGAGGAGCGCCGCGCGTTACGAGCCCACCGCCAAGTTCACCACCTGGCTCTTCAAGATCACACGGAATCTCGTCTTTAATGAATTACGCCGCCGCAAGCGCCACCCCACGCGTTCGCTCGACGCCACCGTCGACGATAACGACCGCCCGTTGCAAATACCCGACCCGGGCACCAAACCGGCCGACACCGCGCTGCTCGATGACGAGATGCAAACCGCCATCCAAAAGGCCATCGACGAACTGCCCGAGATCCAGCGCATGGCCATCGTCCTGCGGCGTTATGACGACATCCCGTACGAAGATATCGGCGAAATTCTCGGCCTGAGCGTCCCGGCCGTGAAAAGCGTCCTCTTCCGCGCCCGCACCGCGCTGAGGGAAAAATTGAAGAAGTATCTCGACGCCTAAAGAAGACACCTCAGAGTGGCGAAAACCGCCTGGAATTCGATAGCGCCTGATTCCGGAAAAAGAACGTCAGGCTTCTGGAATCCGCGCTGCTTCAGTGAGGTATGTCGCGTGCTGCTTTAGCTTGTGATCTGGCGCTGAGTTCCACCAACGGAGAGCTTCCGGACCAAGCCAAACCGATCGATCTGGTTTGCCAGGATTTGTAGGAGATTTGGGCAAAGTCGGATTCCACCAGTGCACCACCCCGTTTCTGTATCGACTCTTGATGAAGCGTCGCAGTTTCTTAAACAGCTCTTCGGACTCCAAAACAAGGTGTTCGGGAAGCGTCTCTTCCAAGCTAAAACCACTCGTGGCTAGTGCGAATCGCCCTTCGGTAAGTATTTCGCGTTCCAGCAATGATCGGCTGAACTGAACCGAACCTTTGTCTTCTGAAAGCGAATGAGATCCGTGCAAATAGGCGACGCGGCGTCCCCGAAGATCGACTCGAACGTTTGGTAATCCTCGGATGAATTCCAGGATCGCTCCCTCGTCGTCCGGGTGCATGAAAAAGCAGATCTGACTTCGCATAGTGATTCGACCACTCTAGACCCCAAGCTCAGCGAAAGGCGAAGCCAGTTTGCCCGCATCGGGGTTAGACGCAAATGGGACTTCCCGAAAAATCGCATCGCACAAACGGCCGCGGAATTCTGGAAAGAATTCGACGCACAAACGGCAGGCGCGGCAAAGTGACCATCGGTTAGCTGGGAAATCACGACGCTGGAATTATCCGCACCATGGAATGGAGGCTTCCCATCCCCGCCCTCCGCATGGCATACACTCCGCCCGGCAGCGCCACGTCATTTCCCCGCCCATGAGTCTCCCGGAAACCAAACTCACCATCATCCGTCCCGACGCGCCGACGGAAATCCGTTCCTTTCTGCCCGGCTCCTACGTCATCGGCCGCAGCCCGGAGTCCGATATTCACATCGAGACGGCGCTCATCTCGCGTTCCCATGCGCGCATCACCATCAAGGAGCGCGAGTGCGTCATTGAGGATCTCGGCAGTTCCAATGGCACTTTCGTCGCCGGGGAGAAGATCTCCGCCATCACCATCCTGCGGCTCGGTTCCAAGGTGATGCTGGGTCCCGTTTCCGTGGAGATCAGCCGCGAGGGCGAGGCCGCGGCGCCCGCCGCACCCGTCTCTCTCGAAGCCCGGCGCGAGGCGTTGCGCAAACTGCTGCCGCCTGAATTTCTCCGCGAAAAGAAATATGAGATCGGCAACACCATCGCCCAAGGCGGCATGGGCGCCGTCCTCAATGCCCGCGAACTCACCATCCAGCGCAACGTCGCCCTCAAGGTCATGCTCGACGGGTCCGCGCCCGACGAGGTCATGCGCTTCGTGTCGGAGGCCAAGGTGACCGGCCAGCTCGAGCATCCGAACATCGTCCCTGTCCACGAACTGGGCGTCGACGAGAAGGAGCAGGTCTTCTACACGATGAAGTACGTGCGCGGCATCACCCTGCGCAAAGTACTCGACCTGCTCTTCGAGGGGCAGACGGCCACCATCGAAAAATACCCCCTCGCCCAGCTCCTGACCGTCTTCCAAAAGGTTTGCGACGCCATCGCCTTTGCGCACGCCAAGGGGGTCATCCATCGCGATCTCAAGCCCGAGAACTTCATGATCGGCGACTATGGCGAGGTGCTGGTGATGGATTGGGGCCTGGCGAAAGTGCTCGACCCCACCCGCAACCAGGCCGCCGCGGGCAACGACGGACGCTCCATCATTCGGACGGGAGTGCGCGAAGAGCTGGCCCAGGCCGAGAAAGACAGCGGCAATGTCATGGGCACGCCGCAGTACATGGCCCCCGAGCAGGCCTACGGCGCCCACGATCAACTCGACATTCGGACCGATGTCTATGCGCTCGGCGCCATCCTCCATCACCTCCTCACCCTTCGTCCACCGATCGAGGGCGATGATGCCCAGGATGTCCTGCGCAAGGCCGCGCATGGCGAATGGGAACCCGCGCGCAAGACGACCGCCGGCAAGAAGCGCCTGCCTCATCTTCCCGGTGGCAAAGTCCCGGACGCCCTCTCCGCCGTCGCCCAAAAGGCCATGGCCAATCGCGCCGAGGATCGCTACCAAAATGTCCCCGACTTTCAGGCCGACATCGAAGCGTATCAAAACGGGTTCGCCACGACCGCGGAAAAGGCCGGTGTGGGCAAACAAGCCTTCCTCCTCTTCAAGCGCCGGCGCTTTCTCCTGGCCGGCCTGGCGGCTGCCATCCTCCTCTTTGTGGTGGCCCTTTCCACGATCCTCATTCATCGATCGAAGGACGCCGCTGCCACGGAGGAGAGCACCGCGCTGATCGCGAAAATCCGCGCCACTCATGCCGCCGGGGCAGCCCTGAACAAGGCTGATTATGAGGCTCTGGCCGCCCTCGCGGAAAAGCAACACCGGCCCGAAGCGCAGCTCTATCGGGACCTGGCAGCGGCCGCGAAATAGTCGGAGCGGAGTTTGATAGTTGATAGTTAATAGCCCCGCGTTGGTGGGCGAAGCGGCGCATTGTTTACGTTACCAGCAATGCCGCCTCTACGGGTTCTTCAAAAGCGCGGCCTTCGCAAACCAGACGTGGCTATCCACTATCCACTATCCACCCTTCCTCCCTCTACCGCAGCACCTTGCAACCCGGCAATTCCTTCTCACACGCCGCCACTCCGGCGGGAGTCACGGGCGTGGTATGAACGTCGAGTTGCTTAAGCCATTTCATCGGCTTGAGATTCAGCAACCCGGCATCCGTCACCTTGGTGTTGTTGAGCCGGAGGATGTGCAGTTTTTTCAAACCAACCGCGTCAGCAAGCCTCGCATCGTCGAAAGTCCCGTAGGTGATGCCCAGTTCCTCCAAAACCGGTAGTTTTCCGAGGGCAGCCATGGCTCCTTCGCCGACTTCAACGCTCTGCAAATGCAACTCCTTCAACCCTCGCAGGACGGCCAGCGGCTCGATCTGAGCGGCACGCAAGTCTCCACCGATGAAGCGTAGAGACCGCAACTTCGGCCATATCAACCCAATCTGTTTCACCGCACCGCCATAGTCAGCCAGCGCCGGTGTCAGGAAACCCAGTTCCTCCACCTCCCGGAGCGGGGCGAGCGGCGCCAACCCTGCGCCGGTCACCTTGGTTTCTTGAATTTGTAACTTTTTCAAGCCGTGCATCGCCACCACATGAGCCAGGCCCGCATCGGTGATTTCGGTTTTTGGAATCAACAATTCATCGACGCTCTTGAGTTGCGCGATGACTCCCAGCCCATCGTCGGTCAGTCCGCATTTTTCCAGATCGAGGATGCGGAGCGCCCTCAACCCCGACAGCTTGTCGAAGGTCTTTCCCGTCAAATCGGAAGCGCCACGTATCTGGAGTTCGTGAAGATTCTCGAAATGGGCGAACTTGACCATAACGGCGTCCGTGAGCTTCGACCCCGTGAGATGAACTTTTTCGAGCTCCTTCCATCCGTCGAGAAACCCGAGCCCCACGTCCGTCACCTGGATTCCACGGAATTCGAGATAGCGGACATTGCGCAATCCGGCCAGGGGCGCCAGGTCTGCGTCCTGCAGCTGCTTGGGCGCCTTGGCACTGTCGAGCACGATGTGGGCGATCGTCGTCGGGCCATTGGGGAGTTGGGTGACGTCCCAGATCTCCTTCTCCGCTTTGCCGTCCTTGCCGTCCGGCAGGGCCACCGTCCCACCCATTGAAAACACCCACTCCACGGCTTCCCGAATCGTCCCCCGGTTTACCTCCGGCTTGGACTGAGTCGGCCCCCGCGTGGTAATTCCCGCGGCGGGCGCCCCGGCGACGGGCGCCGGCGGCTGCAGCCACACTTTGGTCAGTTCGGCGCGCTTCGCCTTCACCAGCGCCACATCCGCCATCCGCTGCCGCTGCGTGAGTTGCTGTTCCATTTGCGCCAGGGTCGGGTCGCATCGGGTGAACAAGACCCGCGCCCGATTAAAACGCTGCAGATCGAGCTTCGCGAATTGGTTGCGAAACGTGGAGCGTATCGCCTTGACGCCGTCCGCGGGCTTGTCGCTGTCGTCATCCGGCGGCTTGTGTCCCGCTCCCAGGAATCGCTCGCGCTCCATCCGGAATGTATTGGCGTCATCGAGCTTGCGTGCCTCGCTGGCCGCCTCCATCGCCTGATTCACCGTCGCGAGGTAATTCTTCCGCAAGACCTCGAGCCCGGCATCGAAGGGTCCCTTCACATCGCGCAGATAGGCCGCATCGCATTGCGCGCCGGTTTGTTCCACCCATTTCACAATCTCCGCCGACGCGCCACCAGCCACCGCTGGAGTTCCTCCTGGTGCACCAGCAGGCGCTTTTGCCGCCGCTCCCGCCGGAGTTCCTGCGGGTCCGCCCGTCGGCGACTTTGCGGCGGCCGCCGCGGGTGTTCCTGTGGGCGTTTGCGCGGACGCGATGGTGCACGCGACAAAAATGCCGACCGCGGTCCAAAGCGACTGCGACCGTTTTTCCCAACACAACCTTGCACCAAAGATCAGGGGGTTCCTCATGCCGGGATCTCTATCAGACCCACCCCACCCTGTCACTCCGATACGCAATTCCCCTATTTCCCAATCGCAACCATTGACGCACCGCCGACCCTCCGGGGCTATCAACTATCAACTATCCGCGACCCACCTCCTCCCCTACTTCCGAATCGCCACCCCGTTCAGCGCCCCTTTCAGTTTCGTCTCCACGTCCTCGGGCGCATCAGCCGCGATCTGAATCGATTTTAGTGCCTTGCACTTGCTGAACGATTTGAGCGCCGCGTCACTCACCGGCGGGAGGTTCAAGTCCAGGCTCGTTAATTTTGTCAGCCTGGCCATCGCCGCCGCTCCCGGCTCGGTCAGACTCGCCCCGGCGATCGAAAGGCTCTGAAGTTCATTGCACTTGCCGATCTCCACCATTACTTCGTCGTTCACCACGGCTCCGCCGATCCTCAGGTTCCGCAGACTCCTGAGGTGATCCAGGGAGGCGAACCCTGCCGTCGTGGCGCCCAGCGCCACGGCGCTGAAGTCGAGGGTGTCCAGTTTCGGAAAAGCGGTGACAATCGCCTTGAGCGCGGCGTCGTTCACCCCGGGTTCATTCGTGACGCTCAGCGAGGTCATCGCGGCGTGAGTCGGCCATTTGGCAAAGGCCGTGCCGACGATCCCCGTGTTGCTCAAGTTCAGCGTCTTGAGCCGGCCCAGGGCGCCGAGCCCGACGACCTCCTCGTCCTTGAGCGGGATGCCGGCCAGGGTCAACGATTCCAGACCGGTGCAGTGGTTCACGGGTTCGACCATGGATGCCGACACGTTGGCGCCACCGAGGCTCAACCGCTTCAGGGAGTGACAATCCGCGATGTGCGCGAGCCCGGCCGCGGTCACCTTGTCGAGGTTGGACAAATCCAATTCCTGGAGCGTCGTGAGCTTGAAGACCGGGATGAGCGCCGCGTCGCTGATCGAGAGCCCCGCCAGGGACAGCCGCTCGAGCCGGTGACAAAGCCCCACGCCTTTCACAAATTCGTCCCCCAGGCTCGCACCCTGCAAATGCAGCTCCTTCAAATCGGACAGCGTGCCGAGCACGGTGGAACTGGCCGCGGTCAGCTTCGCTCCGTCGAGGGTCAGCCGGACCAAACGACGGAAGCCGCGCAACTTTTCCACGATCGCGTCGGTCACCCCTGGCCCGGACAAGTCGAGATCGGTGGCTTCCGGCAGGGCTTCGACCACTGCGAGATCCTCGGTCGTAATGGGTTTCTCGTCGGCCCCATCGCGGCGGAAAGCGACGTGCGTGATGACGAATCGGTCGCCGCTCAGATCGGCAATCGTTTTCACTTCTGTCGAAGCGGGCGGATTGAGCGCGTTGAGCGGCTGTTTCTGTCCCACCCACACGCTCACGCCCATGGCGAGGAGCTTTTCGACGATCTGCCTGGGCGGCAGCTTGGCCATGCTGGGCGCCGGCGTGGAGCCCAATGGCGGGCGCTTCGGCGCCGGGGTCGCGGCGGACGGAGCGGGCGTCGCGGCCGCCGGCGCGGCTGCTGTCTCCGGAGGCTTCACCCACAAGGCCGCGAGTTGCTCGCGCTTCTGTTTTATTTCCGCAGCCTCGCCACTGCGCTGGTGCTGGATGAGGGCGAGTTGCGTCTGGGCCAGGGTCGCGTCCGTGCGCGCAAAGAGCGCTTTCGCGCGATCGAACCGCGCTTTGTCCAGCCGCGCCTGGTCCGCGCGGAACCCGGTCCGCAGCTTCACGAGCGACGCCGGCACGATCACTTCATCCTTCATGGGAATATCTTCACCGGCCTCGAGACGTTTCTTTTCTCCACGAAAGAAAGCGGCATCGTCGCGGCTGCCGGCCTGCGTCGCGGCCGCGAGTTGTGTTTCGATCGTGGTCAGAAATTGCTTCTTTAGATCCCCCACACCTTTCTCGTAGGGCGCCACGACTTCCTGCTGGTAGGCGGCCTGCCACTGCGGCTCCACACTCGCGAGCCATTTCCCGATTTCCGACAGTTGGACCACTGGCGCCGGGGGCGGCTCGGGCGTCGCAGGCGCGGCCGGAGCAGGCTCCGCGGGTGGCGCCGCTTCCGCGACCACCTTCGGCGGCGGGACCGGAACCTCCACGAGTTCGAACCAGGCATCGGTTGACTCGATTCCCCAGGCGCCCGCCTTCTTGCTGCGTGCATCGTCGGCATCGATGACCCGCTCGCCGTTGACCGATCCCGAAATCCGTTCTCCTTCGGCGCGCAATTCGAGCACCAGCCGGTCACCCTTCAGCAAGGATTTGAAGAAGCGGTGCTTGCCCAATTCCTCCGTCCCTTTCGGCCCCTGATGAACCAGGCGCACGAAGCGCAAATCGGGATCGATCGCCAGCCGATAACGCCCCTCCTCCGGGGTGCTGCGCAGGAAGACGCCGGCCATGCCACCGCCTTCGCGGACGACGATCCGGGCGCGGATCTCCGCATCCGCCGCCGGTTGCGGCTTCTCAAGCAGCGTCCGCACGCGCACCAGCCCTTCCCGGGCTTCATTCTGGGCGTCCTTCGGCGTGCGCCATTCGTTCTCATCGAACAGCCACGCGTAGCCCTGCGACGCGGCGGCGATCGGCGTCGAATCCAGCGGAACGGACGCCCCTGTCACCGGCGCGGGCGGCGTGTCGTTCCGAGGCTGCAACAGCGCCGCCAATTGCGACGGCATCTTGAAATACAACAAGGCGCCCCCGCCACCGAGCAGAAGAACGATCGCCAGCAACCCGAGGGAATTCAACGCCGTGGACGACTTGTCCAGGGGCGCCGCCTTTTCGTCAGGCCTCGGGATGGCCTGCATCTCAAAGGAAGACGACTTGTGATAGGCGCCCTGGGGCGTGGCGTCGTCTTGGGGAATTCCTCCGAGCTTACGGGTGGGAGTCGGATGCGATTGGGGGTCCGGCATACAGAATTGTATTTAGCGCAACCACTCGCCACTTGCGAGCATGGATTGCACCGCTCGCCCGCCCCATGCCATTTCCCTTTGAGTCGACATTCCTCCGATAAACCGCTGTTTTTCGACGGGATCACCCATCTCCTCATCGCCTAACGTCCACCTCCGCATGCCCCATCCCCTCTCTTCCACCCAGCCATTCTGGCGCGGTGTCTTCCCCGCCATCACCACGCAGATGCACAAGGACGGATCACTCGATCTCGATGCCACGGCCCGGCACGCGGAAGTGCTGATCCGCTCCGGGATTAACGGCCTCGTCTTCCTCGGCTCCCTCGGCGAAAATCAGATGCTCACCACCGCCGAAAAACCGCTCGTCATTCGCGAAATGACCCGCGTCATCCGGGGACGTGTCCCGGTTCTCTGCGGGATTGCGGAAGCCAGCACGGCGCAGGCGTGCCAGGCCGCGCGCGATGCCGAGTCCGCCGGCACCGACGGGCTCATGGTCCTGCCGCCCATGTGTTATCGCACGCCCGATCCCGGCGAGACCCTCGCTCACTTCCGCACCGTCGCCCGGGCGACCGGTCTCCCGATCATGATCTACAACAATCCGATCAGCTACGGAAACGACGTGACCCCGGAGATGTTCGCGGGTCTCGCGCCGGTGAAAAATTTCGTGGCCTTGAAGGAAAGCAGCGCCAACACCCGCCGCATCACCGACCTGCACAACCTCGTCGGTGGACGTTATGCGATCTTCACCGGCGTGGATGACCTCGCCCTGGAGAGCGCCGTGCTCGGGATCGACGGCTGGGTCGCCGGCACCGGCATCGCCTTCCCCGCGCAAAATCAATACCTCTGGGAATTGATGCAAGCGGGACAATGGAAGAAAGCCGTGGAGATCTACCGCTGGTTCACGCCGCTGCTGCATCTCGATGTTCACGTCAAGTTCGTGCAGTATATCAAACTCGCCGTGCAGGAATGCGGGCTCGGCCGGGAATGGACCCGCGCCCCGCGCCTTCCTTTGCGCGGCGCCGAGCGCAAAGCCGTTTTGAAAATCATTCACGACGGCATCGCCGCCGCGCCCAAGGCGCCAAAACGCCGTTGATCTCCTAACACCCCGCCATGCGCTACGACCCCATCCAGAAAGACCTCTTCGTCCAGAACCGCCGCCGGCTGGCCGCACTCCTCCAGCCCACGGCGCTCGCCGTCGTCAACAACAACGACTCCCTGCCGACAAACGCCGACGGCACTCATCTGCTCCATCCCAATTCCGATCTCTTCTACCTGACCGGCATCGAACAGGAGGAGACCATCCTCCTGCTCTTTCCCGACGCCCATGAACCGCGGATGCGCGAGATTCTCTTTCTGCGCGACACTTCGCCGCTCCTCGAGACCTGGGAGGGGCGCAAACTCAGCAAGGACGACGCCAAAAAGATCTCCGGGATCGAGCGGGTGGAAAGTCTGTCCAGCTTCCGCGGAATCTTCCACGCCCTCATGTGCGAAGGCGATCTCGTGTATCTCAATGCCAACGAACACGCCCGCGCCGATGTGGCCATCCAGACGCGCGAAGCACGTTTCGTCCGCGACACGCAGCGCCACTATCCCCTGCACGAATACCACCGGCTCGCCCGCCCGCTCTACGAACTGCGCGCGGTGAAATCGGAGGCCGAGCTCGCGCTCCTCCGCCGCGCCATCGCCATCACGCACGCCGGGTTCGAACGCGTCGCGCGCTTCGTGCAACCCGGCGTGACCGAAACGCAGGTCGAAGCCGAATTCGCGCACGAGTTCATCCGCTCGGGCGGCGGGTTCGCCTACCCACCCATCATCGGCAGCGGCGTGAATGCCTGCGCCCTGCACTACGTCGAAAACTCCGCCACGTGCCGATCGGGCGAATTGCTCCTGCTCGACGTGGCCTCGCGCTATGCCAACTACAATGCCGACCTTACGCGCACCATCCCGGTCAATGGCCGCTTCTCCCGCCGCCAGCGCCAGGTCTACAACGCCGTGCTCCGCGTCTTTCGCGCCGCAGCCGCGATGCTGCGGCCGGGTCTGCGGCCCAGCGAATGGCGCACGGGGGTCGAGGCTGCGATGGAAAAGGAATTGGTGGACTTGAAACTCCTCAAGCTGTCCGAGGTGCGCAAGCAAGGACCGGAAAAATCGGCCCTCCGGCGCTACTACATGCACGGCATCGGTCACCCGATCGGCCTCGACGTGCACGATGTCGCCGTGCCCCACCAGCCCATGCAGGCCGGCTGGGTTGTCACCTGCGAGCCAGGCATCTACATCCGCGAGGAAAAGCTCGGCGTGCGCCTCGAAAACATCATCCACATCACGGAGAACGGCCCCGTCGATCTCATGCCCGATATCCCGATCGAAGCCGGCGACATCGAGGCGCTGATGGCCCGTCCCGCCAGACGCGCATGATTGGCCTTCAGCAATTGCCCTTCATCGACTCGCACACTGGCGGCGAACCGACGCGCGTCATTCTCGCCGGAGGCCCAAACCTCGGCCGCGGCAGCGCCGCCGACAAGCTCGCGATCTTCCGCGGGCAACATGACGATTTCCGGCGCGCTGTCATCACCGAGCCGCGCGGTTCGGACATGCTCGTCGGCGCGCTGCTCCTGGAGCCCGCCGATCCGTCCTGCATCGCGGGCGTCCTCTTTTTCGATAATGCCTGCTGTCTCGGCATGTGCGGGCATGGGATGATCGGGGTCGTCGCGACGCTGGCTCATCTCGGGCAGATCCGGCCGGGAGAACATCGCGTCGAGACGCCGGTGGGAATCGTCACCGTCACCTTGAACCTCGATGAGTCCGTATCCGTGACGAACGTCCCCGCGTATCGCAAGGCGCGGGCCGTGACCGTCGCCGGGCCGGACGGGCGTCGCGTCACCGGGGATGTCGCCTACGGCGGAAACTGGTTCTTTCTCATCGATGACCACGGCCAGTCCCTCGACCGCGCCAACGTGGATGCCCTGACCGCATTCACCTGGCAACTCCGCCAGGCGGTCAACGAGGGAGGCTTCCCGGAAGTCGACCATGTCGTCCTCTACGGCCCGGGGCGCGCGGCAGGCGCGCACTCGCGCAATTTCGTGCTGTGTCCCGGTCGCGCCTACGATCGCTCCCCCTGCGGCACGGGGACGAGCGCCCGGCTCGCATGCCTCGCCGCCGATGGTACTCTCGAGGAAAACGCCCGGTTCGTGCAGGAGAGCATCACCGGGAGCACCTTCCGCGGCCGCTTTCGTTGGGTGGACAAGGCCCGCGGAATCATCGCGCCGACGATCACCGGCCACGCCTATGTTACCGTCCAGGGCACCTTGCTCCTCGACTCCCACGACCCATTTCACGCCGGGATCCCATGAACGTTCTCCACCGGCATCTACACCATTCCCGCGGCGGCGAGTCCCGGCAGCCTTGAAGCGCGTCGTCGTCATCGGGGGCGGCATTGTGGGCCTGAGCGCGGCGGCGGAATGTGCCCGGCGCGGCCACCACGTCACCGTCATCGAGCGCTCCCCGCAGCAGCGCGGCGCCTCCTTTGGCAACGCCGGGATGATCGTGCCCAGCCATTGCACGCCGCTCGCCGCTCCCGGCATGGTCGCGCTCGGCTTGAAATGGATGTGGAACCCGGAATCGCCTTTCTACATTCAACCGCGGCTGGACTGGGATCTCATCACCTGGGCCTGGCGTTTCTTCCGCGCGAGCACCCGCGCGCATGTCGCCCGCTCCGCCCCGCTCCTGCGCGATCTCCATCTCGCCAGCCGCGCCCACTACGTGGAACTTGCCGCGTCCGGAGAAGACTTCGGCCTTGTCCAACGTGGACTGCTCATGCTCTGCCGGACAGCTCACGCCCTCGACGAGGAAGCACGCGCCGCCGCGCAGGCCCGCGAACTCGGACTTTCCGCCGAGGTCCTCGACGCCACGCAAGCCGCCGCCCTGGATCCGGGCGTGACCATGTCCATTGCGGGCGCCATCCACTTCGCGCAGGACTGCCACCTTCGCCCCGAGCGCTACGTGGCCACGCTCGAAAGCCGCATCCTCGCCCTGGGCGGCGCGCTCAACTTCGGCCCCACGGTCACCGGCTGGCGCCGAGAAGGCGACCGACTCGCCGCCGTGCAAACCACGGAGGGCGATATCCCCGGCGACGAATTCATCCTCGCCGGCGGCGCCTGGTCACCGCAGCTCATCGGACCGCTCGGCTTGCGCCTCCCCATGCAGGCGGGCAAAGGCTACAGCCTCACCGTCCCCGATCCGATCGAACTACCGCGCATCTGCTCCATCCTCTGCGAAGCCCGCGTCGCCGTGACTCCGATGGACGGCGCCCTTCGTTTCGGCGGCACCATGGAAATCGCCGGGCTCAACGAACGCATCAATCCGCGCCGCGTCGCCGGCATTCTCAAAACCATCCCCCGCTACTTCCCCAATTTCCGTCCCGAGCATTTCGCCGGTCTTCAGCCTTGGAGCGGCCTGCGCCCTTGTTCCCCCGATGGCCTGCCGTTTCTTGGCCGCACCCGCGCCGCTTCCAATCTCATCATCGCCACCGGACACGCCATGCTCGGAGTCAGTCTCGCCCCGATCACCGGCGAACTGGTCGGGCAACTCATCGACTCCGAGCCACCCCGCTTCGACCTCAGCCTGCTGGATCCCGATCGCTACGCATAACCTGAAGGATGCCGCTCACCACCCCGCCCGCAAAGTCAGCCACAACAACGCCAGCAGCACCACCGCCGCTATCACCATCCAAAACCACTGCATCCCTGGTTTCCCCTTCCTCCCTCCATCTTCGAGCAAGCGCCCCGTCGTATAATCCTCGTCCGGCAGATTGAGCCCATCCAGATACTGATCTTCGCTCCACCCTGATTTCTCACACGCCCCGCACGAAGGGCAGGACTTCGCCTTGCGCGGCACATCTTCTCCGCACACTGGACAGGCAAAGAAGAGATCGTCCATATTCTCCTCAGGCCAGCAGGGCCCGTGTGGCCACCTCCGCCGTTTTGGCCATATCCGCCGAGGTATGGGCGAGCGAAAGAAAACCGGCCTCAAATTGCGAGGGCGCAAAATAGATGCCCCCGTCGAGGCAGGCATGGAAATACCGCGCGAAAGCCGCCTTATCGCTGTGCTGCGCGTCCGCGAGATTGTGCACCTCGCCGCGCATGAAATAGAGACAGAACATCGACCCGATGCGCTGGAACACGTAGTCCCGGCCCGCCTTCTTCAGCGCCGCCCGAGTGCCTGCTTCAAATTCCGCGCCGAGTTCCTCCAGCCGCTCCCACCCATTCAGCCGCTCCATTTCACGAAGCTGCGCGAGACCCGCCGCCATCGCCAACGGGTTCCCCGAGAGCGTCCCGGCCTGATACACCGGCCCATCGGGCGACAGGCAGTCCATGATATCCGCGCGCCCCCCGAACGCCCCCACGGGCAGCCCCCCGCCAATCACCTTGCCCAACGCCGTGAGATCGGGAGTGATGCCACTGCGCTCCTGGTATCCCCCGCGGGCCAACCGGAAGCCCGTCATGACTTCATCAAAGATCAGTACCACGCCGTATTCCGAACATTGCTGCCGCAGAACCTCCAGGTAACCCTCCAGCGGCAGATAAAGCCCCGCATTCGCCGGCACCGGCTCCACGATCACCGCCGCGATCTGGCTACCCCGCGCCATGAAGAGCGAGCGCAACGCCGTCACGTCGTTATACGGCAGGGTGATCGTGAGCTCGGCAAAGGCCTTCGGCACCCCGGCGCTATCGGGCTGCCCATGGGTCAGCGCGCCGCTCCCCGCCTTCACCAGCAGCGCATCCACGTGCCCGTGGTAGCAGCCCTCAAACTTCACAATGAGATCCCGCCCCGTGAACCCACGCGCCACCCGGATGCACGACATCGTGGCCTCCGTGCCGCTATTGACCATCCGGACCTTTTCCACCGACGGCACCCATTCGCAGATCAGCCGCGCCATCTCGATCTCGTAGGCGTTCGGAATCCCAAAACTCACCCCCTTCGCCGCCGCCTCCATGATGGCCTCGCGCACCACCACCGGCGCGTGCCCGAGAATCGCCGGCCCCCACGTGCCCACATAGTCGATCAGTTCGTTCCCATCGAGATCCCAAATGTGCGACCCCTCCGCGCGCTCCACGAAGAACGGCTCGCCCCCCACCCCGCGAAAGGCTCGCACCGGCGAATTGACCCCTCCCGGAATGTAACGACGGGCTTCGGCAAAAGCGGCTTGAGAACGGGAATGCGTGGGCATGCGGGAAATTTGGTAGCGAAAGCCCCCGGGTGAAAGTCCAAAACCAAGGTGAATATCCGCTTCGACATCCCGTCGAACGTGCGCTAAAATGCCTCCCGTGAAAGCGTTCCACCTCTGTCTCGCCATGGTTTTGCTCAGCGTCAGCGTGCACGGGGCCACCTCGGGCGCCGTCATTCGCGAGGAGGGATCCATCTACCTGGAAGACCTCCTGATGAAGCCCGCCCGGCTGGCGACCATCGCCGACGCCCCGATCTTCTACCACAGCGACATGCAGCGCTACCTCGGCACTCTGAAAAAGGGCCAGATTGTCGAGCTCCAGGCCGTCTCCGAGAACTGCTACCGCGTCCGCGGCATGGCCCAGCAAGGCCAGGTCGCCGGCTGGGTCGAGCCCAAATACCTGAACCCGCTCAAGAAGGACTTCCTCGAAAACCTCAAGCAGAACGACGCCCGGCGAAAGGAAGTGCAGGCCCTCATCGCCAAAAACGAAGTCGCCATCAACATGACCCCGGAGGAAGTCGCCCAGGCACTTGGCAAAGCGACCAAGAAAACATCCCGGCTCGACGCCCAGGGACGCGAGGACGTCTGGGAGTTTATCCGCTACGTGCGGGTGCCCCAGGAAACCCTTGGCCGCGACCAACTCGGCAACCTCGTCCGCACCGTCACCTACATCAAAGTGCCGTCCGGCAAGCTCTCCGTCACCTTCGCCAACAGCCTCGTCTCGGCCCTGGAGCAGACCGAAGGCGCCCCGGATCGGGATGCCCGCGTCAGCATCGTTTCCGCGCCATTCATAGTGTCCTATTGACGGCCCCCGAAACTTCGCTTATTCCCATCGCCCTCATGCGAAAAACGGCGGAGTAGCCAAGTGGGAAGGCCGCGGTCTGCAAAACCGCTATGAGCGGGTTCGACTCCCGCCTCCGCCTCGCTGATGGGTAAAGGGTTTGCGGGCGGGAGCACTTTTTTAAGCTTTTAAATGCTTCACAAAGACTTCACACGATTCCGGAATGAAGACGCTCATTCGGAAGACTTTCCCCAAGATTCGGGTCGTGGAAAGGCGGGGCGAGGTTTTCTTTCAGGTCGATTGCCGTCGCACTGGCACGAGCGGAAAACAGGAACATTTTAGTAACCAAAAGGAAGCCGAGAAGCGCGCGACTGAAGTTGAAGTGGAATTCAACGCGAACGGACACGAAGGGCTGGCGCTGAGCCAAGACTTGCGCGCAATGGCTCTACGTGGCGAGGCGATACTCGCGCCGTATGGCAAGACTGTGGCGCAGGCTTGTGAGTTCTTCCGGGACTACCTAAAGAAGCAGGAGGAGTTGCAACGAAGCGCCCTTGTGGAGACGCTTGCGAAGCAGTGGCACGGCGACAAGGCGAGCGGCAGAACGAAGAAGCTGCGGGCGCGTAGCTTGGCGGACATCAAGTGGACGAGCGAACTCTTGGCGGACGAGTTCAAGGGCAAGCGCATTTTGGAGATCACGACGCACGATTTGGAGACCTACATTCACGGTCAGAAGGTGGGGCTCCAAAGAAAGTTCAATCTGCGGAATTTGATGTCTCAGTTCCTCAATTGGTGCGTCGCCAAGGAACACATTGCGAAAAATCCGGCTGATAAGATCGAAATCGAGGTTGGCGGCAAAACTGTGGCGATCTTCGCTCCCGATGAAGCCGAGAATCTTTTGGGGGTCTGCGAAGCTCGTTTCCCCGACTTCGTGCTCTACCATGCTATCTGCCTCTTTGCCGGACTGCGCCCCGACGAATGCCAGTTGCTCACATGGGAGCAGATTCACCTAAAGGAACGCACGATCCATGTTCTCGCGGAGACCTCCAAAATCAAGGAAGCCCGTAATGTCCACATTGAGACCAATCTGCTTCGTTGGCTCAAGCTCTTTAAGCCCGCCAAGGCATCCGGCTACGTCACCCCGCAGAAGAACTTTAAGAACCGCACGCTACAACTTCACATCGCGGCGGGATACCGAGGGACGCTCTCAACGAAGCTTGATGGGAAGGTGACCAAGAAGATTCACAACGCAGACAAGCCCGCGTGGGCGCAAGACATTTGCCGTCACTCATACGGTAGTTATTGGCTTGCCTCCAACGGTAACCGGGCGCAACTCGCCGAAAACATGGGCAACTCGATTCAAATCATCAAAAAGCACTACAAGCGGGTTGTCTCTAAGGCGGACGCAAAAGCTTACTGGTCAATTGTGCCTGCCGAAGTAGCCCAGTCCACCAAGTCCGAAAAAGAGGAATTCTTTTCCAAGGTCTGAGAGAGTCGAGATATGTAGGCTTGAGCAAAGTGCAGGAGCGCACGCGTGTCGCGCTCCGAGCCCAAGTCTCCAAACGCAACGAACGAGCCGTCCGCACGCAGCTTGAAGCCGAGTCGGCTTTCGGGGCTGGAGGTTGGCTCAATCATACTTTGAGCAAAACCGATATTTCAAAAATTCTACTAACGAGAAAGTTGTGTCATCGAAGAATTGTTTTCTCGATTCGCCATCAAATCTGCCGTAGTCAATCGCTTGCTCGGATTGCCCGGCAAGGCTCGCTGGGTCGTTTCCGAGATACGCATGAGTCCTTTGCGCGAAATCACTTGGCTCTTTGCGCGATCCACTTCGGATTGGGTGCCGGGGTTTTTGAATTTTTGCATCCCCAACGAATTTGAAGGCGACTTGGGGGGACCGATTTTCTATCTGCCCTGCGTTCAAAACCTTCTTTCATTGATATGAACCCGACTTGAGCCACGTTCCGGTCGGGTCTCTCTCCTCTCTCTCCATACCAAAATGGACTCAATCTCGAATAGCCCGGCTACGGAGACGTGATCGAGCGGGCGGGGCTCCACCATCTTTCTCTTAGCTTTTGGTAAATTCAGCCACCATGGCTTCAGCGCGGCGCTTTTTTTTTGGGTCTGTCGCAGGGGGCGCAAGCCGAATTCTCCCCACGGGCAATTGAGACGGACCTTGGACAGATTGGAATCTGCGACGTAAATGCCTTTAGGAGTCGCACCGACCAAGAGAATAGCGTGAGGCTCACCCCACGAGCGATTGTCACATGAGATAACCAGTCTACCTGCCTTAAGAGCGGACCGTGCCGCGCGGATATTCTTTAGTGTCATTGAGCGTCCTCCGCAAACGCGACGCGCTGCCGTGGCAATCCTTGAAAGCTGTGCACCATTTGGGCGACATTTCGTTAAATCGACAGCCTCGTCATGCCCTATTTTTTTCCCTGTTCTGCAATGGACCACAGCCTGAAGCACCGAAGCCGTGCAGGAGAAGTCATACTTCTGCGGAAAGATGGTGACAGGAATGTGACATCGAGTCGGTGGCTGTTTCTTCGGAGTGCAATCGAAGAGAGCCCAAATCTTCTGAGCGGCTCTTCGAGTCCAGAATGCAACAATGCGCAATCGCACCCCCATTTCGCATTTACGTCTCATCTTTTACCCAGAAAGCTGGCTTCAAAATGCGGGCGCTCGGAGTCCCTGAAGCGTTTTGAACGTGCTCACGAAGCTTTCATTATATGCCTCCGTGAAATCCTTTTCGTCGAGTGTTGGCGTTTCCTCCAGTTGATTCTTGAATGACTTACGCCTCGCATAGTCTAAAGCTTCTACAGATGGCGGCGTCATGCTTTCCCCAGCGAATCCGAGTGCCGCCCCTCTTCCACGCTCCGCACCAAGTTTATGCGCCACGCCCGCCCGCTCCGCTCGCTCCGCCTGCGTGTTCATTTCGCTCTCAACATCCTCAGAACTAACTTTCTGGAGTGGGTATCGTCTGCCGTCGTCACCTATGGACGCCAATCTGTCGTTCATACCCAGTTCGAACTCTCTCGCCTCTCCGTCGTATCGAGCGCGCACGCGGTTTCCAGAGATCGTATAAGCACCGGATTTCCGAGTTTTCTCAACAAGGTCATTTTGGATTGAAAAGTCGACGCAAACTACCGATCCATCCGGGTTGAACGTCCACGCTCGCCGGGTAACCATCCTCCATGCTTTAAGCTCACTCGCAAACACCCACGTTCCAGAAAGGGTGCTCGGTTGGATTGTCCGATTCGATTGCACCGGCAGAGTGATGTGTTTCGCGTCAGTAGGAGAGGCAGACGCCTCAATTGGTGCTGTAGTTTTCGGTTGAACGGCTCTTTCTCCGACTTTTACCACCACACCAATCAGAAACAGCGCCAGAGCGAGGATCGAGACAAAGCCGATTGCGGCTCTTTTCGCGAGGCTCTCTTGCCGGGAAACCGGTGTAGGGATGGAACTCATGGATGAATACTTTAGGCTGTAGCTAGCGAGGGTCAAGCCTCTTACAGCCTGCGCGTGCTCCGAAAGGCTTTTGCCAAAACTTTGAAAACTTTGCGAACCGAGAGGGGTCTATCGCAAGAGGAGCTTGGGTTTCAGGCAGACCTGCACCGCACCTTCATTTCCCAGCTTGAGCGTGGACTCAAATCCCCCACGCTCGACAGCCTCTATGATCTTTGCGCAGTTCTCCAGATTTCTGCGTCAGAATTCGTGGCGCGCGTGGATTCGGAGATCAAACTTCGGCGGCGCTAGGGCGAATTTGCTGGGACCGTCCTTCGCTTGATCAAGGCGGTATGACACGGTTTCCTCCCCAGTGTGCTGGACGCATCCTTCGAAGTAGGCTGGAATGGGTTGTGCATCAGGACGCCCGAGAAATCGGGGACCAACCGGGCAGTAATGTCACGGTGGTGGCTGACATCAGTCAGCGATGAGCGAGACCCAAGGGTCTTGAAAAATTCGTCCCGGTGCGTCGGACCAAACGCATCACATGAAAACCAAGACCCCTCGCACTCTTCTCACTGACTTGGAAGCGCTCGCGGCAGATGCCTACAATTCGGGCGAGCACGAATTTTCCTTCTGTCTCGCGGCTTTTTGTGGGGCTTACCAGAATGGACTTTTAGACGAACTCGCCCACTCCGTATGCAACTACTTCGGTGAGCGCACGAGATCGGCTATATTGGAGAAGGTCGCGGACGAAGCTCAACGCGCTTCATCATCAGAAAACTAATTATGCCTCTTTCAAAATCGAGGTCCGTCGTGAAATTCCAAATCGAGAGCGACGGTTCATGGGAAATCGCCGAATGCTACCTCGATCTCAGAGAATTTATCCGGGCAGGGCTGCAAGCGGAGGAGAAGCTGACGCAGGGGCTACATGCCTTCTCCCGCCGCAAACAGATCATCGGAAGCCCGTGGTGCGAGATCGTCGAGAAATTTTGTGACGATCAAGGTTTAGGACACGGCGTTTGGGTGGACACTTTTACCGGCTTAAACCTGTTGTCACCACACGCGCGCTACCGGAAGGTTGGGGAGATCGTCTTCGTTCAAGTCCACATTGCGAAGGGCGAGAATGTCGGATATCAAAAGCCAAGGGTGTATCTTGATCCCCACGATTGGCTTTATCGGAACGCGTGGGCTGTGCTTGGATCGTCGCTTGACGATCCCGGTGCGCCGGTTTGGATCACCGACGACGCAGGCGAGACTTGGCAAGCGCGCGGTGAATGCCAAGACCTCAAAGCGTTCGAGGGAACCTGTGACATAAACTATCGAGGGAAGGGCAAGCTCGTCGTGTCTCCTGACGGCGCGGGATACTGTCCACTCACCGGTGGTCGCCTACGCTTAGGATTTTTTTACGGCGATCCAGAAAGCGTTCCGTGCTGGCGCTAAAAATTACCCCTTCCTGCGGCTACAATGCCCGCTATAGCCCGCCAAGACTCTCCGGCAGTGCTTACCGCCCTCGGCGCGTCCGACCGGATATAGGGTATTCTCCGCGTAAAAGTATCATTCGAGTGATCGGAACTTCGAATAGCCCCGCCTCACAGACCGTGCCGTCAACGGATTCTGGTGTGTCATAAGCTGGACCGGCAAATGTCCCAAGTGACCGGGCTATCATTTTTAGTAGCTCTACATTCACTTCGCCGAACGATCCCGCGCTACCTCTCGTTTCTTCTCGTTTCGCAGAAGCTCAGCCGAGACCAAGAGACTTCGCCTCTTGGAACTCCATTTGGGTGTTGAACCTTGGACGGTTCCCCTCAATAACTTTTTGGTTAAGAAAGAAGGCGTTGAAGCCGCAGGTGGCGAGTAGTTCGAAGCGAATGCGAAGAACGGAGCGCCAACAAGGTTTCAGCGCATAGAGGCGGAAGAAAGTCGGCGAACATTGCCGCCACAATCGCGGTCCCGTCGGGCGGGCTATCGGCAATTGCGACGGCTTTCAGCAGCCGACCCCATTGCCTTTAAGACATGGTAGCCCCTCGCTCGCGCGTGAGGCTATAAGACGGTAGAACCGTCCGCAACAAGCACCTTCCTTGGCGCTACCTTCTCGTAACGCCTTGGGTCTTGTAGTTTGGTCAATCGAGAGGTATGCGACCGGACCCACATGGGAGCCCGAATAGACCTTGCCTTCGCAGGCGGAACCAAACTGCTATCGACTCGACCGGCTCAGGAGTCACCTGATTTAACCAGCTAGCCATATTTTTTCGCGTGTCCGGGTTGTGAATTCACGACACGCAGCAATTTTCTCTCCCTTAGTCACTCCCGCAGCTTCTTACCACTGCCTCCAGATGAGTTTTCGGGGCTTTCCGTTCTTCCCCCCAACTACGGTGAGGCTTTGATCCGGTGAACGGGACCTACGGGCGGCTCCCCTCGTCGGGAAGTCACGCACACCTATCTTTACAGATATTCGCGCGGCTTTTCACCTTTATCTGGCGAATTTTAACTTTTTTAGGATCGAACGGCTCTACGCGTGTAAAGCTCATGGTGAATAGTCCATCTTCGGCGATCTACGCCATCATTTCATTGACCGATCAGAGCCGATATGTCGGCAGCACCGCCCGCCTCGACAAGCGTCCCGACGAGCATTGGAGGGCACTCTCCACCGGTCGCCATTTCAACAGGGGATTACAGGCTGCATACCGGAAGCACGGCGCAAACAACTTCGCCTTCGTCGTTCTGGAGTGGATCGACGACCCAGCAACGCTGGCGGATCGAGAGAGCCAATTCTTGGCGAACGCAATGCGCGCCGGTCACGCATTCAACACATCCACGGCAACGAAGGTTTCGCGGGGTCACAAACTGAGTGCCGAGACGCGGCAACGACAGTCACGTGCGAGAACCGGCAAGAAGCGACCCGGCTTCGGTGCGAAGATCGCCCCGCTGGTCTCAAAGGACTACTGCTTCATTTCGCCGACGGGCGAGGTCGTGGAGACGCGAGGGTTGCGTGGGCTGTGTGACCAGCACAAACTCAACGTTGGGAACATGAGCAGCGTTGCTCGTGGTCGCCTCAATCAACACAAGGGCTGGACGCGGGGCTGATTCAGGTGTCGTGGGCGGAAATGTGGACGGGCGCGCGGCATTGTATTGGTGTGTGATCTTCATTCAGTAATTGGAATCTCTGGTAGCCCCGCCCGGCTGATGATCGAGAGGTCGAGATCGAGTTTGACCTTCGCTCGCGGTGCCGACCGGGGCTCTAAATGGATTTTTACTAATCCTCGCGCGATTTTATACCCCGGCTGACTGATGCGTCAGACGGGACTTGCGCCCAGACGGTCTCAGTCAAGGCGCACACACGCTCGGCGCAAGGGGAAGGACGACTCTTGCCAGCCGCATCTTCGGCAGGTTAACTGCCCGAATGCCGCGCCAGCCCCTTGTAGAAGTTTTTGGTTTTCCGATTGAAGACCAATCAGCCGAAGCGGTGCGCCATCGCAGGGACCGCCTGTGCCCGTTCAACAACAAGGTGCCGTCCTGCACCAAAGACAAAATCGAGAACCCGCTTGGAGTTTGTTCGATCTACGAGGGCGACGTTCCGACCGTCATTTGCCCGGTTCGCTTCCGGGAGCGGTGGCGGATCGTCTCAGACGCGGCGAGTTTCATTTTCCCGTCTGCCACGAAGTGGACAACATTGACCGAGGTTCGTCTCAAAGACTCAAACGGGAAATCTGCCGGCAACATCGACGTGGTTTTGGTCGCCTACGATGATGACGAAGTTGTCACCGATTTCGGTTCGCTCGAAATCCAAGGCGTTTACATCTCGGGAAATCTCACGAAGCCCTTTCGGCATTACATGCAAGACCCCGAGCACCGCGCCGATATGGAATGGAGAGGACAAAAGAACTACCCCCATGCCGATTACCTGTCCTCATCAAGAAAAAGACTCGCCCCCCAACTGATCTACAAGGGCGGAATTTTCAATTACTGGGGGAAGAAAATGACCGTCGCGATTGATCGCCCATTCTTTGGTCAACTCCCCCAACTTCCTCAGGTGGAAAAGGCAGAGGCGGACCTTGCGTGGATGGTGTATGAATTGCGTCGGAACCAGCAAACGGCACTCTACCAGCTCGAACTTTGCGAAACGATTTACACCAAATTCGCCCCTGTTCTCGACCGAATTACGAGATCGAATCCGGGGACGCCAGAGGACTTCATTCGTGTGCTTCAGAAAAAGCTGACGGCTAAATTGGCAATGAATTCACCGAACGGTCCAGACGCTGACATCGAAGAGGTTTTTGGAAGTGCCGATCCCATTGAATAGCACAACCGGTGAGCAACTTTGGTTTACGGGTGACTCCGAGCCCGTGAAGGCGAACATCGTCAACGTTTCCAGCGTTCCCCAGCGAAGTCCTTTCCGTTATCCCGGAGGCAAGACTTGGTTGGTGCCCCGCCTGCGCGAATGGCTCGCCAGTCAACCTGCACCTCCAACTGTATTCGTGGAACCGTTCGCGGGTGGAGGTATCGCAAGCTTAACCGTTGCATTCGAACAGTTGGCAGAACGCGTAGTGATGGTGGAGTTGGACGAAGCCGTTGCTGCCGTGTGGGAGACGATTCTGTCCCCGAAAGCCGCAGGATGGCTTGCGAACAAGATTGTCTCTTACGAACTGACCCGCGAAGCCTGTAAAAAAGACCTTGCCGAAAAACCAAAATCCAAGCGGGAGCGGGCGTTTCAGACCATCCTTCGCAACAGAACGTGCCGAGGGGGCATCATGGCACCGGGCGCAGGGTTGATCGGTTACGGAGAGAACGGCAAGGGGGTTCACTCCCGCTGGTATCCGCAGACCCTCAAGCGTCGCATCCGCGACATTGGGCTTGTGCGACACCGGATAAAATTCGTTCGGGGCGACGCGTTCGCGGTGATGGAAGAATTCGCGGAGAATGAGAGCGCGGTGTTTTTTATCGATCCACCCTATACGGCATCGAAGAAAAAAGCGGGGAGCCGCCTCTACACACACTCCGAGCTTGATCACCGTCAGCTTTTTGAGACCGCCGCTGCGGTGAAAGGCGACGTGCTACTGACATACGACAACGCGGATGAGATGCTTTGTCAGCGGTCGGTCAAAACCAGCCAGTGATGGTCGGAATTAGAGGCTTCAAAACCAGCCACTTTTTGGAACGACAAACAGCTTCGTTGAGTCGCGATGGTGCGGCGGAAATGGGGCATGTCCAATTTCCTCAAAGTGAA
>JBBRPL010000030.1:0-77457 GCA_038228205.1 Chthoniobacterales bacterium
GGCTCAAACTCTCCGGTGCCGCCTGGCTGCCGGCCAACGCTGAGTCCATCGCCCAGTTGCGCGTCCTGCGCTCCAACAACCAATGGGCCCAACTCTGGCCTCTCGCTGCTTGAACCTTTGGACCGGGTTTGAATCACGCCCGCAGCAGGATCACGGCTGTGACCAGGCTTGCAAGCTGGCATCCGATCCCACTCCGGCGGTCGCGGGGAGGAATCTGACGCTTCGTGAAAGGGGAAAACAGATGGTCGGGGGACAGCATGGTGGCGAGCCTCTCGCCTAACTTTCGGCTGTCAAGCGTCCCGTCCGCCCGGTGAAAAAATCATTCCGCTAATCAATCTAATTTTGCGCGGCACGGCGGGTTGGCGGGGTGGCGTCAGCCTTGGTATCTATGATTCGTATTTTCACTCCCCTCCCCGTCGTCGCACTCCTTTCCCTTGCCACCCTCGTCTCCAGCGTTCATGCGGAACAGACCGGAACCGCGCGGCGCGTTCTCGCGGGTGATGATTCCACCCATCGTCTCGCCATCGTCGCCGCCGACGGAAAGCTCGAATGGGAAATCAAGATCGGCTCGATTCACGACGCCCACATTCTGCCGAACGGCAATGTCCTCCTCCAGCAAGGCTGGACGAAAGTCCAGGAAGTCACCCCCGACCAAAAAGTCGTGTGGGAATACGACGCCGCGAAGGCCAATGCCGGGCAACGCGTCGAGGTTCATGCATTTCAGCGAGTCGGCGATGGGGTCACGATGATCGCCGAGTCGGGCCCGGCCCGCATCATCGAAGTGGACAAGGAGGGGAAAGTGCAGCGCGAGGTGAAACTCACCGTGCAGCACCCGAGCGCCCACAGCGATACCCGCCTCGTACGCAAGCTCGAGAATGGCAACTACCTCGTCGCCCATGAGAGCGATGGCTTTGTCCGGGAATATGATGCGAGTGGGAAAGTCGTCTGGGATTTCGAAGTCCCGCTTTTCGACAAACCCCGCAAGGGCGGGCACGGGCCCGAGGCATTTGGAAACTCCGTCTTCAGCGCAGTCCGCCTGGCCAATGGCAATACGCTCATCGGCGCGGGCAATGGCCACAGCGTTCTGGAAGTCACGCCCGCCCGTGAAATCGTTTGGAAGATC
Organism: Chthoniobacterales bacterium; assembly: GCA_038228205.1. Classification (GTDB taxonomy): domain Bacteria; phylum Verrucomicrobiota; class Verrucomicrobiia; order Chthoniobacterales; family Chthoniobacteraceae; genus Chthoniobacter. The sequence continues at coordinate 1,124 of JBBRPL010000030.1, forward strand.
GAGCAGAACGATCTGCCCGGGATCACGCTGGCCTGGGTCACCCGCGTCGAACGTCTCCCGAATGGGAATACGATCCTCGGCAACTGCCACGCGGGCCCGGCAAATCCCCAACTCATCGAGGTGACACCGGACAAAAAGGTCGTGTGGACGTGGAAGGATTTCACGAACTTCGGGAACTCAACGCCGGTCGTTGCGGTTCTTCCCGACAAGAAATAGAGCCTCAATTCCGCGTGCGCCTGCGCAGCATCATCTCGCCTGCAGTCGTCGCCATCGCAATGGCAGGCGCATCGGCCTATGCCGCCGGCATCGCCCCGGCGGACGCCGAATTTTTTGAGAAGCGCATCCGCCCGGTGCTGTCCTCCAGTTGTTACAAATGCCACAGCGCCGAGGCGGACAAAGTCAAAGGCGGCCTGTTGCTCGACACCCGCGCCGGGCTGCTCAAGGGCGGCGACACGGGACCGGCGATCGTCCCCGACAGCACCGATGAGAGTCTCATGCTCAAGGCGGTGCGCTGGGCGGACAAGGACCTCCAGATGCCGCCGAAGAAAAAACTCGCGGACGAGGAGATCGCGGACATCGCGACGTGGCTGAAGATGGGTGCGCCCTGGCCCGAAGGCGACAAGCCGGCGGTCGCCGGCGCGGCCAAAAAGGAATTCAAGATCACGGACAAAGATCGCGCCCACTGGGCGTTTCAGCCGGTGAAGAAGCCGGTTGTCCCCGTCGTCAAAGACCAAAGGTGGACCGCGAATCCCATCGACGCATTTGTCTTCGCGAAGCTCGAGGCGAAAGGGCTCGCGGCGAATCCGCCCGCCGACAAGCGGGTGCTGATTCGCCGTGTCTGCTACGATATCACCGGGCTCCCGCCGACCCCGGAGGAAGTCGAGGCCTTCGTCGCCGACACGTCGCCCAAGGCATGGGAAAACCTCGTGGAACGCCTGCTCGCATCGCCGCGCTACGGCGAGCAATGGGGGCGCCATTGGCTCGATCTAGTCCGCTTTGCGGAATCGAACAGCTACGAGCGGGACAACACGAAACCGAATGCCTGGCGTTTTCGGGACTACGTCATCCGAGCCTTCAACGACGACAAGCCGTACGATCGCTTCATTCGCGAGCAACTCGCCGGCGATGAACTGGCGGACGCCTCCAACGACAGCATCATCGCGACGGGCTATTACCGGCTCGGCATCTGGGACGACGAACCGGCCGACAAGGAACTCGCGCGTTACGACATGCTGGACGACATCGTCGCCACCACCGGCCACGTCTTTCTCGGGCTCACCGTGGACTGCGCCCGCTGCCACGACCACAAGATCGACCCGATCGCCCAGCGGGACTACTACGCACTGGTGTCGTTTTTCCACAATGTGAACCCTTATAAGAATGGCGGCACGACCGACGAAGTCCCCCTGCGGGAATCCCCGGACGACGCGGTGAGCCCCGAGCAGGCGGCGAAGGATCGCGAGGACAAGCGCCAGGATCTGGAGGAAAAGATGTCCGAGTTGGAAGAACATTTCCGACTGCTCTCCAAGGCGTCCAAAGCCTCGGCCGACGACATCAAGAAACTCATCAAGAGGGATGGAGCGCGCGTCCTCGGGGAGGAGGCATTCACCCGCTACGAGCTCTTCAGAACCGCCCTGGCGGCGTTGAACCGGGACATCGCAAAAGTCGACAAGGCTCTCGCCGTCACAGAAGCCGGAGTGAAACCGCCGGACACGTTTATGCTCGGGCGAGGCAACCCCGCGAACAAGGGTGAACAGGTCGAGCCGGCATTCCCGCAGGTGCTCAACCCACCCCCACCGCTCATCACGCCCCGCGTCTCCGCCAAGTCCTGCGGCCGTCGCAGCGCGCTCGCGGATTGGATCGCCTCGGGCGAGAATCCATTGGCGGCGAGAGTGATGGCGAACCGCGTCTGGCAGGGGCATTTTGGGCGGGGCATCGTGCGTTCCAGTAGCAACTTTGGGGTTCAGGGCGACGCGCCGACCCATCCCGAGTTGCTCGATTGGCTCGCCTCGGAATTGGTCGAGCACGGTTGGAGCCTCAAGGCGTTGCATCGGGTCATCCTCATGTCGAACGCCTACCGCATGTCGTCCCGCCCCGCCGCGATGGCTCTCAAGACCGATCCGCAGAATGATCTGCTCTCCCACTTCGACATGCGCCGCCTTGCTGCGGAGGAGGTCCGGGATTCCGTCCTCGCGGTCTCAGGAACGCTGAATCCCAAGATGTACGGGCCCGGCATCTATGTGGAGATCCCGAAGGAAGTGCTCGCCGGCCAGTCGCGCCCGGGAAACGGCTGGGGCAAGTCGCTGGCGGAAGATCAGGCGCGGCGCAGCATCTACATCTTCGTGAAGCGCTCTTTGATCACGCCGATCCTCGCCAGTTTCGACGTCGCGGAGACGGATCATTCCGTGCCCGTTCGCTTTGCCTCCACGCAGCCCACGCAAGCTCTCGGGATGCTCAATAGCACATTCATCAACCGGCAGGCCGCGAAACTCGCGGATCGTGTTCAAGAGGAGGCCGCGGACGACGTTCCGCAACAGGTCCGGCGCACGCTGACCCTCGTGACTTCCCGTCCGCCCTCGGAAGCCGAGGTGCAGCGCGGCGTGAAACTCATCGGCGCTCTCCGGGAACAGGCTGGCGTCACTTCCGCCGTAGCGCTCACCTCGTTCTGCCTGCTCGCTTTGAATCTCAACGAATTCCTCTACCTCGACTAACCGGAGGCCATCCATGCCACGCCACGAATCCCATCCCGCCGGAAGTTTCTGCCACCGCACGCGCCGCGAATTCCTTTGGGAAGCGGGCGGCGGATTCACCGGCCTGGCCATGGCCGGCTTGCTTTCGCTCGACCGTTTTTTCGGCACGAGCGCGATGGCGGCGGAAGGGACTGCCACGGCCGCCAATCCGCTCGCCGCCAGGATCCCCCATTTCGCGCCCAAGGCCAAGAGCGTGATCTTCCTTTTCATGTACGGCGGGCCCAGCCACGTCGATACCTTTGACTACAAGCCCGAGCTCTATGGCCTGGATGGGAAAACCATCGACGTGAAGACCTTTGGCCGCGGCGGGAAAAAGAATCAGGGACGGGTGGTCGGTCCGAAATGGCAATTCCAACAGTACGGCCAGTGCGGCAAGTACGTGAGCGATCTGTTCCCGCACCTCGCGACGTGCGTGGACGACATCGCGTTCATCCACTCCATGACCGCGGACTCGCCGATCCACGGTTCGGCCATGCTCCAGATGAACACGGGGCGCATCCTTTCCGGAAGTCCGTGCCTGGGCTCGTGGGTCAACTACGGCCTCGGCAGCGAGAGCGAAAACCTGCCCGGCTTCGCGGTCATGCTCGATCCCATCGGCGGTCCGATCAGCGGGGCCAAGAACTGGGCGAGCGGCTATATGCCCGCGAGCTACCAGGGCACCGTCCTGCGCTCAGCCGGCGACCCGATCCTCGACCTCAAGCGGCCGGACGGAATGAGCGAGCCCATGCAGCGACGAGTGCTCGACACCCTGCGCGAATACAACGCCGAGCACGAGGCGGCGCGGACCGACAATTCCAATCTCGCCGCACGCATCGCGAGCTACGAACTCGCCTGCAAGATGCAGCTCCACGCGCCCGAGGCCGTGGATCTCACCGCGGAATCCGAGGCGACGAAGGAGCTCTACGGAATGGATGACAAGAAGACCGAGGAGTTTGGCCGCCGCTGCCTGCTCGCGCGCCGCATGGTCGAGCGTGGCGTGCGCTTCATCCAGCTCTACTCCGGCGGCGCGCACAACGACGACAACTGGGATGCGCACAGCGACATCGAGCGGAACCACAACTTCCACTGCGGACGCACCGACAAGCCCATCGCCGGCCTCCTCAAGGACCTCAAGCAGCGCGGCCTCCTCGATGAGACGCTGGTCATCTGGGGCGGTGAGTTCGGCCGCCAACCCGTCGCCGAGTACGCGCAGGGCACGGGCCGCGACCACAACGCATGGGGCTTTACCATGTGGATGGCGGGAGGCGGCGTCAAAGGCGGCATGAGCGTCGGGGAAACGGACGAGTTAGGAGCGGCCGCCGTCGTGGACAAGTTCCATGTTAAGCACCTGCACGCGACCGCTTTGACGCTGCTCGGCCTTGACCCGGAAAAGCTAACTTACTTCTACGGCGGCCTCGATCAAAAGCTGGTCGGCGTGGAAGGCGCCGAGCCGATCCGGGCGATCATCTGAGCGGGTTCGCTCACTTTGCCGGGGCGATCCACTCCAGTTTCTGCCGATCCTCGAGGAGCCTCTGCCGCAGCTTTTCGTAGGAAACGGTTTGCACGCTGCTCCCGCCGTCGATCGCAAGACTCGCCGCCGTCGCCGCGCTCTGGCCCAGGATCATGAACACCGGCTCCATCCGGATTGACCCGTACGCCATGTGGGAGCTGCTGACGCAGACCGGCACCAGCAGGTTGTCGCACTCGCTGGCTTTCGGCACCAGGCTGCGATAGCTCACCGGATACGGATGCGGGATTCTGTGCTCAACGTTGCCCTCGGCGCGCACGGCGCCGTCGACGATCACCCGCTGCACGTTATGGGAATCCATCGTATAGCTCGCCAGGCCCACGGAGTCGGCAGCCACTTCGTCGCCCATGCAGTTCTTTTCCGTCATCACGTAATCCGATTTCAACCGCCGCGCTTCGCGCACGTAAAGGTCGTGCGGCCAACCCTCGGTTTCGACAAACTCGTCCTTCGGCAGGCCGAATTGATTCACCTTGTCCCGAATGCGCGCCGGCAGCCGTTCATCGTGCGCCAGGAACCACATCATGCCTTGCTGGTAGGTGACGTGGGCTTGAAAGATCTTCTCCCGCGTCGCGTAGTCAGCGTTGGGCCAGTCGTAGTTTCCGCCGACAAAATCGGTCGAGACCGGTCCGGCGTTATTGCAGTCGCCGAAGTTCAATTTCACCGGCCCATACTTGTAGGTCCAATCCCACGGAAAATCCGCCTTCGTCGTCAGGTAGCGGAACAACAATGCATGGGTGCCGGCCTCATAATTCGCCGGCTTCGGCCAGGGGCGGCCGTCTTCCGCTTTCACCGTCCACATGCGAAAATTGTAGGCTTGGATTTTGTGGTCTCCCGTTCCCGGCGCAGCGAGAGGCTCCGGCGAAATCCCCGGAAGAAGTCCGCTCTTGGGATCACCGGGGGTCACATACGGATCGACGTCGAAACGAAATTGATGGCTCTTGGCGATGAAGAACCCGTTGACCGTCTCGCCATATACGTCGTTCGCCTCGCGACCGACATGATAGGAGACACCCGCCTTCGCAAACAGGTCTCCTTCGTAGGTGGCATCGATGAACACCTTCGCTTCGATCGTGTTGCCGTTTTCGAACTTGATCGCCGTGATATGCGCTCCCTCTTTTACCACACCGGAGAGTCGGTGTTCGTAGAGGACCGGCACCTCCGCCGTCGCGAGCATTTCACGGAATTTCGTTTCGGCCTGCGACGAACTGAAAATCGACCATCGCTCGGTTTCGGTGGGTTGCGTTCCAGGGCGTTTGCCGACCGTCTTGAGAAACTCGGTCGCGATCCCGCCGATCGAAGCCGCATTGCCGAAATCGACGGCCGTCAACCCCGCCGACGTGAGGCCACCGACGTGCCGCCGAAAGACGGCCAGCGCCGCAGACTTGCCCATGCGTTTGGCCTGCACCGCCGCAGCCACGCCACCCGGAGTGCCGCCGTAAACGCAGACATCGACCTTCAGCGTCTGCAGCGGGTTCGCTGGCGGGACCGGGTAATAGTATTTCAAACCGGGATTCGGAGACGAGGGCCCCGCGCTCCAGGCAGCAACGACGCCCAGGAGGAGGAGAACGAGGAAGCCACTGCACCGAAGCACCGACGAAAGCGAGTCTCGCCGATGTGGGTAGGTGCGAGGCACGGCTTCATGACTTTCCGCGGGGCGGAAATCGGGCGCAGACAGATTCATGCGGTCATGTTGCGATTCTTGATGGCAACCGTCCATCTCGCTTTGACACTCGAAGCTGCGGTCCCGTGACCGCGCCAAACTTTCGGGCTAAACCGGTTGCTCGGCGACGGACTCGGCAAGCACCGTCTTGAGTTCCTCGGCGCCGGCATCCTCGTGGGTGCCCACCGGGATCACCTTCAACTTCCCATACCGGCTCTTGAAGTGCTTCAACTTTTCCGCCGCCTCAGGCAGATCCATTTTGTTGGCCACCACGATCCACTGGCGTTCGCTCAGCTTGGGGTCGTAGAGGTCGAGTTCCTTGCGCAGCTTCTGCAAATCCTCCAGCGGTTCGCGGCCTTCGCTCCCCGCCATATCCAGGACGAAAACCAGGAGTTTGCATCGCACGATGTGACGCAGGAAATCGTGACCGAGCCCCACATTGGCGTGCGCGCCTTCGATCAGCCCCGGGATATCCGCCACCGTCACCCGCTGAAAACCAGGCAATTCCACAACGCCGATGTGCGGGGTGAGCGTGGTGAAGGGATACGGCGCCACTTTCGGGTGCGCTTGGGAGATGCGCCCGAGCAGGGTCGATTTCCCCGCATTCGGGTACCCCACCAACCCGGCATCCGCGATCTTCCGCAGTTCGAGATAAAAGTGCCCTTCTTCCCCGGGCACCCCCTCGGTGTAGCGCGTCGGCGCCTGGTTGCGCGAACTCTTGAAATGCACGTTGCCGATCCCTCCTTTGCCGCCCTGGCAAAGCACGAACTCCTGCCCCGGCTCGGTCAGGTCCGCAATCATTTCCAGTTCATTCGGATCGATGGGCACCTTGCGATCCCGCTTGGCCGTTTCGTCATCCTTCGGTTGCTTCGAGAAATCGATGAATGTCGCCCCGTCGCCATGCGCCACCGCATGGTCCACCACATCCTCGTCGTTCTCACCCGGCAGCCGATACACGATCGTCCCGATTGGGACCGGTACGATCTTGTCCGGGGCGCTCTTGCCGAAACACTGCCGGCTTCCCCCGCGCTCCCCATTTTTCGCCTTGATGATCGGCTCGTAGAAGAACGGCGTCAGATTGTCCGTGTGCGTATCCGACCGGAGGATTACGGAGCCGCCGCGCCCGCCATCGCCGCCATCAGGCCCGCCCATGGGCACAAAGGATTCGCGCCGAAACGTGGCCGCACCGTCCCCGCCGTCACCGGCTTTGGCAAAAATTCTGATGTGATCTACAAACATACGGCAGTGCGGACAGGGGCGTCGGAAAAAACAGGGCGCGCATCCTCGCAGAGAATCCCGCATTTGCAACCGCCACTCGCAAGTCCAGGCCCGCCACTCGCAAGTCCAGGCCCGCCGCTCATCCCGGCCAGTCCGCTCCCCTGCGGCGAACAGCCTTCACGGCGCTCCCCCTTCCCAAAAACTCTCCCCCTTGCCCCGCGCCGCTTTTTCTGCGTTCTTTGCGGACAATGCTGTCCCGTACCAATGCCCGGTTCGCCACTCTCATGGCGTGCGCCTTCCTGCCACTCGCCGCGCCTGCCGCGGAAAAGACCGACGAATGGTCCGTCGTCACGACCAGCGACAATCTGACCATCTTCAGCCGCCCACGCAAAGGCACTTCGCTCCTGGAACTCAAAGGCGTGACGGTCATCGACGCCGAACCGATCGTCGTGAAACGCGTGATCGATGACACGGCGGAATATCCAAAGTTCATGCCGTATGTCGCCGAAACCAAAACGATCTCCAACGACGGCACCACGCGCATCGGCTACCAGCGCCTGTCGCCTCCCATCGTGGGAGACCGCGATTATACGGTGCGCGTCCACTGCGAGGCCAGGCCCTGCCCGTCCGGTGGCATGACCTACTGCAATCGCTGGGAAGCCGCGAACGATCTCGGCCCCGCGGAAAAAAAGGGCGTGACGCGGGTAAAAGTCACCGAGGGCTCGTGGCTGCTCGAACCGGCGCCCGGCGGCAAGACCCACACGACCTACAGCATCTATTCCGATTCCGGCGGTGGCATCCCCACCATGTTTCTCAACAGCGCCAACAAGACCGCCATCCCCAAGCTCTTCGAGGCCGTCCGCAAACAAGCGACCCTCGAGAAGTACCGGCACCCCATTGGGGAGGTGAAGTAATCAGTGGCCAGTAATCAGTACTCAGACAGCGGCCGCGGAACTCTTTACTGACCACTGATGACTGATTACTGATTGCCGGTCGTGAAGCCCCTCATGACTCGTTTTCTATTCGCGCTCATCGCGCTCGCACACCTTTTTCCAGCGCGCGCCGAGCCCCTGGCCGACTCAGCCGGCCATTGGGAAGGTCAGATCAGCCTTGCGTCCACACACCTCGATATCCGCGTCGACCTCGAACGAACCGGCGAAGTGTGGTCCGGCACAATCGACATTCCGGGGCAAGGCCTGCGCGGCTTCAAACTGGAGCCAGTCAAGGTGGACGGCGCCGCCGTAAATTTCGCGATGCCCAAAATCCCCGGCGACCCGGCCTTCGCCGGAAAGTTCGACAAGGACGCCGATACCATCAGCGGTGACTTCACCCAGGCTGCCATCAAGGCCTCATTCAAACTCGAACGCCGCGCCCGTCCGGCGCCGGATGCCGGCGATATGCCCGCCAAAGGATTGCCTGGCGAGGGATTGGCCGGACACTGGTTCGGTTCCCTACACTCGAGCCGGATTCTCGATCTACGCCTGGCACTGGAAATCGAGAAGACGAGCGCCGGGGCCCTCGAAGGTGTGCTGATCAGCCTCGACCAAAGCCGCGTCGGCATTCCACTCACCGCGATCACCGAGAAGGTCGGAGCGGTCGCCTTCGCGGTGGGCAGTATCGGGGGCGTGTTTGAGGGCAAGATCAATGCTGAGGGCTCCGAAGTCGCCGGTGAATGGCAGCAGGGCGGGATTAAGTCGCCGGTAACTTTCAAACGCGTCGCCCAGGCTCCCGCCCTCGCGCGACCGCAGGAGCCGCGAAAGCCCTATCCGTATGGCGAAGAGGAAGTGCAGGTAAAGAACGAGCCCGCGGGCATCACGCTCGCGGGCACCCTCACGCTTCCACCGGGAGACGGACCTCATCCCGCCGTCGTGCTCATCACCGGGTCCGGCCCGCAAAATCGAGACGAGGCGCTCATGGGCCACCGCCCATTCCTGGTCCTGGCCGACCGTCTCACCCGCGCGGGCATCGCCGTGCTGCGCTGCGACGATCGCGGCTTTGCCCAATCCACCGGCGATTTCGGCCAGGCGGTGACCGACGATTTCGCGGACGATGCTCTCGCGGCGGTAGCCTGGCTGCGGACGCGCCCGAGAATCGATGCGCGCCGGATCGGTCTGCTGGGTCACAGCGAGGGTGGGATCGTAGCTCCCATGGCCGTGGTGAAAAAGCCGAATGAAATCGCCTTCATCGTTCTCCTCGCCGGCGTGGGCGTGCCGGTCGAGGAAACATTGATCCGCCAGGGCGTCGACCTCCAGCGCGCCTTGGGAACGAGCGAGGAATCCATCAACAAATTGGCCGCCATGCAGCGCAAAATATTTTCGCGTCTCAAGCAAACGACCGATTCCGCCGACGCGGAAAAAATCGCTCGAGAAATGATCGTTGGGGCTCTTGCGGAGTACACTCCGGAACAGCGCGAGGCGATGGGATGGTCCGAGACGATGGTAGCCGGGCAGAGCAAAATGGCGGCGTCGCCGTGGTTTCGGAAATTGCTGACCTACGACCCGCGTCCGGCCTTGCGCCAGGTGAAATGCCCCGTCCTGGCAATCAATGGTGAAAAAGATCTCCAGGTGGCTGCGAAGGAAAACCTGGCGGCCATTCGCGAGGCCCTCGCCGCGGGCCACAACGAACGGGTTAAAATCGTGGAGTTTCCCAGCCTGAACCATCTTTTCCAAACCTGCACCACCGGCGCGATGAGCGAATACGGCCAGATCGAGGAAACCATCGCCCCCGTCGTTCTCGACCTGGTCGCCGAGTGGATTCGCGAGCAACCCCAGCGGTAGGAAGGCGGCACCCTAAGGAACAGCCCAGAGGTCAGAGGTCAGGACCGGATCGTACGTTGAGTTTTGATTCCGGACGCCCAGCGCCGAAGATAGAGGGGTCAGTCATCAGAAAAGACTTTCGCGACGAAACTGCCCGCTGACCACTGGCCTCTGACCCGACCTCTCCATTCGCCCATCGCCGAAGTTCATTTGCCCCAACCACCTGTCGCCACTACAAGATCCGCCCTCATGAAGTCCGTCCTCGAGGTCATCCAGGCGACCACCGCTTATTTCCAGAAAAGCGGTGTGGATAGCGCCCGGCTGAATATCGAGCACCTGCTAGCCCACGTGCTGGGCAAGAAGCGGATGGAACTCTACATGGAATTCGACCGGCCTCTGAGCGAACAGGAACTGGAGCCCTTGCGAGCCCTGGTCAAACGTCGCGCCTCCGGCGAACCTCTCCAGCACTTGCTCGGCACCGCCGAATTTCACGGGCGCAGTTTCCTGTGCGACAAGCGGGCGCTCGTCCCCCGGCAAGAGACCGAGCAGCTTTGTGAACTCATCCTCGGAGGCGGTCCCGCCAGCCGGTCGCTCGACGTCGGCACCGGCAGCGGCGTCATCCCGCTCACCCTCGCCGCCGCCTGGCCGCAAGCACAAGTCGAGGCCGTCGACATTTCGCCCGAGGCCCTGGGGCTGGCCCGCGAAAATGCGACGCGCCTCGGTCTCGCCGACCGAGTGTCCTTCGTCGAGAGCGACCTTCTCGCCGCGGTGACCGGCACCTTCGATCTCATCGTCGCCAATCTGCCCTACATCGCCCGCGGTGAGATACCTGCCCTCGCCCGCGAAGTCCGGCACGACCCCCTCAATGCTCTCGACGGCGGGCCCGACGGCCTCGACCTTTTTCGCCGCTTTTTCCCGCAGGCGACCGACCATCTCCGTGGACGCCTCGCTCTCGAGATCGGCCACGATCAGGCTGGCCCGCTGACGGAACTCCTCGCCGCGCACAATTTCCAAGACATCCGCGCGCAAACCGACTACCAAGGCCGCAACCGATTCCTTTTCGCAACTTATGGATAAAATTCTCGTTCACGGCGGTCATGCCCTCAATGGCACGGTCAAGATCAGCGGCTCCAAGAACTCCGCGCTTCCGATCCTCGCGGCCACGCTGCTCACCAAGGAGCCGTGCGTCATCCATCACGTCCCCGACCTGAGCGACATCCATTACATGCTCCAGATCCTCTCGCACCTCGGTGCGCAGGTCGAGCGGGCCAGCGGCGTGGTCACCGTCCAGGCGGAGAAAATCATTACTGAGGCTCCCTATGAAATCGTCCGGAAGATGCGGGCCTCCGTCTGCGTGATCGGCCCGCTGCTCGGCCGCGAAAAGGAGGCTACCGTCTCGCTGCCCGGCGGGTGCGTCATTGGCGATCGTCCCATCGATCTCCATCTCAAGGGCTTCGAGGCCCTCGGCGCCATGCACCGAATCGAGGGCGGCAATGTCAAGGTCTTCGCCAGCCAGTTGATCGGCAGTTCGATGAGCCTTCGCGGCAAGCAGGGTCCCACTGTGCTGGGCACCGATAACGTCATGATGGCGGCCGTCCTCGCCGAAGGCACCACCGTCATCGACAGCGCCGCCGCCGAACCTGAAGTGGTCGACCTCGCCAATTTTCTCAACAAGATGGGTGCCAAGATCGAAGGCGCCGGCACCCGCCGCATCGTCATCGAAGGCGTCAAGGAATTGCACGGAGCCGAGCACAGCGTCATCCCCGACCGCATCGAAGCCGGCACCTTCCTCGTCGCGGGCGCCATCGCCGGCAAGGAAGTCACCTTACGCCGCGTCGACACCTCGCACCTTACTAGCGTCACCGACGCCCTCACCCGGGCTGGGTTCATCCTCACGGCCAACGGCGAAAACATCACCATCACGCCGGGCTCCGCGCGCAAATCGCTCGAGCTCACGACCAATCCCTATCCGGATTTCCCGACCGACATGCAGGCGCAGATGTGCGCCCTCCTCTCGAAGACCCCCGGCATCTCGGTCATCACCGAGACCATCTTCCCGCAGCGCTACATGCACGTCTCCGAAATGAAGCGCATGGGCGCCGACATTTCGCTCAATGGGGCCACCGCCGTCATCAAGGGAGTCGAGCGCATGAGCGGCGCCCCCGTCATGGCCTCCGACTTGCGCGCCAGCGCCGCCCTCGTCCTCGCCGGCCTCGACAGCGACGGCATCACCGAAGTCAATCGCGTCTATCACATCGACCGCGGTTACGAGCTGATCGACGAGAAGCTCAATAGCCTCGGCGCACACATCGAACGCGTCAAAGCGTAGCCTCGATTTCACCGCCGCAGCGATCCAAAATCGGTGTCGTTCTGAGCGGAGCGGAGGTGGCTAAGCGGGCGGGGCGCAGTCGAAGAATCCCGTCGCTCGACGAAAATTGCTCGCTGGTGGAGCGGCGGCGTCTGCCTCACCGCCCCCAGCAACACCACCCGCAAAATTAGTTCGCCCGCCGGCGATTTCTGCCGAAGGTGCACCGCACCCGTGGATCACCCACCGTCCCTACAATCTCTGCTCGCCGCCCCCGAGCCGATCCTCGCCCTCGCCCCCATGCAGGACGTGACCGACCTCGCGTTCTGGAAGCTCATGACCCGCTACGACGGCGCGGACCTCTATTGCACCGAGTATTTCCGCGTCCATCCCGACTCGCGCCTCGATCCTCACATCCTCGCATCGATCACCGAAAATCCCACCGGCCGTCCCGTCGTCGCCCAGATGATGGGCAACGACATCCCTGGTCTGGTCCGGGCCGCCAAAGAACTCCAGCAACACCCCATCGCCGCCGTGGATCTCAATCTCGGCTGCCCGGTCCCGGTGGTCTATCGTAAATGCGCCGGCGGCGGATTGCTCCGCGACCCGCAGCGCATCGATGGCATCCTCGCGGCGCTGCGCGACGCCGTCACCATCCCCTTCACCGTCAAAACGCGCCTCGGCTTTGAGGACTCCGACGGATTCGACGACCTGCTCGCCATCTTCGCCAGGCACTCGCTCGACCTGCTCACCGTCCACGGACGCACCGTCAAGGAGATGTATCGCAGCGTCGTCCACTACGATTTCATCGCGCGCGCCGTGGCCGCGCTGCCCTATCCCGTGCTGGCCAATGGCAACGTGGCCTCGCCGGACTCCGCCGCCGAGATTCTCACGCTCACCGGCGCACGCGGCCTCATGATCGGCCGGGCTGCCATCCGCAACCCCTGGCTCTTCCGCCAGATCCGCGAGCACCGCCGGGGACAACCGATCTATCACCCCCAAGGCCGCGACGTGCTCGCCTACATCCACGCCCTCTACGAAGGCGTCTGCTCGCCCGACGTGCATGAAGTCTCGCAGGTCCAGAAGATGAAGAAATACCTGAACTTCATCGGCCTCGGCGTGGAACCCACCGGCGCCGTCCTCCACGCCATCCGCCGCGTCTTGACGCGCGCCGATTTCTTTCGCATCTGCGCCGAATATCTGGACCATTCGCACCCCATGCCGCTGGAACCGTTTGCGGCGGTGGAGAGTTGAGAGTGGATGGTTGATAGCCCCGTGGCGTGGGCTGGACGCTCACGATTGTGAAATAGCCGATGGGTCCTATGCGTCCCATGGGACCTATACGACCTATGTGTCTTCCGAAAACCGATCGCGTCCCCGACCACGCCACATAGCTATCCATTATCAACCCTCCTCGTCCCCAATAATCCCCCGCCGAATCGCAACGCTCACCGCTTCCGCGCGATCACTGGCATTTAGCTTCGCAAAGATGCTCTTTAAATACCATCGGACGGTATTCTCCGACAGCCCGAGCGAGGCCGCAATTTCCTTATTCGCCGAGCCCTTCCCAACCAGGGCGATCACTTGAATCTCGCGCGGAGCCAGGCTCGGCCCGCTGTTCCGCTGCGCAACCTGCCGGGCCACGGCCGGCGGGATACATTTCTCGCCCGCGTGCACCTGGCGGATCGCCTCGACGAGTTCCTTCCGCGTGATCGACTTCAGCAGGTACCCGTATGCACCCGCCTGCAGCGCCATATGGATATCTTCCTGTTTGTCGTAAGTGGTCAGCATGACCACGCGCGCCGCGGGCGTTTGTTCCAGGATGGCGCGCACAGCCGCAATCCCACCTCCACCTCCCATCCGAATGTCCATCAGCGTCACATCCGGTCGGAATTTGAGAAATTGGGCCAGCGCATCTGTTCCTGATTCCGCCTCCGCAACGACGTGAAAATCGGCCTCCAATTGCAGCATGGCGGCCAACCCCATCCGCACCATGGAATGATCGTCGGCGAGGAGGATGCGAATCGCGCGTTGGCTGTGGGCGGCGGGAGGGGGCAACGGAAAAAGTGGAGAGGATGGGTGGGATACTGGAGCCTGCTCGGTCAACAATGCGCCCGCCCTCCGGCCGGATGTCAACCGGTGAACTCCGCCTGTTCGTGAGGAATGTCCGGGATCTCCAGTAAAAGCCTGGTCCCCACGCCCGGCTGGCTTTCGACCTTGAACACTCCGCCGAGCCGGATCACCCGCTCCCTCATCCCAACGAGGCCAAAGTGCCCACTCGCCACACCGGGAACGCTCTCCGCCAGGAATCCCTGGCCATCGTCGATCACCGCGAAAGTCACATGGTCCGGTTCAAAACCGAGTTGCAGCGTCAGCGTCGTCGGCCCCGCGTGTTTGAGCGCATTGGTGATCCCCTCCTGCGCGATCCTCAGCAGACTGTTCTCCACCAGTTCCGATAACCGGCGCTCCTTCCCATGGATCAGCGTATCCACCGGGATCCCACTATTCTGACTCGCCTCCGCGGCTGTGTTCTTGAGGGCCTCGATCAATCCGCCTTTTTGCAGCACGTCCGCCCGCAAACCCCAAACCGCCCGACGGGCTTCTTCGCGGCTCCGGTCGAGGAAAGTTTTCACCAGGGCCAAATGCGGCGCGGCTTCCGCGGGATTATCCAGTTTGGCATGAATCATCTCGAGTTGAAAACCAGCCGCCGTCAGCGCCTGTTCGACCGTGTCGTGCAGTTCCCCGGCCAGTCGCCGGCGCTCTTTGTCAATGGCGATGAACTCCGTCTCCGCCTGGTTTCGGACCTGGATTTGCTGGGCGAGCTCGATCGAGCGCTTCTCGACCTGCCTCCGCAGGATGAACGCCCAGAGCAACGCGAGGAAAAGGGCCAGTGCGACCGATGACAGCGCCGCCGTGAGCCGCGTCGGCGTCCACCACGGGCCGGGACGCAAGACGACCAGGTCCTGTGGCTTCCGTAACAGGATGCGGAAAGAACCCGGGAGCAATCCCAACGTGCGATCATGGCTCTCGCTCAAAGCTTCGCAGATTCCCGTGAGCGACACCTCGGTGCCCGGCACGAAACTCGCCAGGACACCCGCTTCACTCCCCTGGCCCAGGACCGCATGAAAAAGGGTATGCGTCTCTTTGTCTTCCAGAACAAATGTCTCTTCTGCCTCATTGTGAAAGCGATCGCGCAAGATCGCGACGCATTGAATCAGCTCCGCATCGTGGTCGCCCGGCATCTGCTTCGCCGAGATTTTTTTCGGAAGGATGGGTTGCCCCGTGCGGAGGACACGAAAAAAGGAATCCTCGAGTTGCGCATGCTCCTGGTGCATCACGGGGAACCCTAGAACCTCCACATCATCGCCTTCCCCCACGGTGTCGCGGACGTTTGAAAAGATGCGCAATCCAGTCCGCCCATTTTGGACAAAGAGAAGGCCCGGAGCGTACCGGGTGACTGTCCCGCGAACCCTCAATCGATGGGGAGTCGTTCCCTCGGCGGAGAAGCGCAGCAAATCCTCGATCGCGGAGACCGGCGCCGAAAAGGGATCTTCCAGCGGCGACTGCACGATGGAAATGTCGTCCATGCTAGTCACGATCACGCGGAACTGCACAGGCTGGCGGAGGGAGTTGCTGAAATGAAGACAGATCCCGTGAATTCTGACTGAGCTGTCGATCAACCGTGCTGCGTCCTGGGGCTCATGCTTCAGCAGCCAGATCGGAATATGGGTTTGCCCGTCGAGCAGATCGAGGATGAGGCGCGGAGGATCCAGCGTGAGTTCCAACGAAGCCGACCGAACCACGCCGGAAATCTCCGCGAATTCCCCATCGGTGTTGGTATTGTAGAGGTCGGGTCCAGACAAGGGACGGGCCGTGGGCAATGGCATGCTGCCCATGACTTCGATCGCATCCGCGCGAATGCCATAGCCGAACCATTCCGTTTTGGTCCGGCCCCGAATCCGCAATTTTTGTCCAGGGGCGAACGTGGTCAGTTGCCTGGGACCTTTCGGAAGCCGGACCTGAATCCCCCCGGTGGTATCATGAACAAAAAGGTCGGGATCCTTGGCGGGCCTGAAGTAGGTGACCACAACCTCGATCTGCACGGGACGCCCCCGGGCTATCTCGCTCAAAGGGAGTGCACGCACCTGGCCCAGCGTCGCGAGCGGCGGTTCCGTGGGCTCCGCGCCAACCGCGCACAGAAACGCGTGGCCCACGGCCAGCAGCGCAAGAACGGAAAGCGAGTGAGACACACCCGTGGTTTAATCCACCAACGTGACAGAGCGAAAGCCGATTGCGAGATTTGCGATGTAGTGTCTCCAGAGCTTGTCCCGCGCCATGCCAACCCCACCCCAACGGGTGGGTTGTCCGCGACCTCCATCCAGTGCATTCTGGAGCCCCTTCCACCTTTTCCTCCCCTCCGCAGTGCGCCCCCGATCTCTCGCCCGTCACGATCCGCGCCGCATCCCTCAAACCCATTTTCACTCTAGTCCCAGTTCGACATACCGTATTCCCTATACGCGATTCCCATCTCCCATGCGTTCTCCCCTGCCTCGCTCATCTTCACTCGTCCCGGCGTGCCTCATCCCGCTTCTCACCTGGGCTGCCATGGCCACCGCTCACGCTCTCACCATCGATGATATCACCCTCGATCGCGACCTACTGGGCGACGGCGACACCGCTTCGGGACATATCACGGTGACCATCGACGCGGCGCATGATCCGGCAAATCTGGCGCTGACGATGAACGCGGACATGCAGGTGGATGTTCCGCGCCGGGGCGGTCCATCCGGCAACGTGAGGACACAAGCCCTCCACGAGAAACTGCAAGGCGATGGCAGCCACAGCATCCCGTTCAAGTACGACATCTCAAAGGCGGTTTACGGCAGCGTGCGTTTTCAGGCAAAGGTGACCGGGCCCGCCGGCGAAGAATTCGCCGTCGCCTGGAGTCGCCCCGTGCAGATCGGTGTTCGCCGGGTTCACTCGCTCGCGGGCACATGGACGGTCGCCTCGTCGGAGTTCATGCCCTTCGCCCAGGATCAGCACAAGAGCGTGAAGTCCTTGCCCCCGGAACTGCCGCTACCGGGTCCCGTCTCCGATCCTCGCAGTTTCCGCGGATGGGTAAACCTGACCCGTTCGGCGGCATTGCCCAGTCCCGGCGATTGGTCCTACCGTTACTTGCGCATGGAAGGTGTGGCGGACGGCGTGCTCGCTACGATCGCGGGTCAGCCCCTGCCGGAGATCGGCGCGCTCGAAAATATCGATACGCTCAGCCACTGGCAGGAATTCCATAGCGCGTTCAAAGGCGAAGAAAAACGCCAGGCGCTGCTCATGACGACCTTCGGGAGAGTCCTGCCGCCGACATCGAACCCGCTGCCCAGGCCGCTCCCGGCCGGCCCGGCGGATCTCGCCTTGCGTGTTCGCTGCACCAGTGACGGGCAGGCCCACGGAATCCTCGGCGATCTGCGTCTCGAGGCGACCGGCCCCGTTCACATCAGCCGCATTGCCTTCGACACGGAAAAGCCCGGCGCCGACCGACGCTTCGTTTTCTCGGTGCAGGTCAACAACGACACCGGTCGTGTCTTCGAAGGCCGCCTCCGCGCGGTCTACGGACAGTATCAAGGCCAGACCCCCTACACCGGAGATTGCCCCGCGTATGCGGAGGCCGTCCAGGAACTGAGCCTGGAACCGGGCGTCCAGACCGTGCGCGTGCTGCGCGACGAGAGCCCCCGGTTCGCGACATGCCGGGGCGCATTCATCATCACGGACCGGCAGGAAAAAACCCTCGATGCCCAGACCCAGGATTTTCACACCGTCACGATGGAAATCCGGGATCGTCGCGATCTCTACCTCAACAACGAGCGCTTCATCGTGAAGGCCCAGGGCAGCGAGGCCTCGGATCCGAACGGGGCCGCCAATCTCCACGCGATGGGTGGCAATGCCTACCGGGGGAATTCGCCGACCGCTTCCCGGCGTTACCCCGGCCTGTTGAGCTGGACCGATCTGGCGGACCAGCGGATGGGTGTCGGCTTGCTCACCGCCGGCGGTCCCTTGCTGGCCTCGTGCGAGCCCTGCCTCTTCTGGAATCCCAAGGACACGTCGAATATCCAGCGGGCCGTGGATACGCAAATCGGCTCCAGGATTCAGTGTCCGGGCATTATCCTGTGGGAAGCCACCAATGAATTGCATGGCGACCGGCCCGAAGCTCGCGTCGCGATCCTGGAAGCAATCCGGCGTGCCGACCCCTACCATCGGCCAGTTTTCGCCACGAAGGCCACTGGCGAATGGGAGGAAGAGAGCGAGGACGGTCACATCGAGGGGGTCGATATCGTGGGCTGCCAGTATCTCCAGAGCCACGAGGCCATGGACGCTGTTCTTGCCAGTGCCCGCAATCAGCCCGTCATGATCACCGAGGTCAATTGGAACGACCCAACGCTTCACTCCCAGCACCTCTGGACGGGCTTCCTCAACAAGGGCTTATGCGGCGCGCTCTGGTTCGATTATTCCGGCCGCATGCTCAACCAGCCCCTGACCACGATTCCGCCGATGCGGGTCAGCCCTCAGGCTTCGGAAGGAACGATCCTGATCAACCACCGCGAACTGTATCAGGATTTGGCCGCGCGTGCCGAGCGCCTGCCCGATCAGCGGCTCAAGATCAAGCTGGGCAACGTGATGCCGTACGCGCTCCATTCCGTGAAAATCTCGATCGAAACGGTCGGCGTGCTCGCCCTCCCCGACTTGCCGCCCGGCACCGAAGCTTCGCTTGTCATCGAGTCTGCGGATCAAATCCCGATTCGCGAGGGACACATCGCCGTGAAGGCCGACTTCATGACTCACAGCGGCCTTCCACATCACCAGATCCTCGTGCCAGCGATCTCCGCCGCACCCGTTCAGACTGGGAAGGCAACACGATGAACACGACTTACCACTGCTCCATGTTCAAAGTTCTCATCTCCTGCGGCATCCTCACCCTCTGCGGCCATGGCCTGCAGGCCGCGTGCTCCGTTTCCGAGACCACGCGCAAGATCGGCACGGTCGAGCAACGCGTGATGGTCATGGAGAATGATCGCATCCGGATCGAAATCGCTCCCGAACTCGCCGGAAAGATCCTCGTTTATCAGGACAAGCGCCGGCCCGCCACGCCCTTCGAAGAGATGGATGACTGCCCGTACCACTACTCCGGCCGGTGGGAGTCCAAGGGATTCACGGGCGCCTTTTCCGAACGAGGCCCTGATCGGGCATCGATCACGGTCGCCGGCGGCGGAAAGGTGCCCAGCGCGCTCCTCCGCACCCTGGGCCTGGCGGCGAACAGCGAGGTCCGGTTGACTGTCGAGCGCACGATGAGCATCGATGCCACGAGTTCGCGGGTGGTGACGCACGTCACCATCCGCAATGCCGGCGAGTCCGTCGCGCCGCAGCTTCGCTACATGGTGCACGCGGTCTACGGTCAGGTGCCGCCGATGCCTGAAGGCCGGGCCTTTTGGTTCCTGCCCACCTCCCGCGGCATCGAATTCTTCAGCGCCAAACGAGGCATGGGCGACATGCGGTCCTCTGCCGGCGGCGCCCCGCTGGATCATCCATTCAGCCGATTCGTCCCCGGCCTCAAATCCGACAAGCCCCGGTATGAACCGCAGGGTTGGGGTGCGGCGATGACTTCAGCCGGGCCGGCGTTCATCATCTACGATCCGAGCCGGTTTGAGTACATGCAATACTGGTTCGGAGGGGACAGCACCTGGCACTTCACATTCGAGCCCACGACCAAGGCCGTCGATCTGCGGCCCGGGGAAGCCGTCTCCTGGGATTTTACCCTCTCCTACGATGCGGCCGATTTGCCTTTGGCCAGCGGCAAGGCGTTCAGCTTCGAAATCCCCGAAGTGCCGGATCTGGCGGCTCCGGGAACGACGTTGCCCATCCACATGCGAGCCACCACCGTGGCCACGACTCTCGGCAGCCTGGCCAAGGCCCGGTTCACTCTATCTCCAGCGAAACCCGGCGCCGCGGGCGCACCGTCCGAACTGGCTCGCGTGGACCTCGCCGGCGAGGTCGGCGAATTCAAGTTCACCGAACTCTCCGGAGACCTTGTCATTCCAGCCAATGCCGCCCACGGCAACTACGTCTGGACTGCCTCCGCAGCTTCCGGGGAAACCATCGCGACGGGCGCCCTCGAACTGGTCCCGTTGAACGAAATCGACAGCCGGCGCATTACCAAGGCCATCCAGGTCGTCAATGACGAGGCGGCCGCCAAACAAAAGGAACTGAACACCCGTTTGATGCTGGCCATGGGGAACCTTACCCGGGCGGAGACCGGGCTGAATTACGCCTTGGGCACAGGCGACCCGGAGCGGTGGCCAGTGGTGCCGTCGCGGGCGGTCAGCATCTCCACGCAACCGAACGCCGTCGAGGTCCTCGGCCGGTGGCAGGAGCGCGAACTGCCGCGCATCGATGCCGTGGAACCGGTCCCAGCCATCACGTGGAATCTCGATATCGATGTAGCCCTGGCCCTGCTTGGGCCGGATCGCCCTCTGCTGCGCGACGTCGCCTACGACGCGCAGAAAGCCGAACTCCTATGCCTCATTGTGGACCCGGCCCGGAAACGTTCCGAAGTGGTTCGAGTCGGAGCCTCCAAGGTGCTCGGACATTTCGGTGCGGGGAGCGAAAAGCCGGGAGAGAACGACGGCACCCTGGGCCTCATGGCTCGTGCGATCAGCATCGACCCGGACGGCGGCATCTGGGTGGCGACGGACGCGTGGGGACCGACCTCGCAGTATCACCGGAATCAGGATGGCCAACCTTACGAAGAGATCGCTCCCGGACGCAAAGGCGCCATCAAGCACTTCACCGCGAAGGGCCTGTTCGTGGATGCGATTCCGCTTCTCGACATTCCGCTCGCGCTCGCGTCCGGCATGGCCGGAAAAGATCACCTGCTGCTCGCCTCCTATCGGAATGTCAGCGCCTACCATGGAGCGCAGGTCCGCGAGGGCGTCGTCCTGATCAACACGGCGACGGGAAAGAAGGCCGGCGAGATCAAGGTCTCCGGCGGCAGCCTCGCCGTAGGATCATCCCACCTGTGGATCTCGGATGTCGCCGGACGCACTTCAAGCCGTTCGCTCAGCGGTCATCTGGATTTCGCTGTCGAGGGCGCCCGGCCAGCCGCCCCGCTGGAGCTCAAGCCAATCGCCGAAGAACCAATGCCGGTCCTGCTGGCCTTGGGCTCCGATGGCGGATGTTGGTTCGTCGAGCGGAAGGAACGCCGTCTCAGCCGCTGGGACGCACACGGCAAGCCGGGCGAATCCACCTCCCTGCCCAAGACTCTCGGCGACATCGTATCCGTGAAGCCCTCCGCCAGGGGCGTGCTGCTCATCGGCACCCGCGGAACCGCTTCCTACCCACAATGAATCCAAAATTCCCGGTCTGTTGTGCGATCATCCTGGCCAGCATGCATGCGAGTGGGGCCGCTCCCGCTCCGGAAGATCCCAAGGTGCCGAAGCGTGGTTTCAGTCTCCAATCCCCGGCCGATCAAGTGGGCGTCGACTGCGGCAAACGCAATGCCCTCTTCTATCTCGGCGAGGAGATCGCCTTTCATCTCACCGCCTCGCCAGCTTTCAAGTCGCCGCCATGGGATCGGTTTGAAGTCCGCGACTATTGGGGAGAGATCGTGGAAAAGGGCTCCCTCACCGCGGACGCGGTAACGCTAAAAAGCCAGCCGCCGGGATGGTACAAACTCTACATCTTTGGCAAGCCCGTCGCCGATCCGGGGAAACAAAAGACCCCCGAGGAAAAGTTCCTCGATGGCGACAAAACCACGGAGAAAGAGGACGAGGCCCGCCATGCGGCCTGGCAATTCCGCCAGTGGTATGGCGACGCCGTGGGCGGAACGATGTTTGTCGTCATCCGCGATCAACCGAATTTCCCCAAATTGCCCGCGCCCAAGGGGAGTTATCCCCCGCCAGGCGGCGAGGGGGACGGCGTGATGCGTGCCGTCAGCGGAATGGGACCCCGGCGTCATTCGGCGAATGCCGCCAAACCCGAGGAAAGTATCAAGGCCATGGAGGCCGAGATTGCCGTCGATCGCGACCTGTATCTTCCCGGCGATCCCGTTCGCCCGCGCGCGCTCCTGATCGCTTTTTCCAATGGGACCAAGGGACACCTCGATGGCGTGAAGCAGATCGTCGAGCACTTCAAAACGAGCGTAAAATACTTTGAGCCCCGCAACGAACCCAACGGAGGTTCGAGCGGCGCCGACTTTCTGAAGAACGAGATGATTGATTTCTATCAGACGGTCAAATCCGTGGACCCCGCCCTGAAGGTCGTCGGCCCCGGAACCGTGTGCATCAACCCTCTCTCCGCCGGACTCACCTTTATCGAAGACTTTCTGCAAGCCGGCGGCGCGAACTACATCGACGCTTTTTCCTTCCACTCCTACAACGGCACCAACGGCGACCTGTGGCTGGCGCGAACCTCGATGGACAATCTCGTCGCGTTGCTGAAAAAGTACCACGCTGGCGAGAAGGAGCTATGGCAAACCGAGCAGGGTTACTTTGCGGCCGTTTACGGCGCCTATCAGCCACGCTTGCAGGGTCGCTGGACGATGCTGGAGATGATGGTTTTCGACCAATATGCGCTCCCCAAGGAGCACAACAATCTCTGGTACGATGTGAGCCACGGATTTTGGAACTTTCCCACCTGGTGGGAAAACAACGATCACGGCTTCAACCCAGCGCTCCCCCTCATGCGCGTCTTCTCGGAGGAACTCTCCGGCACCAAGTTTTCCAAGCCCTACGACCTCGGAAGGGACGGCAACAAGCTCTACATCGGCAACCTCTACGCCAGCGACAAGAAGCGCGTGGCCGCCTTCATGAGCGCCGGCAGCCCCGACGGAAAGATCGAACTGGTGATCAAAGGCGGGCCCGCCCAACTCCACGTGGTTTCCGCCTTCGGTGTGGAAAAGGATCTCCCTGTCGTCGCTGAGCACGTCACGCTGCCGGTCGCGGAGCTCCCCGTTTACGTGGAATTCGCCGAAGGCCAGAACGTGGAAGTCGTCCCGCAGGATTTCGGACTCAATCTGGCGCGCGACGAGGGCGTGACCGTCGCCGCTTCCGGCACCGGCGCGTACCCCTCCGATCCAAAAATCCCGAATGACATCTCCAAGCTGATCAATGGCGAATTGGAAAACTGGTACTACACCCAAAAGACGCCCACCCAGCCGTGGATGGACGACACCAAGGAATTTCCCGCCTGGGTGGAGGTGCGCCTGCCCAAGCCGCAATCGGTCGGTCGCGTCGTCATCTACGCGCCGGTCCCGTGGCAGATGCAGGGAACCTTGGTCGATTATGAGTTGCAGTACGACGACGCGGGCAAGTGGGTCACCCTCGAACACGTCCAGGAGCCGTTGAAAACCTTCAAGGCCTTCACCCCCACCACACGCACGAAGACCGACAGCTTCTTCTCCGACCGCCACATCTTCCAACACGAGTTCAAACCAGTCACCACCGGCAAGATCCGCCTCCTCGTCCATAACGTCACCTTCGGCGGCGGCGCCACCGAAGACGTCGGCTGGGCCGGCGGCCAGGCCGGAGCCCATTACCTGACGCTCCGCGAGATCGAGATCTACGCGAAGTGACCATGCAGCGCGCCAGGGTCTTGGGGAAGGCGCAGAGCGCAAAACGCATGGAACAAATTTTGGGTTGATCTCAGTACTTGCCCCCACTTCACCGTCATCCAGCTCGCGAAGGACCACTGATCTCTGCCGGCATCTAAGATTGCGCTCGTGAAGAAAGGCAGAGATCAGAGGTTCTTCGCTCCGCTCAAGAATGACTGAATTGGGGGACGCCGCAACCCGGCAAAAGCGCCAACTGGCTGGCAAGACGTCCATCGCCTCCTCCGCGCCTTCGTGACCAACTCACTGCGCGGACCGCCTCCTCGTTTACCATTGCCGAGCCTCACCGCCCTCTCCAAGATCGCGGCTCCCCCAAATGAAATACCGCGTCGGCATCATCGGCTCCACTCAGCATGGCGGATACGGCCACGGCCTCGACACCGCCTTCAAAGACCCTGATCGCTTCACCATGGCCGCCGTCGCCGATGACGATCCCACGGGACTCGCGGCCACCGGCAAACGTCTCGCCGTCACCAATCTCTACGCGGACTACCGCGACATGCTCGCGAAGGAGCATCTCCAGATCGTCAGCATCGGTCCCCGCTGGCTCACCGATCGCGTGGCCATGGTCACCGCCGCCGCAGATGCCGGCTGCCACATCTTCCTGGAAAAACCGATGGCCGCCACCCTGCACGACGCCGACGCGATGCTCGCCGCCTGCCAGCGTGCCAAAGTGAAATGCGCCCTCGCCCATCAACTCCGCACCATGCCTCCCGTCCGCCAGGCCTTCGCCGACATCCGTGCCAGCAAGTATGGCAAAGTCCTCCGCCTCTTCGCGCAGCCCACCGACGACACCCGCGGCGGAGGCGAGGAACTCATCGTCCACGGCACCCACTTCTTCGATCTCATGATCTCGCTCGTCGGCCCGCCCCGCTGGGTCAGCGCGCATCTCGCCGTCGGCGACCGCGATGCCACGCCCGACGACAAGAAGGCCGGCCGCGAACCCGTCGGCCCCATCGCGGGCGACAGCGCCGCCGTCATGATCGGCTTCGACCACGGCATCCGCGGTTTCTGGAATTCCACCGCCGGCCTCAACCAGCATGGCGCCGTCTACGGTCTCACCATCCAGTGCGAACAAGCCACCGTCTCCATGCGGCCCAAAGGCGACGTTTTCATCTACCCGAGTCCTGCCATCGAACCGGAAAACGACAAACGCGCATGGGAGAAAATCTGGGTCGAAGACTGGCACTTCACCCCCGAGCACAAGCCTGCTCCCCTCAATGACTTCATCCTGCGCGGCAACCAAACTCTCGTCCGCGAACTCATCGCCGCCATCGAGCAGGACACCGAGCCCACCGCCAGCCTGCGCGACGCCGTCCTCGTCACGGAAATCATCCAGGGCGCGTACGCCTCTCACTTCGCCGGCGGCCGCCGCCTCCCGATCCCCCTTACCGAACGGCGCCATCCGCTCGAAAGCTAACTCCCGTTCTCCCTCTGCCTCTTCTTCATCCTCACCCAGGGTTTCTGGTTTCCAGTTTCTAGTTCCTAGTTTTCCGCCGCGGAAACGGATTCAGTAAAGAGCCAGGATCCCAAGAACCTCCAGCAAGGCTCCGCAATCTCGCCCACCCAAAACGACCCATCGAAGCAACCTTAAACCAGAAACTTTAATCCAGAAACCTCCCCAATGAACATCACCCGCCGCACCGCCCTCCACCGCACCGCCGCCCTCTCCCTCGGCGCCGCCTTTTCTTCCTCCCTCCCCAATCTCCGCGCCGCCGACGCCCCGGGCCGCAAGCTGCGCGTCGCCGTCGTCGCGCTGGGCCGCGGCATGGGCCACGTCACCGCCTTGCTGAAAATGGATGACGTCGAGATCGCCTATCTCGCAGAAGTGGACCCGAAGCGGCTGGAGGTCGGGATGAAAGCGGTCGCCGAAAAGCAGGGTTCATCCTGCCAGGGCGTGAAGGACTTCCGCACGATCCTCGACGACAAAACGGTCGATGCCATCTTCATCGCCACGCCGAACTACTGGCACACCCCCGCCGCCCTCCTCGCCATGCAAGCCGGCAAGCACGTCTACGTCGAAAAACCCGGCAGCCAGAACCCGCACGAAGCGGAAATGATCGTGGCCGCCGCCAAAAAATACGACCGCATCGTGCAGATGGGAAACCAGCGGCGGACCTGGATGAAAGAGGGCATCGAGGCGTTGCACGCCGGAGCGATCGGCAAGGTCAATTACGCGCGCACCTTCTACTACAATGCCCGCGGCGCCATCGGCCAGGGTTCGAAAAAGGCCGCCCCGGACATCGACATGAACCTGTGGCAGGGCCCCGTCCCGGACGAACGCGACATGCGCCCCTACATGCACTACGACTGGCACTGGCTCTGGCACTGGGGCAACGGCGAGATGGGCAACAACGGCATCCATCACCTCGACATCCTGCGCTGGGGTCTCCAGGTCGAGCGTCCGCTGCGCGTCACCTACAACGGCAACCGCTACTGGCAAGCCGACAAACAGGAGACGCCCGACACCGGCACCGCCGTCTTCGATTTCGGCACCTGCGGCATGGAATGGGTGCAGAGCAGTTCCTTCCCGCGGAGCGCCGAAAAGCCCCTCGGTGAGGTCGTCTTCTACGGGGAAAACGGAACCTTCGCCATCGCCGGCACCGCCTGGACCATCTACGACTTCAAAGGCACGAAGACCGGCGAAGGCAAAGGCCCCAACTCGGGCGACGGCACCCACATCGGTAACTTCCTCGACACCATCCGCGGCAAGGCCAAGCTCAACAGCCCCATCGAAGAAGGTCAGAAGAGCACCATGCTCTGCCATCTCGCCAACATCGCCTACCGGACGAACACCGTCGTCAGAGTCGATCCCGCGACCGGCAAACTGATCGACAACCCCGCCGGCGAAAAGCTCTGGCAGCGCGAGTACCGCAAAGGCTGGGAGCCAAAAGTCTAGCCCCGACGCCGCGGCGCCTTGCAGCGGCGTCGGCGGGTTACACCCCCTGCGCGTAATCCCAAGGTTGAGGCGCGAGTAGCGGGCGGTGACTGTGGGCGCGTCGCATTAAAATCCCTCATGGTCGCAGCTCCGCCGCGCCGGGCCTCTGCGTTTCCTTTCCATCGCTGCATTCGGCTTAATTCGAACTTGCACCGGGTCGCTCGACAAGCGGCTGGCGTGGCGGAAGCTGCCTCCCTGCTCCCACGCGAATCCATTTCCCATCAGTTTGCGATCTCCCTTCGCTCACGAGCATTCAGACGCTAAACAAACTTCTGTGAAAACCATTCTCCCCGTTGTCGCCTCGCTCGTCATGGCTCTGCATCCAGTCGCGAGAGCGGACGCGCCGGCCAACGCACCCGCCCAGAGCCAGGCCCAAGTCGCCGATGATCTCGCGCTCAACTATCATCTGATGCATCCCGGCGGCGACAGCGCGCCCGGCGATCCCAATGCGGCCTTCTATCTCGACGGGGTCTATCACCTTCATTACATCATCGGGCATCCGTTCCGGGAGTCGCGGTCTTTCTCCTTTGTCCATGTGACCAGCCCGGACATGCTTCACTGGACGTGGCACAAGACGAGCCTCCAGCCATCGTTTACCGGTCACGGGATGTTTAGCGGGACCGGCTTTATCACCAAGGAAGGGCGGCCCGCGGTCATCTATCACGGGCAGGGCTCGGATCGGAACCAGATCGCCATCGCTCGGGACAATCGCCTCGAAGAGTGGGAGAAACCGTACCCGGTCAATCCCGTGGCCGCCGATGGCAAACCGGCGCAGATGAAGCACTGGGACCCCGACTGCTTCCGGGTCGGGGATACTTACTACGCCATCTCAGGCGGGCGGAATCCCCCTCTCATGAAATCGGTGGACCTGAAGAACTGGACGGTCGTCGGCGATTTCATGAAACGCGATCTGCCCGATGTGGCGCTGGGCGAGGACCTGTCGTGTGGCAATTTCTTCCCGCTCGGCAACAAGTGGATGATGCTCTGCATCAGCCATCCCTTCGGCTGCCGGTACTACCTGGGAGACTGGGATTCCAAGGCGGAGCAGTTCGTTCCCGATACGCACGGACGCATGAGCTGGCGGCGGGAGGATCAATCTCTCTATCATCCGAAGTACGTGGACTTATTCGCGCCGGAAAGCGTGTTGACGCCGGATGGACGGCGGGTGATGTGGGCCTGGTGTTTCAGCCTCGACAAGGCGATCAACCTCAAATCCCTGCAGGCCCTGCCCAGGGAATTGAGTCTCCCCACGGACGGCGTCCTCCGCATTAAACCTTTGCGCGAGCTCGAATCTCTCCGCTACGAGCCCACGGTCCTCCGCGACATCGTTGTGGCGCCGCCACCGGCCAATTTCAAGAACGGCGTGCCGCCCCAACGCATTGCCGATCTCGACGGCGACGCCATGGAGATCCGGATCGTCGTGGAAAGGCAGGAAGCCAACCGCAAACGCTTCGGCTTTAATCTCTTTGGGAGTGAGACAGACGAAGGGCTGCCCATCCTCGTCAAACCCGAAACCGGTACGCTCCGGTTGGGAGCGACCGAAGCGCCGTTTGCCGTTGCGGCGTTGCCCGAGGGGGAGGACGTCGAAGTGCGCATCTTCATCGACAAGTATCTCGTCGAGGTCTTCGTCAACGACCGGCAGGCCATGATCGCCGCGCATATGGATTACCGCGGCAAGCATGGTCTAAACGCGTACTCGTTCGGGGACGCCACTCGCATCAAAACTCTGCAAATGTGGAAGCTGAAGCCAACCAACGAGGGATTCCTCGAGGCCCGACGAAATCCCATTTGGGAGCCAGACGTGAAATAGGAAGTCCAGGCCGATGCGCGCGGCTACCCAAGCCGCTTGTTCCACTTGCAGAGGAAATCGCGCGCCGCCACGCGAGTGCCTTCCGCGGTGGTAAAGTTTTCGCGGCGCATCAGCATGGACACCGGCGCCTCGCCCGGCTCGTGCCACAGGAAATAGACCATCTCCGGGGCAACCGTGATATCGCCGATGGCAAACCGGCCACTCGCCAATCCCCCGATTTCGAACTCCTCGCACAAGAGCCCGAGGAACTCGCGGCGCAGGGAGACCCGGTCCAGTTCGATGATGAGTTCATTCATGACATTCATTAGGCTAGCCATCGTACCCCACGCGGCAATTGGCGCCCCTTGTCGTGCGGCTTTAAGCAACCGCCTCCGGAGACGACGCAGGCGCACGCGCTGGTCGCAGGTTGCGCGGCCCTGCTTGAAAACCAATGGTGTCGCGCCCGCCTCCCGGCTTAGTTAGCGCCGATCGTCATTGTGATTGACTCCCTACAGAAAAAGGTTTGCGTGGGGCCATGAAACGCCTCGCCCTCCTAGCCATTCTTTTCGGCATCCGTTCGGTGGCCTTCGCCGAGTTAAGCGATTTCGACATGACTGCGGAGGGCAAGATGATGGAGCAAAGCGTCTCCACGGAGTCCGACAAAAAGAAGACGAGCCAGGAATGGGCTTATGACGTGACCATGGTCAACAAGTCAGCCAAGGACTATGGCAACTTGAAGATCAAATATATCATCTTTATCAAAGACGCCAAGGAAGGCGGCAAACCAGGCGACACGCGCCTGGTCCGCAAGCAAGGGGAAACAACGGCAGACGCAATTAAAGCCCACGCCAAATTCGCCTTTCAAACGAACAAGGTCGAAGTGAAAAAAACGCAACTCCAGGGCGGTTGGACGTACGTGAATGGAGCGCGGCCTCGGGCCGCGGATTCGCTCGCCGGGATTTGGGTGCGCGTTTACGACGGCGATAAGCAAGTCGCGCAGTTCAGCAATCCGCCCACGATCCAGACCCGGGAGAAGTGGGACACCAAATGATGGGCGCCAGGGATGGCGGCGCGCGTGTTCTGATTTCGTCGACGCGGTAGATATTTCATGCGGCCGTGACCCGCGGCCCGATAGCCGGTGGCTTGAACAAAAGCCGACGCGCGTCGCCGCCGCCAGCCATCGAAAATTCAGCGGCCGGGCCGCTTCTCAACCTCGTCGACCGCCTCGCGGAACGCGCCGTTACGTAATCCCGTAACTAGGCACCCCCTGTTTCACCGCTAAGATGCGAGCCGCTTCCCCGCTTGTCCACAAGAGCATGAATTCAGGCCATTTTCGCCGCGCCCTCCTTCCTTTAATTGCCGCCTCCCTGGCCGCCACCGTCGTGGCTGCGCCCCCGAAAAAGCAGGAGGTCGAAGACCCGAATGCTCCGACCAGCTACTTCAAGAAGATCCGGCCCATCCTCCAGGCCAATTGCCAGGGATGCCACCAGCCGGCCAAGGCCAAAGGCGGATACGTGATGACGGATTTTGCGCGGCTCCTTTCGGGCGGTGAGGAATGCGCGAAGGACGGCCGTAAAGCGATCACCCCCCGTGAACCGGACAAATCGTTGCTCGTCCATCAAATCACTCCCGAAAAAGGCGAGGCCGAGATGCCGCCGAAAAAGGAGCCCTTGCACGAATTCGAAATCCAACTGATCCGCAAGTGGATCGGCGAAGGCGCCGTGGACGACACGCCGGCGAACGCCCGCCAGCGCATCAATGCCGAGCATCCCCCGATCTATCAGCGCTCGCCGGTCATTACCTCGCTCGCGTTCTCGCCGGACGGCACGCTGCTCGCGGTCGCCGGGTTTCATGAGATCCTCCTATGGAAGAGCGACGGGTCGCAGCTCCTGGCGCGGCTCATCGGTCTCAGCGAGCGTATCCAATCGATCCGTTTTTCCCCGGACGGCAAGCAGCTTGCCGCCGCTGCGGGACGCCCGGCGCAGATGGGCGAAATCCAAATTTGGAATGTGGAGAAGCGCCAGCTCGCCCTCAGCGTTCCGATTGGCTATGACACGCTCTACGGCGTCAATTGGTCGCCGGATGGGACCTTGGTCTCCTTCGGCTGCCCGGACAATTCGGTGCGGGCGATCAATGCCGAAACGGGCAAGGAAGTGCTCCAGCAGTCATCGCACAGTGACTGGGTGCTCGATACTATCTTCACCCACAAGGGCGACCAACTCGTGAGCGTAGGTCGCGACATGAGCGCCAAGCTCACGGAAGTCGCCACGCAGCGTTTTATCGACAATATCTCCTCGATCACGCCCGGCGCACTCCGGGGCGGGTTGCAGACCGTGGCGCGGCATCCCGAGCGGGATGAGTTCCTGGTCGGCGGCGCCGATGGGGTACCGCAGGCCTACCGCCTGAACCGCAAGGTCCAACGCCGCATCGGCGACAACGCGCTCTGCATTCGCCGGTGGCCGGCCATGGAGGGACGCGTCTATGGCGTGGCCTTCGCGCCGGATGGAAAGTCGTTCGTCGCCTGCAGTTCACTCGATGGCGCGGGAATGGTGAACTTCTACAACTACGACTTCGATACCGAGATGCCGGCGGATATCCTCGCCATCGAAGGCAAAGCCGGACGGAGCGACGAGGACAAGAAGAAGCTCGATGAGCATTATACCAGCGACGTGAAGCTGCTGGGGACTGTGCCGATCGCCGCGGGAGTTTACGCCGTCGCTTATCAGCCGGGGGGCCAGTTGGTGGCGGCCGCGGGTGAGGATGGCAAGGTGCGGATGATCAACGCCGCCAACGCGACGATCGCCAGAGAGTTCATCCCCGTCCCCATCGGCGCGACCGCCGCCGCCGCAGTCGCGCAAGCGGCGAAATTGGAATCGAAATAATTTACCTCTCATGAAGAAAGTCCTCGCTCTCGCCCTCGTTGCCACCGTCGTCTTTGGAGGTGCATCCGTCCGGGCCAATGCCCTGACCCCGGAAATGACCAAGACGGTCGTGCCGGAGACGCTCCCAGCGGGAGTCCAGGTCATGGCTCTCGACGTCCAACCGGCCAAGGTTGTCCTCAGCGGCCGATACGCCGCGGCGCAATTGGTCATCACGGCGAGGCTTTCCACGGGCGATACCGCCGACGTGACTCGCATCGCCAAATTGCAGCTCGACGGCGGCGTGGCGGATGTGACGCCGCTCGGCCAGGTGAGACCGCTGCGGAACGGCACCGGCGCATTGAGGATCGAAATCGGCGGGAAGACGGCTTCCGCTCCCGTAAACGTCGTGGATATCGTGGAGGCGCAGCCGGTGGATTTCATCCGCGACGTCAACCCCGTGATGACGAAGCTCGGGTGCAATGCCGGGACCTGCCATGGCGCCAAGGAAGGCAAAGTCGGCTTCAAGCTCTCGCTCCGCGGCTATGACCCGATCTACGATGTGCGTTCGCTCAAGGACGATCTCGCCGCCCGCCGCCTGAACGCGGCTTCCCCGGACGATTCGCTGATGCTCTTAAAGGCCACCGCTGGCGTCCCGCACGAAGGCGGCCAGCGGACGAAACTCGGCGAGAAGTATTACGAGATTCTCCGCGCATGGATCGCCGACGGCGCCAAGCTTGATCTCAAGGCGCCGCGGGTGACGAAAATCGAGGTCTTTCCTCGCGACCCCGTGGTGCAGCAAATCGGAGCGCGGCAGCAGGTCCGCATCGTGGCGACCTACAACGACGGCAAAGTGCGCGATGTGACCGCCGAGGCCTTTCTCGACAGTGGCAACACCGACGTCGCCAAGACCGACGGCGGCGGCCTCGTCGAAACGCTCCGGCGCGGCGAAGCTCCCCTGCTCGCCCGCTACGAGGGCAATTACGCGGCGACCACGCTCACGGTCATGGGCGACCGCACGGGCTTCAACTGGCAACAGCCGGAAACCTGGAGCCGCATCGATGAACTCGTGGCCGCCAAGTGGCAGCGCATGCGCATTCAGCCCTCCGAAATTTGCAGCGATCCCGATTTTCTCCGCCGCGTCTATCTTGACCTGACCGGCCTGCCGCCCACCGCGGAGGAGGTGCGCGCCTTTGTCGCTGAGACTGGCCCCGTACGCGAAAAGCGCAACGCCATCATCGACAAGCTCATTGGCTCGCCGGAATTCGTCGAACACTGGACGAATAAATGGGCCGACATGCTCCAGGTAAATTCGAAGTTTCTCGGCAGCGAAGGCGTGAAGTCGTTCCGCGAGTGGATTCGCAATGAAGTCGCGGCCAATACCCCGTATGACCAGTTTGTCCGCAAGGTCATAACCGCGAGCGGTTCGACCAAGGACAATCCGCCGGCGAGCTATTGGAAGATCCTGCGCGAACCCTCCGAGGCGATGGAGAATACCACCCACCTTTTTCTCGCCACCCGTTTCAACTGCAACAAGTGCCATGACCATCCGTTCGAGCGCTGGACGCAGGATCAGTATTACCACCTCGGCGCATTCTTCTCGCAGGTCCAGTTGACGGCCGATCCCGCGAGCGGCAAAGCCGTGATCGCCGGCACCGCCGTGGAAAAAGCACGGCCGATTTACGAAATCGTGAAGGACGGGACGACCGGCGAGATGACGCACCTGCGAACCAACAAAGTGGCCGAACCCACCTTTCCCTACCCCGTGAAGTCCGATACCGAGGGCAGCCGCCGCGAGCAACTCGCAGCGTGGATGACGAGCGCCGATAATCGCTTCTTCGCGACGAGTTATGTGAATCGCCTGTGGGGTTACCTGACCGGCGCCGGCGTCATCGAACCGCTCGACGACATCCGGGCCGGCAATCCGCCGACCAATCCCGAATTGCTCGACTACCTGAAAACCGAATTCGTTAACCAGAATTTCGACATGCGCCACGTGCTGCGGCTCATCTGCCAGTCGCGCACCTATCAGCTCGGCGTCTCGACCAACAAATGGAACGAGGATGACAAGATCAACTACTCGCACGCCCAGGCGCGGCGGCTTCCAGCGGAAGTGCTCTACGACGCGGTGATCAAGGTCACCGGGGCTCCGGGCAAATTGCCTGGCGGCACGCGCGCCAACCAGCTTCCGGATTCCGCGCTCGACCTGCCGAGCGGGTTCCTCGCCAATCTGGGGCGCCCCGCTCGCGAAAGCTCGTGCGAATGCGAGCGCAGCAGCGATCTGCGGCTCGGGAGCATCATGGCGCTGCTCAGCGGTCCGGCCGTGGCGGACGCCATCGGCGATCCCAAGAACGCCCTGGCCCAGCTCGTCGCCAAGGAATCCGATGACGCCAAGCTGGTGGACGAGGTATTCACCCGCGTGCTCAATCGCCCGGCCAGCCCAGACGAAATCAAAAAGACCCTGGCCTCGTGGGCCACGCTCGACGGTGAAAACACCACCCTCGTTGCTGACTGGCAGGCGAAGGAAAAAGACCAGGCGCCGATCATCGCGAAACAGGAAGCGGATCGCCTGGCGGGGATCGACACGGCGAAAAAGGAACTCGCCCGCTTCGAAACGGAGATCGCCCCGGCAGTGGCGGCGGCGGAAAAGAAGCGGATCGCCGACATCGCGACGGCGGACGCCGCGGTGAAAGACTACGAGGTGATCAAGCTGGCGGAGGCGCAGACCAAGTTCGAGGAAACGGTGCCTGCGGACCGGCTTCAGACCGGCTGGCAGATGCTCGACCTCTCGGACATGAAAGCCACGAACAACGTGATGCTCACCAAAATGGCGGATGGATCGATCAAGGCCAGCCCGCAGAAATTGCCGACCGCCATCGAATACACCGTTTACGCGGACCCGAAGGTCGCCGGGATCACCGGGATTCTGTTGGAAGTATTGCCCAGCGCCGACGAACCCGGATTTGGTCCCGGTCGCGCCGCCGGTAATTTTGTCCTCGGTGAATTCGGCGTGAAGTCGAGTGAATCGAAAGGCGGTGCGCTCACCGAAGTGGATCTCGCGGGCGCCATCGCGGATTACAGTCAGGACAAATTTGAGGTCAAGACCGCCATCGATGGTAAGAAAGGCGATCCGAACAACGGCTGGGGTATCGGGACCAAGGCAGGCGTGCCGCACTATGCCGCGTTCTCCCTGAAAAAACCGCTCGGCGACGAGAAAGGGGTGCACCTGAAGATCGAGATGAATCAGCCGCGAACCCCTCACTTCAGCATCGCACGCTTCCGTTTGTGGGTCACCAATTCCACGCAGCCGCTAAACATCGGCCTGCCGCTGGCGGTCGCCGAGGGGCTCAAGAAGAAGGCCGCCGATCGGACCAAGGAGGATGGCGACGCCATCAGCGCCTATTGGAACGAAAACGATCCCGACTTACTCAAGCTGCGCCTGACTCTCGGCAAGAACCAACTCCCCCTCCCCACCAATCCCGGGGTGCTTGAGCGTCGCGAGGCGGTGACCAAAGCGGAGGATCCCATCAGACTCGATCCGAAGCTGGTGCAACTCCGCCAGGATTCTGAGCAGAGTAAATCGCAGATTCTCAATAAGCGCCTGACCGCCACCCAGGACCTGACCTGGGCTCTCATCAATAACCCCGCCTTCCTTTTCAACCGCTAACCAACACCCAAAACTATGCTGCGCATCCCCGGACAACCTGGCCGCGATCTCTGCGACAACCACCTCGGTATCACCCGCCGCGATCTGCTGCGCGTCGGCGGATCAGCCATTCTCGGCTGTACCCTCGGCTCCCTCCTGAGCCTCAAGGCGAAGGCCGTCGAGGAGGGAATCACCAAGGGCGGCCCTGGCTGGGGCAAGGCCAAGAGTGTCATCATGGTCTATCTGCAAGGTGGCCCGAGCCATCTCGACCTGTGGGATCCGAAGGAGAACGTGCCGGACAAGATCCGCAGTCCGTTTACCAATATCAAAACGAAGATTCCAGGGGTCAACTTTACAGAGATCCTGCCCAAGCTCGCCGAGATAAATGATAAATTCACGATGATTCGGTCGATGAGTTACACGCCGAATGGGCTCTTTAATCACACGGCTGCGATCTATCAGATCATGACCGGCTACACGACGGACAAGGTGTCGCCTTCCGGCCAGCTCGAACCGCCGAGCCCCAAGGATTTCCCGAACTTCGGCTCGAACATCATCCGACTCAAGCCGCCGACGGAACCGATGTTGCCATTCGTGGTCCTCCCGCGTCCGTTGCAGGAATCGAACGTGGTCGGCAAGGGCGGCAACGCCGGCTTCCTCGGCAAGGGTTACGACCCATACACGCTCTTCCCCGACGGCGACGATCTCGACATGACGAAGATGAATCGGATCAAGGTCGACGATCTCAACCTGCGTCCCGATGTCTTCGCCCAGCGCCTGAAGCGCCGGGCCTCCCTGCGGCAATCGATCGAGGAGACCATGCCCGATATCGACAAGGCCGTGGAGCAATACCACCTCGATGAATACTATGGCAAAGCGCTCGATCTCATCACGAGCGGCAAGGCGCGCGACGCCTTCGCCATCGACCGGGAAGACGAAAAGATGCGCCAGCGTTACGGAATGAATACCTTTGGGCAGAGCTTGCTGCTCGCCCGCCGTCTCGTCGAAGCGGGAACCCGCGTCGTCGAGGTCATCTGGCCGAAAGTCGCCAACTCCGACAACCACTCTTGGGACATGCACCAAGGTCTCACCACCCGCCTCAAGACTCAGGCCGGGCCGATGTTCGACCAGGCATTCAGCGCGTTCATCGAGGATCTCGACTCACGCGGTCTGCTCGATGAGACTCTCGTGGTTGCTCTCGGCGAATTTGGACGCAGCCCGGAAAAGGGCCTGAGCACCAGCGGCAATGTGAACAGCGCGGATGGCCGCGATCACTGGCCTTATTGCTACACGGCCTGCGTCGCCGGCGCCGGCATCAAGCGCGGCTACGTGCACGGGGAATCGGACGCCACCGGCTCCAGCCCGAAGAGCGATCCCGTCCATCCGACGGAACTGCTCGCCACGATCTACCACGCCTTCGGCATCGACCCCGGAACAATCGTCTATAACCACCTCAACCAGCCGCGCGAGTTGGTGAAAGCGCAGGCGGTTCCGGCGTTCTTCGCGTAGCGAGAAATTCTGCGAAGGGAATTGCGAAGGTGCACCGGCGAATTGGTTCGCCGTGCGCAGCAATCTGGACGCCTGCCATCCAGAGGGAAGCGTCGTGCTGATTTTCACCTGGGAAAATCACGTCTTGCATCAGGCCCTGACCTCCGACTGCCCCCTAAACCTAATTGCGGTGAAGGAAAGGAAATGCACGGGCCGGGAGCAGCGGAGCCCTCGCGCCCCGTCAGCCAGAGGGCGCCTGTGACTTCTTGGTGGCCTCCCCTGACCGTCATCCTGAGGGCCCAAATACGAAAAGCCCGTCATCATTAGTACGGAGATGACGTTAAGCAGCGTGGCGCGAGATTGAGTCCCCGCGTTCAGAAAGCGCGCAGGTGGATCGCGTTCTCCGCAACGCGATGGGAAAAAATCGCGGCTCCGCCGCCCATCTTTTGCCATCGTCTTCGGAGAAGCCGATCCACCCGCGCACTCTGGTTTTCAGCACTTTATAAATCACGTCATGAGCAGCTTGCGAAGGACGTCTGACCTCCTCCGGGCATCTGCAATCTGGCAGGTGAGGAAGAGGCAGAGATACAAGGTCCTTCACGAGATCGAGGCAGAGCCACCATTCTCACAGGAGTCGCATCCACAGAATGGTGAAAGAACTCCCCGATACTCGCCGTAGCCTCCCTTAAATGAAGCATCCGTTCCATCTTGTCCTGTTCCTGCTCTTGGCCGCCAGCGCGTGCGCGGCGGAGGAGGGGGAAACTCTGGTGCAACTCGACAAGAATCTCCGGGCGGGCGGATTCGTTTTCCGGGTGAGGGCCATTGAGCTGAAGCACGACCAAGTTCTCTTTCACATCTTGATTTCCGGTGATGATGGGCATCTCCCCAATGCTCCCTCGCCCCGGACGCGACTGGGTTTTTTCAACCGGGATCACGGTGAGAGAATCGGCCACCTTCGGGATGTAGAAATGAAGCGACAAGGGCAATCGCTGGCCGGTAATTTTACGCTGCACGCAGGGTGGCTGTTCGGGAGCTCCCTTTGCTTCGTCCTGACAAGCCAACCCGAGGGGGCTTCCGCGCCGCCCATTTCCTATTACCTGCGTCCCACGGATTCTTGGGAGCCGGACCGCGATCTCAACGCGGATTACGAAGTAATGAGGGTCTACCACAAGACCCCCGATTTCCTGTCCTTTGTTGCAGGCGACGACGAGATCGCGATCGATCTCAATGGCGACGGACGGACGGAAAGACTTCTGCTGGGTATATCCCACGGCAGGTGGGGTCACTATTCCATTTTCACCTATCGGGATCACAAATGGCAGTTTATCGGAGATGCCCGTCTGGCGGAAAGACCGCGAGTGGAGAAAAGGGCGCGCGGCGGATGGCATGATTTTACCGGCGAAGTGGGAGGACCCCGGAATCAACTATTCCGCAGATACTATCATTGGGACACCACTTCCCACGAGTACGAGGAAGCTTCGGAAACGGAGATCCGGCCCATGGAATCTGATCCGTCGATCGAGCGGTAGATAGGCACCGGCCACCGCAAGCACCTCGACCGCCCTCTCGCAAGCACTTCGTGCCTCAGGATGAAGGGTCGTCGTGCCCCGCACCCATGCCTGACCTTTACCTGCCGCTGCCGCACCCGGCCCCGGACGCATCCCCCTTACCGCTTCACTCACGCCACAAAAAAAGTCACAAAATTGTCCTGAACGCCTCCCCCCGTTCGTCGCTACAGTATCACCGCACCGATAATCCATTCCATACCATGAGCACATCCACGCCCGCCACCACTGTCCAAGTCTACCTCAATTTCGAAGGCCGCTGTGAAGAAGCGATCGAGTTTTACCGGGGCGCCCTCGGCGCCGAAGTCGAAATGATGATGCGCTTCAAAGACGCACCGGCGGATGGCCAATGCGCCGAAGGCGACGGCAACAAGGTCATGCACTCCAGCTTCCGCATCGGGGGCACGACCGTGATGGCTTCCGATTGCCACAATGCGGGCAACGCCGCATTTCAGGGCTTCTCGCTCTCGCTTTCCGTCCCAAGCGAAGCTGAAGCCAATCGCCTCTTTGCCGCGCTTTCAGACGGGGGCAAGGTCGAGATGCCCATCGCGAAGACATTCTTCTCGCCATGCTTTGGCGTCGTGGCCGACAAATTCGGCGTCAGTTGGATGGTCGGCGTGCATCCCGAACGCGTGTGAAATCGAATCGGCGAATGGCGAACGTATGACGCCAAGGGCAAGTTGACAAAAAATGACCAACCACGTAGCGAAAAGTACGCCCCATGAGTAAAGTCCGAGTCCTCGTTGGCACCCGCAAGGGTGCATTCATCCTCACCTCTGATGGCAGGCGCGACCGCTGGGACATCAGCGGTCCGCACTTCGCGGGATTGGAGATCTATCACGCGAAGGGGTCGCCCGCGGACCCGGATCGCATCTACGTGTCGCAAGTCAGTTCCTGGTTTGGGCAGCAGATCCAGCGCTCGAACGACGGCGGGAAGACGTGGGAAGCGGCAGGCAACGAATTCAAGTACGAGGGGACGCCAGGCACGCACCAATGGTACGACGGCACCCAGCATCCTTGGGAGTTCAAGCGCGTCTGGCACCTCGAGCCTTCGCTTACCGACCCGGATGCGGTCTATGCCGGCATCGAGGACGCCGGGCTCTTCAAGACTCAGGACGGAGGAAAGAGTTGGCAGGAATTGCCTGGCCTCCGCAGCGCCAAAGGCAATCTCTGGCAACCCGGCGCGGGCGGCATGTGCCTGCACACCATCATCGTGGATCCCACCAATCCGCAGCGCATCTTTGTCGCGATCTCGGCGGCTGGAGCGTTCCGCACCGATGATGGCGGCCAGACCTGGAAACCCATCAACCGCGGTCTAAAATCCGCCTACGAGATTCCCGATCCCAACGCCGATGTGGGCCACTGCGTGCACCGCATTGCCATGCACCCGTCACGGCCGGATGTCCTCTACATGCAAAAGCACTGGGACGTGATGCGCTCCGACAATGCGGGCGACATGTGGTACGACATCGGAGAGAATCTCCCCACCGATTTCGGATTTCCCATCGATGTTCACGCCCACGAACCCGAGACGATCTACGTCGTGCCGATCAAGAGCGACTCCGAGCACTATCCACCCGAGGGAAAACTGCGCGTCTATCGCAGCCGCACCGGCGGCAACGAATGGGAAGCGCTGACGAACGGACTGCCGCAAAAGGACTGCTACGTGAACGTGCTGCGCGACGCCATGGCGGTGGATTCGCTGGATGCCTGCGGCATCTATTTCGGCACGACCGGCGGCCAGGTCTATGTCTCGGCTGACAGCGGCGATTCGTGGAACGCGATCGTCCGCGACCTGCCTGCGGTGCTATCGGTGGAAGTCCAGGCCCTGCCATGATTCGGGTCGTCCTCCCCTACCACCTGCGCACCCTCGCGCAGGTGGGAAGCGAGGTGGAACTCTCGGTTGAAGGACCGCCGACCCTGGGTGCGGTGCTCGACGCCCTTGAGGCCATGTATCCCGCCCTGCGGGGAGCCATCCGCGAGCACGGCACGCTGCGCCGGCGAGCCTTCGTCCGCTTCTTCGCCTGCAAGGAGGATTTCTCTCACGAACCGCCCGACACCCTTCTGCCCGACGCCATCGCCACGGGCGCCGAGCCGTTCCTGATCGTCGGCGCGATGGCCGGCGGATGACGGCGGAGTGGACCTGCGCTCACGTCCCCACCGTCAGGCCTACTTCTCCCCTTCTCCCTTTCCAAGTTTCTTGTTCTGAACCGGCTTGGGCAGCCCGAGTTTGTCGGTCAGATCTGCGAGCAAGGCCAGCACGTACGGCGAGTAGCGCGCGTCCGGAAGCGGACCCGTGATCGACAAGCCAGGCAGCGCGCCCGCCAACACGGGCCGAACCATGGCCGGATCCAAGGCATCCAACGCACTCAGTGCGGCCACCGAAACGAAAACGGTATTAGGGCCCCAGGCCGCGAGTTTCGCCAACTCGGCCAGAGCCGCCGGAGCCTCGGCCGTCCCACCGAATTGCGCCAGTGCCTGAGCCGAAGCGATCCGCACATCCGGAGACGCGTCGCCGAGGGCGTTGCGCAGTTCCGGCAAGGCGGTGGTCACCGCTGCCGCCCCGCGCATGCGTAGTCCGAGAACCGCCCAGTAGCGCACGCCGCTGTCGGCATCAGCCAGCGCCTTCTTCAACTCCGGAAGCGCACCCTCTTGCAAGGATGAGGCGAGTTCCGCGGCGGCGAATACGCGCTCGAATGGATACCGGCTTTCGTCATGGCCGAAATCGTAGAGTGGCGTTCCTTTCGCGCGAAGAAGCCTCTCGCCCTCGGGCAGGAAACCGACGTCATGGATTTTCTTCGCGAGTTCCTGCACCGCCGCGCGCAGGCGAGCCTTGATCGCCGCGTGCTCCGGGGAGTTCGCGAGGTTGTGCACCTCATCCGGATCGGTCTGCAGATCGAAGAATTCCTCCGGCGGTTTGGGCCGCCAGAATGCCGATTGTGCGTCGTTGAGCTTGCCGGCATCGAAGAGCGCCTTCCAGACGCGTGTCGTGGGCGTCTGGAACATGTATGCGATGTGCTGTCCCCATGGCATGTCGGGCCGGTAATTGCGCGTATAAACATAGCGTCCGTCGGTGACGGCCCGGCTGAGGTCGCCGCGTTCGTCCATGCGCCCGCGAAAACCGAAGACGAATGGCTGGGGCGGCGCGATGAACTTTCCGGCAAAGGCATAGCCTTGCATCCAATCCGGCGGCTGAATGCCCGCGAGGCTGAGCATGGTTGGCGCGAAATCCACGAAACTGACCAATCGGTCCGAACTGCCGCCCGCTCGATAATCCGGCGGAGCAAGACTGCGCCACTTTTCCGGAAAGTACACGACCAGTGGCACCTGGAGGCCGGAATCGCACAGGGACCGCTTGCTCCGGGGCATCCCGGAGCCATGGTCGGCCCAGTAGAAGACGATGGTATCCTCCGTCAGACCCTCCTTTTCCAGGTCCGCCAGGAGGTGGCCGGCATCCGCGTCCGCTTCGCTCACCTGATCGTAGTACTGCGCCCAATCCTGCCGCACCTCCGGGGTATCGGGATTGTAGGCCGGGACACGCACGCCTGCCGGATCATGAACCGCGACATGCGGGCGGACTCGAATCTGGCTCTCGTGGCTCTTCAGCGAATTGAAGACAGCAAAGAATGGCTGGCCGGAGGCGCGGTTCCGCCAATGCGCGTTTTTCGAGGAGTCGTCCCAGACCTCCCCTGGCTTCGCAAGGTTGTAGTCCTCCTTCGAGTTGTTGCTGCAGTAGTAGCCAGTCTCGCGGAGAAACTGCGGGAACATCTTTTTCCCTTCGGGGTAGGCCACCAGGCTGCGCATGTGCTCGCCACCGGTGCTCGGCGGATACATCCCGGAAATGATCGTCGTGCGCGCCGGCGCGCAGACCGGTGCGCAAGACCACACGTGCCGGTAGATCATGCCCCTGGCCGCCAGGCGATCCACATTCGGGGTCTTCGCGTAGGCGTCGCCATAGCATCCCATATGGGGACCGTGATCCTCGCTCGAAATCCACAGGATGTTGGGCCGTCCGACCTCCGCTCGACTCATGGCCGTCAGGGCCGTTGCGCAAAATAGGAACAGGAGAACGTTGGGAATTTTCATGGGATTTGAATCTCGCGTCACGCGAGCGACTGATGACTGATTGCTGGTGATCCAGGTTGGTTTCTTATTTACCCCGCGCCGGGTCCTTCGCCGGATCGTAATTCGGATTCGGCGTCGGCAACTGCGCGCCCACCGACTCGCGCCACGCCCGCAATCTGGCCCGCAGTTCCGCCGTCTTTTGCGGCTGCGCCGCGGCGAGATCGTGCGCTTCCACCGGGTCATCGCTCAGATGGTAGAGTTCGGCGTGATCGTCCTCGAAAAATTCGACCAGCCGCCAGCCGTCATCGAGCACCGCGCTGTAGGGCGTCGCGCCACCGGGGTGGTAATGCGGATAGTGCCAAAAAATAGGTCGCGGCGGCAATGACCCACCCCGGAGCAGGGGCACGAGGCTCACCCCCGCCGCTTCGGCCAGCGGCTTCGTCCCGACGAGATCCAGGAGTGTGGAGTTCCAGTCCATCGTGATGATGGGCGTATCACTGGTCGTGCCGGGCTTCGTCACGCCAGGGACGAAAGCAATGGCCGGCACGCGGACTCCACCCTCGTAGGCGGAACCCTTTCCCGCCCGCATCCCAAGGTTCGTCGTGGTCTGTCTTAAAGTCAGTCCGCCATTGTCGGATGTGAAAACGAAGATGGTGCGCTCCGTCAGTCCGAGTTGCTCCACCTTCGCCCGGAGGCGCCCCACGCTGTCATCCACGCTCTGGATGAGCGCGGCATAGATCGGATTTTGCTGCGGATCATTGGGCGATACCCGGCCTTTGAATTTCTCGATCACCTCCGCCTTGCCCGCGATTGGTTGGTGGACGGCATAGTGCGGCAAGTAAACGAAGAATGGACGGTCCTTGTTTTGCTCGATGAATTTTTCCGCCTCGCCCGTGAGGCGATCGGTGAGGAATTCGCCGGGCGGACCATCGGGAAGCTGGGGGTTCTTGTAGGGAGGAAAATAGGCCGCCGGCTGGCCCACTCCGTTGTTCGCGATGGCGACATCGAAGCCGTATTTTTCGGGTCCATCCACACCCAGGTGCCATTTGCCAATCGCACACGACACATACCCCGCGGCGTGCAACGCTTGCGGCAGCGTCGGCACATCGTGCGGCAGATTCGGCGTCCAGTCGGGCATGCGCAGTTTTGCCGTGGGCATCTTGTAGCCAGCAATGAAGTCGGTCAGATGCAACGCGGCAGGGTAGCGGCCCGTTATGAACGCGGCGCGTGTCGGTGAGCAAACCGTGCAGGCGGAATAAGAGTGGGTGAACTTCATGCCGTCCTTCGCCAGTTTGTCGATGTTCGGCGTCTCGTAGAACGAACTGCCGTAGCACCCGACGTCGGTCCCGCCGAGGTCATCGACGAGCATGAAGATGATATTGGGCGGTGGCGCCGCATGGACGGCGGTGAGCGCGCCGAGAAGGCAAAGAAGCGGGAGGAAACGTTTCATGCGGGGGAAATTTGAATCATGGAGGAACTGGTTCCGATTTGCGACGATATCCGGCGGTCGGCCGGTAGCTCCCACCGGGCAGCTTTTCCCACGGCACCACGCCCACCTGATCTGCCCAGGCCTGCCACGCTGCTGTCAAATTCCGGACCCGTTCGGGATCGGCGGATGCAACGTCACTCGTTTCGGCGCGGTCGTGGACGAGATCATACAACTCCCACGGCGCACCGAACTGTTTGACCGCCTTCCAATCCCCTACCCGGATGGCGCAGTTCCCTTCGTGCTCCCACGCCAGGGTGCGCGCCCCGAGCGGACCTCCGCGTAGCGCCGGCAACAGGCTGCGGCCGGGCAGCGGCGTGAGCGTGCGCTCGCCGAATTGCCCGGGATACGAAGTCTGCGCAACATCGAGAAAGGTCGGGAGGAAGTCGATCACGTGCCCGACCTCGCGAGTCCATGTGCCGCGCGCGGCAATGGCCGCGGGCCAGCGAGCGATCAGCGGCGTGGCAATGCCGCCTTCCTGCGTCCACATCTTGTTCTCGCGAAATGGGGTATTCGCGGCATTGGCCCAACCGATCTCCAGGCAGCGATGCGATTCGCGCGTGCCCGTTTCACTGCCGGGCTGATGCCCCCGGATTGGATCCGGCCACGAATCGCGAAACTCCGCGCTCGCCCCGTTGTCCGAGAGGAAAAGCACCAGCGTGTTTTGTTCCTGGCCGGCCTCGCGGAGCGCGGCGAGCACGCGGCCAATCCCTTGATCCATGCAGTCGATCATCGCCGCATAAACGGCGATGCGCAGGTCCCATTCTTCGCGCTCGGTTTCTGGAACGTCCGCCCAAGCCCGCGCCACCGGATCGCGCGGCGATAGCCGGGTATCCTTGTTAAAAAGGCCGAGTTCCTGTTGCTTCGCGAAGCGCCGGGCCCGCTCCTCATCCCAGCCATGACGGAATTTGCCGCGGTATTTTGCGATGTCCTCCGGTTTGGCCTGAAGCGGGAAGTGCGGCGCGGTGTAGCACAAGTGCATGAAGAAAGGCTCTCCGCTGTGCTCCCGCGCATGCTCGCCGAGAAACTTCACGGCATACTCGCTCAGGGCGTCGGTGATGTAGAAGTTTGCTCCCGGCTTGATCACCTCGCCGTCCAGGAAAAGCGTCGCCGGCGCAAAGTAGTTTCCGCCTCCGCCCGTTCCGTAGACCCGGTCAAATCCGCGGTTC
Source organism: Chthoniobacterales bacterium (assembly GCA_038228205.1). Taxonomy (GTDB): domain Bacteria; phylum Verrucomicrobiota; class Verrucomicrobiia; order Chthoniobacterales; family Chthoniobacteraceae; genus Chthoniobacter. The sequence continues at coordinate 45,977 of JBBRPL010000030.1, forward strand.
CACGGACGATTGCGCGGATCGGACGCCGGGCCGAAGCCTCCGACGTGCCACTTGCCGACATGGTAGTTGCGATAGCCGGCGGCGTGGAGCAATTCCGCGATGGTCGCGCAGTGCTGGTTCAGACCTCGCGAGTATGCGGCGCCGATTGCTTTCCAGTCTTGCAGCATGCAACCGACACCCGCCTGATGCGGATACAGGCCGGTCAGCAAGGCGGCGCGCGTGGGGCAGCAGCGGGCGCAATTGTAGAACTGCGCAAACCGCAGCCCACCCGCCGCCAGTGCGTCCAGGTTCGGCGTCGCAATTTGTGATCCGTAGCAACCGAGATCCGAAAAGCCGAGGTCGTCCGCCAGAATGAGCAGGATGTTCGGACGCGACGGTTCGGCGTTCGACGCAGGAACCGCCGGGCCGGCAAACAGCAGCCACATGGCGAGCAGGAGGGTGACGCTTTTCACGATCTGATACGATTGGGGGATGATCGACTTGGGGAGGGACGTTCCTTCAACTCCGGAAACGCTTGTCGGTCGCGCGAAAGCCTAACCGCAAATTGGGCAATCCTTTCGCCGATGGATTTTCAATCGACGAAATTGCATCGATCCGAGGTCCATGGTCAGCAGTGTTCCCGCCAGCGGCTCACCGAGGCCGGAGATGAGCTTGATGACCTCCGCCGCCCCCAGGCATCCGACCGTGCCCGACACCGCGCCGATGACCGGAAACTGCCGTTTCCAATCGGGCGGCGGGTCCGGGGTCAGGCAACGAAGGCAGGGTGTGAGCCTCGGCAGAATCGTGGTAATCTGCGCCTCCAGGGCATACATCGCGCACTCCACCATCGGCTTACCCGCCGCGACTACCGCGCGGTTGAGGGCGTAGCGTTCCGCAAATAGCGGCGCGGCATCCACCACGACATCGGCCTGCGAGACCAGAGACTCCGCATTCGCTTCGCTGATGTTCTCCTCTACCGTCACCACTTCGACCCGTGGATTCAGCTCCCGCAAGCGTTGCGCGACCGCTGGCAACCGGGGCTCGCCGATGCGCTCGTGAGACTGCTGGAGGTGCCGATTCAAATCACTTGGCTTCACCTTTCCACCCATCGCCAGGACCAGCCGGCCGATCCCCGCGGCGGCGAGCTGGTAAGCAACGACCCCGCCCAAACCACCGACCCGCGAGATCAGCACCGAGGCCCCCTTCAAGCGGCGTTGTCCTTCCTCACCCATCTCGGGCACCCACATCTGCCACTCATAGATGGCGCGCTCTTCGGGCGTCAGTTCGGGAAGTTCTTTCATGGCGTGACTTCGCTCACCTGGCCATCCTTGATCCGGAAGAGCACATCGGCAAGCTGCCCTGCTTCGGCGCGACTGTGGGTAATGTGTAGGGCCGTGACGCCGTGCTGGCGCTGCACTCGCCGGAGCAGCGCGGCGAGGTCGTCACGGAGTTCTTCGTCGAGAGCGGAGAGCGGTTCGTCGAGCACGAGCACCTTGGGCTGCGCCGCAAGAGCCCGCCCCAAGGCGACGCGCTGGCGTTCCCCGCCGGAGAGATGCTGCGGCAGACGGTCGAGCAAAGCCGTGATTCCGAGTTCCGTGGCCAGTTGATCGACGCGCTCCGTGATCTCCGCGACGGGACGCCGCCGCAGGCGCAGGGCGAAGCCGAGCTGCTCGCGGACGGTCATCGTCGGAAACATGGCGCCATCCTGGGGAACATAACCGACGCCACGAGCGGCGGGCGGTTCGCGGGTGACATCCTGGTCTCCGATGAAGACGCGGCCGGCGAATGGCCGGCGAAGACCACAGACGATTTCGAGGAGGGTCGTCTTGCCGCATCCAGTCGGGCCCATGAGCACGGCATATTGGCCCGTGGGAATGGACAGGTTGACGTTTTCCAACCGGAAGGAGCCGGCCTGCCATGCGATGCCTTCGAGACGAATCACAGCTTCTCCCCCGCGAGGCGCACGGCCACGAGCACGACGAGTGCGAGCGCGACCATGACGAGGCTGACGGCGACCGCCGCTTCGAGGCGGCCGACACTGAGTTCGATAAAGACGCTCGTGGGCAGGACCTCGGTCTTCATCCGCGTGGCTCCGGCAAAGACCAGAATCGGCCCAAACTCCCCGAGACTGCGCGCCCACGCGATACTGAACGCGGCAAACATCCCGCGCCGTGCAGCCGGCAATGTGACGAGCCAGACGGCCTGTCCCCGCGAGCACCCGAGGGTCATGGCCACGTCCTCCGGGCGCGACGAGAGTTGATCGAAGACGCCGCGCATGGTGCGGACCGAGAAGGCAGCGCCAATAACGAATTGCGCGAGCACGACACCGGCGACCGTGTAGGTAAATGGCACCGCGCGTTCGATGAGTTTTCCCGCGGGCGTTTGAAAGAAGATGAGCAGGCACAAGCCGACGACCATCGGAGGCAGCACGATCGGGATGTCGAGCATGGCGTCGAGCAACGGCTTGCCGGCGAAACGTCCCCGCCCGAGCAAGTATCCCACTGGCACCGCGAGCAGCAGGGCGAGAATCGCGGACGCGGTGCAAGTGACGAGACTCAAGCCGATCGAATATTGAATCTCCCGCGTCTGGAGAGCGCCCAAGAGATGGTGTGGCGACGTGTAGGTCGCCATCGCGCCGAGCAACGCGACGAGGAAAGCCAGGTAAAGAGCCGTGACCAACGCGAGGCCGACCCAGAACGGGGAAAGCCGCCGGCGCGGCGCGGTCATTTGTCCTTCAGCCACTCCGGTACTTTAATATCCGCACTTTTCAACGCCGCTCCATCCCCACGCCAGGTAAAGCCCGCCTTCTCGAATTGGCCACGGTTCGCCTTCAGGTATTCAAGGAGGCGCTGGCCCAACGCGCGGTTCGGCGAGTTGGCCCGCACGGAAAATGGCTGCACGGCCTTCGCCCCTTCGTGCTCGATCGGAATATATTCGAGATGGCCGGCGGCGGCCTGAAAATTGACCCGGTAGACGATCGCGGCTTCGAGACCGCCAGCCCGCATCTGCGTGACAAGCAAATCCGCCGTGGGCGTCTCGACAACCACGTTCTTGCGCACGCTGTCGTTGAGGCCGGAGGATTTGAGGATGCCGCGGGTCATGTAGCCCAGCGTGGACTGTTCGGCATTGCAGAGACCCAGCTTGAGGCCGGGTTGCGCGAGATCCGCCAGGGTCTTTATTCCGTGCGGATTGTCCTTCTGCACGACCATGCCGATGTCCGTTTCGGTCAGGATGACGGACTCGGGAAAGACATCCGCGACGGGCGGCACGAAGCACAGGTCGCATGCATAGTAAGCATCCGGGAATTTCGGATTGCTGGTTCCGCCCATCGTCTTCATCGAGGCGCAGAGAATGCCACAGCCATTGAAGATGGTCGTCACGGTGACCCCTTCGTGATCCGCAAACTTCTTCAGCAAGCCCTCGATGGCCGGGCGATTCACTCCGCCGCTATAGAGGATGAGTTCCGGTCGGTCGGCCCAGGCGTCCCCACCCGCGGGCGCGAAACCATTCGATTTAAAGATCGCACCGCCCTTATCCGGGGCGGCTAGATAGCGGGCGAAACGCAGGGCGACGGTGGGCTGCGCGCTGAAGCTGAGGATGCACGCGGAGGCTTTCTCCTGCTTGTCCGAAAACTCGGAAACGGTGACCGCTTCGAGTTTGAATTGACCGACGATCGAATCCCAGACGATCGCGGCATCGACGGACCCGAGATTTAGATCGGAGGCGATCTCGGAAACGGTCGGTTTCATGACGGCCGCGTGAGCCGCGAGCTTTTCCCAAGTCTCGCCGAGCGCGGCACGGGACACCCGCGAAATGCTGGCGGCTTCCGGATTGGCCAGCGCCACTTTCACGTCGTCACGGAGCAGATCGGAAATGGCGTGGATATTCTTCGGATTGCCGGGTCGCATGGCGATGACAGGCCGCTGCACCGCCACAGGCAAAACTTCGTGAATCACGTCCGCCTTGCGGGCATCCGCCACCGACCCGTCGTCCGCCGCGATGAACAGGTCGCCTTGTTTGGCCACGCGCAGTGAACTGAGCAGCGTCCCACTGCCACCAAATTGCAGTCGGACCTCCACCCCAAATTCCTGCCGATATTGGGTGGCGATCGCTTCCACTGGCTTCCTCAATCCGGCGGCGCAATAGACGGTCAGCGCGGGCGCATTGGGCTGGGGCGCACTGCGCCGCTGATAAAGCGCGACGCCGCCAAGCAGAGCGGCGAGCAACAGCAAGAGGGCGGCAAGCTTTTTCATGATTTACGCATTGTGGCCCAGACTAAGGCGCTGCCAAGCACAAGCATGACGAGCGCTCCTGGCGCCGCCAGGCCGAAACCCTTTCGCGGCAGCACGATAGGAGCGGCGGCACTCGCAACTACCGTGACTGTTTCCGGCGGGGGTGGCGCGGTCCTCGTCGAGTCCGGAGCGACGGTTGTTTGTCCAGCAGTTTGCAGCGCCTCGTTCCAATTGGCGTTCAGGAGCAGGTCCCACCCGGGATTCATCCGCTTCACCTGGCACGAGCAGGCGGCGAGGAGAAAGAGGCATGCCTCATCGATCTGCTCATCGCCGAAACCATCCGCGGGCCACGCGCCCAGCACGCGGCCACGCCCAAAGGCCAGGGCCAGCCACGGCCCGGTGGAAATCGCCCTATCGTTCTTCGGGCCGGCGAGCATCTTGAGCAGCGGCTGCTCACGCGGTTCATCGCGGCGGATCCGGATCACCGAAAACCGCACGCGCAACGCCGGGCCGGGTCCGACTTGACTGCTGGGATCGTTCGGATCGTTCTCCGGAATCTGCGCGACTTGTTCGAGATAACGCAGCCGCTTTTCCAAAACCGCCGAGGCGCGTTCGTCTGCCTCGCGTTCCCCAGATTCGACCAACACCCACACCCCCGATTGGCCCTCCACGATGCGACGAACAAATTCGGTGCGGGCGGGCGACTCGGTGAGCAATGACAATGTCGCGGCATCGAGGGCGCCGGACCAGGCGGGCGTCTGATCGGGGGCCGCGTGGGGAAACACCAGCCGCGACGCGCCATCCTCCTTCGACCGCACCAGCGCGAGGTTCAGCGGCGTGCTATCGGTAAAGTTGCGCAGAAAATGGGCGCCGGCCTCGCCACGCGCGTCGGCCGGCGAAACTTCGAGCGTGTAAGGATCCGCCGGCCAGCGATCCAGGGCATAGCGGAAGACCGGGATGGAGCACCCCCTCGCGGCCGCCGCGCCAAGGCACGCGATCAGGACGAGGGAAACGCGGGCGAGCATCCGGCTACTTTCGTCCGTAGCACGCCACTTTGCCATCGACGGTTGCGACGTAGAGCCGGCCTTGGGCGATAGCCATGCCATCCCACACGGGCGGGCTGTCGAGTTTCACTTCACTGCCGATTTCACCCTTGTCGGTTTTCACGGCAAGGAGGCTGGCGCCGGATTTCCCATCGAGCGCGGCATCCTGCTCGGCAAGTTCCTTGTAGACCGCCGGATCTTTCTTCGCCATGCGCTCGAAGGCGTATTCCTCATCGATCATATCCGGCGGGCCGCACACGAAGACCGTGCCTTGCGCCATGCACATGGCGCGGGCGAAAACCGGGGACTGCGCGTTCCACTGGTGCACGACAAAACTGCCCTTCTGGGGACTGGGCGGTTGTGCGGCACCCGCGGGATCGGCGGGGCTTTTTCCCGAATTTACCAGGATCGATGGTCCACCGCTCTGTTTGCGGAACCAAAGCGCCACCGCGATCTTCCCCTTCCCTGTCTCGACGCCGTTCATGGTGCCGAGCAACACCCCGCCGGCGTCATCCTTCGCCGTGCCATTGTCAAAGCTGCAGGCGAGGAGCGCACCATTGCCGCGCTGGATGAAGTTCGCGCCGTTGGCGTGTTCGATCAGTTCACCGGCGCCGAGCGCGCGCGGCCAGATGGCGAATTGATCGAGCAGCCCCGTGTAGGGCTTGTCGTTCCCGTATTCGCTGACCAGCGATCCGCCCGCCATGCCGAGGCTGAGGCCTTGCCTCGGCTTGCCAGGGATGAGCCCCGGCGCTTTCGTTTCCGCGGCAAGGTCGCCATCGACGTAAAGCAGCAGTTTCTTCTCCGCGGTGAGGACGCCGGCGAGGTGGTGCCAGCCTTGATCGAGAGCCCGCGCGGATTGTGCCGTCACCGCCTCCTTATTTACGCGGACGGAAAAGCCCGGGCAGCCGGCTTGCAAGGCGAGCGCATAACCCATCGCGGCGCCACCTTGCTGACAGATAACGCCGTCCGGGCCGTCCGGCAGCACCCAGGCTTCGACGGTCAGGGGTTTGCCCGCGATGTCGACTTTGTCGCCGTCAAATTTCACCGAGGCCGCCAGCGGCTTCACGCCGGCTTGCGCCACGGCCCCTGCGCCCGGCTTTTTCGCGCCACCGCCGTCGGCGCTGGCCGGATCGACCTGCACATCCGGCGCCTCCTTGCTCGCGGAGAAAAGCTGATGCTCCATCGTGGTCGTCCACTTGTAGTACTGCGGCAGGCGCGAATAGCCGAAGACGTTCTTGTCGTCGTGGACCAGGATGCGCCCCTCGGGAGTGTATTTGCCCGCCTGGAAATACCCGTTGTGGCCGCCCGCGAAACTCTTGCCGAAGACCCAGTAGCTGCGGTGAAACCACGTGTCATCGAGGAAGCCCATCGGTGCGAAGAGATGCCTCCCCTCGCCTTGTTGCGCCGCGCCCTGGACCGCCGCATTGCCGCTCACCGGACCGATGTCGATGCGCACGCCATCCGCACCGATCTTCTGCGAGCGCAGATACATGAATTTCCCGTTGCTCGACAGGATGTCGTTCAACCCCACCGGCATTTGCAGGGTCTTGATGCGATTTTGCAAATCGCCGCCCGTCTCCGGGTCTTTGTCGTCATAAACGACTTCGGCGAGTTTTTTCCCGGTCGCGGCGTCAAGTCGCAGAAAGCGCAATCCCCCATCGAGGAAGACCGAACGTCCAGCGACGAGGTTCACCGTGCCGTCCTCCACGAGCACGCTGCCGTGGACCGGCCAGACGCTTTCGATCTGCTCGAAGGCGCCGTGCCGCCGACTCCCCGGCGCCGCCTGGAAGCGCCAGATGAGAGCGCCATCGCTCTCGCGCAGGCAGTAGACCCAGCCATCCATCCCGCCGAAGAGCACCCGGCCCTGCCAGACCGTGGGCGGCGAATCGATTCGCGCCCCGGCGATGAAGTGCCAGAGCGGCTTGCCATTCGCCGCGTCCAGGACATGGAGGGTGTGGGCGTCCACCTGCGAAACGTAGGCCCGGCCATCCGCGATCGTCAGCGCGCTGAGCTTGCCGCCGAGATCCGCCTGCCACGCCTTGCCGAGATCGGCAGCCAGCGCCTGGTCGCTAAAGCCGCTGCGCTCCCCGTCGTGGCGATAGGTCGGCCAGTCAGCCCGGTCGGGCGCGTTCTCGTTCAGCGGTTGCTGCCAGGCGGGACCATGTTCCAGGCGCTCATCGTCCGAAGGGAGTGGCGGATAGGGTGATGTCGCGGCACCGAGCGCATTGAGTCCATCGAGCTTGGCTTCGGGATAGCAGGCGCAGTTGTGCGGGCCGGCATAGGTCAGCCCATTCGCGGGCAGCACGCCATAGAGGCAGGCGCCACGCACCCAGTGGTTGAGGTCCCAATGCGACTTGTTGATGTCCACGTACTCGATGCCGGTGCGCGACGGGATGATGTAATCCTCGGTCGCCTTGGCGATATAGCAGCGGTGATGGAACCAGTAGGTGCCATCCGGCACGTCGGGCTTGAACTGCTTCTTCGTCTCGCCCGTGCGCGGATCGCGCCCAACGAACTCTCCGGTCTGATTGCCGCTCGTCGTGCCCGCATTCCACACCAGTCCTCCGGCGACGATGAGATCTTCCGGCGAGCGGTAGCCCGATTTTTCATGCGGAGCCTTCCACAGTTCCTTCCCCGTCTCCAAATCGAGCCCTTTTTCGGAACCATCGCCCCCGGCGTAAAGAACCGTATTGCCCGTGATGAGAACGCGTGGGCCAAAGTTGTATTCGAGAAGGCTGCGCTTGGGCTCCGGGCCGCTGGTCCAACTCTGGGCGCCGGTCCTGGCATTGAGGCAGACGAGTTGCTCGCCATCGTAGAAGATCACGCGCTGGCCATCGGTGGAGAGCGTGATCGGCGCGACTTTCGTCTGCTCTTTCTTCCACAACACTTTCCCGGTGTTCGCATCCACGGCGATCAACGTGCGCGGTTTCTTGTCCCACTCATATTCGTCCTGCACGCGCTTTTGGTCACTCTGGAGCTTTGGGGCGAAGTCTTCCGTGGCCCACCTGCCGGGATTGACCAGCGCGTAGATGACGCCGCTCACGTGCAGGATTTCCTCCGCGCCCTTCGTCTCGGGAAACGTGCGGATCACGTTGCCCGTGGCGCCATCGAGACAGGTGATTGGTTCCTCGATTCCCATCGTGACGAAAATGCGGTCTCCGTCCGCCACGAGCCGGCGCGTGAGTTGCGTGGGACCCGACTTGAGGGGCCACATGTGGTCGCTCCAGTGTTCGATGGGTTTCTTCCAGAGCATCGTCCCGTTAAAGGCATCGCGCGCGATCAAGCTCCACTTCGACGGCAGCAGGATCGAGATGCGCGAGCCTTCATCCATGATGTAGTAAAGCCGTCCGCCGCTCGTCACTTCGGCGCTGAGCGACGACATGCGATCATGGTGCCGCGACCAGTGCGGGCTGCCGACCCATTGGAGCCGCTCGGGCGGCCCCACCTGTTTGTCCTTCGAGACCGCGTTCCCTTTCGCATCGTAGTAATAGTGCGTCCATTCATCGAGCGCGTCCGACTTGGTCTTGATCGTCTTCTTCCACGTCCCGCCCACCTTGATCAGCGCGACGCCGTTCGGAACGAGCACGCGCTTTACTTCCTCCATTGGGACGCCTCCGAGGTCTTCGGCGACGAGAAGATTCACGAGATTATCGATATACGGCAGGGCCTTGCCGGCGTAGCGATCCACGCTCACGGGGCCATACACGCCCTTCCCAAAGATCGCCTCACGGGCCTTGGCCACGCGCGCCACATCGGTGTCGAGACCCTGCACCTGGTAGCTATCGTTGATCTTGAGAGCGGCGGTCAGCGCACCATCAGCGATGCCGAGCTGCACAATGACTCCGCCTTTGACGCCCGCGGTCTCGATGATCGTTTTCGCCTCAGATTCCGGCGTCGCCGCCGCGGAGAAAGTGAACGCGAAGCTGGCGGCCAGGCTAACCGCAACACACAAGACAGGGAGAACGGTTTTCATAGCTCTTAAAACACAACGTTGGGGGGGCTGATAAACTGAACTCTATGGCATGGAAAAGCCATCCCGGACTTTTCCATCGAGGCCGATGAGCGGTTGAGGATTCGCGACCTTCCCGAGGTGGCGAACCCCGGGGCCATAGTCGTCGGCCCCCAAGTCATCGTCGGTCGCAGCCGCCAGCGCTTGCAGGCGTTTGACGACGTCGGGATTTGCGGCGGCAACGTCCGTAGCCTCCGCCACGTCGGACTCGAGGTTGAATAGTTGACCATTCACGAGCCGGAACTTCCATGGCCCGGAGCGCACGGCTTCGAGTTTCAATCCGCGATAGAACAGGAACGAATCGTGCGGCGACTTGGCGCCAGGCTGTCCCGCGAGCAGCGGCCAGATATTGCCGCCATCGATCTTGCGATCCGCCGGCACCTCACCACCGGCGAGTTTCACGAAAGTCGGCAGAATATCCATCATCCCCGTGATCTCATCCGTCTGGGTGCCAGCGGGAATCTTGCCGGGCCACCACGCCACCATCGGTACTCGCATACCACCTTCCCACGTGGAGCCCTTGAACCCGTGCAGTGGCGCATTGACCGCCCGCTGGGTGCCGCCGTTGTCGGAAGTGAAAATGACCAGTGTCTTTTCGCTCAAGCCCAGTTTCCGAACGGCATCCAGAACCTGCCCGACGCTCCAATCCATCTCTTCCACCCAATCGCCGTAGCTTCCGTTTTGCGATTTCTTTTGGAATGCCTTGCCGGGGTAATACGGGAAATGGACGGCGTTGTGGGCCAGGTAGAGAAAGAACGGATGCTCCTTGCTGGCCTCGAGGAATTTCAGGGCTTCCTCCGTGTAGCGCGTCACGAGCGTCGTTTGATCTTCGGCGACCACTCGCTGGAGCACCTTTTCGTCACGCAACATCGGCAACGGGGGCTGGCCCGGCCCCTTCTTCGCCGGCAGCGGGTCGCCGAGACTGCTCTTCGTCCCGTCCTCGGCCGGACCCATATCGTTGGAATACGGCAGCCCGAAATAGTGGTCGAAGCCGTGCTTCGTCGGCAGGAACTCCGGTTGATCGCCGAGATGCCATTTGCCGATGCACATGGTCGTGTATCCCTGGGCCTTGAGCAGGCCGGCCACGGTGTGCTCGGCAGTGCTCAGCCCCACCCCATCGCCGGGAAAGAGCACATGAGGGATCGGCAGCGTGCGCTTCGGGTAGCAACCGGTCATGAGGGAAGCGCGCGACGGCGAGCACACCGGCGCCGCGTAGTAGCACGTGCACTTGCGGCCTTCCACAGCCATGCGATCGATGTTCGGCGTGCGGTTCAGTTTGGAACCGAAGGGCCCGACATCGGCGTATCCAAGATCGTCGATGTTGATGAAAATGAAGTTCGGCTGGTCGGCGCCGAGCGCCGTCAGCGCGCCGCAGCACAGGGCGGCGAGAAGAAGGAGGGAGCGGTTCATCATTGGGCCGGAGGTTTCTGAGGTGCAGGAGGCGGATTGGCAGCGGGAGCTTTCCGGCCTTTGGCCGGGCCGCCGTCCGTGAAGGGAGGGCGATCGAAGGTGCCGCCATCGCCCGTCACGCGTGGGTCGCCCGCGTCGGTCAGCGTCTTTTGCAAACGGGCGGCGTATTTCTCCTTTTCCACGGCGTAGGCGGGATCGGTGGCGACGTTGCTCATCTGGTCGCGATCCTTGCGCAGGTCGTAGAATTCCTCTTCCGCGCGCTTGCCAAAGGCGTGTTCGAATGTCGCCTTCCACTCCGCGTCGTTGCGGTGCGCGATCAGCCACGCCTTGGTGGGGCTGGCATCCATGTCGGGAAAGGCCACATAGGTGTTCTTCTCCAGTGCCTGTCCATCGGGCGTCTCGGTCTCGCTGACGCCGTACGGCGCTCCCATCGGCCAGCGTTCGGGGGCGAAATTGTGAATGTAGAGGTAATCGGCAGTCCGCAAGGACCGCATCGGGTACGGCAAATTCCCTTCGCGGGCGCTCCCCACGTGGCGTTCACGACCCCCGACGACGGAAATCCGTGTCGGATCGATCTGCCCCGCCTTATCGGATTTCAGCAGCGGGATAATGCTGCGGCCGTACAGCCCGGCCGGAGGAGTGACACCACCGATTTCCATGAATGTCGGTGCGAGATCCGGAAGTGTCACGAAGTCGTCCACGACGCGCCCCGGTTTCTGGCCCGGCCAGCGAACGGCCAGCGCCACGCTGAGCCCGTGGTCGTAGAGGTTGCACTTGCCCGAGGGGACGCCGGGCATCCCGTGATCGCCGCTCACGACGATGACAGTTCGCTCGAGTTCTCCCGCGGCTTCGAGCCGTTGCAAGAGCACGCCCAGGCAGGCGTCCACCGCCTGCGATTCGCCCAGATAGTCAGCGACATCTTCGCGCACCTCGGGCACGTCCGGCAGGAACGCGGGCATCTTCCCCTTGAGCGCATCCGGCTCGATCCCCCAATGCTTCTTGCCGGAACCTTTGATCCAGGTCCGATGGGTGGTGGTGGTGCCGAAGAAATAGAGCCAGGGCTGGTCCTGTTTTCGATCGGCCAGGAAGGCGTCGAAATTGCCGCGCACTTGATCGAGGATTTTTTCATGGGCGGCGGCGACCGTCAGGCCTTTGGCCAGCAGCCCTTCCGTCTCGTTGGAAAAGTGAGTCGGCATGCGACCGGACTTTTCATAGGCATATTGCTGCTCGCCAAATGGAGCGTCCACGGGTGTCCCCGGGCTCCATACCTTGTAGCTCTTCCCGATGTGATAACCCGCGTCGCGAAGCATCAGCGGGAACACGGGAATCGCACTGTCCCAAACCGCGCCATTGAGAATCGCGCCACGCCCCGTATTGAAAAAGAAGCGCCCCGAAAGCAGCGAGCTGCGGCAGGGCGTGCAGCTCGGCGCATTCACAAAAGCGTTGCGGAAAAGCACGCCTTCCCGCGCCACGCGATCGACGTTGGGCGTCTTGATCACATCGTTGAGCGACGGCCTCCCATCGACCGCCGCATAGGCGCTGGCGTAGCGGCCCCAATCATCGGCAAAGACGAAGAGGATGTTTAATCGCTCCGCCGCGCAGGCCGGCAGAGCGATGGCGAGGAGGACGAGGGTGAAGCGGAACATGGCAAATCAGTTCTTGGTGGAGGGTGTCGGGAGATGCTTGAGAATGAGGTCGGTGGTCGCCTGCGCGAGCATGTCATAGGCGGGTGGCGTCCAGTGAAATTTGTCGCCGCGCGCCAGTTCGAGCTTCGGAGCGAGCAGCGCGTAGAAGTCGTTTACCGGCACGTGCAATTCAGCCATCACCTTGGCCGCGCGCGTGTTTTGATCGACGATGATCGGGTTGATCTCGGTGTCGATTTCGGTGGGTTTGTCTTTCACCGTCACCGGGGTGCTGCTGGCCCACACGACCATGCACTTGGGGAATTTGGCGCGAATGATTTCCACATACTCCTTCATCAGTGGCTCGAATGTGCCCTCCTTCACTCGCCCTGGCTGCCAGCCGTGCAGACCCATATTAAATTGGACCGCATCGTACGGCCCATGGTCCAGGACCTCGCCGAGCAGTTTGTTCGTGTACGCCGATTGGGCGTAGGGATTGACCCAGGCGTCCACATAGGCTTTCCCATCGAGCGCCTTGGTCACCCGGCCAAGATAGCCGTTCAGGATGGAATCACCGATGAGCAACACCCGCGGGCGCACCGGGTCATTGATCTTCGCCTGATCGAGCCGCCAGCCCTTGCCGTCGGACTGCAATCGCTGATCCGTTTCCTGGGCCTGGCCCACGGTTGAGAGGAGCATGCCGAGAGTTACGACGAAAAGGTAGGTTCCTGGAGACGGCATATAAGATTTCAACCGCATCTCAAGGTTGGCGGCCGGCACCGCGGGTGGTTTCCAGGATCTTGGTGAGTTCGCTGACTTTGTCCGGATGCTCCCCGATGACATTCTTCGTTTCGCCGTTATCCGCGGCCACATCGTAGAGTTGCCCCTGCGGGTTGTTGCCAGTTTCAATATTGGTATGAGCGGTGCGCGCCGCGCCGGGCCTCGGCGGGATGTACTTCCACGAGCCGGCACGAACCGCCTGGGTGTTGGCGTGCTCGATCATCGAGTCCCGGCCCTTCCTGCTGTCTCCGAGGAGCGCCGCCAATTGGTTCTGGCTGTCGTGCATGCTCTCCGTGTTCAAGGGCTGGCCCACCAGTTCCGCAAACGATGCGTGGAAATCCACCTGGCACATCAGCGCTTCCGAGACTCCGGGCTGCACCCGCCCCGGCCAGCGGACGATGAAGGGGACGCGCGTTCCTCCTTCGAAGATGCTGTATTTCCCTCCGCGCCACGGGCCGGCCGCCTTGTGATCGCCCAGCTTTTCGACAGCCTCATCCTTGTAACCATCATCGATCACCGGCCCGTTATCGCTCGAAAAGACGATGAGCGTTTTGTCCGTGAGCTTGAGCCGGTCGAGCGTCGCGAGCAATTCACCCACCGACCAATCCATTTCCGCGATGGCATCGCCACGCGGCCCCATCATGGTCGCGCCCTTGAACCGCGGATTCGGCACGCGGGGCACATGGATGTCCTGCGTGGCAAAGTAGAGGAAAAATGGCTTATCCTTGTTCTCCTCCACAAACGCCACCGCTTTCTTCGTGAAGGTGTCGGCCATGTCTTCATCCTTCCACAGCGCCGATTTGCCTCCGCGCATGTAGCCGATCCGGCTGATGCCATCGACGATGGCCATGTCGTGCCCATTGCTCGGATGCATCTTCAGCAATTCGGGATTCGCCTTGCCCGTCGGCTCGCCGGGAAAAGGATTCTGGTAGCTAACCTCGATGGGATCTTTGGGATCGAGTCCCACGACGCGCCCATTCTCTACATAGACACATGGCACGCGGTCGCCCGTCGCGGCCATGATGAAGCTGTAGCCAAATCCAATCTCGCGCGGGCCGGGCTTGATGTCCCCATTCCAATCCGGCCCGCCTTGCGGCCCGAGACCAAGATGCCACTTGCCGATCGCCCCCGTAGCGTAGCCCGCCTTTTGCAAGGTCGCGGGGAGCGTGCCGCGGTCGGCTTCGATGACCAGGCCGGCATCACCCGGCAGGACACCCGTGCCCTTCTTGCGCCACGGATACTCGCCCGTGAGCAGCGCATAGCGGGAGGGCGTGCAGGTGCCCGAGGTGCAATGCCCGTCGGTGAAACGCAATCCTTCGCGAGCGAGGCGATCCACATTGGGGGTCTTCACGGACGTGGCCCCGTAGCATCCGACATCGCCGTAGCCGAGGTCATCGATGAGGATGATCAGGATATTCGGGCGGTCCGCGGCGATGGAAGGCAGGGCCATCGCGAGGCTGAGGAGAAGGAGAATGCGCTTCATTTAGGAGGCCAGTCGTCGGTTCGGAAGGGGGAAGCAGGAAGTCCTGCCCCGTTGTAGAGATTGCAGGAAGGATTGTTTTCCCACGCGTAGCGCACGGCCCGCGGTTGGGGCACTTCCGGGGCGGAGACGATGACCCGCTCCCCATCGATCCTGGCCTGGGCGGGCTTCCATTGCTGATCCTCGCCGGCGATGACAAAGCCGCGCAACTCCCCGTCTTTCGCCTTCAAGCCTCCGTCAGTGTGCGTGAACTTCAGCACCACTTCATTCCCGCGCATCTCATGGCCCGCGGGCAGCGGGCCGCTGGTCGCCACCGCCTTGCCATACACCGTGCCGAGCGCCCACTGCGCCAGGCGGCGCCCGGCTTCCTGTTTGTTCTGCGGATGGATGTTCCCCGCTTCGCCGATGTCGATGTTAATGCCCATCCCGGTCTTGGGCACCGCCAGAGTCTTGAGCATGGCTTCACGAATCGTCGGCCAGTCCCGGACGGATCCCCCGTCGAAGTTGGGCAATTGCGCCCACGCGAACGGCAATTCCGCCCCCCAACGGGCGCGCCAATCCTTGATCAGGAGCGGAAGTTGATACTGGTAGAATTGCGCTTTCGCCGGAGCGCTGTTCGCCTCTCCCTGATACCAAAGCACACCCCGGATCGCGTAGGGAATGAGCGGCGCAATCTTCCCATTAAAGAGTCCGCCCACATTGCCCTTCTTCTCGCGCACCGCCATGGGGTCGCGCGGGGTGGGCGGTGGCGCCTTGCCGTCAGTGCGCGCCTGTTGCGCTGCTTCCTTCCAGGTGGCGAGTTCCTTTTCGTAGGCAGCCTTCGCCTTCTCGGGATTGAAGAGTTTTTCCACCTTGGAAAGCGATTCAAAATACGGCTTCAACTCGGGCGAAGCCTTTTGGGCCTCGGGACTGATCCACGATTCGATGGGCGTGCCGCCGACTGAGGAATTGATCAGGCCCACGGGCACGCCGATCGTCTGATGAATCTCGCGTCCGCAGAAATAGAGCGCGGCGGCAAATCCACCGACAGTCTCCGGCGAGCACACGACCCATGTCCCCTGGCAATCCGCCTGGGCCGTGTCCGATGCTCCCGATCTCACGGTGAACATGCGAATCTGCGGAAGTTTCGCCGCCTCCTGTTCCTTGGCGAACTCCAGCGCGCGGCTCACCGTCAGCGCCATGTTCGATTGCCCCGATCCGAGCCAGACTTCGCCAATCAAGACGTCCTTCACGACCAGCGTATTATGGCCCTTGACCGTGAGCGTCAGCCCTTCTCCACCGGCCAGCGCGTTGAAGGCCACGCTCCATTTTCCATCCGCGCCGGCTTTGCTCGATTGCGTTTGCACGCCGACCGTGACGCTGACCTCTTCGCCGGGCTCCGCCCAACCCCAGATGGGCACGCTTGCCTCGCGCTGAAGCACGAGATGGTCGGAGAAAATGGCGGGTAGCTTGACATCCGCCAATGCCGCGGAGCTGAACGCGAGAAGGATGAGCGTGGTGATTTTCATGGATCGTGAAATTTCCTATTGATCGATTGCCGGTTTCTTTTTTCCGTCTCCCGCGTCGTCGGCGTGCGGCTTTGGCTCGGGAATGGTGGCGAGGATGCGCGTGAACTTTTCACGCGCCGCCTTGACTTCAGAATCGGTGGAGTCCGTCACGTCCTTGTACCCGGTCCCATCGCGGCTTTCGCCGCAATCGAAGAACTTCTCGCCCTTTCCAGCCGCCGCGATCTCCAGCAGCCAGCGCGAGTCGCGCAGGACACGCCCGTCGTCGAGATGACTGTAAATCCAATCGCGGTGCTTGGTGGTCTCACCACGCAAGACCGGCATCAGGCTGCGGCCATCGAAGGGCCGGTCCTTGGGCAACGCCGCGCCCGAGATTTCCGCCAGCGTCGGCATGAGATCGGTCACATCACCGAGCGCTCGCGAGACCACGCCTTTCTTGACTCCGGGTCCGCGAACGATGCACGGAACGCGTGCCCCGAGTTCGGTCGTGTACCCTTTGCCTCCCCCTTCCGTTCCATTGTCCCCGATGAAAAATACCATCGTGTTTTCGTCCAGTCCGTCGGCCTTCAAGGCAGCGAAGAGCTTGCCCACGAGATAGTCCAGGTATTCGAGATTCGACTTCAGGCCGGCTGGCCAGCGTGCGCCGGGCTTCGTGGGGTCCGGGGTCTCCACGCGCGGAGTGTGCGTCAGGACCGACGTGTAGTACATGAAAAAAGGCTCCGACTTGTGGCGGTGCGCAAAATCGATGACGAAGTCATTGAACATGTCCGGGCCGAAGTCCTCCGGCTTGGTCGGCAGATACTCACCGTTTTGCAGCAGGCACGGTTGCCAGTAGCGCGAGGCATTTCCTCCCTTTTCGTGGGACGGATTCTTGATACCGGGCGGGAGATTGTTGTCGTAAGCCCACATCCGATACTCGCCGAAGCCTGTATCGTAAACGAGCGTCGGCAATTCACCGGGGAGTTGCCACTTGCCGGAAAGCCCCGTGATATACCCGACGGACTTTAAGAGGTCGGCATGCGTAAAGTGGTTCCCTATCCGCTTTTGCGGCGAATTCACCCCCGGAATAAACGCCTGCTTGTGCATGCCGAGATAGCCACTGTGAAAACCGTATTGGCCCGTCATGAGCGCGACACGGGTGGGTGTGCAGAGCGGCATGACGTAGAAGGTCTCGAACCGCGTGCCTTCCGCAGCCATGCGATCGATATTGGGCGTCTGGTACGCGGTGCTGCCGTAGCAGCTCACGTCTCTCGCTCCGAGGTCGTCGGCCAGCAGGAGGATGATATTCGGCGGTCTGGCTGTCGCCGCCTGGAGCGGCCAGGCGAGGGCGAGCAAAACAAGGAGGTGGAGCCTTTTCATGGGGGGAGGCTGGGGATCATTCGCGCGTCACGGTCTCACTTCAACGCACTGCGAGGCCGCGAGTTGCCGACTTAATGTTGCGGCGCTTCGAGAATCTGCCCGTCGACCAGCAGACGTTCCCGCAGTTTGGCATACGGCACGTCCTGCACGGGGATCCTGGCATCGATGGCCAGGGCCGCGGCGGTGGCCGCGGTTTGCCCGAGGATCATGAAAACCGGCTCCATGCGGATCGATCCATACGCGATGTGTGATGCCGACACACACACGGACGCGAACAGGTTGTCCCCCTGCCCTTTCTTCGGCACGAGCGCGCCATAGGCGATCTCGTAAGGGGCCTTGAGGCCGACGCCGATGTCGCCCTCGTTCTGCACAAAGCCTTCCGGCGTGATGTAGCGCTGCACATTGTGCGAATCGATGCCGTAGCTGCCCATGCCGATCGAATCCGGCGTCGGCCTGGTCTTTTGCAGCTCGTTTTGAGTCATCACGAATTGCCCGACCATGCGCCGCGCCTCGCGAATGTAGAGCTGGCGCGGCCAGTGGCCGTTGTCGGCGAATTCATCCTTGGGCAGGCCCCAGGTCTGCATTTTTTCCCGCACCTCCTTCGGCACGCGCGGGTCGTTGGCCTCAAAGTAGAGCAGGCCCTTTTGGTAGGTCTCGTGTTCCTGGATGATCTCGCGCCGCCGCTCGTAGGTGGCGTCGGGATAGTCCCAGTTCATGCCGATATTGTCGAAGCTGAACGGCCCGTGATTGTTCGTGTCGGTCTTGTGGTTCGGGATGGGATCGAACTTGTCAAAGGCCTCCCGCCACCCGGCGTTGAAAACGCGCACGAGCAGTTCGTATTGCTTCGGGTCGTACCCGTCGGGCTTGGGGAAGGGAATTCGATTCTCGTCGAAGTTGGTCATGCAGGCGCGGAAGCAGTAGGCCTGCACCCGCTTGTCAGCCGCACCGACCACTCCGGGCGGCGCCGTGCTCACGCGCGGCAACACGCCGCTCTTCGGGTCGCCCGGCACGACGTAGGGGCTGATCCCCTCCTTGAGCACGCCGAAATGATGGCGGTGATGAAGAACGCCCACCTGGATGCCGTTCCATTTTTCATCATAAGTGGCGACTGCCTCGCGACCCACGGTATAGCTGACACCCGCGGCGGCCATGAGATCGCCTTCATAAGTCGCGTCGATGAACATCTTCCCGGAGTAGGTCTTTCCGCTCAGCGTGGTGATCGAAGTAATCTTCGCGCCCTCTTTCTTGACCCCCTTCGTGCGATCGAGCCATTCGTCCCGCATGACCGGGATGGAGAATTCCTTGATGTAACCCTCGAACACTTCCTCCGCCGCGCTCGGTTCAAAAATCCACATCGTGCGATTCTCGCCGTCGATGGCCGGCGTGCCCTGCCCCTTGTTGCCATACTCCGACTTTTGCTGCTGCTTCCACGCCTTCGGGTCGTCGTAGTGCATCCAGATCCGATGATAGAAGTCGCGCGACAAACCACCGATGACAGCTTTGTTCCCCGTGTCCGTGAAACCGAGTCCGCCACTCGAAAGCCCGCCGAGATGCTTGTCGGGGCTGACGATGACGACGGATTTGCTCATCTTTTTCGCCTGCACGGCGGCGATCACGGCGGAGCATGTGCCACCGTAGATGACGATGTCGTAGTCTTGAGCGCGCGCGTGCGTCGCCGCGAACAGGGCGGCGGCACAGAGGACAAGTGTGCGATGGGGGTACATGATCAGAGAGTCGCCGCAACGGCGCGAATGCGTCCAGCGCGGAAAGCGCGGCTGGTCGAGTTTATGGGGAGTCGGCCACCGGTCTTACACGGCCCCAGATTTGCACGGCGGCCTGCGGCTTGGCCGAGTCCAGGATGATGATGCGCAGCCCTCGCTTCGTGATCACCTGGAACACATAAAACCCATTGGACACCGTGGGCTCCAACCGCGACACGTCGGTGATGATGAAGGCCTTGTTCATCTCTGGTCCCACCAACAGACCCAATTGCGTGTCGATGATGTTCCGGAGGATCGCTTCCGCGGATTCCGGCGAATCAGCGATGGAGGCGACGGGAACGACGGTGTATCCAATAGAGTTCAAGTATGGATATGAAAATTGGAAAAGTCCCTTGTGGATGCTCTGGCGAAGGCGATATGCGGATAACGGTTCGACCGTGTCGTCCGCCGGTCGCGGCGGGATGCGCTTTGTGGGAATGATTCGAAACCTGATCGGACCTCGGTAGCTGGAATCGGAATCGGAGAGTCGATACGAGACTTTCCTATCATGGTCCTCCCCGGTGCAGAGGTCGACGACGAGCCATTGCGGATCGCCAGACTGCTCGCGGGTGGCCTCGATATAGTACGTCCCCGCAGAATCGGCGAGCTGCCAGGTGAGACGCGCCGAGCGCCAGCCCTTCACGTCGTCCACGGGGGATCCTCGAACATTGCCAGTGAACGGAATCTCTTTCATCGTGCATGCGAGCGGAGGCAAGCGCCACACGACGTCGAAGTTCAAACGTCCGGCATAGCCATCCGAAAGCGGATGGCTGGCTTCCACCTCGTAGGGCTCCATAGGTCGGAAAGGCACGGCATCGTCGCGAATCGCCAGGTCAAATTCCATCGCGCCATCCGCGGCCACGGGGACCAGGAGCGGATTGCCCGAGGGCGTGCCACCCGGGAGACACACCAGGCCGGGAGGTTCCGGATTGAAACGTATCCGCATTCCGGGAGCAAAAACGGCGGGCCCATCATCGATGTGAGCACGGGCACGAATGCGGCGGCGATCCCCGGGCTGCAGCGCAACCATGAGATAATTAAAGCCGAGGTCCTCGAGGCTGAGATCCACGCTCGGATGGCTCAGTGGATTGTGAGGATCACTCCCCAAGTATCGCTCCACGCTGTCGGCAATCCCGTCGCCATCGCTATCGGCAGGAAGCAATGTCCCCAGCGTGCAAACCGAAACGGAGCGAAGGGAGGCGCAGCGATCGAATCCGAGGAGTTTTACCAGCCATTCGGGATTCTTGCGGACGGCCCAACTCAGCCCGACACCGCCAAACAGGCAGAGGAGCAGCATGCCGAGTGCGGCAAGCGTGAGCCGGGTGAGAAAGGAGCGGGAGCGCACGGGGAAGTGATTGCTCAGAGATGGTCGCAAGGCGAGTCTTGGAATCTCGCCCTCGGGATGGACAGCCAGCACGTGATCAGGTATTCCAAATGGCATGGCTCGTAAAGGTCGCCTCGAATCCCCGGGCGCATTATTGAATGAGTAAGCGCTTTATCGCCACCTCGATGGTTCTCACTTTGCTCGTGGGATTGGCTTGGTGGCTGTTTCGTCACCATTCTCCTTCCCCACAACAGAATCGGAATAGATCTCCGGCTGCAACAGCTCCCGAAACCTCCGAGCCTAACAGGATCGTTACGGCCAAGCCATTGCCTCCGGGAAGCCCTGCCGAAACGCCTCCGCCGATTCCCACCGGCTATCCGCTGTGGCGTGGTGGCCGAGCCATGGATTTGGACGACCCACGCTGGAAGGTCAGGCAGGAGAGGCAAAAAAGCGATCCTCTTTGGCAGGGCAAGATGGCGATTGAATTTTACGGCAAAGTAATTGATGAAAACGAACAGCCGATTGCTGGTGCGAATGTGGAACTAAGCTGGACTGATCTATCCGCTGCCGGCGGCGGTCAAAGGGCGATGGCATCCGATGCCAACGGCGCTTTTTCACTTACAGGCATACAAGGTAAATCACTGAGCGTAGTGGTTACCAAGGAAGGTTTCGAATTTTCTCGGACACAAAACCGCTTCGGTTTTGAATATGCGTCATTTGGGGACGAACAATATTACGAACCAGTTCGAAACAATCCTGCGCTGTTCCACCTGCGCAAGAAAGGAAACGCGGAGCCGCTCCAATACCGGGAGGAGGAAATTAAGATCAGCGTGGGCCATCCGATAATGATCCCGATCGATGGCGCAACCCGGCTGCAAATAACGTTGCAATCCAACGAGCATCCCAAGCGTGGCAAATGGGAGGCTGAGGTGGTCGTGCAGAATGGAGGTATTGTTCCGGCGGCAGAGGAGTTTAACGTGGAGGCACCGATCGCCGGTTATCAACCGTCGATGACGATAGGTGCACAAACGCCAAAGCCGCCGGCCTGGCGGTTGTATCAAGGGGGTTCGTTTTATTTAAAATTGGGTGAGAATTATGGGCGCTTGGATATTGAAATGATTCCCGGGAATGACTGGTTCCGAATGAAGATTTGGATCAACCCAAAAAGTGGGAGCCGCAATTTGGAATACGAACCACAGATCCGAGCATTGGGGCGGTAACTACGGTACTGCGAAAATGGGAATGTGGCCATTCGTGCCCCGAGCTTCTCAAGAGAGGTATTCGCCGTGGCTCCGCGCGAGAACCCGGGGATATTGGAGGTCCTTCGACTCCGCCCGTGCTTCCCCGCTCCGCTCAGGATGACAAAGTTGCGTGACGGCGCTCGCGCTGACGAGCGCTGCAACAATTTTTACCTGGCTTTGCCTACCTCTACCCCATCAACGCCCCCACGATCTTCCCGTGCACATCCGTCAGCCGAAAGTTTCGGCCCTGGTACTGGAACGTCAGGCGTTCGTGGTCGAGGCCGAGCAGGTGGAGCACCGTGGCGTTCAGGTCATGCACGTGGACCGGGTTCTCGGCGACGTTGAAACCGAAGTCGTCCGTCTGGCCGTAGCTGACCCCGGGCTTGATGCCGCCGCCGGCCATCCACATCGTGAACGCGTCCTTGTGATGGTCGCGGCCCGGTTTGGTCGAAGTGCCATCGCCGTCGGCCCCTTGCGCCAGCGGGGTGCGGCCGAATTCCGCGCCCCAGATGACCAGGGTCTCGTCGAGCAGGCCGCGTTGCTTGAGGTCCTTGATCAGCGCGGCGCAGGGCTGGTCGATGTCTTTGCATTTCGCCGGCAAACGCGTGGTCAGGCTGGCATGGTGATCCCAGTCGGAATCGAAGAGCTGAACGACCCGCACGCCTCGCTCCACGAGCCGGCGGGCCAGGAGGCAATTGTTGGCGAAGCTCGCCCGGCCCGGTTGCGCGCCGTAGAGCGCGAGCGTGTCGGGCGATTCCTTGCCGATGTCCATGAGTTCCGGGACGCTCGTCTGCATGCGGAAGGCCATCTCGTACTGGTTGATCCGCGTGGCGATCTCCGGGTCGCCGACATCCGCGAGGTGCGCCTGATTCAGGGACTGCACGGCATCGAGCACACGGCGCCGGTCGGTCGTCGTCTGACCGGCGGGATTGCCCAGGAAAAGGACCGGTTCTCCCTTCGATCGGAATTGGATACCCTGGTAAACACTCGGCAGGAAACCCGTGCTCCACAGGCTGGTCCCCGCCCCGCCGGCGGGACCGGAGAGCATCACGACGTAGGCCGGGAGATCCTGGTTTTCCGAACCAAGCCCATACGTCACCCACGATCCGAAACTCGGCCGCCCGCCGCGTCCGAACCCCGTATGCAGGAACATCTGGGCCGGCGCATGATTGATCTCCTCCGTGTGCAGGGAATGAACGACGGCCAACTCATCGGCCACCGACGCGAGATGGGGCAGCAGTTCGGAAAAGACCTGACCGCTCTGCCCGTGCCGCGCGAAATGGAATTTCGAACCGGAGAGTTTCAGTTTTCCGCCGATGAACGCGAACCGTTTTCCCTTGAGCAATTCCTCCGGACATTCCTGACCGTCGCGCTCGACCAGCACCGGCTTTTCTTCGAAAAGGTCGAGCTGCGAGGGGGCGCCGATCATGTGCAGATAGATCACGCTTTTTGCCTTCGGCGCGAAATGCGGTATGCGTGCGGCGAGCGGATTGGCCGCGGTGGGCGCGGCGCCGAGATGATCCCGCAGGAGGGCGGTGAGCGCGGCGGTCCCGAGGGTTAGCCCGCTCTGACGAAAGAACTGCCGGCGGCTTTGAAGAGACAGGATGGAGGGATTCACGACGTCAGCCTTTGTTGATGGTTTCATCGAGGTTCAGCAGCACGGTGGCCACAGCCTGCCAGGCGGCGCTTTCGCCGGACGCGGCGCGTTGCGCCTCGAAGAGGGCGCGGAGGGTTTGCACCTCGCCTTCCTTGGGCAGGCGGGCCACCGCGAGCCGGAAGGCGTGGCGGAGGCGATCGTCGACTCCGGCATTTGGCTGCTCGGCGACGATGCGCCGCGCGAAAGCCTGCGCGGCTTCCACATAGACCGGGTCGTTGAGCAGCGTCAGCGCCTGAAGCGGCGTGTTCGAACGCGAGCGTTTCACGGTGCAGGCCATCCGCGCACCGGCGTCGAAATTGACGAAGCTGGGATACGGCGCGCTCCGCTTGAGCACCACATAAAGCCCGCGGCGGTATTGTTCCTCCCCGGGACTCACGACGTAATCGTACTTTTGTCCGCCCACCTTCTCCCACAATCCGTCGGGCTGCGGCGGGCGAATGGGCGGGCCGCCCTGCTTGAGGCTGAGCAAGCCCGCGATGGCCAGGGCGTTGTCGCGGATCGTTTCCGCGTCAAGGCGAAGGCGCGGACCACGGGCGAGCAGCTTGTTTTGGTCGTCCCGCACCAGCAACTCCGGGGAAATGTTTGTCGATTGCCGATACGTCGCGGAAGTCACGATCGTCCGCAGGACCTTCTTCATCGACCAGCCTCCGTCCATGAACTCCACGGCCAGCCAATCGAGCAATTCGGGATGGGTCGGGGCCTCGCCCTTGATGCCGAAATCCTCGGGGGTGCCCACCAATCCCCGCCCGAAGAGCTCGGCCCACCAACGATTCACCGTCACCCGGGCAACGAGCGGATTGTCCCGCGAGACCAGCCACCGGGCGAGATCGAGGCGCGTGCGTGGTTCCGCATTCGTCGCGTGCAATATGGCCGGCGTGCCAGGCTGGACGGGTTCGCCCCGATCGGTGTAAACGCCGCGCTTGAACATGGTGCTCATGCGCGGCTCGGAGACTTCCTCCATGACCAGCGATTGGGCCGGCTTGAGCTGGAGCAACCGGGCGTCCACCTGGGTCAGCCGCGCGCGGAGGTCGGCGAGCGCTTTGTCCTGCGCCGCGTGGAACTCCGCGAGTTTCTTTGTCTGTGCCGGGGTGCGCGCGCGTGCGGCGAGGATTGTGGCGATTTCGGCAGGCAACGCTTCACCGCCCGCTCGACCGGTGAGCGCCGAGACCCGGAGCCGGCCGATCGTCCGACCGGCGCCGAAGTTTTGCACCAACTTGAAGGTGAGCGTCGTGCCGCCGGCAAACCCAATCGGCTCGGCGCATTCAAAGGCCGCCCAGTGCGGTTGATGAAACTGTGGATTGATCGCCCAGCCACCATTGCGCCCGGGCTCCGCGTCGGCAATCAGGTTCGCCACATCGAAACGGGCTTGCGAAAATGAGGCGGACGCCTTGCGGAACTTCACGCGAAGGGGCTCCGCGCCGCCGGCGGTGGGCGCGACGGTCACGATGAATTCATTCAGGACAAAGTTCGGCCGCGTTGCATCGCCGCGGCCCGGACCTTGTCCAGGAAGCGATGGATCGGTGAGCGCCTCGATCATGATGCCGGTAATGGCGGTGAGCGGGGTCCTGGCCGTGACGGTGTAGGTATCCTTGTCAGGAACGTTATCGTCCCTGAGCAGGACGGATTGGTCGTCGAGGACACGATGCGCGGAGCCCGCGGCGGAGTCGAAGTCCGCCACTTCCAGGACGTGCGTCTGGGCGGCTTCCCCGGCGGAGGCGGCCAGCTTTCGCTCCCACTCCGCCGCTCCGGCGGCGAGTTCCTGTTCCCGCGCGGCGATCTCCGCCTGGAGCTGCTTTTGCCCGGCCTGCAATGGCTCCCGTTCCGCGCCTTTCGCACTGTCGTGTAATTCGTGGTAGGGCCCGATGAAGCGGATGGAGCCCGGCGTCTTGGGATTCGACCGGTCAGCCTCGATCGCCGTCTGGTTGAAGAATGCGAAGAGCTGATAGTACTCGCGGGAGGTGAAGGGATCGAACTTGTGATCGTGGCACTGCGAGCATTCCAGCGTGCTGCCCAGCCACACCGCGCCCAGCGTGTTCACGCGGTCGAATACCTGGTTGACGCGGCTTTCCTCCGGCTCGCTCCCCGCCTCCACATTGCAAGGTGTTCCGCGATTGAAGCCCGTCGCCAGGATCTGATTTTCCGTCGCGTTGGGCAGCAGGTCGCCGGCGAGCTGTTCGATGGTGAATTGATCGAAGGGCAGGTCCGCATTGAGCGCCCGTACGACCCAGTCGCGATAGGCCCAGAGGTCGCGCAAATCGTCGCGTTGAAACCCATGCGAGTCGGCATAGCGGGCCAGATCCAGCCACGGCCGCGCCCAGCGCACACCGAATTGCGGCGAGGCCAGCAAGCGATCGACCACGCGTTCGTAGGCATCCGGCGCGGAATCGCGGGAGAAGGCATCGATCTCCGCGATGGTGGGAGGGAGGCCGGTGAGATCGAGAGTCACGCGCCGGAGGAGCGAGGCGCGATCGGCCTCGGGAGACGGCGCCAGCTTCTCCTGCTCCAAGCGGGCCAGCACATAGCGATCGATGGCGTTGCGCGGCCAACCACCAGCCTGCACGGCGGGGAGCGGGGCACGCACAGGCGGCTCATAGGCCCAGTGCTTGACGTTATCCGGCCACTCGGCTCCGGCGTTGATCCATTGACGGAGCAGTTCGACTTCCCGGGCGGTAAGGCGATCGCCCTTCTGCGGCATCACGTCGTCCTTGTCATGGGATGTGACCCGCAGCAGCAGTTCGCTCTTCGCGCTCTGGCCCGCCACGAAGGCGGGCGTCTCCGATTCGCCGCCCTTCAGCGCATTGGCGCGGGTCGTCAGCCGCAGACCTCCCTTGGGCCGCTGCTCGCCGTGGCAGTCGTAGCAACGGCTGGCGAGGATGGGGCGGATGTCACGGCGAAAGTCCACGGCATTCGCGATCGCCGTCCAGGCAAGAAATCCCAAGGCAAATTCCAGCGCGCGCACTTTCATTTCGGCAGGCGCGCTTTCATGTCGGCGACCACCGCAGCCTGTTGCGGATCGGCCGCGATGTTCTTCATTTCCTCGGGGTCGGCATCGTGATCGTAAAGTTCCACACCCGCGCGGCCTTGATCCCACTCGGTGTAACGCCAGCGCTCGGTGCGCACGCTCCGGCCCATGAAGGCGCCGGCCGGCGAATTTTTTCCCCCGCGGCTTACTTGCGAATACGCCGCGTGCGTCCAAGGCGCCGTGGGATTCTCGACGAGCGGCTTGAGGCTATCACCTTCGGTCTTTGCATCGGCGGCGACCCCGCACAGGTCGGTCAGCGTCTTGTGCAGATCCACGAGTTCGACCGTCCGGGCACAAGTCTGTCCACCGTTCCTTTTGTCGGGCAATGCGATGATCAGCGGGACGCGCGCGGATTGTTCGAAGATGGACATCTTCTGCCAAAGCCCCTTCTCCCCGAGGTGATAGCCATGATCGCTGTGAAAGATGACGACCGTGTTTTTCGCGAGCTGGAGCCGGTCGAGCGCATCGAGGAGGACACCCACTTGTGCGTCCATGAAACTCGTCGAGGCGTGGTAAGCCTGGATCGCCCGGCGGCGCAGGTCATCGCTCATGGCCAGTTCGGCAGGCCTGCGCGTAGCCAGCGCGGGCGCGGGGAAGAGATCCGCCAGATTGCCCGCCACCACGGGCAAGCGAATCTTTTCCGGTGGATACATCGCGAAATATGCCTTCGGCGAAACGTAGGGGGTATGGGGGCGGAAGAAGCCGACGGCCAGGTAGAACGGTTTGCCATCCTTCGCCCGCTCAGCCAGCATCTCCGTCGCCGCCGCCGCGATCTTGCCATCGGTCTGCTCGTTGTCCTCACCGTCCGCCGCCAGCCAGCTCAAGGTGGCTCCCATGTCCTTGAGTTCCTTTCCGGTCACGGTGATCGTCGTCCCTTCCGGCGTGCGCTCGAGGACCTCGATCATCGATTTGTCATCGATGTCGCGGCCCTTTGGATTCACAACCTTGTCCCACGAGGCCGGATCATCCAGCCCGTCGGTCCCGATCCCCGCGGGCACTCCGTAGTGATAGATCTTGCCAACGCGCGCGACCGTG
The DNA here is from genome assembly GCA_038228205.1 of Chthoniobacterales bacterium. Classification (GTDB taxonomy): domain Bacteria; phylum Verrucomicrobiota; class Verrucomicrobiia; order Chthoniobacterales; family Chthoniobacteraceae; genus Chthoniobacter. Next base: position 73,435 of record JBBRPL010000030.1, read on the forward strand.
TAGCCCGATTTTTGAAAACTTTGCGGGATCGTCACGGCATCGGGGACGTTCTTGCGGAACTGCGTGGCATTTTCATAAACGCCCGTGGTGTCCGGTCGCATCCCGGTCATGAAGGAAGCCCGGCTGGGATTGCAGAGCGGGTACTGACAATAGGCGCGGTCGAACCTCACGCCGCGCGCGGCCAACCGGTCGATGTTCGGCGATTTAACCAGCGGATCCCCGTAGCAGCTCAGCCGCGCGCAAAGATCATCCGAGATGATGTGGAGAACGTTTAGCTTCTCGGCAGCCGAAGCTGCGATTGCCATCACAAGAAACGGGATCGCGAGAAAGGCGGCACGGGATATTTTCATGGGGGATGGGGAGGGGCGTCTATCCAAGGCGACAACCGCCCGTTTTTCAACTCCGCTGACGCAGGAGAGTTGCCGTGGCGCGTGGCACGGAACTCGGGAGCGTTTAAAAAATTCATTCGCGAAGTTGTTCAGCGGAGCGGAGTCCCGCCGGGCTGAGTTGACGCAGGTGCGCGACTGCGGGGTCTTCGATCATGGTCGGCGGCGTGCTCATGGATGCATCAACTTAAGCAACATGCAGTCTGGCCGCGAGCGCGAGCGCCGTACCCTTACTTGTCATCCTGAGCGGAGCGGGGAATCATGGGCGCAGTCGAAGCCTCCAATATCCCGTGGGGTTTCGTGCGGAGCCACTGCGACGACCTTTTCAAATGCAAGGCCCGCTCCGGTTGACGCCCGTGCGTATTCGCATCCACTGAAGAGCTCGATCACAAAGGCTCCGCGCGAGAACCCACAGCGATTGGAGGTCGACTGCGCCCATGATTCCCCGCTCCGCTCAGGATGACAATCGGGAAAACGGCGCTCGCGCTGATAGCGACACGGCAGATGTCGCCGCGCCACATCTTGACCGATCTCAACTTAGCCCGGCGAAAAGGCCGTCGTGATTAGTGCGGAGATGACGACGCCTTTTCGTTTTGGGTCCTCAGAATGACCGCAAGAGGGGTTTTTCAAACCCTCCCTACTCCGCCGCGCCAGGTCCAAGGCGTTTCCCTTTCGGTGGCGACGAACCAGGAGCGCCCGGGGTATTCGCCGTGGGCATCGGCGCGTGAATCTCCTTCCGCCACGCCTCGAGTCGGGCGCGCAGCGTCTTCGCGCGCTCCGGTTCCTGGGCGGCGAGATTGTGAGCTTCGCCGATGTCGTCCCGCAGATTGTAAAGCTCGAGCCGATGGTCTTCGAAGAACTCCATCAGCTTCCAATCGCCGACCTCGATGGTGCCGACCGGTGTGGTTCGCCACGAACCTGGGGCGGCGCCCAGGTAGCCGGGGAAGTGCTGATAGATCGCCTCGCGCTTCAATTTCGCCTGCGCATCCTTCCACACGGGAACGAGACTTTCACCGTCGAGGGTGTAGCCCTCCGGCCGTTTGGCGGCCGCGATCTCCAGAAAGGTGGGATAAAGATCCACGTGGATCGAGGGCATGTCGCAGGTCGCGCCGGCTTTCACGATTCCCGGCCAGCGAATGATAAACGGCACGCGAGTGCCGCCCTCGTAGAGGCTGCCCTTGCCGCTGCGCAGGGGCGTGTTGTCCGTCACGCCGCCTCCGCCGGTAATTCCTTCGCGCTGATAACCGCCAACGCCCCCGTTGTCGCTGGTGAAGATCAGCACCGTTTCGTCCGCCAGCTTGAGTTCATCCAGCAGCGCCATGACTCTTCCCACGCTCTCGTCCACGCTGGCGATCATCGCTGCGTAGGTCGGATTGTTGTGTCCGTCTACGCCGGGCTTGGGTCGAAATTTCTCGATCCATTCCTTCTTTGCCTCGAACGGCGAATGAACGCCAAAATGCGGCAGGTAGAGGAAGAAGGGCGCGTCCTTGTGCCGGCGAATGAAATCCTCCGCCTTGCCGGTCAGAAAATCCGCGAGGTACGTCCCGGGCGGATATGAGGTCTTCGGATTGGTGTTGAAATCGAAATGTTTCCCCATCGAGACGATCGCCTCGTCGAAACCGCGCTGGCCCGGATGGTGGCCGCCGCCCTCCCCCAGATGCCACTTGCCAAACATTGCAGTGGCGTATCCCGCCGACTTGAGGGCCTGCGCCATGGTGATCTTATCGAGCGGCAACTGTTCGACATTGTCTACCGGGCGAAGCGGGCGCGCCGACCAATCAAAGCGGTCGATCCCCCCCACGGTGTAGACGCCGGTGCGAGGGCCGTACTGGCCGCTCATCAGGGCGGCACGCGTGGGCGCGCAATTTTGGCATTGGTGAAAGCGCGACAGGCGCATCCCCTGCCCCGCAAGCCGATCGATATTGGGCGTCTCATAGTATTTGCTGCCCTGCACGCCGAGATCGGTCCAGCCAAGGTCATCGGCCAGGATCAGGATAATGTTCGGCGGCCGCGCGGAAGCCGTCGCGCCCAGCACGAAGAGGGCCAGCAGGAGGCGGTGGAGTGTCGCCATGGCACCGTTCACTTTTGGGCCATCGGGGGGTAATCCCCTCCGGCCAGGCTCTTCTCGACGGATTCCTTCCACGACTCAAGGGTCGCGCGCATCCTGGCCACACGCTCCGGTTGCTGGGCCGCGAGGTCGGTCGTTTCCTTGGGGTCTTTGGACACATCGTAGAGAGCAGGACGTCGGGCAGCGTTTCACCGACGGCCGTCTTCTGTCCACGGCCGGCGACGGGATTCGTGTGCAACTTGTACGGCCAGTCGAGCAGGGCCGCGTGGGCGGGCTGTTTGGACAGATGATCCCAAAATGGAATCGGCTTTCCGCGCGCGTCCATCTTGCGATCGAAGAACGGGAGCAGATTGATCCCGTCGAGAGGTTCGATCTGATTTTCCGCTTTCACGCCGGTCGCGGCGAGCAGCGTGGGATACATATCGAGAGTCGAGCAGGGCATGTCGCTAACGAACGGTGCGCTCATCCGTGCGGGCCACTCGACAATGCCCGGCACGCGGATGCCGCCTTCCCACAGATTCCCCTTCCCGCCCCGCAGGAAGCCGGTGGAATTCGGACCTTCCGCTCCGCCATTGTCGCTGCAATACCAAGTGATGGTATTCTCCGCGATTTTCATCTCCCGGAGTGCGGCCCGGAGCCTGCCCACGCTGCGATCCACGCCGGTAAGTTCGCCGTAATACTCCTGGTCCTTTTCCGGCAGCGCGCTGTAGGCCGCCTTGTCGGCAGGCAACGCGCGATGCGGCAGATGCGGCGAGCCAAACCAGACGACGCTCAGGAACGGCTTCCCCTGCTCCACCTGTCGCCGCATGAATTTCAGAGCCTCATCCGTGGCCACATCCGAGCCGTCGCCCTTGAATTGCTCGGTGACACCATTGCGCGCCATCAGCGGGTCGAGATCGTAATAGTTCGAAACGGACACCCATTCGTCGAAGCCATTGTTCCCGGGCGAGAGTGGATCATCCGCGGAGATCGGCTTGCCAGGGCCGCTCACGCCGTTGAGATGCCATTTCCCAAAGTGGCCCGTGGCGTACCCTCCCGCCTTGAGCACTTCTGCGATGGTGAGTTCCTGCGTGCGAAACGGCCGGCCCGGACTGAAAGTGCCGTAGCGGTCCGGGTGCCGGCCGGTCATCACGCTGCCGCGCGTCGGAGAGCAGTTGAAGTGGGCGGCGTAAAATCGGTCCAGGCGCAAACCGCTCCTCGCCATTTCGTCCAGGTTGGGCGTCTTCAATTCCGGGTGGCCGTTGTAACTGGTATCACCCCAGCCCTGATCGTCGGCCATGATCAGGAGGACATTGGGGCGTTTGGTCGCTGGCTCCGCGGCCAGGCAAACAGTGCTCAAGGCAATGGCCGTGAGGGCGGCGACGATGGTGTGGGAATGGTTCATGTTTTTGGGGGTGTTTCACACCGCGGAGGGGATCCGCGGTGCATTCTCTAGTGTAGTGCGGCGCAAATAGCGTAACATCTTTCTTGTCTGGCGAGAGTTCCTCGGAGAGGTTATCGAGATGGTTATCGTCACCTCTGATGTTCCTTGTTCTGAAGACCTACAATGGCTGCGGAAGCAGGCCACCA
>JBBRPL010000031.1:0-76325 GCA_038228205.1 Chthoniobacterales bacterium
CGAGTCCTCTCGCTCCGCTCGAGTCGCTCGACCCGGGGCTTGGGATTGTGGATCGCCTCCGCGATCCCCCTTGCGGGCTCCCTTCGGGAGACTTCTCGCTCCGCTCGAATCCTCCGGTGTCCAAAGTGCCGAACGCGTTCTAACCTAAATTCTTTCCAGCCCTCCGGGCTCGATGACGAACGAGCGGCGCGCGCCCTTACTCGGACAACCCGACGAGCGCGCCGGCATAGCCGGTGAGTTCCATATAGCCGTGGCCGCGGAGCTTTGCGCCATCGCGAACGCCTTCGATGTCGATAAGCCCTTCCCAATACGCCACGGGCTGGAGCACGAGTTCCTGGGATGGGAGCGGGGTCGTGATGCGCGCCTTGAGGTTTAGCTTCGGGACGGTGAGTTCCCACGCGATGGGGTAACGTCCGCCGGTGTCCTTGCTCGTCCAATCCTGGAGCGGCGCCAGTTGGTAGTCCTCCCGGCGGAGGTGTTGCGTGACACCATCGCGATCGATGAAGGTCGCGCTCGAGTTCGGGTCGGTCCCGCCGCCGCGGGTTCGCATCTGGTAGAGCATGAGTTCCGTGCCGTTGTCGAACTGCAGGCTGAACCAATTCCAACCGACCTGCTCGGGAGTGAGCTGGTTGCTGGCCCATTCGCGATCGAGCCAGCTCTCGCCGCTCACGGTTCTCGTCCGGCCGTCGAGCGTCAGCTTGCCTCTTCCGGCGAGGCGCGTGCCGGAATAGTAGTGCGACGCGCGCCCTTCACCGGTGGCTTTCTGGCTCACGCCGTTCTCCCCGTGGACCACCCATGGCTTGGTATTGGTGAGTTGCAATTCAAGAGCGGTCCCGCCGTTTTTCGCGCGCAGCACGAAGCCGCCGTCCGTCAGCAGTTCGAGCGACCAGTCATCGATCCAGGCCAGGCGCTCGTTGCCAAAGCCCGCTTCGCCGAACGCCCCGCGGGCGACCTTCTGCTCGAAGTGGAAGCGCTGTCCGCCGATGTCACTCACGGCGAAATGCGCGAACTTCAAGTCGTCCACGACAAAGCGAGAGGTCGTCTGGCCACGCTTCGACGGCATCAGGACTCCCTGACGGAAAAAGGTGAGTTGATAACCGAAGACGGCGCCCTTTTCATCGGTGAGCCGTCCGGTGAAATACCACCACTCGGTCTTGAATTCGGGATGGATGCGGTGGTCGCGGGGAAATTCGTATGCCCAACCGGGCAAGGCCGCCCGCCATTCGGCAGCGTGGAGAGGCATCACCAGGAGCATCAGCAATGCGGCCCAGGACAGGATGCGACGCACATCGCGTAAAAACGGGGATGGGCACGAGGAGGTCGAAATCGCTACCGCGCCGGGTCTCTGCGTTTTCATCATTCTTCCCGGATAGCGCTCGCGATCGGGTTTTGGCTGGCGCGCCACGCCGGATACCAGGCAGCGGCGAGCGCAGCGGGGATGATCCAGAGGGGCGTCGCGAGCACGCTGCCCCACGGGATCCGCAGCGCGATGGTCCATCCAAAGAAAGCGGGATTGACGACCCACGTGAGCGCGAGCGCCAGAACCAATCCCGAGGACACGCCAAGGAGCGTGGCGACGGCCCCGATCATCCCGGCCTCGGTCATCAATACTTCCCGCACCTGGCCGCGCGAGGCGCCGAGAGCCCGGAGCACGCCGATCTCCCGCTCGCGCTCGGCGACGAGCGTCGTCACGGAAAGGAAGATGCCGGCGATGGCCACGAGGAAGGCAACCGTGCGGAGGATGTAGGTCACGGCAAAGGTTTGATCGAAAATCGACAGGATGCGGGAACGCAGATCGCGATTCGTATAGATGGCAAACTCTCCTTCCCGGCTGAATCGCTCGCGGAACTCGCTCACCAGCGTCTCCCAGGATTGGCCGCTCCGCAGGTAGACGGCGAGGGACTGCACTCGTGGGTCGTTCCACCACTGGTCGAAGTTGGCCCGCGCCATGAGGACGACACCCTGATCGCGGGTGAAATCCGCATAGACCCCGGCAATCTCAAACTCCACCGGACCGCGTGGCGTGCTCACCGTGAGGCGGTCGCCGTCATGCACCTGGAACTTCCGGGCAAATGGTTCGGTGACGGCGACGCAGCGCTCATGCAGCACCCGCGCCATCTTGCGCTCTGCTCCCCCACCGACAAAGCTGAGATTGCGGCGGTCCTCGCCGCCGATCACCGCCAACCGCGCCGCAGTTCCCCCGACGGAGGGCGAAGGCGCCTGGACCAGCGTGCATTCCATCTCGCGAAAGGTGTCGACTCCTCTGACCTCGGGCCGCGCGCGCAACCACACGATCGCCGCGGGCGGCACAGCCGCTCCGAGCCCGGTCGTTTCGTTGGAGGCGGGGGCGATGAAAAGATCGGCGACAATGCCGCGGTTGATCCACACGTCCACGCTGTCGCGGAAGGAAAAGATCATCACGGTAAGACCGATCATCATGGCAATGGCCGCGGCGAGCGCCGCGACCGTGACGGCATTGCGGTGAATGGACTGCCGCAGATGATCCGCCGCGAGACGCCAGACGCTGCCGGCCCGGTCGATACGGGCCGCGACCCGGCCGAAGATCGACGTCACGACCGGAGAAAAGAGCGCAAACCCCGCGAGAATGAAAAAGGCCGCGACGAAACCCCAGACCGGCGGACCCACGCGCAAGGCAATGAGGGCGCTGACGCCCGCCAGCCCCAGCGCGCCAATGCCTGCCCAACCCCAACGCGGCGCTCGCGCGATCGACTGATCGGCATGCGCTCCAAGACTGAGCGCCGCCACGGGATCGATCCGGGACGCTTCATTCGCCGGCCACCATGCGCCGATGAGCACCACGCCAAACCCAAAAATGGCCGCGGTGACAAACTGCCCCGGGGACAGCCAATTCCGGTCGATGCTGAGGAGGACGTAAAGTGAGGAAACCGTTTTTGCCACCGGGCCCGTGAGGCTCCGGGCCAGCGCGACACCGCCGACAGCGCCGAGCGCGATCCCACACGCCCCGAGCATCGCGGCTTCACCCAGGAAGAGGCCGCGCACCTCCCAACGCGTCGCCCCGATCGAACGCAAAATGCCGATCTCGACCCGACGGCGCGCGACGGAGGCCGAGATGGTGTTGTAGATGAGGAACACACCGACCAGCAGCGACACCATGCTCAACGCCGTGAGATTGAGCTGGAACGCGGAGAGCATGTTTTGCACTTGAAAACTGCGCTGCCGCGGCGGCTCCGCCCGCAGTCCCGGCGGCAACATGGCATTGAGTTGCGAGGCGATCGCGGCGGCCCGGCTGGGATCCACGAGGAGCAATTGGATCGACGACAGCCGCCCCTGCCGCGCGAACAGTTCCTGGGCCCAGCCGATGTCCATCACGGCAAAGCGTGGTTGGGCCGCGCCGGGAGAATCACCACCCTCCATCAACGCGGCCACCCGCACGGTCCGCGCCTCGCTGTTCGCCACGACGCGCAGCTCATCGCCCACCGCGATCCCGCGTGATCGCGCGAACTCCGCGGTCAGCGCCAATGCGGGCCCCCGGCCCATCCAGTCCTCCAGGGGCGGATTCTTTCCCTGCCGGCCGATCGTGAACGTGCGGAACGGCTCCCCGCTGAACACGTCGACGCCGATGACCCGCAGGTATTCGCCCGGCCAGTTCGGAAAGGTCAGGACGCCTTCGACGAGGCCTGTGACCGCCCTGACCCCCGGTTCGTGTTCCAGGCGCGGCCACAGCATCTCATCGACATCGCCGCGCACTTCGAGATGCGATTTCCCGGCCACCAGATCGATGCCGGCGGCAAAGGACTGATTCGCGCTGTGGTTGGCGATTTGAATGGCCAGATAGACGGCGATCCCGAGCGCCACGCTGAGCACATTGAGGAGCGCGAGCAGCGGGTGCCGGCGCAGGTGGCGCACGACATGCCAGAGGAAGATGCGCGGAAACTGGGGCGTCATGCAAAACTCTCCCTGGCCCTCTTCATCTTAATTTCAAAATCACGTTGTGCAGGGATGACGATCAAGATGAAGAGGGAGAGGGAGATGGAGATGGCCCCAATTTCCGGACCAAAGTCCAAACCGCTACGCGGCGGGCGGCGCTTGCGAGGCGGCCTGCAAGGCCTTCTGCAAGCGGGCGATGGTCGCCGCGGTCCGCAGCTTTTTTCCGTCGCCGTCCGTGACGTAGAAGGCATCGATGGCCGCGCCCTTTTCCGTCGCGATGCGCGAGAGCGCGATCTGCACCCCGGTTTCCGCGAAGGCATTGAGCAGGCGATAGAGCAGGCCCAGGCGATCGGGCGTCTGGATATCGACGAGCGTATAGACCGGGTGCGCGTCGTTATCGATGACAATGCGCGTCGGGAAATCGAGTTCCTGAGAGAGCTGAAAACCACGCTTTTTCAGGAACTTGGCGATGAGCGGATTGAAATCGAAATCCTCCGCTTCGAGCGACTGGCGGAGGCGTTTCTCGACCAGGGCGATGTCCTTTTCATCGGTCACCGCTTCGAAGTTCGTGCTGCAGACGCGGAAGACGTCGAGCACGAGGTTGTCGGTGCGCGTGAAAACGTCGGCGCCGAGGATGTTCAACTGCGCGACGGTCAGGGAGCCGGCGATGCGCGAAAGAAGTTCCTTGCGATCCCAGCCGCAGAAAAGGAATTCGCTGTGCCCGCGGTTGCGATGCTCGATCCACTTGATCACCGGGGCGAGAGGCGACCGGACGTCGCTGTGCTGCGCCTCGAGGAAAGTCCGGAACAGCCGGATGTGCTCGACGATTTCGCCCACTCCGTAGGCCTGAAAGTATCGCTCGGGCATGTGCTCGAAATGCGCGTCGATTTCCTCGCGGAATTCGGCGGCCATCTTCTTCCGCACCAGATCCCGCAGGCCTTCCCGCTCGGTGGCCCGCTGCCGGTAGAAAGCCTCGCCATCGGCGAGGTAGAGCGCGGTGCTGCGGAAAAGCTGCCAGACCAGCCCTTCCTTCCAGTCCGACCAGTTTTCGTCCCCCGTGCCCTGGCCATCGGCCAGCGTGAGGAGCATCAAGGCATCGAGATTGGTCTGATTTTTGATCAGCCCGGCAAATTCCGCGATGGTCGCGGGATCCTCGATATTGCGGCGCTGCGCCGTCATCGAGAGGACGATGTGATTGTCCACGAGCAGGACGAGCGCCTTGCGCTGCTCGCCGTTGAGCTGCAGGCGGCGGGAGACTTTCTGCGCGAAGAGGGCGCTGGCCTCGGCGTGCACCTTGGCGTTGGCCGCCTTGCCGGTATCGTGCAGCAGCATGGCGAGGTAGAGCACGCCGGGATCTTCGAGCTTATGGAAAAGCTTCCTGTACTCCGTGAACTTCGGGTCCGGGGTGTCGACCAGCATGTCGAGCTTCTCCACGCACACGAGGGTGTGTTCATCCGCGGTGTAGCGGTGGAAGAACTCGTGCTGCACCAGGCAGGTCAGCTGGCCGAATTCCGGGATGTAACGCCCGAGGAAATCCACCTCGTGCATGGCGCGAAAAATCCGGCCGACCTGCCCCTTGCGCGAGCAGATGGCGAGGAAAGTCTCCCGGGTGGCGCGGGCGTATTGAAAAGTGCGGTCGACGAGATGAAGGCGGCGGCGGACGAGTTGCGCCAACTCGGGGCTGATCTCGAGCTCGCGCTGCTGCATGTGCTGGAAGAGCCGCATCATCCGCGCCGGCTCCTGATTGAAGACATTCGATGATTCCGCGTAGATGTGACGGCCGAGACTGTAAAAACCGTCGAATTCCTCGGTCTTGACCGGCCTGGGTTTGCGCAGGAAACCCAACAGCCCGCCCGCCTTCTCGGAGCGCGGGTAGCTGACGCACAGGCGGTCGGAAAGCAATTCGGTGATCGAGAAAATATTGCGCGCGTGCTGGTAATAATCGCGCATGAAAGCCTCGCTCCTCCGCAGGAGGTTTTTCTGCGGATAGTTGAGCTTGTTCGCGATCTGGAGCTGCTGGCTCATGATGATCACGTCGGTCGAGCGCTTGTTCAGGTAGTGCAGCTCGGTCCGGATGCGCAGGAGAAAATCGTAAGCGCGATCCAGTTGCCGGCGCTCGGCTTCGTTCAGGAGTTTTTTCTCCACGAGCCCGGCGGTGGTCTGGACGCGCTCCTTGAAAAAGCCGATCCAGAGCAGGTTCTGATAATCGCGGAGACCGCCGCAGCCATTCTTGATATTGGGCTCCTGAAGATAGACGGTGTGGCCAAATTTCTCGTGGCGCTCCGCCTGGTTTTTCACGCGCTCGGCAACGTAGGCGTCAACGTAGTCCTCCACGCAGTTTTTCACGAACGCCAGGCGGAATTTCGCGAACAGGTCCTCATCGCCGGCGATGCAGCGCGATTCGAGCAGCGCGGTCTTGGAAAGCATGTCCTCATTGGCCTGCTTGACAGCGCCGGAGATGGAGCGCGTCGAGTGGCCGACTTTGAACCCGACATCCCAGAGCATGTAGAGAATCTGCTGCACGATCTCATTGAGCCGCGGATCGAGCTGCTTCATCGAATCGTCATGGAGAAACATGATGTCGATGTCGCTGAAGGGATTGAGTTCGCCCCGGCCGTAGCCCCCAATCGCCACCAGGGCGAGCTTGGGCAGCTTCGCGCGAGCGGGGCTGGACTCGATGGCCGCATCGAGCAAGTGGCGCAACACCACATCCACGAGACTGGCCCGCTGCGCGCAAATCTCGCGGCCGCCCCCTCCGCTGTGGTGCTTCAAGCGGATGCGATGGTTCTCGATCTTGAGGAATTTCTTGTAGAGCGAAAGCAGTTCCGCCGAAGTCAACTGCCCCTGGGAACGGAGCTGCTGTTCTGCGTGAGCGAGGACTTTTTCGCGGTGTCGGAGCATGATCAAATGGAATGGCGCCCCGCAAAATGCCGGATTCCGGGAAATTCGCGACGGGAAACGGCAGCTTTTATTGCAGGGCAATCCCGAAGCGTTTCATCTTGCTGTAGAGCGTGGGGCGGTGAATGCCGAGGATGACCGCGGCTTTTTTCTTGTTGCCGTGCGCCTGGGCGAGGGCCTGCAGGATCGAATTCTTCTCCTGCTCCTCGAGATTGAGGGTGGGGGAAGCGGGCGCCGCCCTGGCCGCCTGGAGCGCCGCCGGGAGCTGGATCTCCTTGGGCAATTGTTTCGGGGTGATGAGGGCGTGGTCCGCCAGGACCACACTGTACTCGATGGCGTTCTGGAGTTCCCGGATGTTGCCCGGCCAGCCATAGTTCAGCAGCCTATCAAACGCCTCGGAATCGATCGTCGGCTCCGTCTTTCCGAGCTGGCTGGCGAAGCGCTGGAGGAAAGTCGAGATCAGCGCCGGAATGTCCTCGCGACGGTCGCGCAGCGGCGGGATTTCCACCTGGAAGGTATTCAGCCGGTAATACAGATCCTGCCGGAGCGCCCCTGTCCGGAGAGCCTCCGCCGGGGGCCGATTCGTCGCGGCCACCAGGCGGAAATTCGACGCGATGGTGCGGGTGCTGCCGAGCGGACGGAATTCACGCTCTTGCAGGACCCGCAGGAAACGCGTTTGCAACTCCGCCGGCATATCGGCGATTTCATCGAGAAAAAGCGTTCCTCCGTGCGCCTCGGCAATCATGCCCGGAAAATCGGCGACGGCGCCGGTGAAGGCGCCTTTCACGTAGCCGAAAAGCTCCCCCTCGATCATATTCGCCGGGAAAGCAGCGCAGTTGAGCTTCACGAGCGGCTTGCTGGAGCGCTTGCTCAGGCTGTGGATTTGATTGGCCATGACTTCCTTGCCGACCCCGCTCTCGCCGAGAAGCAGCACGTTGGCCTCCGTGGGCGCCACGCGATCGACGAGTTCCTGCACATCGCGCATCGAGCGGCTCTTGATGACCGGCGCGAGCTGGCGCTCCGTCCGCTCCAGGCGCTTGGAAAGCTGCTGCTTTTCCTCATGCAGGGTCTCCGTCTGTTGCACGAGTTGCCGCTGCTGAATGGCCCGGGCGATGAGGTTGAGCAGTTCCTCCACCGCATATGGTTTGCTGATGAAATGGAAAGCGCCCTGCTTGATCGAATCGATGGCGTTGCTCAGGGAATCATTGGCCGTCAGGATGATGATGGGCATCGCCGGGAACTCCGTCTTCAAATCGCGCAAAACATCGAGGCCATCGACGTCCGGCAGGCCGAGATCGAGCAGCACCAGATCGGGCTTGATCTTGCGCACCAGCGCTGCGCCCGCCGCGCCGGTATGCGCGAGCTGCGGCTCATAGCCATGGCGCGCGAGCAGGGCCTCCAGGGTGAGGAGGATGGCCCGCTCGTCGTCCACCACGACGATCTTGTGACGCGCAGCAGTGGCCATGTTCAGCCGGCCGCGAGAGGCAACGAGAGGCGGGTCGTGAGCCACCCAGCAGCGGGATCGAAGTCGAAATCGACAGCGCCCTGGTGCGCGTCGAGGATGCGCCGGGCATAGAACAGCCCCATCCCGAACCCACCGCGCCGGGTGGATACGAGAGGCTCGCGGCCCCACGAGTCCGGCGGCGAAGCGACCGCCGATTTTTTCTCCCGCAGCTCCACGACAAAGCGGCCGTCCTGAGTCAGGACACGGACCGAAATTTCCCCGCCCTTTTCGCGGAAATGGAAGGCGTTTTTGAAGAACTCGCTGCAGGCGCGAAAGACGAGTTCGATATCCATGGCGATGGATTCCTCGCCCAGGGTTTCCTTCCACACCATTTCCGCCGCCTCTTCGGGCAGGACGGAGGTCACACGGCTTCGGAAATCCTCGATGAAGATCCTGGCCGAATAGGTCACGGGATGGATCTCACCGAGCCAGAAGGTGGCGGAGAAGGTCTGGAGGGATTTCGCCGTGGTCGTGATCATGGCGCGGATGCGCTTCACCTCCGGGGCGGCTTCGGGATCGGTCACCAGTTCCGACAGGAACGACGCCTGGAGATCCAGGGTATTGAGCCCGTTGCGGATGTCGTGGGTGAGATGGCGGACCAGGCCCGCGACGCGGTCGTACGGCACCATCAGGTTTTCGACCGACGCCGGCTCGCCTGGGGAAGTCTCGGCCATCAGACCAGGGCGAAACTATCCGACGCGGCGGTTGGGCCCGGGGTCGACTTCACCCGCGCATCGTTGGCGGCCAGGTGGTTCAGGGCGTGAAAGACCGCTTCGGCGTCCGCCTCAAGCGTCACCGCGAGTTGCCCCGCGGTTTGTGGATTGGCCGACAGCCCCTCCCGCACCCGCGCCAGGACCTTGAGCACACCGGCCGCCGCCTTCTTGCCGGCTTCGACGCCGGGCTGGTGATAGGCGTTGATATTGACCAGAGAAGCATAGAAACCGACCGCGCGCTCGTAGAGGGCGATCAGCGCGCCGACAGTGTAAGGGGTGACTTTTGGCAGGCTCACGGTAATGGAATCGCGCCCGCCCTCATAAAGGGCCGTGCGTGTTCCACGTAAAAATCCCTGGAGGAAATCGCCCGTCGTGGCGCCGGGTTCGACCTCCATGGAAGCGCCAGCACGCCCCTGCCGGACTTCGACAAAGGTGACGAAGAAATTGTGGACGCCGTCACGCAGTTGCTGGACATAGGCGTGTTGATCGGTCGAGCCCTTGTTGCCATAGACGGCGATGCCCTGGTTGACCTTTTTCCCGTCGAGATCGAGCTCCTTGCCCAGCGATTCCATGACGAGCTGCTGGAGGTATTTCGAGAAGAGCACGAGCCGGTCCTTGTAGGGAAGCACGACCATGTCCTTCTCCCCCCGCCCATTCCCGGCAAAGTGCCACATGAGGGCGAGGAGCATCGCGGGATTTTTCAGGGTCTCCGGGGTGCGCGTCCACTCGTCCATCGCCGCCGCCCCGTCGAGGAGCGATTGCATGTCGAGCCCTTGCAACCCCAAAGGCACGAGCCCCACGGCGCTCATCACCGAGGTGCGCCCGCCGACCCAGTCCCACATCGGGAAACGGGCCAGCCAGCCGTTCCTCTCGGCGATCTTGTCCAGTGTCGAACCGACCCCGGTGACGGCGACCACATTGTGGGCAAAATCAAGGCCCGCCTTTCGGTACGCGGCGTCGGCCTCGTACATCCCGTTCCGCGTCTCCGCGGTGCCGCCGGATTTCGAAATGACAACCACCAGGGTGTGCTCCAGCCGATGCTGCAAGCTGGTGAGCACGCGATCGATGCCATCCGGGTCGGTGTTATCGAAAAAGTGAACTCGCAGGCGGTCGTCGTCGGTGCCCAGGGCGTCGGCGATAAATTGCGGGCCGAGCGCGGACCCGCCGATCCCGATGACGAGCACGTCGCTAAAGCGGCCACTGGCGTGAACCTGGGCGACAAATTTCTGAATCTGCGCATTGCATTGCTCGATCTCCGCCTTCAGTTCGGGGGTCGGGGCCAGTTGAGGCGCGCGCAGCCAATAGTGGCCGACCATGCGGTTTTCATCCGGATTGGCCATGCCGCCGGCTTCCAGCGATTGCATGGCTGCGAAGGCCTTCTGGGCGAGCGGTTCGAGTTTGCCGAGGAAGTCATCGGCAAACCGCATCCGGCTGATGTCCAGAGTGAAGCCAAGCGCGTCGTGGCGCAAAAGATACTGCTGATAGCGATCCCAAAGAGAGCTCATGAGTGGATGGCACCAAATCGTGACGGATGTGTCGAGTGACGAGTAGCCCGCGGGCGGACTTAACCGGCGAGCCGCAGCCGCTCCCGGGGCGGCGCGCACCAGAGTAAAACGAGCGCGGAGGCGGCCACCGCGAGGAGGGTGGAAAGATAATTCATGCGCGCCGGAATGACCAACCCGCCCAAGGCCACCGTGAGCCCGAGGCCATAGGCGGTCGCCCGGGCGGCCGACGTGCCAAAAGACCGATGCAGGAGCACGATCGAGGCGGGAATGGTGGATTGCAGGAGGGCGACGCCGGCACAGAGCCCGGCGAGATGCCCGCGAGCGAGGTCGAGGAGCAGACAGGAAACGAGCAAGGTCAGGCTCACATGACGCACCGTGGGCCAGCGGGCGATCATCCAGCCGCCGAGGACCTTTCCGAATCCCGCGGAAAGGGCGATGGCGAAAACGACGGAGGGATCATTCAACGGCACGACTTGCACCAGATCCCAAAGCGCCGAGCGCAGCGTGAGTGCGAGCAGGATCAGCATCATGAGGCCATCATGCGCGTCCACGCCGGGAGCCGCGACCCGGCCCTCGGCGGTCTCGGCGCGCGGCCAGCAGGGCCGGAGCGCGGCCCAACCGGCCAGCAGCAGCGCCGGCCCCAGTGCCGACCATGGCGACAGGTCGCCGTGGGTATGCCCCAGCCAGCCGCCCAGCGTAAGCCCGAGGATTCCCGGCGCCGAAAACCAGCCGAGGGCCCGTTCCCCACGCGGCAATTGCAAAGCGAGCGCTCCGCCGGACACGTGACAAAATGCGGACGCTACGCCGGAAAAGACCACGGCCAACCCCGGCGAAATCGCTCTCGCGCCGACAGCCCCGATCATCAAGACAAGCGCGCCCGCCAGCCATCGATCCTGCCGGGATGTGCGATCCATGAGCCAGGCCACGGGTAACTGGCCGGCGAAGGCGAGCGCCGCGTAGATGACGAGCCAGGGGAGACGGTCCCATGCGGAAGCCGCGGGAAACTCCCCGCCGAGAAGCCAGCCGGCGAGAAAGTCGTTCACCCCATGGCTGGCGGCGAGGAGCGCGAGCATGGATGTTCGTGGAGTGGGCTTCATCGCAGACGGGTCAGAAAGAGGACGATCGGGACACCAAGGAGCCAGCTCGTCAGGTTCATCCATAGTGATCCCAGAATCGCGCGGCGAAAACTCCATTCCCAAAACCACCGCAGCAGCGCCGCCTCGGCCAGGATGATCGCCAACTCGACCACGGGCACCGGCACGGGCCAGAGCGTGAGGACACCCATGGCCATCCCCCAAGTCGCACCGTTCATGCACAGGCAAAACCATCCGGTGCGCGCAAAACCGAGTTTCGAGAACCAGGCCAGCACGGGCCACTCGATCGCCACGGTGAGCAGGAATGAGAGTGCCAGAACCATGACCGGCCGCCCCGTCTATTTCGAGTCCACCACGGAGGCCCGCCCTACCGGCGCCGACGCCGACCGGCGCTGACGCAACCACCAAAGCGCCACGATGGCCACGACCGCCATGCCCCAGAAAGCGAACGATGCGGGTCCACTGCCCGCGAACGGGCCGGGGATGAGTTCGGGGGGCGGATGCGGGGATGGAGGCCCCACCACGATGTCGGCGAGCAATGCCGGGAAGGAGTCAGGGAAGGCGGGATTCATAGGGGCCGACTGGCTTGGATCTAAGGCATTTTACGTGGAATGTCGATCCCCCAGGGTGATTGAGGGAAGTGCTCAGTAGGCAGTGCTCAGTGCTCAGTCTGGCTATAAATGCAGTTTGACCGAGTTCGTCGCCGTGATGACACTCTGTTCTCGGTCCATTCCGGTATGAAAACCTCCGTCGCCCTCCTGCTCCTGGCCTGCGCCAGCCTCGTTTCGGCGCACGCTGATCTTGTGCCGCCGAAACCCAACGTGATCACGGTGACCAACCTGGCGGCCTTCCCAAAATACAAATTCTCGTATCGCACGGAAGGACAGAAGGAGACCAAACCGATTCCCGACGGCCAGGCCTTTTCGGTGCGCAACACCACGCATTTGCTGATTCGGAGCGGCGACGGTCCGGAACAGCAGTGGGAGCAGATCAAGTATCACTGGCAGGGGGCCAATGTCGCCGTCAAGGTCGAAGCCGTAAAGGAGACGAACGGGACGATCACCGTCACCTCCAGAACGACTGCGGGGGACGCCGGCCCTGGAAAGAAAAGCACTGGCGCGATGCTGCGGATGGTGCCGCTGTTCGCGCTCACCGGGATCGCGGCCTGCGGGCTGGTTCTGCTGGCGAGCCGCCGGAAGGTGCGCTGAAGGCAGCGCAAGACACGATTCACGTCAGCCGTTTTCCGCGCCGGACCAGGATGGGTGAACCTTCCGCGACGAAGGCGGAGCGTGGCGATTCGGCCAGCGCTTCGTGGAACTCCGCCCCGTAGAGCGTGCCGATATCGCCGGACAACCACGACCGGGAGGTTTGCCAGACTTTCCATGGCGCGTGTTCGACTTGGTACTCCGTGGTGCTTCCATCGCGCTGCCTCGTATAACCCCAATAGTGCTCAAAGATGAATTCCTCGGCGCTTCCGGCCACGAGGGGCTGGGGCTCTCCCATCGTTTCGGCGCCCAGGCCGCCCCAGTTGCCCCGCAGTTTCCAGCCAAACTCCAACATTCCCGCCGCCCCCGCTTCCGGCACCCAGTGCCGCATCGGGAGAGCGACGTACGGTTCGTTGTAGGCGACACGGGCCACCATGGCGATCGCGCGCTTCGGGACAATTTCACGAACAAAGACCACCCCGCGCTGCCAGCCGTCGCCCACGCGGCGGCGCACATAAAACCGGAGATTCACCTCCTCGAAATCCTGGTGAAATGGAACGGCGACGCCGAGCACCCGGGTATGGAGAAAGCGAAACCCCACCATGCTGACCAGCGCCTCGCCCTGCCATAGGTCGAGTTCCAGCCCGCGCGGCAGGTGCCCGGCCAGGATGGCGGGATCGACCGCGTAGTTCAACATGACCAGAGAACGCCATTCCGCGGTGAGGAAGACGGGAGGAGGGTTGGGACTGTGGACCTGGCCGGGAGATGGCATCCTTCGACCCTACCGAAAGGCCCGGGGACGGGGTGCAAAAAACCGCGAAAAAATGGTTGCCGCCCCCCACCCCGCGCTCTAACGTCCCGCCCTCCTATCAAGGAGCCTTAGCTCAATTGGTTAGAGCGCCGCCCTGTCACGGCGGAGGTTGCGGGTTCGAGCCCCGTAGGCTCCGCCAGATTCCATGAGGATCTGGTGGGGATCGGGCTTCCGGCGTGATAAAAACGTGACATGGCTCCGTTTCTTGCCGTGAAGGCGAAGAGGGGAACATTTCGATCCCGATTTACGAATTCTCGGACAGGCGATATTGCGTCGATACGGTAGTCGGAGCGAACGAAAGGGGATCACCGTGTCCTTCATCGTCGGCAAGCTGAACGGGAAGCGCAGCGTTTCGTTACTCTTGTTCGAGGGTGACAGGATCAACCCCGCAGGAAATGTGACGATTCCTGCTACGATCGGAGCTGGCCACTCCTCCAGCACAAAAGGAACCAATTGCCCGATCAATTATCCGTCAGCGGCGTCGTGAATATTCTGATGATCCTTGCTCTATCCCGGTTGTCGAACCGCAGCGTGACCGACAATCTATACCCCAAAAACTGCTTTTGACCGACAATGCCTTTAGCAGCAGTTCCCGAAACACTCATCAACAGCTTGTCCCTCCCGATCCAACGCTCAGCACTAATGTAGGTCCGTTCGACATGGATCTTGTCATTATTCCCCATCACAGTGACAGGAACGAAATGATACCGCTTTTCGGGCAGTGAGTCGAGGTCAGGGATCTGTAACTCTTTCAGACCTAGCTTCGAATAGCGAAACACCTTTGTATGGCAGTACGGAATCCCTCCCTGCGTAAGAGCGATCAGGCGACGGCGAGTGTTCCACACGGCTCCGCCATGATACGGCAAGCCCACAAAGTTGTCACTGGGACTGGGGTTTCCAACGCCTTGCTTCTCCGGAAGAGAAACGAGCCAGAGGCGCTCAACGTGGTCCACTTCGTCGAAGCCTACTGCGAATTTACCAGTGGGCGATTCCGTGTTCTTGATGACATCCACTTCCGCCCAACCGTATGCGGAGACAAGGAGGCAGCACACGGTGACGCCAAAACGGAGGACCCTCATGGCCTGGAGGGTATCGAAAACGGGGCACCAAGCAACACCCACAACCAGAAAGGACAAAGGGGTGAGAGATGGCATTCGCAATGATGACCGACAACGGAGATTGCTCATGCGGTTCCGGACCATGCGCGGCGCGGTGAAAAGCGAACTCCTCGCAGTAGGCCTTGCCCGGCCTTATGAGTTCTGGTAGCAGAAGCGGATGATCCGCTCCCTCCTCTTGATCGCCCTATGCTCCGGCATGCCGCTTTTTGCCGAAGAAAACCTTGGCTCCCTGGTCTTCTCCGATGATTTTGCCCGGGCAGAAACGCAGTCGGAGAAAGACGAGCCGGGTAATGGCTGGAAAACCAGCAGTTCCTGGAGCGCGAAAGGCCATAAGGAGGTCGATCTCATCGATGGCACGTTGCACATCTATATCCATCCCGAGGCCATCCATGCCGTCGATGTCGGCCATGACTTTCAATTCATTGATGGAACCGCCACCATGCGGTTCAAGCTCCATGAGGCCAAGGATAGCATCATGCTCAACTTCGCCGATCTTTCCTGTAAGGAAGTTCACGCTGGTCACCTCTGCGCCGCCATCTTTGCCGCCGATAAGGTGACTCTCCAGGACATGAAGACGGGTTCGATGTTGCTCACTTACTACGACGCCCGCAAAGCCGGAACCCTGAGCAAGGAGGATCAGGATCTCATCAAGACCAAGCAGGTTTCCTTTCCTCATGTCGTTGAGCTGAACACCTGGCACACGCTCAGTGTCACCATTGTGGGAGATAACATGACGGCATCGGTCGATGGTGCAAAGGTGGGCAGTTTCAGCTCTCCTGGCATTGCCCACGAGTCCAAGCAGATCCTCCGTTTACTGGTTCCCCATCAAGTCACCATTGATGATGTGAAGTACTACCGGAAGAAATAGCAGCGCTTCCGCCCCCGCGAGCGAAGCGAGAAATGAGGTCTGGGGTGGAACACCCGAGGGATCTCGGAGTTCTCGTCATGCCGGGGACGGCGATGCATCAATCGGAAGCACTGATTGCGATGTATCAGCAAGCACAATAATATACTTAGTACTCTTCCTTCACGTTGGAGCGTGAATGGGATTTGCACAATAATTGAATCACAGCGGCAAAAGTCCGACCAGTCTTCGCAAAACTCGCCATAACATTCGGTCTCACTCCCCTCGGGAGCATCGCATCCCAATCAAAAGTTTTATCGACCGTCGAAAGTGACCGTAGAAAGCAAGTGATGGGCTTCCAACTATTCGTCGAGTCCCACGGCAAACTTCTGAACTCGGTGGTTGCCAGAGTCCACAACATAGAGAAAGCCGTGGCTGTCGATGGCCAGTCCATGTGGTATTAGAAACTGACCGGGGCCATGCCCTTCCTCCCCGAAGGCTGCCAGAAGTTTTCCGGCCGCCGTAAAGAGCTGCACTCGATTGTTCGTGGCGCTGACCCAAACACGGCCTTTCAGGTCATAGCAAATACCGATGGGTCCGGGGAAGGGATGTGGGACGTGGCGTTTCTCTCGTCCCCCAAAGCCGCCAGGTTCGGTGCCGTTGTCTCCCCAGTGGGCAAGGTATCTACCGTCGGGACTAAAAATCTGCACTCGTCCGACCAATCCTTCGGTGGTTGAGATGTTTCCCTTCTGGTCCAAAGCGAGAAAATTCGGGCCTCCCACACGGGGAGTTGGCGATTCCACCCCGCCGAACTGACCAGGTTGGACTCCATATTCTCCCCATTGCAGAAGAAACCGGCCCTCGGAGTCGAACTTCTGCACCCGCCGATTCACCTGATCTGCAACGTAAATCGAACCGTCCAGGCCTATAGCGATACCGCCCGGTTCGTCGAATTCGCCCTCGCCATTGCCACGCTTGCCCCATTGGCGCGAAGGCTTTCCATCGGGGCTAAAAACACGGATTTGGTCAGCAAACATCGCTACGACGTAAACATTGGATTGGCGATCCACTGCGATGCCAGACAGCGAATCGGGGGAACCGAAGGACGCCAGGAACTTGCCATCTGCAGAGAACTTTTGCACACGGTTGTCGCCGTGAGCCTCGGTGACATAAACCTCGTCCGTTGCGCTGATCGCGATCCCGATGGGAGAACTGAACTCACCATCTGCTGTCCCCTTCTTTCCCCAACTCAACACAAAACTGGGATGTATTTCCGGCTTGGAAAGCTCGTCAGAAAAAACAGAATTCGGGAGGTCTGCGGCCAAAAGTGCAACCAATGGCAGGAGCCGCATTCTTAGCGAGGGTCCTATTTTTCTCATGTTCCCCGGATTCTACGTCGCGCCTGCTCACTTTCAAGGCACATCCTGCAATGGCCACCCGATCTGCGCAGGTGCAAACAAGAAGCGGGAAAGTGCGGTATCGCCGTCGGCGCGGCTAGACGCGGGAACCCCGCGCACGAACAGATCGAAGTATGAAATAGCCGGGCTAATGGTGCAATAGGTGAAATTACACTCGTTGCACGTCTGCACCACCGTAAGCGTCATTCGGCGCTATTGGACCCACTTACAAGAAAGGAGGCAGCAAATGCCCACCCGCAACACCCCGGTTCTCCAGCAGATCCTCGAAGCCCTCGAAATCTCAGAACCACAATCGCTGGCACGATTGGAGCGACTCTTCCAGGACAAGCTCCTCGTTGTCGCCGGTGACGTAAACCTCATCGCCAGTCAGGCCAAAGAACTGCGGCTGGCGATGAACACCACGGAATGTGGCCATGTCCTTGGACTTCCTCCAGCCACATGCCCGCATCTCCCTCGATCAAACGGAAGAGGCGATCAACCTACTTTTTCCCAATCGATTCATAGAGCCATAAACCGCATCCGCCACTCGGCAGATGCACCACCAAACGAAGGGAGACCAACTATGGTCCAACTACTCCATGCTGCCCCGGCCCAGCCAAGGCGCCGCCATCCCAACCTCATCCTCCACTGCGGTGCATTCGCTGTGGAACTCGATCAAGTGGTTACGGTCACCACTCCACGGGCCACCTCGACGTGGACCCCGCTTCCACATCATCAGTTGATCCAAACAGTCCAACGCACTCTGGCTACGACCAACCTCACCATCGGCACCGAGGCTCACTCGCTGACTCACGATGGCTCCAGGTATTTTGGCCTCATGGAAATCCAGAGCCGCAAGGCCAACGACGATTACACCTGGGTCTTGGGCTTGAGGAACTCGCACGACAAGACGTTCCCTGCGGGGATCGTCGCTGGTGCCTCCGTGTTCGTGTGCGACAACCTCTCGTTCAGTGGGGAGGTGAAATTCGCCCGCAAGCACACCCGGTTCATCAATCGGGATCTGCCTCAGCTCGTCAGCCGTGCCATTGGATTGCTCAACGAAAAATGGAACGAGCAAGATCATCGCATCACAGCCTACAAGGGCTACGAGGTCATTCACCATGAAGCGTTCGTCTATCTCGCCTCCATCGGCGTGATGTCCCGCCGCTTCGCCGCTTCGCGGCTTTGCAGCCTCTCCAACCTTTTGCCGGACAGACTCCGAGCAAGGGTGCGGAAGCAAGAGTGACCTTATGACATCAGACCACTCGCCTTGAATGAGGCTCTCAGCTTGCATGGCCCCCGCTTCTTGTGAGAAGCAAGTGCATGCCGTCCCCCTCCGTTCTGCCCAGCGTGATTCTGCGCCGTGTTCCATGCACACTCGCGTGCGCGTTCCTGTTTCTTGTCGGTTTTCACACGACTGCCCTGGCACTCGATCCGAAAGTGAAGAACGACCCGGCTCCTGATACCGCGCCTTGGGAGAATATCTCCGACGAGTTCTTCAGGAAAATAGAGGTCCATGACATGCCCGCGACCTACCTGCGGCGCTGCGTCGGGATGGCAGTCGTCCCCACGGGCGAGGTGTTTGTCCTCACGAGCAAGAACAACGGCGTCTGCGTGAGCAAGGATCAGGGGAAAACATGGTCAGGGGTCCCGGAAAACAATGTCACGGGGCGCTGCGAGACGGGCTTTGGTTTTTCCATGGCCTACCCTTACGACGGGCGGCTGGCATTTTTCACCATAGACGGCACAGGCGGCATCACGCTCGACGCCGGCGGCTCCTGGCGGCCATTTGGCAGGATGCTCCGGATGCTTGAGTTTGCCGATGTGGACTGGAGCATGAGGGAACCGCGGACGATCTTCGGTCTGCTGCACGAGCCGTTCTTCACGGTCCTGAGCAGGGACGGCGGAGCCAACTTGCAGCAGCTCGACAAGGACACCGAGGCTCCCAAGGACGCGCAGAAATCGGTCATGAAATACCAGTATGGCCTCATCGGCACCGGCACGCTCGTGCGCTCCCATCGCGACCAGGACGGCATCGCCATCAGCACCGACGAAGGCAGGACGTGGAGTGAGGTGTCGAAGTACCGCGTGCTGGGGCGCAGGCCGGTGCATTATGGCAAAAAGGCATACTGGACCACGACCGAGGGCGTCATCGTCACCGAGAACGGCATGGACTGGACACTCACGGGAAAGGGCCCCGAGAAGGCCGTCTTCGGCCCCTACTTCGGCACCAGCGAGCAGGAGTTCATGGTGGTTTCGGACAAGGCCTTTCACATCACGCGTGACGGAGGCAGAACGTGGAAGGATGCAGCGCCATTCTTCACCCCGCCCGATGGGAAGGGCTTCAACATCAGCGGCGCGTTCAACTACTTTGGCTGGGACGCCACGCACAACGTGATTTACGCGTCGAGCCTCGGTGCCTCGGTGTACCGGCTGAAACTGCAGCCGTGACCCGTGAAGAAACCGATCGCGGGACGTGCGCATCCACGCCGAAGAGGCTCGCAAAGAGATCGATGCACTGGAGTCGATGCTCGACCCGGCCTCCGCCAGATGGAGGTGCGACGGATGTGGCCACGAGAAGCACTTCACCAAGCCAGCGACGGTAGCGGCATGTGATTCGTGTCCCGAGTGCAGGCGGTCCCACATGATTGTGAAACGGACGTTCTCTGGGAAAAGGACGAAGTGCGCAAGAGCCAGCTCGTCTTCATTTCAAGGAGGAGGCCATTCGCGCCGACCTCGGCAAGTGTCTGGCCTGAGATAGCGGCTGGGATAGTAATCAGTGCTGAGTCAGTGATCAGTCGTCACACGCGCGGCGCTATCGATTGAGAACTGAGCACTTTCCCTACTGCTTCTCCGCCACCGGCAACCCCTCCAGCAGCCCGATCGTGGCCCATGCACTGCCCCAAAAAGTGTAGATCCCGGTCGCGTCCTTGAACGACTTGGCTTTGGCCGGTGCGCTGCGGTCGAGCTTGCTGAAGCGTGTGATGTCGATGGACCAGCCGCCGTCTTCCCGCTGCTGGTCGAGGAGCCAGCGCCGTCCGCGCGCAATCGCGTCCGCCGCTGTCGTTCGCGCCTCTCGCTGCAGCACGTAAAGGACTTCGCCGGTGGGCAGCGAATCGCTGTGTTCTTCGCCGATCATCCAGCCCCAGCCACCATCGGTATGCTGAAGCTTCAGGATTTCCGCGCACAGGGTTGCGACTTCTTCCGGGTTCCCAAAACGCCGGGCGTAGAGCGTGCGGTAAACCAGCGTTTCCACGGTTTTGGCGGACGTGTCTTTCTCGAGCAAGGCCTTCGCTTTTTCCCGCGCCGCGTCGGTGAGCGGTTGATCCGCGGGTTGCGTGGCCAGCGCCAGGAGGAAAATCCGGGTCGAGTTGGCGGTGGCATCCGCGACCTCGCCCCGTTGCATCGACGTAAACTGCCCGCCGGGCCCGGGCCTCCACGAGCCGTCGGTTTGCTGCAACCCCACGATCAGCTTGGTCAGCTCCGGGTAAGACTGATCCGGCATCGCCAGTTTCATGAAGGCCAGCACTTCCGGACCGGCTTTCGTGTCCTTGGACCGCTCGTTCGACCAATCCACAAACTCCTTGAACGCCGTATCGTCGATCGAAAATCCGCGCCGCTTCGCCTCGCGATGGCTCCAAAGCAGGAAAGGCATGGTATGACACGAATTGCAGTTCTTCTCGTTCATCCATGTGTCGCCTTCCTTGGCTAGGAAACCGAGGCTCTTCGTGACGGCCGCGCGCACTTGCCCTTCGTCGGACCGGACTGATTCCCCGGCCCGTGCCATCGCCATGGCAAAACCCAGGAGCAGTGGAAGCAATCGCCTGAAGGACGTTAACGGGTTCATACGGGGGGGAGAGTTCCTTAATGCTATCCCCTGACCATTAATTTCTTAGCGAGACGCTCATTAATCCACCAACCGGAGAGTTAACAATTGATGCGACAGGGCGGTTTTGTTAGTTTGAGAGAGGTTGAGCCAATCCAGTTTCGCGAGTGCCGAATTTCTTGCCAAGAAGAAGGTGACGCGGCGGGAGAGATTCCTGGGGGGAGATGGAAAAAGTGGTTCCCTGGACGCGGTTGATCGCGCTGGTGGAGCCACATTACCCTTCGGGCAGCGTGACCGTTCAGACGCCCTCGCTCTCCGGGTGAGGATTACGCTGCCCTCAAAAAGTGGGATCTCATGCGGACAGTGTCACGGGGTATTGGCGCTCCGTGACCCCGACAACGTTCGATGGCCGGTCTCTTGGGCCTACGCTACTCGTCGTTCAGATTCGATCGATGCTGCCAGGCTCATTTTGCTCGAAGCGGTGGAGAGAATTCCAACGGCTGCAATCCTCCACTACAATCTCGCCTGCTATGAATGCCAGCTCGGTGATGTGGAGGTGGCGAAGGCCAGGCTTGCACATGCCCTCAAACTCGATCCTCGCTACCGGGAGAAAGCTCTGGACGATGAGGATTTGGAGGCGGTGTGGGCATCGATCTAAACAGCGAGACATGCGAGATACGACGGAGGCAGTGGCGGCTATCCGTCCTAGATCGCGTTCGGTCTTAAGGATGAGATGCCGGGCCCACCGTTCATAATTGAGGATGGCGACGGTCGGTGATCGGGATCGGTAGACCCGCATTCAAGAAGAGGGTGCGGAACAGTTCGCACCTGTGGCCCTTCAACGGAGAAATCGAATGTCTTAACCAGAATGCTGCTGTGGCCACCCACAGTTGGCACGCTGAATTCGATGTCCACCTCCGCACCTCGGACGCGGACCTTTTCAATGTTGATTGCCCGAAACGCTTCCTTCGGGAGCAGAGATATTTGCTCCGCCTCCCCAACTACTTCCCACCTTTCGACCAGTGTCTTGCCCGCACGGAAGACGTGCAGTTCGCTGAAGATTTCCAGTCCTGCTTCCTTGAGCGAGGTGGTGAAGACGAGCACAGCCGCCACGTCGTCGTGGGCTGACGGGATGTTGATTTTTCGCGCCCACTTTTTTGCCTTGAGCAGATGTTTGAGGAATTCGAGCAGACCCGGCGAAAGATTTCTGCCCACCAATGCATTCTTTAACTGCTCCTCATCGGGCTCAAAGATGACGATTCTTTTGGTGGTGGATTTTGACATGCTGGTTCGCTCCGTGTGTGCTCTTAATATGCAGCATAATGCACGCCTGCCGCTCTGCCTGGAAATCTGAAATCAACGGGTTTCTGAAAACCGTCTGATCGGCCAGTCACCCTCTCCGTTGACACTCTCCAAATCTAGTCGAAGTTCCTGCGGCTCCAGCGAATCCCGGTTTTTCCATCGGCACAAATCGTTGGAGCTTTTTCGTGAACTGGTGACGATCCGCATCCTCATCACCACGAGACGCGGTTCAAGTCCACGAACAAGACGACCAACCCCGGTTCCACTCACGATAATCGGATGAATACGACAGGTAAGGACACCAAGGAGTTGCCCCCCCACGGGTCCCTAGGCCCGACCCGTCCGCTTCTTTGCATCGGCGAGAACAGCACTTCCTGAACTCGCCGGTGCATCTTTTGGCGAGGTTGTTGCGCTCGCGCCGGATGCTCCCACGATACACGGCAGCCTCAGTCCGGCAAAAGAGTTGGAGCTTTTTCGTGAACCTCTCGCTCTTTTGGGCCGGGTGACGTGATCTCTCTTTCGGTTCAATTCACCCCTGTTCGCCGTCACCCACCAACGGGGTAAATCGCTCCTCAGCACCTTGTGTGACGCAAAGCTGCGCCATTTTTAGGCGTCAGATTCCCCTTCGACCCGTCAGCAACTGAATTACCAACATGATCAGCGCAACGACCAGGATGAGGTGAATCAGTCCACCCGCGACATGGAAACTGAACCCGAGAAGCCAAAGAACGACGAGGACGACGACGATTGTGTAGAGCATATGAACGGTTGGTTCCCCAGTTGAGATCATTCGGGAACCAAGGGGACGCCGTGCTGACGGCACCAGGCGCCGGCACGTTTGTCTCCAGCTTTGGCGCCCTCGCCATACCAGTGTTGTGCCTGCCCTGGGTTCTTTTCAACCCCGATGCCGGCTTCGAGGCATCGGGCGAAGAGGGACATGCAAAAGCCATTGCCCGCTCGCGCTCCTTTTTCGAACAACTCTGCCCCCTTTTTCGGATTCGCGGCCACGCCATCCCCATTCATGAGGAGAACACCGAGGTTGCCCAGTGCTTCGAGATTTCCGCGGGCCGAAGCTTGCGTGAAAAGCCGGAAGGCCTCCGCAAAATCCGTCTTCCCGCCGATGCCGTGCACGAGCCAGTCGCCGAGGCGGTTCATCGCGCCGACGTCGCCGGCTTGGGAGGAGCCGCGGAGAAGTTCGAGCGCGCGCTGATCGTCCTTCCGAGGGACGCTTTTGCCGGATAGATAACACTCGGCAAGGGCGGAACGACCAGCGGCGTCGCCTTTTTCCGCGGCGTCCTGGAAACATTTCACCGCCTTCGCGGGGTCGGGCGAACCCGTGCCAGCGCCGGTCCAGAGCATGAGGCCGAGCTGGGTGAGTGCCGGCGGATCGCCTTTGGCTGCGGCGGCGGAATACCAGTTAAACGCGGACGCCGCTTCCTTTTCGCGCAGGTTGTCGGCCAGCAATACCATGGCGGCGGGAACACCGAGTTTTGCCGCTTCGGTGATCGTCAGGCGCATCGCCTTGAACTCATCCATGGTGATCGGATTCGGCCGCGTCCGGATCCCGTTGAAAAGCTTCTCCAGGTGGTCCCTGGCGACAACGGCTTCGGGAAAGTCCTTCGCCACAGGCAGCCACGCCTCGATGGATTTCGACCCATCGCCTTTGTCTTCGAGAATCTGCGCCGCACGGACTGCGGTGTTCAGCGAGTCCTGTCGCTGCGGCGTCATCGTGACGGTGGGCTGATGGCCTCCCGGCATCGTCGCAGGCGAGTCGGAATTCCGCGGAGATTTTTCGGCACGCCAGTAGGCGAACAGGAGGCCTCCCACACCGATCAAAAGAGCAGAGCCAAATATGGCGGATAGCACTGCCGTCGGTCTCCTTCTCACGGCGGGCCGCGACGGGCTTTTCGGAGCGATCGGCTCCGCGTTCCGACGGGGTGCAATCCGTGCGTTGCCTGATGGCTGGACGTCGCTGTGACGACCTGGCAAGCCCTTGCGGGTCTCGAGCGCATCGCAAAACGCCTGGGCGCTCTCGAAAGAGCGCGCCGGGTCCAGCGCGCGCTTGAGCACTTCGTTGCCTTCCTCGGAAAGTGTGGAAAGAGGCGCGTAGGTTCGCGCGAGGGGATTGACCTGGCCCCCGCGGGACGCGGGGGCGGCGGCGCCACCCAGCAATTCGTAAACCAGCGCCGCCAGCGACTGGAGGTAGCGCAGCCGCGCGTCGGTACTCTTGCTCTCGCTCGGCGCGCCGCCAACCATGGTCTGCGCACCGGCCCAAGTCTGTGACGACCCGAGATCGCGGGAGACGGCCAGGGGGTAAAGCTTGAGTTCAAACGCCGGCCAGTTCATCAGCGGCGTGCGGAGCAGCGTCTCTTTTGTCGTAGATTGAGGAAAGTGCAACAGCACTTCGCGCAGGTCGAAGGTCAGTCCGGCGAGGCCCAGGGCCAGCGCGTGATCGACACCCGCCGCCGCCTGCCGCAGCAGCACACAGGCTTCGCCGGCCTCAAGTTCGCGGCGGGCCCGCAGCAAATCGACCAGCGAAAAACCGTCGGTCCATTCCATGACGACGAAGCTCGCCTGATCGACGGTCTCGAACGCGTGAACGCCAAGCAGATGCGGATGCCGGACCTTGGCGAGCTTTTTGACTTCGCAATCCAAAGCGGTGCAGGCGGCGGCATCAGCGAGAAACTCCGGGTGCAGAACGAGCACACGAACGTCCCGTTGCGATTCGGAATGGTAGGCGCGAAAGGCGCGACCTGAATTCGTTTCGCCGAGCACTTCCGTAATGCGGTACTGCCGCACGAGGACGACGCCAATTTCGAATTGGGTATCGCCGGCACGCTGCGCCGCGGCGTCCAGCAACATGGCAATGTTTTCGTCTCCGCCCGGCGCTAAGACTTCCGCTGGTTCGTCGGAGATCTGTGCGAGACACGTTTCGATGGCAGTGCGCAGTTCCAATGGCGTCTGGAAACGATTCGCCCGATCCTTCTCGAGCATTTTCCGCAATACCCCGGCGACGGGTGCGGCAAGGCGGTCGAATTTCTCGAAGGGAGGCGTCTTCGAGAGATGCTGGCTCATCACCTGCGCCATGGTTCCCAAAAAGGGCACCTGCCCGGCGAGCATGTACCAAAGCGTGACGCCGAGAGCATAGATGTCAGAACGGCTGTCGAGTTCCTTTTCCTCGAGCTGCTCCGGGCTGGCAAAGGCGAAAGTGCCGACGAAGCCGCCCATGCTCACCGTGGCGGCATCTTCTCCTTCGCCAGCGACGGCCGCCTTCGCGAGCCCAAAATCGATCACTTTGGCAACCATCTCATCGTCTTCTTTGACGAGCATCAGATTTGCCGGTTTGATGTCACGATGGACGAGACCATGCCGCTCGGCCGCATTGAGCGCGCGAGCCACTTGCGCGGTGATGGCCAGGGCGGCGCGCGGACGAAGCGGGCCCTGGCGTTTGACGAGCGCCTCGACGGTTTCGCCGTCGATGAACTCCATCGCATAAAACCAGGTGTCACCCTCGATGCTGAGGTGAAAGACCGAGGCCACATTCCGATGTCGCAGTTTGGCCGCCGAGCGGGCCTCGCGCACAAAACGCTGACGCGCGATTTCGCTGTTGAGATACGTCGAGTTGATGACTTTCAACGCGACGGGCATGCGCAGGTGCCGATCGAAAGCTTTGTAGGTAATCCCCATGGCGCCCCGTCCCAACTCGAAAGGTGAGCCGTCATCTTTGGTCAGCACTTCGTAGTGATCGAAGACAGCAATCTCTGGCATGGAAAATCTTGCGTTCGAGTCGTTTTACCCCAAGCAAGAATGATATATTGCGAAATTCCAAACGAATCCGCAATCTGCAAAATGCAACCTGCCGGAATCCATGGTAGATAATATCCAAGATGGGCCAGTGCCCCCCGAGCCCAGGGGAGCGGGTTTTTGGGAAAACCGCTCTCAACCCACTGCCCCGAACCCGCGAGCAACCTGGTGGCTCCAATTTTGAAAACGCGGCGCGCCGAAGGCGTGCTCGCCCTGGCCCTACTGGCGAGCGCGTGCGCCCTGGCGTGTGGCACGCCGGCCGCAGCAGCCGATGATCAACGGCCGGCGTCGGATGAACCGATGGACGCTCATAGCGGGCGAAACGTGATGAATTTTCCCGTCTCGTGGTCTGCGCCCGACCGGGTGGTGACGCCGATGAAGATTCGCCATGGTTTACCCACGATCCCGTGCTCCGTGAACGGCCACGTGATGTGGTTGATTGTTGATACCGGCAGCGAGGGATGTGTGCTCGAAGCGGAGACTGCGCGGGATGCCGAAGTCCGGATGATTGCCGGGACGCGGGGCAGCGTGGCGGTGACTGGTGCTCGAGGGAAAGAGACTGCCCGACTCGGGATTCCGGATGCCATTACCATCGGCGCCTGGCATTGGCAAGGACTGCCCTGGATCGTCCGCGCATCGCACCGCCAGACCCCGGAAAAAACGGGGTGGTCTTCCGGCGCACCGATGGCTTTCAACATTCTGGGCATGAGCGCCATGCAAGCGATGTGCACTTATGTCACAATCGACTACGCCCGTGGTGCGGTCATCTTCGGATTCAGACAACCATTTCAGCCCGTGGTCTTATCGGCTGCGACCCATCAGCCGTTCGAGGTGCGCCACGGAGTTCCATTTGTGAAAGTCGCGCATGGCGGCCACGAGTGGGCTTCGCTATTGGACACTGGCGCCTCCGCGAAAATGGAAATCAATCAGTTCACGGCAGAGCGATTTGAGTTGAGGAAACAATCACGCTGGGTCAGTGCCGCCCATCTTGGTTTAGGCCAGGCGGACGATCCGGCTCAGCGCAAATTCGAAAACCTCATCCTGGGAAGCGTGACCTGCCTCGGGCGAAGTTGGCGGAACACAGAGGCCATGGTGGTGGAAAACGAGTCGAAGATCGGAAGCGGACTGTGCCGGGAGTTTCGCCTCACGGTAGACTTTGCCGGCTCGCAAATCTGGCTCGAAACGCCACGCTCACGCGGCCAATGATTTGTTGACAAAAACGTGGCTGTTCTCGCAGGCTGAACCAGCCGTGAAACTACTGATTTTCTCCCGCCGGCTGTATCAGCTTCCGAACTTTCGCGGCGATACGAGAGGCGGGCGCCCCGGGTTGGGCTGAGATTACCATCGCCATGCCGGACCGTGCCGAATCGCCCAGTTGGGGACAAAAGCCCCGCTATGGAGAATTCGAGATCGTAGGCGCCCGCGAGGACAAACCGCGGGTGTTGGGAGAAGGGAGTTTCGGCAAGACATTCGAAGCGGTGCGCACGGACACGGTGGCAGGGGGAGTGATCGAGGAACGCGTCGCGATCAAGGTGCTCAATCCGGCCTTGCTGGCGAGCGAATCGCGTCGTTTTCAAGTGATCCAGGAATTGGTGGCGCTGACCAAGTTCAAGCATTCGAATCTCATTCATTACATCCGCTGTGGCGAGGAGGAGGGCGAAGTCTATTACGCCATGGAGCTTTGCCGCGGAGGAGATCTCACACGGTTGGTGCGGCGCTACCGAGTATTACCGGAAAAAGTGGCGGCGCTGATCGGGGTGCAAGTGGCCACGGGTCTGCGCGAGGTGCACCAGCGCCACGGGCTGGTGCATCGTGACATCAAGCCTTCGAATATTATGCTCGTCGACGAAATCGAGCCCGGCCTGGGCGTGGCGCGACTGGCCGAACGGCTCGAGGAGCAGGAGGGGCTGTGCCGCGTCGTGGACTTTGGCCTGGTCAGTTTCGCGCTCAACTCAAAGGAGACACACCAGAAATTTGTCGGCTCGCCGATGTATGCCAGCCCCGAGCAAATCAGCGAACAGGCGCTGGATGGCAGAAGCGATATTTATTCGCTCGGGATGACCCTCTGGTTCCTCGTGCAGGGAAAGGGGCCTCTCCTCGACGCCAGTGGCAACGACCTCAAAGGGGTGCGCGACGTGATGCGCCGGCACACACTGACGGAGGAGCATGCGTCGAGCTTCCCGCCGCACTTGAGCGATGAGTTTCGGCGCATTTTGGCAAAGATGGTGACCAAGCGCCCCGAGGAGCGTTACGCCAGCGCGGCGGACGTGCAACACGCCTTGCGCGATTATCTGCGCACCGAAGCCGTCTACGAGGAGACGAGATTCTCCGTCATCCGCCTCGCGGAGCCGCTGACGGACGTCTTCGTACTCGAGGAAAAACTACCGTCCAGGAGCCCGCACGTCAGCCACATCGGCCGACGGAAAAGCACCGGTGAGCGGGTCAAGCTCACGATCCTAACCGGCACAGCGGAGCGACCGGACGCCGCGGTGCTCGCGGCGCATTACTGCAACGTCGCGGAATTGACGCACCAGCCGGCAAAACCGGAGACGCTGCTGCAAGTGCGGGAAGTGATTTGGGCAGCCGACCTTCTCGCGTTCACCGAAGAGTGGGAGCCGCATCTGACTTTGGCGGAGGTCGTGAATGCCCGTTCCCGGGCGGGCCGCCCAATTGACTTCGCCGAGGCCATGGCGCTGCTGCGCCCGATTGCGGAGGCCCTGGATTTCCTGATCGAGCACGGCCAGAACGCGGTGTATTTGCCCGGCGAGGAAATCTGGCTGACCGCGTCCGCGGCACCAGACGCCGATGCGGCGATCGACCCGCTGACGCCGTTGACGGAATTGCAGCCTCATTTCAGCATGGTGTGTCTGCCGGAAGCCCACGGCAGCGGTGCCAATGTCGTTTCTTCAATGCAGGAAACCCTTTCCGCATCGATGCATCTCTCCGATTTCGACGTGCACCCGGTGCCGTCGTTCGCCCGCCTCATCTACTACCTGCTGAGCGGGGCGGAAGTGGCTGCGGCGGCGCAATACACGCCTTCTGCCTACGTCCCTACGGCGAACCTTAAACCGTCGTCGAACGACATGATCCGGAATCTCATCTGCCGGCAGGATGTCTGGACCCATGCGACCATGGTGCTGCGAGATCTGTGTGCGCATCAGGGGCTCGTGTGGCAACAGCCGGCGCTCGCGATCTCGACGCAACGCGGGACGGCCTCGGTCGGCACGTCGCCGTCCGCCGCCACCTCCTCCTCCGCGCACCGGTCGGCCAATCTGGCGAGCGGCAGCGGCAGCGAAGGCTGGCCTCGCGAGACCGCAGGGCCTGAAAAGGTCTGTGAAGTCATCAGCCCCGGTGTGGTGCGCAGTCCCTACGATCCGGAGCGACGGACGCAAGAAATGCCCGCCGATCAGTGGGTGCCGTCGGGGCGCGTTCGCTGCCAGTTTACGCAGCGGACCTTCCGTCTTCCGAGGAAGTTGGACATGCTGCGCGCGGGGGTGGTGGCAGCGGGCGTTATCCACAGTCCCTACGCCGCGCCGGATGTCACGCAAGCCGTCCCCTGGGAGGAGTGGGTGCCGGGCGGAGAAATCGTCTGCGCGGAATCCGGGCGGAGAATCACCCTGCCGCAGAGCCTGCCCATGCCGGAGGGCATTTTGGTGGCGCACCACCCCGGGACGATTCTAAGTCCCTACGATCGCTCCACATCCATTGCCATCCCACCGGAGCGATGGGAGCCGGGGGCCGGCGTGATGTGTCCAGTGACACAATCGCAGTTCCTACTACCCAGGGAATTGCCGCCGCTGGAAGCTCTGGCCGACGCCAGTCGGCCTGGCATCCTCGCCACGCCGTATGCGTCCACCAGAACCTGGCAGATGGAAGCGGTGGATTGGGTGGCCGAGCGAGAGGTGAAATGCCCTGTTTCGGGAAAGCCCCTGCGGTTGCCTCAACTCGTCGAAAGATGGCCGGCGGAAACGCGGGTGGTGGATGCGTCGCGCCGTTTGATCAGAAATCCCTACGCGCCCGAATCGACGGTGCAAGTGCCGGCCGCGTCATGGCTCGCGGGAGCGACGGTGCCTTGTCCCCAATCCGGGCGGACCATATTGCTGCCGGCGGATTTGCCGCCACTCACGGGGGAAATCGTGGAAGACCGTCCCGGCGTGGTCCGTTCCCCCTACAGCGGGGAAATTGTATCCGTTCCGCCGAAAGACTGGATTTGCGGCATCGCGGTGACCTGTCCGCGAACACAACTGAGATTCATGCTGCCGGGCCAGCTCCCGGGGTGGATTCCCACGGCCAACATTTCCGACCTGGCGCCGGGAAAGGCGCGCAGCCCGTACGAACCCTTCCCGGAAATCCAGGTGCTTCCCGAGGAATGGATGCCAAACCAGACTCTCAAATGCCCGGAAACCGGCCGACTATTCCGATTGCCGACGGATCTGCCATCGCTTGAGGGCAAAGTAAAATCGGGCCGCCCCGCCAAAGTGACGTCCCCATTTTCCGGCACGTTGCAGGAAGTGCCGCTGGATGATTGGAAGCCGGGACAGCGCCTGGAGTGTGCGAAGACGAGCCGGACGTTTCGTCTTCCCGCGGTCCTGCCGGAATGGCTTCCCGACGGCGAATGGGTGCCGGGTTGCCCGGGACGGATTCGGAGCCCATATCATCCACACCCCGAGGT
This sequence comes from Chthoniobacterales bacterium, assembly GCA_038228205.1. Classification (GTDB taxonomy): domain Bacteria; phylum Verrucomicrobiota; class Verrucomicrobiia; order Chthoniobacterales; family Chthoniobacteraceae; genus Chthoniobacter. The sequence goes on from JBBRPL010000031.1 coordinate 30,603, forward strand.
GGACCTGACGCCGGAGCAGTGGCGGTCCGGACAAGTTCTCAATTGCCCAAGCACAGGGCGTCGGTTCCGCGTGCCCGTCATCGATTCCTTTCCCACGCTGGGCTTGGAAAAAGAAGCCGTTCAGTATGCGCTCGCAGAGCCCGAATCGGCGGAAACTGATGCCGCGGATGCACTCCAGCGACAGCACCGCTCGGCTACCGCCGCCCTCGTGAAAACCATCTGGGAGCGGCACGATTTGGAGACAGCCGAGAAGCGCCAGCGCAACGTGCAGATCGCCGAAGCCCTTCCCGGAGAGCCCGGGTTTGTGCGCAGCCCGTACGGTTCGCGTTCCAAGGTGGAAGTCCCACCCGCACTGTGGGCGGAGCAGGGTGCCTCGATGCTTTGCCCGGAGACCGGCCGGCGTTTTCTCCTGCCGACAAACCGCTCCTCCCTGGTCGCCCGACTTGTGCCCGGCGAACTCGGACGCTTGATCAGCCCGTATCGGCCGGACGAACCGTTCCACATTCCACCCGAACATTGGCAGCCCGGGCGGAGCATCGTCTGTGAGCATACTGGCCATCCGCTGCAACTGCCGCCGAATCTTCCCGCGTGGCTGCCCGAAGGAACGCTCAAGCAGGATCAACCCGGTTTGGCTTTCAGTCCGTTTGGCCGCTGCGGCGTGGTGCGGATTCCGGGGTCAAACTGGTTCGCCGGCGCCGAGGTGACCTGTTTGGAAACGGGCCGCATATTTGTGCTGCCAGCCAAGGTTCCACCCCTGGTGGCGACGGTGGACGAAGATCAACTGGGCCAGATCGTTTCGCCGTACGCTCGCGATCGGAAAGTTCGCGTGCCACACCGCCTGTGGAAACCGGGCGCGCGGCTGATCTGCCCGGAAACGAAGCGAATCTATCTCCTGCCGGAAACACTTCCTGTCTGGAACCGGCGTCCATTCCCGTGGAAGCAGATCGCGGTTTCGGCTGCCTGTGTGGCGCTGGCCGCGGGAGGTTGGTTCTCCTGGTCGCACCTCGGCGGATTTTTTCTCCGCTCGAAGTCGCCCGCCGCGCCGGGCCATCGAGAGGGGACCGCCGCGACCGCCCAACACGCAGGCCAATCCCGCACCCCGGAGGAAGAAATACTCGACGCCGCGCCTCAGGCACGCCGAGTGATTTTTGCCGGAGGTTTGGACATCGAGGAGTGGCCGGCGGAAAAGGATCCTCCCAAGGGTCTGCGGCTGATCCACGGAGCAAAAGAAGTGCCGTTGAAAATGGATAACAACCAGCTCACGGCAATACTTCCATCGGAGGCGGACGATCAGCCTGGCGCTGGCGTGGAATTGCGGCTGCCTGGCTGGAAACCACTCAAACTGGAGTTGCCCGCTCCACCACAGGATAAGCTGTTCCAAACCCAGTCCACGCCCATTTTGCCTGTGGCCACCGATTTGAACACCCCGGCCGCAGGTATCGTGAGGGTGCAAGAACGCAAAAAGCTCGAGCGGCAGCGCGTTTCGCTGCCGGCCAGCATCATTCCGGATGGCGGTACGGATTACGCCTATCTAGATGCCTTGTGGGTTGGCCGCCTGAGCCAGGAACCGGACGCCGCCCCCCCTCCCGTCAACCCGATCCGGCTGCCGGTTATTAAGGGGCAAATTGAACGCGCCCTGCCGACGGGAATCTATGACTTTACTTTGCGGGGCGCTGCTTCCGATAAGCTGAACATCCTGCCTTATGTCTGGAAAGCGGGCGTAAAGATGTCATCCCAGGAGATGACTTTGTACCCGCTGCCACGGTCCCTGGCGGCCGATTATCTCGGGTTGTTATTTACCGTTCGCAACAAGGATAAGAAATTGGAAGGCGGCTACTTTTTCTCGATGTCCGTGGCGCCTAAACTGGCTTCGGTGAAGGCCATGGTGAATCCCCTGGCGATCAAAGGCGGTGAGATCATTAGCTACCCAGCCGTCAAAGCTGACAAGGATGAGCTGGGCGTGATCGAGAATCTAAGGCTGACCGATCCTAACACACTCGAATTCGACGCTTCGCTTCGCATGTTCGATTACCACTGGACGTTCAAGGTGGAGGAAAATGGAACTCGCTTCATGTACGGCCAGTTGGTGGAATTCAAAAGTGCGGATTTCGAGCGGATAAAAATGCGGATGGAGCAAATGTTTCGCGAAAAAGCGCACGTCGCCCGGGTCGCCCCCATCGCGGCTGATCGCCTCGGCAGCATTCCCGTGGACCAGTACCGCAGCCTTTATGCGGAGAATTTGAAGGAAGCGATGCAAAAGGCGCAATACCTGACAGAAACCTATCCTGATATGAAGGTGAAGAGCAGTTCCATCTATTTTGGGCTGCACTCAGCCAGCGAGGTGGTGCGAGTGGTGCATTTGACGAACGGGGATTGGGATTTGCAAAAAGACCCAAGGTAAATGGCCTTTGGGTGAAGATGGTCACGCACAAATGCTTAGTGAGGATTGGTTTCGCCGCGGTGTTGTGCCTTGTGCTGGGCGGCGTCGGCTGGTTCAAGGATTGGGATCGCCACGCGAGGCCGGCGACGGAGCGCTCTGGGGCCGCTTCGCCAGCCAGGGTAGTAAAGGTGTTTTTCGCCGCGGGCCTCGTTTGTGAAGGTCGTGAACAGGATATCCCGATCTCCGCCTGGCAGGTAACCTGCCGCTCGCAGCACCTGGTGATGACGGATGCTTCTCCGCCGTCGGCTGAACTGCCGGTGGAGCTGCTCGGTGCCAATCCGCTGCGTCTGACCGTCCGGGTCCCTGGTTGGAGCGGAGCTCTCATTACCCTGCCACCGGCGGCGGAAGATGGATGCTTCTACATTCCGGATGCCATCACGCTGCCCAGGGAGATGGCCTGCCTCGACCTGACCATGCCCGTGGTCGGCACGGACTATGATATGGCCGAGGTGATATGGCTTCGTGCTCTCGATGAGGAGCCGCTCGCCCTGCCACTTGGCAGGAGCTCATTTGTTCCTTTGGATTTCCATGACACCAAGCGCCTCGCGCCTCTGCCAACCGGCATCTACCGCTGCACATTGAAGAGCCAGGATGGCGCACGCATTCGGGAATTCGACCTGAGCCCGGAACTGGCCTTGCACGCCCGGAAGGATCCGTCCGCTCCGATGGTCGTCACTTTGCCGCCCTCGTTGTCCCGGACGTACGTCGGATTTGCCGGCTCCGCCGCGGAATCCGGGCAGGCTGGCGGCTCGACCGGATTTTTCTGCGGCATCAATCTCAAACTGCGGAAGAACACCGGGGAATTATTGCTCGCCTTTCGCCCGCTCTTGCGCGAGCAATCGGTGCGTTACAGCGACCTCAAGCCACGCCCAGACACTGTCTGGCCGATCAGCAATCTCTTTCTTCAAGATCCAGTCAGCCTGTCCTTCGATTGCCCGCTCTCGCACGGAGACTATCGCGTGGTATTCCGTGCTGCGGATGGGCAATTCACCGCTCAGCCCGAATTGGTTCTCCCAGAAGACGGGCTGCAGAAGAAGGAGTTGTTTGGCCGAATGCGGGCACTGATCCAGGTTCAAGCCCGCAACGCGGCAGCGAACCCGGACTTGTTCGACGCTCGCTACGCCCGCCTGCCGGTGCAGCAATTGCCGAATTACGAGAACCTGCTCTCCTTCGACCATTTTGCGCGGCACTTGGGGCGTCTTTCGCGAATACCAGCGAAGCCGATCGAATTGGGTTCCCAAATCACGGTGCGGCAGGCGGGCCAGTCCTCGTGGGACGTGCATGTCGACAGCATCTACGGAGAACCCACTCGCCATTAGTCGAAGTGATTCCGTCGATGAAAACTATGACTGAATACCAGTCGTGGTTTCTTTCTCCAGGCCGGCTTGCCTGGCGTCCGTAATTCCCCTCCAAAATTCTCTTTACAAGAATAGTTGGGTCAGGTTTAACCGCGCGCAGCCGCAGGCACGCGAAACAGAGCGGCGAAACAGCGCGATTATGCGAGAAAGCAATTCGACCCCAGCAGATTCAATCCCCTCAACGCCACAGTCTTCACTTTGGCCCAATTGGTTTGTGAAAACAACCTGCGTTTCTGCCTGGTTTTTCCTCGCTGCCTGGAGCCAGGCCGAGGATCGGTCCGTCACGCTCTCGCGGTTCAATTTTCCGCTGGATACAGGCAAGCTCCTTTACGCCTACCCCGCGGTCACAGTCGAGAGCAGCGTGTGGGGTGAAAACTTCAGCGGCGCGCCTTCGCTACGCGGCATGCCCACAGCCGTCTCCGTGCAGAGCAGCGTCTGGTCATCGTCGTTCACCCCACCACCACAGCCGCGAACGGAAACCACCGCGCCCCCGAGGGAAAGCGAAACCAGCGAAGCAAAACGCAAAAAGCGCAAAATTCATGCGCCCGCCGAGGAAGCTGAGAAGGCACATCCCGCCCCCCCTCCCGCCGAAGAGACGGAGAAGGCACATCCAAAGCCCGCTCCTCCCGCGGAAGCTGAGAAGGCACATCCAAAGCCCGCTCCTCCCGAGGAAGCCGGGAAGGCGCATCCCAAGAGGCACGTGGAAACCGCCGAACAGAAAAAGCCGAGATTTCGCTCCCAGCAACATCTGCGGGAACCCGAGGAGTCGGAGCGGAGGGAAGTCGTCGAGAGGGAAGTCGTGCCCGCAGCGGAGGCCCCGCTGATCCAGGTCAGCGGGTCGGCCGGCTATTACAGTCGCTACATGTTCCGCGGCCTCGATGTCGCCTATCGCACCGGCATCGATGGTAACAACGAGAGCCCTTTTGTCGGCACCAACGCGGCCGTTTCCATCGGTAATTTTGCGGTGGGTGCCTGGTATATCGAAAGCCTCAATAGTTACGCGCCCGGCGGCGCTGGCTTCGACAAATCCTTCGGCGGCCCTGCCAAGGAGACCGATTTCCGCACCCCGCAGCGCGTGCGCTACCAGGAGTACGATCTCTTCGCGAATTACACATTCCGCCTCACCCATGATCTCGCCCTCACCACGGGCATGAATTTCTACTGGTTCGAGGATGGACGGTTCTGGGCGCAGGGCGACAAACACATCGGCAGCACCAAGGAAGCCGCCGCCAGCCTCAACTGGACGGGCATCCCCTACCTCAATCAGTCGCTCAATTACTACTACGACTTCGACGCCTTCAAGGGCGCTTACCTCGAATACAAGGTGGCCACCCGTCCCTTCGAGCTCTACCGCAACGGGGACTTCGCCATCGGCCTTTCGCCCAACTTGAGCGTCAGCTACGACTTTCGCTATAACGGAACGAACAACGGCTGGAACAATATCGAACCCGGCATCGACCTGCCGGTTCACATCAGCGACGGTCTCAGCCTGAACGTCGGCGTCAAGTACTCCTGGGACCTCGGCGATCGTTCCGTCGGCGCCCATGGCGCTCCGGCGGTGCGCACCGACGACCGGCTGTGGTTCTCGGCGACCTTCCAGTATGCTTTCCCAATTGGGGAAAAGAGCAAGGTCCTCGCCTCTCGCGACGGAAATAGCTTGATCTCTGGCGTGGCGGCGGGTCCAGCCGATCCTGGCCCATGGAGAATCGCGGCCGGGGCCGGGGTGAGAAACATTCACTCCTCCTTCCAAGTCGGTCCGGCCGCACCCTTCGACATCAATTCGCGTTTCAAGCGCCTGACGGGCGGCGGTGATGTGGATTTGGCGACAGCCGCCCGCGATGGGGTTTATCTGGATGGGTCGGTCTATTCCGCCACCGGCCCCGTGTGGTTTCTTACACCCCCACCCGTTGCTGCCGGAAACCTCTACGGAACTTCAAATTTCTCGTACGCCAACCAATCGCAGTTTGTCTCCCAAGGCAGCGGCATTAATCGGCAGGTCACTTACCACTCGGATCGCTTTTCGTACGACACCAGCGATTCGCGAAATGGATTTAGCGCCTCGGATGATGAGGCTGTAGTTTATCCTTACATTTCGCTTACCAGGGAGCTGGCCAAGTGGTCTTGGGGAGAGGCGAGTGTCGGCCTCGGTTATTCCTATAATCACAGCTCCTCCGAATCGGGTTTCAGGCTCACGGGCCTTCAGATCGCGACTCAGAATAGCAAAAACTATTTCTTCACCTACGACATCGACAATCTGTATGGCCCGCTCAACGGTCCTAATGCGCCCTTCGATAATCACTACAATATCGACCCTACGGCATATCAAGCGGTCGTCTATGATGGCTACCTCTACTCGAATTCCATTGCGACTACAGCGGCGCTCGGGGCTTTTGGGGCCATTAGCCCTGCCGTGCCCTTTGCGGGCCCGCAAAAGAACATAGTTGGCACTACCCAGGAATTGGCCCGTGTGGGAATCTTTCGCGGCAGCAAACTCGATACGGATCTTCACGCCATCTCCGTGCCTTTTGACGTCACTTTTAATCTGACGAGGAGAATCAAGGCCCATCTGTCCACTGGCCCGACGTTCAATATCTTCGATGTCGAACAACAGACGGATACGTATTACCAGCTTTTGGATCCGCTCGTGAGCACTCAAGGCACTGCGACGGTGCAAAGCCATAGGAGTCCCTATGACGCCAACACGAATGCAGTCATCAATGCAAATACTCTGGGTGGTGCGGTCACGGGAGGCGCGGCCTCCAATGTGGGCGCCGGGAACAGTCAATTGACCTCTGGTACGTCCCCAAGCCAGTCCGCGTCCGGGGGCGGAGGCAAAGGCTCTTCCGCAGGCAAATCCCGCGGTCTTCCGGGAAGCACGCTGGCCCACACGGTGAATCGCGGTTCCGCACAGGAATTCAAATGCGGGGTTTTTGGCGAACTGTCTTTGGAGGTCGATCTCGACGCCGCCAAACGCTGGTTTGTGGAAGTGTATGCTCGTTACGATTATGTGCCGAGTTTCACAATATCAGAAGGCGGATCGACGGCGACCATTGATGCGTCTTCCTGGGGCTCGGGTATCGGGCTGGGATTCCGCTTCTAAGTGGCGGTGAACAAACGAATGACCATCGTAAGCTCCGCCACTGTTTTCTTCTGAAATCAATGGCCGGAAGCTGATCTCGCCGGACGGCGGGTCTGCTCAAAAGGCATTGATCGAGACCGCGAAATGCAGACCGTAGTCTTGCAGGCTCACTTTGCTTTCGTGGAGATTCACGAACGGATGGCCCCAATAGACCGTGACCTGCGCGTGCCGGGTCACGTTGGCGAGCAGCCCCACGCCGGCGCTGTAGATCATCTGGTCATCTTTCTCGAGTTTGGTCGAGTTCCAGCCGTCCCCCCAGTCGAAGAACGGCGCCACGGAAAGAATTGGGGTCTTGTCCTTGGCCAGCCAGATCGGGACGCGCATCTCGGCGGAGGCAAAGACCCCATCATCGCGGAGCAATTGGTTCTCACGATAGCCGCGCACGCTTTGCATGCCTCCGATGCTGAACTGTTCGAGCGACAGCAAGGGCCGGTCGGAGAGTTGGGCATTCACCCGCAAGACCAGCGTGGTCTCGCGCAAGAGATTCCAGCCGATCGTATCGGGCTTGTCGTGAAAAGCCGCCGTATCGAAAATCCGGCGCACGTATTGCGCCTGGCCGACCCACGAGAAGAACTTGCTATCGGGCACCGCCAAATCCAGGCCTTGGGAACCACCCGCGCCGGAGGTGGCGCCGTTGGCCGCGTCCGGTTCGGCACGCGTCGAACCAAAGGCGTAGAGCCCAAAGCTGAACACCGATCGCAGGGCCAGCACGTGGACCTGGCTGCGGTTCGTCCAATCCAGCGCGAACCGCGTGGCAAAAACCTCCGATTTCCCGTCGATGGCGCCGGGCGACAAGCTAAACCTTTGTTCCAGCAAGAACGTCTCGCTGCGTTCCCAGTCCGCGGCCAGTGACGCGATCACCGTGTCGTTCAACGTCTTGTAGAGCGGCTGGCGGAGAGCCGCGCCGTACTGGGTCGTGCGGCTCGCGATCCCCAACGCCGCAAACGTTTCATCAATGATGCTCGAATCGTTCTTGCTGGCATGGACCGCCAAAGTCGTCCCCCACGGGCTCACCGGGAATTCGTAGGTCGCGCTCACGTTGTCAAATCCCGCGTAGTCGATCGCTCCCTCTTTCGTCCAGCGCGCCAATCCCCAGTGGAGATCGAGGGGATCGTTGTGTCCCGTCAGATTGAGGTCGGTGAGATACAACTCGCCGATGCCTTCGGCAACACTCGGGGGGCGGGTGTTGGCGACGATAAACCCGAAGCGAAAAGGCTGCTCATCCTTCACAGACACCTCGAGAATGCTTTCGCCCGGCTGGGCCCCCGGCTTCAGTTCCGCGTTGACGCGCGAGATCGTCTGGTTCTGCCGCAGCAGTTGCAGGCCGATCCGCAGATCGTTGAAGTTCACCGGCACACCCGCCGCGCGGCGCAATTGGTTGCGCAACCACCAGCTTCGGTACCAGAAGTTGCCGCGCAGATCGATCTCCTTGAGCCGGCCCTCGACGATTTGAAATTTGATCACGCCAGTCGTCACGTCCTGGTCCGGGAGCAACGCGCCCGAGGTGATAAAGCCGGCGTCCACGTAGTGCTTGGTGATGGCGACGCGCGCTTCTTCCAACTCCTCACTCGTAATCTCCCGCCCCGCATAGTCCGCAACCACTTTCGCCAACTGGCGATCGGAGAAGGCGCGGTTGCCCTCAAAGGCGAATTTCTTGACCAGGATCCGGCCCGAGGCCGCCAGGGAATTGCCGGCCAGCGGTTTCTCCAGCGGCGGCAGAACGGGCCGCATGGCCTCCTCCGCGAGATGCAGCTTGTAGCGTGACGATTCGCGCGGCTTTTCCTCCGGGGTGGGCCGCATGCGCAATTCACCGGGCAGCAACGGCAAATCCTCCGGCAGCGCTGGTAATGTCGGAATGAGCGGATTCTCCGGCTTCTCGCCGGGTTTGATTGGTTCCACCGGCAAGGGCGCCGGCTGCTGGGGATTCGACGGACTGCCCGTCGCGGCTATTTGCTGAGCCCACCCCGTTGCCGCGGCCAGCCCGATGAGCACCCCAACTCGCGCCAGGAACCTCATCGGCCGCGAACCTTGCCTTTTGCTTTCTGCCGAAGGCGGTCCGCCGTTTCCGATTGGGGCTCGTCCGGCGAATCCTCCACGCCCCCGCGACCGACAACCAGGAAGCTGCTGAAATCCGTCCCGAGCCGCATCGCGCAGCGATCCTGCAGGGCCGTGGACACATCGATGAACCCTCCTTGGAGCCCGGCCAGCGCATTGACCAGATCGAGCGGGAGCGTCGTAATCTGCACGGTGCCGGCGGTCGTGCCCGTGGCGGTGATGGGGCTTTCGCTCGCGAAAAAGTATTTGCCCTCAATGAGGATGTTGCCACCCGCCCCCCCCAACGCGTTGGCGCTGATGAGGCCGTGGTCGAGGATGATGAAATCCGGGTCGATGTTATTGTTGCCGCCGGCGCCGGCGCCGGCCGTGGCGACGATGCTGCTGTGATCGAGAAAGAATTCGTGACCCGCCTTGATCATGATGCTACCGCCACCGGCACCCGCCGCCGCGGTGATCGTCGAGTTGTCGTGGAGTTCGATGTCATGCTCAGCCGTGAGGGAAATCGTTCCCGCATTGGCTGCCTGAGAAACTACGGTGACCACGCTCCCTCCTTGCAAAACGATGGAGTTGTCAGCCGTGATATTCACCGAACCCGCCGGCCCTTCGCCGAGGTTGGCGCTGCTGATCACGGCGTGGGAGTCGAGCGCCACATCCCTGGTCTGGAGCAGGATGTCTCCGGCCGGGGCCGCGGTGAGAGAACGGGCGACGACGCCACCGGCGATGCCCGAATTGGAATTGCCGGTGGCCTGGAAAGTCCTGGCCGAAACCGAAATACTGCCCCCATGCCCCGTCGAACCGGTGAGAGCGCTGGCAAAGAAACCGGTGTCGCTCCCTGCGCGCGACGCATCGATGGTCACCGAATCGGCCTGGATGCTGAGCGAACCGGCCGCGCCATCCCCATGAGTGGAAGCGGTGACCGTGCCCCCGTTGCGCAAATTTACGGTACCGGCTGTGAGCGAAATGCTGCCGCCGGTCCCGGCATGGACCTGCGTTTGAATGGATGCCAGCGAAACTACCGTCGGAATGTTTGGGAAAGAAAAAAGGTCGATGGGCTGGGGTACGGCGCTGGAGGCGAACTGCTTCCCATTCACCGTCACAGACCATGCCACGAGGGTGCCGCTCCCAAATCCGGAGACGACTTGCAGTTGCCACGTACCGTTCGCGGCCCCGCTCTCGAGCAGTCCCAAGGGCATCAACGGCTGAAAGGTGCCCGTATACGGAGCGGCACCGGCGCTGATCGGGGAACCCGTGTCGCTGAACGTTGTGTCAGTCAGGTTCGAACCAGCCAACTCGAAGGAATTGAAAAGAAAAACTCCATTGCCGGCGGGGTTGATCAGTGACAGCGACAGTTCCGAATTGGGATCGTATTCGATGGTTACGGTGACGTGAATATCCTGCGCCGAGGGATCGGTGATGACGACCCCGTTTTTCCCCGATGTCTCCGCGCGGATCGAACCACCGTCGACGGTGATTTGATTGGCGGTGATTTCAATCGATCCGCCTTTGCCCGACCCTTGCGTGGAAGCGGAGATCTGCCCGGCATCAAGCAACGTGATCGAATCCACGTTAAAAAGAAGACTGCCGCCGGCGCCGCCATTGGCCGCAGTAGTCTGCGCGGTGATGATGGAGTTGGGACCCGAGACGGTAATACTACCGCCGGCCAGCGCGATGCTGCCGCCGGCGCCGGAGCCTTGTGTCGCCGCGTTGATCTCACCGCCGCCAAGAATCGTGAGGGAGGCCACGCCGATGGAGATATCCCCGCTCTTTCCGCCGGTGAGATAGCTCGTTGTGGCCGTGATTCCTGTGTGGTGCGTCGCGCCCGTGCCATCCACCGTGATGGAGTTGGCGCCGATGGCGACACTTCCGCCGTCGCCGGAACCAACCGTGCTCGCGGAAATCAGCCCATCCGCCGAAATCCGGATATTGTTCGCGGAGACCGTGACACTCCCGCCGTTTCCGCCCCTCCCCTGTTCACCGGGCAAAGCAGATCTCGCAAAAATGCCTGATTGAAAACCGGCGCCGCCATTGCCGGCCGCGCTGAATCCGGAAATGCTGATATCCTTTGCCGTCACCGAAACGTTGCCGCCCTCGCCGGGACCATACGTGGTCGTGGAAATCTGGCCTCCGTTGGCGAGAGCCAAACCCTCGGTCACCAAGTGGATGTCGCCTCCGCGTGCGGTGGCAGATTGGCCTCCGGGGTTGGCGCCCCCGCTCTCGGCAAGGATTCCCGACGCCAGGAAGCTCGTGGATCCCGTGATCGAGACATCATGCGCGGTAATGGAGATATTGCCTGCCGCACCGGTGCTGAAGGCAGACGTCTGAATAAAGGAACCTTCGATGCTCAAACTTTCCGCCATGATGGCGATGTTGCCGCCGATGGCCGCATCACCGGACGCACTGGAAATCTTACTCGGGAGAAAGCCAGCGTCCGTCAGGGTGATACTGCGCGCCTGGATATCGATGGCCGCCCCCTTCCCAGATCCCGTCGCATTGGCGGTCAGCGCGGCGCCGCCGCTGAGGAGCAGGGAATCGGAACGCACAAGAATACTGCTGGCCTCGTTTTCCGATCCTCCTGCCCCGAACGATTCGACGGAGACTAGCGCGGAACTATCGAGGGTAATTGCTCCCAACTCCGGCAGTTCCTCGAACGGTGTTGCCGCCACAGCTCCCGGGGCGGCGGGAACTTCTCCGGACCCGCGCACGCTGACCAATTCAACCTGCCCCCGGGGAGCGATCAGGAATGTTCCGCTGAGCGTCTGGTCTCCGGCAACGATGGACAGGTTCGAGTTTTGCCCCAGGATATAAAAGCCTCCGGTCATGGTCACCGGAGCAGGTCCAGCCGGCTTGCCGGAAAGGAAGCCAAAGGCGCTCACGGGCGCGGAGCTCAGGGATGCGTCATCGGTACCCGGAAGGGCGGTAAAACGTTTTCCGTCCGCCAGTTTGAGATAGTCGGCGGTCGTGATCGTAAACGCGCCCGGCACGTTGACGCTGGCGTTCGGACCGAAGGCGAACCCAGAGGCATTCATCAGGAAAAGGTTCGCCCCGGGAATGTTCACGTTGATCGTGCCGTCGATATTGGAGACTCCTCCGCCTGCGACCCGGGCGAGAATGTTTCGGATACCAGGCACACCCGCGTTGTTAGTGAAAGTTGCCGATTCGAAAGTGAGGAGCCCGAATTGAGAAAAGCTGAAGTAAAGATTTCCACCGGAGATGAACTTGCCGAGACCCGAATCGATCTCGTAGTCGTTCATTCCAAAAACATTGGTGGTGATCGTTGGCTGTCCCGTCTGCCCCAGGGTGTTATCAAGGACCACGCTGGCCCCCGGAAGAAGTGCCGCCTGAGCGAGAGCTTGAGAGGCGCCGGAAGCGAATGCCGAGGGAACTGGCGCCTCGGGGCCCGATGGGGTTCCGGGTGTGCGAGTCGACTTGCCCTGTGAGGGCGCCGCCAGCGTTGCCGTCGTCGAAAGAAGTTGGCCGCCGGATTTGATCTTGGGAACTGACACTGGTGCAAGGGATGTCAAGGCGATCGCTCCGGCGGAATCCTTAGTCGAAGCGGGTTTCGATGCCGAACCGAACGACGCTTTCGGCGCCTGAACCGGCACAGCTTTCGCTGGGAGAAACCCAAACGCCCCGACGGGCGCACTGTTTAGCGTGTCAACGGATCCGATCTGGGTGGATATCTTATCCACAGACGAACGGACCACGAGCTTCTTCTCCAGCTTCATCGGTTGGTCGCCTCTGCTCTTTGGACCGGAGTCCGGAGTCGGTGGCTTCTCCGCGGCGAGAGGCGGTATTTCCCCGGTGTCACCCCCTCGTCTGCCCGTTTTGACTTTTTCCATGCCGGGTGCGCGAACGCGAGTCGACGCGTTTCCTGGCACTGGTTCGGCGATTTTCGCCGCGGGGGATGGCGAAATGTCTGCCGGCAATTTTCCCGCTGAGGGACCCTTTCTTAGCCATGCGGGACCATTGGCCTTTGAAGTGCTCTTGATGGCCGTTTCTGGCAGGAGATCAGCGGATGGATTCGCATTTCCACGCCGGAGTTCCCTCAGCAACTGATCGGTATTCGACGGAAGTGCCCCATCGGCTTTCCCGTAACGGGGGGCATCTTTTCCATGAGCGGTGGCTTGTCCGGCGAGCAATTGCAACGCGACGAGTGGCGACAAGTAAATCCACGGATTTCGAAGAGACATCGCCAGCGGCATGGCCACGTAATAATCCCCGTACGTCTACGCGGTCAAGGGCAGCCTCGCAAGAGCTGCTGATTCTCGATCATCGAACCTGCCTAGCGGTTCTACTTTTTGCCGGAATAGAAAGGGTGGGGGGTCGTAGGGTAATTCGGAAGCGGACATTGTTTCCTTTCACACGCTGGCTTTTTTGCTTCCGCCAGCGTGGCCTCATCGACTTCACCTTCGTAAATCGGCGTTATCTGAAAGATGAACTGGAAATCCCGGGTCGCCCATTTGGTGTTTTCATCGAAGGTGCCGAATTGAGTCTTCGGGTCCCTCATCCATTGATATAAACGTTTGCCGTCAGGCCCTGGGTACAGGGGCTTGGTTACGTCGTCCTTTGCATTCAGTTTGGAAATATAGTCCTCCCACAGTCGAAGGAAGACTTGCCAATTGGTCACGTCATTCCAGATTCCGTTCGGATCTTCCGCATTTTCGGGTCCCGGCCCGCCGGGCGTATCCGGAGTTCCCGCGATTTTATCATGCATTCCCAAAGGGATGCGAATCCGGTTCTTCTTAGGAAATTCCTTGGGCGCTGCCTCTTCTTGTCCACAATAAGGATCGTCATTCTTCGCCTTCGCGAGTTTCGACTTTAACTCAACAGCATCCATTAGCCAAGGCGGGCCAGCATGCCGAGGGTTTGGTAGTCCCGACGCCGTCAGTGTTGTGGTATTGATGATACCAGTGGCGGGCAGGCCATGCGTTGACTGCCAATGCTTGGTGGCCATATCGGTCTGGTTATCGAAAACGTTGTTTGGATACGAAGAATTCATATAGAAGCCTTCGCCGTGCGTCTTGAGATAAATCTGCCAGTCGCCGACATCGTTCCAGAGGCCGTTGGGGTCAATGGGTAGGCCAGGTCCATTTGGGCCGCAACCCATCTGCAAGTTGACCCGGAATTGATCGTTTGGCCCGTAGGCCTCGGCCTCGGGGCTGCACAGTAGAACCAAGGCGGAAACCGCCGCGGTGGCCAGGAAACAATGTATGATCTGGTCGATGATTTTCATGAGAACTAGTTTTCTATGCCGGGGGAACAACGCCTTCAACGCGAGTTTTCGATAAATGAAATCGTCCCGTCAATAAGAATTTGTGCGTATGCGCAAGACAGCGCAGAAAACGGCTTGCTCCGAACGCCTCGCCAGGTTTATCCGACCGTCGGGAAAGCGATCATACCTGCAGCCACCGCCTTGTTATAGGTGTTCAGGTCCACGATGCCGGTGGGAGGCAAGACCGGTTGATATTGTGTTGACTGCTGGAAATTCTTTGTCGCCATGGAAGTCTGATTATCAAACAGGTTGGTCGGATAGGAAGTGCCGGTGAGGAAACTTCGGGTTTTGAGAAAGTACTGCCAGTTGTTAACATCCCACCATTGCGTCGCCGGCGGGATGGGCGCAGGGGTCGCCGGAGATGTGGGACCGTAACCCATTTGCATGTTTAAACGAAATGGATCGCTGGATGAAGGGATGTGTGCCATATTTTGTTGTTCTTTTTTGATGCGCATCGGGGGGAGCGACGCGCGAACTAAACTTGTGAGGAGTTTTACGTCTTTGTCGACATAAATTAAACGAGGTGCGTTCAGGCCGCGAACGGGCAGCTGACCCGTCAATTTTCTCCGCAGAGAGCGGTGCGCCGCCTACTTCCGATCGGATGCAGCAGCGAGTTTGAGACCCGCCTGCTCGAGAAGCGACGCTCGCAGGCGGCGGATCTCCTTGTCCTTCGGCGCAGCGTCGATTTCGTTGGTCACGGTTTCGAGAGCGTCGTACCAAATGCCTTTTCCGGCGTAGTGTGCGGCTTTGTCCAGGCCGTCGGCGCCTGCCATCGCGGCCGTCAACCGGGTGTCGGGCTCGACGCGCCTAATGGTGTCGCTCGCAATGACGTCCTGAGACCGGTTGGCCGGATCAGGGACCAAAGCCACGGTCCATTTGTAGACGACCCCTGGCGTGAGGATGACATTATATCTCGAGAGCACGAGCCGGTGGATGCCGGGCTGATCTGCCTTGTCGGCGCCGACCCGCAGGACGGGCTTTGCTTTCCCCGGCTCGATGATGGTGACCTCAATCCGCGTGCTCGACGGGCCGCTCTGGTACCAGAACAGCGACGGTTGCCCGCGAGTGGTGAGACCCGTGTGATTCGGCGCGAGGACGTAGAGCGACGGCATCGTGGAATTCCACCCGCGCGACCCGGCGTCCACATCTTTGCGGGGGGCGGTCACTGCGTTATCCGGAGCCTTGTACGTTAGGGGGATGTGTTTGCCCGGGCGCTGCGCCGGAGTGGGACTCGGGGTGCTTTTCGCCGGCGGAGCCGGCGACTGGGCTTGTGCAGACGCAGCGAGGAGTGCGATCGTGAGGGTGCCCAGGAAGGATTTCATAAAGTTGAAGTGGCGGTACCGCGAATGAACTGCCCTGGGTTCAGAAAGGAGCGCGGCTACTTTCGCTCGGAAGCCGCGGCGTCTTTCAGCCCCGCCTGGTCGAGCAGAGCGGCGCGCTGGAGGCGGAGCGCTTTGTCCTTCGGCGCGGCGTCAATTTCGTTCGTCACGACTTCGAGGGCATCGTACCAGAAACCTTTGCTGGCGTAGAGCGAGGCCTTGTTCAGACCTTCGGCGCCGTCCAGGGCGGAGGTGAACTGAGCGTCGGGTTCGGTGCGCTGGATGGTCCCGCTGGCAATGACGTCCTGGGAGCGGTTGGCGGGATCGGGGATCAGCGCGATCGTCCATTTGTAGAGGATCCCCGGCGTGAGGGTGACGTTGTGTTTGCCAAGCGGAAGCCGGTGAATGCCCGGCTGGCCCGCCGTGTCGGCGCCGACCTGCAGCACCGGCTTCGGTTTCTTGGGCTCGATCACCGTCAGCTCGAAACGCGTGCTGGCCGGACCGCTTTGGTACCAGAAAAGCGAGGGCTGGGCGCGCGAGGTCAGACCCGTGTGGTTCGGTGCTAGAACGTAGATGGAAGGCACTTTCACGCCGGGCCCGCGAGAGCCCCCATCGCCATCCACGCGGGTCCCGGTCGAGGCGATCTTGGGTTTGACGTACACGAGCCGTTTGGGCGGGTCGGCCTTTGCTTTCCCGTCCGGGGTCTGGGCCGGCGCGGGACCCGGTGTGCTCGCCGGTGGTGCCGGCGTCTGGGCTTGCGCGGACACGATGAGCAGGAGCGTTGTGGCGATAACAGGAAAGGTTTTCATGTTTGTAAAGGGGGCGCCGCCGCCGAAAGAACGCTATGGACAATGACCTCATTCGACTTTCCCTTCAACCGTTTTGGCCCGAGCGATTTGGTGGCGAAGCGGCCGTGCAACCGCTGGCAGGTCGAGTCGCCGATGAGAATGGTGCAAGGGGCGGTCGTCTCGTCGTCTTCCAATTCCTTGCCCATGCTTTCGAGACGCGACGCGGTATTCGTGGTGTCGCCCAGCACGGCGTACTCGAGGCGCTGCATGCTGCCCATGCTGCCGGTCACGAGCGGGCCGGTAAAAATGCCGACGCGCATCGCAACGGTCCGCGTTCCGCGCTCGGCCCAGCCGGCATTGAGTTCCTTCAATTCCCGGCGCATCGCCAGCGCACATTCGACCGCGTGGGTGGCATCCCGATCGATGTCCTCTTCGCTGCTGTGCGGAAAAGGCGCGCCAAAGACGGCCATGAGACCATCGCCACGGTAGGCCGTGACAATCCCGCCATGAGAGTCCACCTCGGGTGAAATGCGGTTCATGTATTCGTTGCTCCAACTCATCAGGTCGGCCGGATCCAACCCTTCGGAGAGCGTGGAGTAATCTTTCAGATCGGTAAAGAGCACAGTCGCGGTGATCCGCTGAGGCTTCAGCCGGCCACCTTCAAGAATCTGTTCGCGCTCGGCCCAGAGGACGTCCAGGACAGCCTTCGAGACGTGCCGGGAAAACAGCGCGTGCATCACACTTCGGTCGGAGTGTTCGAGGAAAACATGGAGCGACGTCACAAGCGTGGCGGCGGCAAACGCCCCGAACGCGGGCGTCGTGATGGGAATCCACAGTCCATAGTAATACAGAGCCACCCACCCGGCGCCTATGATCGCGCCGAGCAGCAGGATCAGCGCGGGGGCCAATCTCCACGGAGATCCCAGCACAAGGCCGAGGACACCGCCGAGCAATGTCCAGAGGCCGATCCACGCAATCTTTGCCGGCTCGGGCCACCAGCGCGTCGGCGGCTCACCGTTCAACGCCGAGCGCAGGAGTTGGTTGACGATCATGGCGTGGTGGATCGTGCCCCGCAGGTGCTCGTCTACGGGCGTGGGGTTAGCGTCTTTCACGCTGGGAGTCAGGATTCCGATGATGACGATGGCATCCTTGAGTGCGCCGGCGGGAAGCCGATCTTCGAGCACGTCACCGAAGCTGAAGGTGCGATATTCTCGCGGTGCGCGATAATCCATCAGAACTTCGTAATCCAGGTGCTTCAGTCCGGAATAGGCGCCGGCATTGGGAGTCAGTCGCGGAAGGATGGTTTTGCCGAGTTGAAGAAGAGGATTGGCGCTCCCAGGCACATCGACCAGTTTCACACCAATATCGTGTGCCGTGAGGTAGGTGACGGTGAGCGCAAGAGCGAAGCTCTCGCGCGGCTGGGGCAATCCACCCTCGAGAAAAAGGTACGCCCGGCGGCCGACGCGATCAAACTGGTGATCGAAGGGCAGATTGTTCGGAGCGACGCGGCCCGGCAGGTCCGCTAGAACGGGCGGCGGCTTGATCTCAGGGATCCGCTCAATCGCAATCACACTCTCCAACCTGACCAATGTCTCCGCGAGTTTCGGGTAAGACTCGCCGGAACGCGGCTCCTTGAGGTCGCGATAGATGTCGAGCCCCACCACGCACGGCTCGGCAGCGTCGATCTTTTCCAGCAAAACGGCGAGCTTCGCATCGTCCAATGGGTGGCCGTAATTGATGAGATCCTTCTCAGTCATTCCGCAGATAACGATGTGCGGGTCGGTGGCGACGCCTTGCTCGGCCCGCTTTTTAATCTCCAGATCGGCTCGCCGGTTTACAAAGTCGTCGTAGAAGATCAATTCGGGTCGTTGCAGCAAGCCACCGGCGCGCAGTCCGATGAGAACACCCAGTGTCAGGAGACTGATCAGCACGCAACCCACCGGCGGGTACCGCAGCGCCTTGCGAAAAATCTTCACAGCCAGTTGCCGATGATGAGATACGGAGCCCAGTAGCAGGGGTGTGCGTAGCGGTCTTGCGCGAGCAGCTTTCGCTGCGCGGCCTGCAGGGCCTGGGCTTTGCTCTGTTGCGGATGCGTGGTGAGTTCGGTGTAAAAGTCTCCGACCAGTTGCGTCGATGCGGCATCGTTGACGAACCACAGCGTGGCGAACGCGCTGCGCGCCCCCGCCTTCACGGCGACACCGGCCAGGCCGAGCGCGGCTCGGTCGTCGCCGGCGGCCGTCTGGCATGCGCTGAGGGTGAGCAGTTCGAGCGGGTGGTCGCGCAATTGCCCGGGTCGGATATAGGTCTCGAGATCGTCAAGCGTGAGGTGCTTATCAAACGTGAGGACGAAACTCTTGCGCACGTCGTTGTCGAAGTGCCCATGCGACGCAATATGCACGATGGTGAACGGCTCCTCCCGCAGCTTGTCACCCATCGCGTCATGCTTGAAATTCTCGTTCATCAGCGCGTCGCTCCTGGCGTAAAGCTTTTGGATCTGCTCGACTTCCTGCGGCACATGCATCAACGGAGCGAAGCCCTCCCGCGCCTCAGACAGCCCGCGGATCATCACGTGCGGCAGAACGCGTTCCGCGGGCTTCGCTTCCATCAACTCCAGACCCGGTGTCACGGCCACGGCGAATTTCTCGATGAGAAATTCCTGGCCGTCGTGCAGGGCCGACATCGGGACGGTGCGGAGCGCGCCATCGGGCACGAAGACCATGGTGTCGAGGCGCGCGTTCGTCATCAGCGGCTCCAGGGGCTTGATCAGCCAGGTGTAAAGCTGCTGGGCCTGTTCGAGATAACTTTCCGTGCTGCGGTCCTCGAGGTTCAGCCGGAAGAGGCGCACGGTTTCCGTCAGTTTTTCATCCGCCACATCCGCCGTGAAACGCTCGATCCTGCCCGAGGCCAGGCTCACCAGCAACTCCGTGCGAGTCGGGAGAGGGATGACATAGATCACCGCGGCGGTCGGCGATATATTCTCCACCTTCTTGATCTTCGACTTGAGCAGGCTCACGCAATCGTCCTGAAAGTAATCCTCGAGTTCCGCGGCCTTCAGAAGCTCCGCGGTATCGCGCGCCTCGCGGAGCAACCCCTGCACTTCGCCGTCTTCTTTCGCGCCAACGGCGCGCTGGAGGAGCAGGTCGGCGAGCTCGAAATACACCGCGCCGACAGCGTCGCGGAACGATGAGCGGGCATTGAGATTGCCGCGGCGGATGGCGATGTCGTTGCGGATGGTCTGAAGCGTGCCGATCGCGCGGCGATACGCCTCGATCGCGGAATCGCGTTCCCCTTGTTTCACGAGCAGCCGTCCGGTCTGCCACTCCCAGCGATAGAGCCCATCGGGTGATTGCGCCTGCTGCGCGGCAAAGACGGCGCGGCGGGTGAGCGCGAGAGCTTCGCCGTAGCGCTTTTCAAATTCGTAGAGCGCCGCCTGGTTTCCGAGGGCGAAGGCCAGGGCGCGCAGATCGCCCGCTTTCTCCGCGATCCGCGCCGCGTCCTGGTCGAGGCGGAATGCTTGCGCGCGCAAGGCATTGTTATGCTCGGGCGCAGCGACAAAAATCTGCTGGAGAAGCTGGGCCACCCCGATCAAGAGGAACGCCTTCCTGTGCCCGTCGGTCAGCCCGGATGCCGATTTCACGGCCTGCGCCGCGAACTTTTCCGCACCTGCAAAATCTCCCGCGGCAAAGGCAGCATCCGCCATGTTTCTCCTGGCCGTCGCGATGAGCTCCGGCCCCCCTTCCCCGATCGCTTGCGCAAATGCGGCGAGGGCTTCCTGGGTGCGTCCCTGCGCCGAGAGCAGGATGCCGAGATCGTTGAGGATGGTCGCGGTGAGGGCCGGATCCCGGGCGGTCCGCGCTGCTTTCAAGCTTTCACGCAGAAGCGGCTCCGCCTGATCGGCCTCTCGCGCAAAAATGCTGATGGCTCCGCGCGCTGCCTTGATCTCAGCCTCGGCATGGCCACCGCCGGAATTACCCGCCAAAGACTGTGCCGAGGACAGCGCGCTCAACGCGAGCCGGTGCTGGCCCAGCGACTGGCACGCCCCGGCCTGCCGCAGCAGGGCTCGTATTTCGCCGTCCGTATCTTTCGCCCGCGCAAAGGCACTCTCCGCTTCCTTCCAGCGCGCGACGGCTTCCTGGAATTGCCCACGGCCCGACAATTCGTCTCCCGTCGCCATGGCTGCTTCCGCCGCGGCTGGTCGCTTGTCATCGGCTCGCGCAAATGGGGCGAGACTCACGACCATCCAAGCAACCGTGAGGACGCAAACGACCTTTGAGCCGGCCAGCTTCATGGCACTCATAAGACCGGCAGCCTTTCAGATAGACCGGGAAACCGCAAGAAGTCTGAGATGCAGCTAAAAATGGCATGCTTCCATCTTCTTCAAGCCGACCTTGATTTCGCGTTTTCCATTCTTGCGTGGGTTCGCCGAGTGCATGGGGGTCCGGCAGTCCGCCTGGCGAATTCGCCAGCAATGGCGGGAGGCTCCGCCATTCCTCGAATACGCGAAGAATGGCTTAACACTTGGTTCGCGGGCGTCACCGCAGTCTAACGACGGCCCTCTCTGAGCCGGGGCGTCGACGTTATTTGTGCGGGCTTGCGGGAGAGGATTTCGCCGCATCCATGGGCATGAAATGCACCGTATCTCCATCGATTCGGAATCTAAGGATCGACAATGACGTAATGTATCTCAAAGCGTCGAGAGCCGGGATCTCCGCCAATTTTACGGTCAGCCTGACATCGGCGAGAAGGAACCTGCCTGCCGGAGCCGCCGATTTCGGTGCATCGAGCCCGGGAATACCGGGACCGTCGCTTACCACTGGAACCCCTGTCTCAAGCGGCAGCGACGTTTTGATGGCGCCACTGGCGGGGTCTAGTTCCTGCACTTTGTGAAGAATGAAATCCAGCGATTCGACGAAGGTGGCGTCCTGGAGTTCCAATTTTGGAATAATGATGCGGCTCAGCCTCTCTTCGAGCGGGGTCTTCGCCGGAGGAGCCCCTCCGAGCGCCGCTGAGTTACCCATGGAAAGACAACCAACAATGAGCAAGGGGAGCAAGACACAGGACGCAACGAGGACGGGGAAACGCGTGGCCATTCGTGACGTATGGACTTGTTGGCTTTCGCTGTCGAACCGAATACAGACGCGCCACCAACCTTTGCCATGATTGCCCTCGCCACGGCGGCATTTGAGTTTTGACCAGTCGGACGCCATCTCTGCCACCGTGTTTGGCACGTCTTCGATTCCCGCGCGGCTCACGGACAGGAATTGCGAGCCACCTCCAGCAAATTGGGGGTCCTACGAAGCGCTGGGCGCGGCCTCGGCGGTCTCAAGGGAAATGACCAGCGACTTCGATGCGGGTTGATTGCTTCCATCCGCGACGCTGCGAATCGGGACGAGAACATTGGTCTCCGGGAAATAGGCGGCGGCGCAACCCACAGGGATGTCGTAGGGCACCACTTTGAAGCGTTTGGCCCGCCTGGTCTCTCCTTCGAAGTGGCTGATCAGGTCGACCCACTGGTCATGTTCGAATCCCAAGTTCTTCATATCCTCGCGATTCAAGAAGACGACCCGGCGTCCTTGGGAGATTCCGCGGTAGCGATCGTTCTCCGAATAGATGGTGGTATTGAACTGATCGTGACTGCGGATGGTGGTGAGCAGGAGTTTGCCCTCCCCCAAATTGTGCTCGGGGATGCTGTGGACGGTGAACTTCGCCCGTTTGGAAGGCGTCGCGAATTTACCCTCGTAGGGCTTGTTGGGGAGATAGAATCCACCAGCCTGGCGGACACGCGCATTGTATTGGGTGAAGCCGGGGACCACGTGCTCGATATGGTCGCGAATGCGATCGTAATCCTCGATCAAGCTCTGCCAATCGACCGTGGTCCTGTCCCGCAGCGTGGCCTGGGCGATGCCGGCGATGATCGCCGGTTCGCTCCGCAGATGCTCCGAGGCGGGACTCAGGACCCCATGCGAGCTATGGACCACGCCGGTCGTATCCTCCACGCTGACAAACTGGTCACCGGACTTCTGCCGGTCTTTCTCGGTCCGCCCGAGGCACGGGAGGATGAGCGCCTGCTCGCCGGTGATGAGATGCGCCCGATTCAACTTGGTGGAAATCTGCACGGTGAGTTTGCACTGTCGAATGGCTTCCGACGTGTAGTGGGTATCGGGAGTCGCGGCCAAAAAGTTTCCGCCCAATCCGATGAAAACTTTCACGCCGCCCTGATGCATGGCCTCGATGGTGCGGACGGTGTCGAGCCCATGTTTGGCCGGGGGCGTGAAGTGGAACTCCTGGCCCAACGCCTCCATGAATTCGTCACTCATTTTTTCCCAAATGCCGACCGTGCGGTCGCCCTGCACATTGCTGTGACCGCGGACGGGGCAGACTCCGGCCCCGCGCCGGCCGATCTGTCCGCGCAGCAGGGCGAAATTGACGATGCTCTGGACGTTGGCCACGCCGTTCTTGTGCTGGGTGATGCCCATGGCCCAGGAGCAGACCATGCGTTCGGAGGCGATGGCGATTTGCGCCGCTTCGCGGATCTTTTCGCGTGGGATGCCCGAGCTCGCGACGATGCGGTCCCAACTCTCGCGGCGAAGATCCTCCGCAAAAGCTGCAAAACCCTCGGTGTGATGTTCGATGAAATCATGCGCGAGGACCTTTCCGCCCGTGCGCTCGTCCTCCTCCAGCATCATTTTCATGATTCCCTTGAGCAGCGCGACATCGCCATTGATGCGGACGGTGAGGAAGAGGCAGGCCAGCTTGGTGCCCGGCAGGAGCATGCGGACAGGCTCCTGGGGATTGTTGAAACGCATCAATCCCGTTTCGATCAGCGGATTCACGCTCACCAGCTTGCAGCCGTTGCGCACGGCCTTTTGCAGTTCCGTCAGCATCCGCGGGTGACAGGTCCCAGGGTTTTGGCCGATGACGAAAATGGAGTCGGCATCGGAAAAGTCCGAGATGCGGATGGTGGACTTGCCGAATCCGATGACTTCGCTGAGGCCGGTGCCGCTGGATTCGTGGCACATGTTTGAACAATCGGGCAGGTTGTTCGTTCCGAACTGACGGGCAAACAAACCGTAGAGAAAGGCGGCCTCGTTGCTGGCCCGGCCCGAGGTGTAGAAGGAGGCCTCGTCAGGTGAAGCAAGGGAGCGGAGTTCGTTGCCGATCAGGGCGAAAGCATCCTCCCAGGAGATCGGTTCATAGTGGTCGGAGCCACGCCGCCGGAACATCGGATGCGTAATGCGGCCCAACTCTTCGAACCAGGCGTCCGGCCGTTCCAGCATTTCGGAAATCGGATGTTTGGCAAATTCCTTGGGGGTCAGCCGCTTGGTGGTGGCTTCCGAGGCGACCGCCTTGGCCCCGTTCTCGCAGAATTCAGCCGTCTTGCGTTCGCCGTCGGGATCGGGCCACGCGCAACTCGGGCAGTCGAAACCTCCCTTCTGGTTGAGATTCAGAAGCGTTTTCAACGTGCGCGTGGGACCCATCTCTTTGATCCCATAATGAGCGGTCTCATAAATGGACCAGAGGCCTGCGGCCGTCTTATGCCGAGGGCCGTCGTGTGCCCCCTCTTCCTCCAGAGGCGGCTCGGCGCCCTTCACGCCTATGGCGAGGTGAGCCGTGGGATCGGTCGGTTTCTGATCATCGGCCTGATTCGGCGCGTTGCTTTCGTCGTGCTCATGCTGATGCATACCTTTGTTCCTTACGAACCTCCCGCAGGCAGGTTGGCGAAGTTCCGCTTCGGCATGGCGTCGAGCGTGGCCTTGTCGATCGCCATCGACAGCCCTGCTGCCCCCACCACTGCACCGACAAAATTTCGTCGAGTAAGGTCGCTCATAGGATTTTCTCCGATCTGCTGTTTGCACCCGATTCGTTTCTGAAACGACGGAAGCGCGTGCTTATTTAGTTAATTCGCCGCGATTCCGACCAACTTGCGAGTAGCCCGGATGGATGACTCAGGGCATTCACCGATGTATCCATCGGCGACCTTGGCGGGACATCGCCCATGACGCCGAGCATCTGGCCGATTGCAGACATGCCTCGGCATTTGTCCCGAATCGCGCGTATTTCGCATTCACAATCGCGTTCCCGCCGCGCAATCTGCTGAAGGGATTGATCCGAGCCAGCCCCAGTGCCAGATCGGTTTCGGCCTGCCCTGAGTTCCATTTTCACAACCCATCCACACCGAAGTTTCATGTCCATCTCCTCCGCCACGCGGCATTATCGTATTGCTTCCATTCCGGGCGATGGCATCGGCAAAGAGGTGGTGCCTGAAGGCTTGCGCGCCCTCGACGCCACGGCCAGGGCGTTCGGCTTTGGGGTCGAAGTGGATCACTTCGATTTCGCGTGCGCGGAGTACTATGAGCGCCACGGAGCCATGCTGCCTTCCGACTGGAAGGAGACGCTCTCGCGGTATGATGCCATTCTCTTCGGCGCGGTCGGCTGGCCGGCGAAGGTGCCGGATCACATTTCGCTCTGGGGCTCGCTCGTCCAGTTCCGCCGCCAGTTCGATCAATACGTGAACCTTCGTCCGGTGCGACTAATGCCGGGCGTGACCAGCCCGCTCACGGGCCGGGTTCCCGGCGACATCGACTTTATGATCGTGCGCGAAAACACGGAAGGCGAGTACTCGGAAGTGGGGGGCCGGATCTTCGAAGGCACGGAGCGGGAGGTAGTCCTGCAGGAGACCATCATGACGCGCGTGGGCGTGGACCGCATCCTGCGTTTCGCCTTTGAACTGGCGCGCAAGCGCAAGAGCCACCTCACCAGCGCCACGAAGTCCAATGGCATTGCCATTACCATGCCCTATTGGGACCAGCGCGTGGTGGAAATGGCGAAACAATATCCGGAGGTGAAGTGGGACAAGTATCACATCGACATTCTCACGGCGCACTTCGTCCAGCACCCGGATTGGTTCGATGTGGTCGTCGGCTCCAATCTCTTCGGCGATATCCTTTCCGACCTCGGCCCGGCCTGCACGGGCACCATCGGCATCGCGCCCTCGGGCAATATCAACCCGGAGCGGAAATTCCCGTCGCTGTTCGAGCCGGTGCACGGTTCCGCGCCGGACATCGCGGGCCTGGGTATTTGCAATCCGGTCGGCTGCATCTGGGCGGTGCAGATGATGCTCGAACACCTCGGCGAAAACGAGGCAGCCGCGGCCACGATGAGGGCCATCGAGCACGGGCTCGCGCAGCCCTCGACCAGAACGCGGGACCTGGGAGGCGCCGCGAACACCGTCGCCGCCGGTGAGGTGATCGCCGCCGCGATCATCCACAAAGACGCGTGAGACGTCCTGCGCCCCGACACCGGCCCTTCCTCCCCGAATGATGACCCACTCGCTCCTGCCATCGGCCCCCTTGCCGACCGAAACGACCCGCACCGGGAAGCCTTTCTATCGGCTGCTGTATTTCTGGGTGCTGGTCGCCGTTGCCCTCGGGGTGCTGTATGGCGTTTGCTTCCCGACGAAGCCCGAGCCGGGCCAGTTCGACCTTGGCGCCGCGGGAAGCGCGTGCGCAAACTTTCCGAAAGGCGATGCGTTCAAGTGGATGGGCGACCTCCTCGTCAATCTGGTCAAGATGATCATCGGGCCGATCATCTTTTGCACAATCGTGGCGGGGATTGCCTCCGTCGGCGACCTGAAGAAAGTCGGCCGGGTCGGGCTCAAGGCGCTCATCTACTTCGAAGTGATCACGACGCTCGCCATGCTCATCGCCCTGGCCGTGGTGCACGTGGCAAAACCGGGCGTCGGCGTCAATTATCAGCCTTCGGAAGCGGAGGTCCAGAAGGCTAAAGTCTATAACCAGGAAGGGGAGAAGCAGAACACCAAGGATTTCATCCTGCACATCGTTCCGAAGACGGCGGTGAGCGCCTTCACGGAGGGGGACCTGCTGCAGGTGCTGCTGATCTCCGTGTTGTTCGGCGTGGCGCTGACGAAGCTGGGCGCGCGCGCGCGGCCGCTCGTCCACGTGATTGAAGCTGGCGGCCAGGCGTTTTTTACCATCGTGGGGATCATCGTGCTGCTCGCTCCGCTGGCGGCGTTTGGCGCGATGGCGGCGACGGTCAGCACCTCGGGCGTCCGGGCGCTCTACGCGCTCCTGGGCATGATGGCGTGTGTGTATGCGACGTGTCTGCTGTTCATCTTCCTCGTCCTGGGAACCGTCGCCTACCTGAACGGCTTTTCCATCTTCAAGTATCTCCGCCACATCAAGGACGAGATCTTCCTCGTCATCGGCACATCGTCCTCGGAGAGCGCACTGCCGCCGCTGCTGGAAAAACTCGTGCGCACGGGTTGCTCGGAGAGTGTGGCGGGGCTCGTGCTTCCCGCGGGCTATTCGTTCAACCTCGATGGCACCTCCATTTACCTGGCGATGGCGATCGTCTTCCTCTCCCAGGCAACGGGTGCGGATTTGTCGCTGGGCCAGGAACTCGGATTGCTTGGCCTCTTGCTATTGACCTCCAAAGGCTCGGCGGCGGTGACCGGTGGCGGCTTCATCACCCTCGCGGCCACGTTATCGGTCACTAACAATCCAAAGTTGACCGCCGGGCTCGCGCTTCTGATCGGCATCGACCGTTTCATGAGCGAGGCCCGGGCGCTTACCAATCTCATCGGCAACGGCCTGGCCACGCTGCTCATCGCCAAGAGCGAGGGGGAACTGGATTATTCAAAGGCTGGCGCCGTCCTGCGCGCGGGCGCCGTCCCCTCCCGGAAGAACGCGCCCCCATTGACGGACAACGGGTGACAACGCATCTTTTTGCTGTGAGCAAACGGAAAAAAGCCGGGCTGAGCGAAGACACCGCCACGCCCGGAACGGTCATAGCGGCCAAGATTCGCACGCGCGCCAATAAGCTCACGGACGAGGAACGTGAGGCCTTGATGGCGGACGCGATGCGCATCATTTACGGAGCAGAAGGGGACGCGGTTCGCGCTCATCACCGCGAATAACGCCAAAAAAGACCCCGGAGGGGTCAAAGCGATTAGCCCCGGGTCGAGCGACTCGAGCGGAGCGAGAGGACTCGCGACAGCGAGCCCCCGCATGCGGGGGTGGTCGCGGAGGCGACCATCAATCTGCGAGCGAACACCCGGGGTTCCCTACCAAAACAGCGCACTCCATCCGTCCCGGCCTCCTGGCCGCATCCTTCCCCTCGCCCTCGGAGATGCGGCTTCGCCGGGACGGATGGAGCATTCGCTGTTGGGTAGATACCCCGGGTGTTCGCTCGTTACACTCGCTCGACCCGGGGCTAATTTCCATGACACCTCCGGTGTCCAAAATGCAGAACGCGCTCTAAACCTAAAAGCAGGTTCAGAGGAGAATCTCCTTCACCACGTTCCCAAACACATCCGTGAGCCGGAAATCGCGGCCTTCTTGACGCCAGGTGAGCTGTTCGTGGTTGAAGCCGAATTGGTGGAGCAGCGTCGCATTCAGATCATGGAGGTGCACGGGCTTTTCCACCGCGCGAAAGCCGAGTTCATCCGTCGCGCCGTAAACCTGGCCCCCTTTGATACCACCACCGGCCAGCCACATGGAATACCCGTAGGGATTGTGATCCCGGCCGTTCTTTCCCTCGGTGGTCGGCGTGCGGCCAAACTCCCCCGTCCAGACAACGAGCGTGTCTTCGAGCATTCCGCGCTGCTTGAGATCCATGAGCAATGCCGCGCAGCCTTGATCCACCTCGCCCAGCCTTTTCGTCTGCCCGCGGTGGTTTTCTCCATGCGTGTCCCAGTCTTCACTTTCGCCGCCGTGGTAGATTTGCACGCAACGCACGCCGCGCTCCACGAGCCGGCGCGCCACGAGGCATTGCTCGCCAAAGCCCGATCCGTAGTGCGCGCGTGTCTCCCCGCTCTCGGGGCCGATGTCCACGGCCTCGGGCGCGGCGCTTTGCATCCGGAAGGCGAGCTCGTAGGACGCGATGCGTGCGTCGAGTTCGCCGTCGTGGCGTTCCGCGGCGTGGCTGCGGTTCATGTCCTGCAAATAATCAAGGACGGCGCGCTGGTTGCCGGCGCGCAGCTCGGCAGGCGGCGCGAGATGAGGAATCGGTGTCGGCCCTGTCCCGACCGGCGTGCCCTGATAGACGGCGGGCAGGAATCCGCTGCCCCACACGCCCGGCCCGGGCTTGAGCGGACGCGAGTGCATCACCACAAAGGCCGGCAGATTGTCCGACTCGCTGCCCAGGCCGTAGGAGAGCCACGCGCCGAGCGAGGCGCGACCCGGCAGCGGTGAGCCGGTGTTCGCGAGCCAGATCGCGGGCGTGTGGTTGAAGACCTCATGGTGCATGCTGCGAATGACGCACAGGTCGTCGGCACACTGCTGCAAACGGGGAAGCGAATCACAAATCTCAAGGCCGCTCCGGCCACAGCGCGTGAAGGTTTGCTGGCTGCCCATGAGCTTCTGCTTTTTCACATCGGTAAACTGGAGCTTCAACTGATGGAACTCCTCCGGCGGCGGCTGGCCGTCGAACTTGGTCAGCGCGGGTTTCGGGTCGAAAATATCCACATGGCTGGGGCCGCCATGCATGAAGAGGTAAATCACGGCCTTCGCCCTGGCGGGAAAATGCGGGGGACGCGGCGCGAGCGGATTTGACGGGGCCGGCGACGGGGCGGCCTGCAGCCAGCCATCACGGGCCAGGAGCGAGGCCAGCGCCATGCTGCCCAACCCGCCACCGGCATGGCGCAACCAATCCCGGCGGCCAAGGAGTGACGACCTGGGTTCAATCGACATACACGAATTCGTTGGCATTGAGCAAGGCGAGGCACCATTCGACCCACGCGGCCCCGCGGGCGGCGGGCATGGGCAAATCGCCGGAGACGCCGGTCGGCGCCGCGGCGGCCGGCTGGGTCTTCGTCCATTCCTCCTCGCGGGCCTGGAGGAAGGCCAGCGCGCGATGGCTCTCGGCGGGCCTGACCTGGCGGGCAAACACCAACTGCCAGGCCAGGGCCGCAGCCTTGGCAGCATCACCCCCGCTGGCCATCCACAGCCGGCCCGCCAGCGCGCGGGCATTGGCCAGCGTGTCTCCGCTGTTGAGCAGCGTCAGCGCCTGCGAAGCCACGACGGTGCTGTCGCGGCCGGCGCAACTGCTCACATTGTCGGGAAGGTTGAACGCTTCAAAGAAAGGCAGCTTGATCGAGCGGCGCACCACGAAATAAAGGCTGCGCCGCCGCCATTCGCTTTCATCCCCGGTGACCTCCCAGTGCTTGTTCCGCAACGCGGCCAGCGCCCATGCCTCCGCGGGCGGCACCACCGGTGGACCAAACGATTTCAAGTTCAACCCTCCGGACACCTCGAGCAGCGCATCGCGGAGTTCTTCCGCCTGCAAACGCCGGCGGGGAAAACCGGCCAGAAAACGGTCGTCCGGATCCTGGTCCCGCGCCTCGGGCGATCGGATGCTCGATTGACGGTACGTCGCGGACTCAAGGATGAGTCGTTGCAGGTGGCGCAAGTCCCAACCGCTGGCGATGAGTTCACTCGCGAGCCAGTCAAGCAGCTCCGGATGCGAAGGCGCCTCACCCTGACGTCCGAAGTCATTCGCCGTGCGCACCAGGCCGCGCCCGAAATGCCATTGCCACACGCGGTTCACCAGCACGCGGGCGGTGAGCGGATTATTCGCCGACGTCAGCCACACCGCCAGGGCCGCACGACGATTTCTCTCCGCGGGCAAGGCGCCGCCCCCGGGCAACACCGCGGGGAGCGCAGCCACGGCCTCATGCAGCGGCAGATCGACTTCCCCGCGCCGCAAGACCTGCACGATCCCAGGTTGGGCACGCGGCACCGCGCGCATGAACGCCGGATCAGTCTCCTTGGGCGCCGGGCCCCCGCGATCCTGCTTCACCTCGCTGTCGGCGAAGATCGCCTGCAGCCCGTAATAATCGGCCTGCGTCAGCGGATCGAACTTGTGATCATGGCACCGCGCGCAGCCCATGGTCAGACCGAGAAAAGCCGCGCCCGTGGTATCGGCGAGGTCGGTGAACCATTCGTTCTCGCGGTCCTTCGTCCGCTGAATGCCACCCTCATGGCGCATCGGTCCGACCGTGAGAAAGAGCGCGCCATCCGCCGCGTCGTCGTTGCCCGGCCAGATCTCATCCCCCGCGATCTGTTCCTGGACGAATCGATCCATCGGTTTGTTGGACGCGAAGGATCGCACCAGCCAGTCGCGATACCGCGAGGCATGGGTGAAAAGATAGTCCAGTTCGTATCCCGCGCTGTCCGCATAGCGCGCGAGATCCATCCAATGCCGTGCCCAGTGTTCGCCGTATTGGGTGGAAGACAGCAGACGATCGAGGACACCCGTGTAGTCCGCCTCGTCATGTTTTGCGGCAAACGAAACCACCTCTTCCAGCGATGGTGGCAGACCCGTCACGCCGAAGCTCACCCGCCGCAAGAGCGCCTCGGGCGACGCCTGGGGCGCCGGCGGGGCATTCACCAGTTCGAGCCGTTCGAGAATGAAATAATCGATCGCGTTGCGCGGCCACGATTTGTCTTTCACCACGGGCAACGCCGGGCGCTCGATGGGCGCGAACGCCCAGTGCCCCTCGTACTTTGCGCCCTCGGCGATCCAGCGTTGGAGAATCTCCTTTTGCGCAGCCGTGAGATGCTTGGGGGATTTTGGCGGCGGCATCACGTCATCGCTCTCGGTCGATCGGATCCGTGCCACCAGTTCGCTTTGCCCCGGCTGACCCGGCACGATAGCCGTGTCGCCCGACTCCGCCGGTTGCAACGCTTCCTCGCGCACATCGAGCCGCAGCTTCGCCTTGCGCTGCTTCGCATCCGGCCCATGACAGGCAAAACAATTGTCGGAAAGAATGGGCCGCACGTCGCGATTGAACCGCACCTCTGCGCCCCTGCCTGAGGTTACCGTCCAAAGCAGCGCGAGCCCACCGGACAGGCACGCCCTGATCTTCGTCGTCCGCGATCGCGTCGCCCTCCTCATTTTTGCTGCTTCTGCAGAGTTTCCAGAAAGACTTTCTCCCGATCCTCCACATAGGCGCGATAGCCTTCAGGATCCACGAAGGGATTGGTTTTCGCGTCGCCCGGCAGGCGGGCGACTTTTCCCTCCATCCCATAGTAGTTTCCATGGGCTCCGAGAAAAATATCGCAGGGCAAAGATTTGAGCAGGCGAAAGGTCCTGGCGAAATCGTCGGCGATTTCCGGGTAATCCCGGTTGCCCACCAATTGATAGCCGGGATTCACGTTCGGGCTTCCGACGATGACGACGCGATACGACTTGCCGCCGTCCGCAGCCAGCATGGTCCAGGTCGTGCAACCGCGGGTGTGCCCGGGAGTGAGGCGCGCCGTCAGCGTCGCTTCGCCCAGGGTCACCGTGTCACCGTCCTGGAGCACTTGATCGACCGCGCACGGTCTCCAGATCTGCTTGTAAAGGTATTGGCCTCGGCCACCGCCGGCGATCACCGGCGCGTCCCCCGCCATCACCTCGACGCGCGCCCCGGTCAGTTCCTTGATGAGCGCATGGCCCTCGACGTGGTCCGAGTGGGCATGGCTCGCGAGGAGAATCTTGATGTCCGAAAATTTGAACCCGAGCTTTTCGACGTTTTCCCGAATGATGGGAACGGTTCGCTCGAAGCTCGAATTGATCAGAATGTGGCCCTTGCTCGTGGTAATGAGATAAGTCGCGAGACCTTTTGAGCCGACGTAGTAGAGATTATCCGCGATGCGGTGCGGAGGAAACGGCTCGTCCCAATCGCTCTGCGCGGAAAGCATGCCGGCGGTAACGAGCGACAATAGAACGGGCAAGAGACAGCGGGGAAAAGTCACGGCTCCGAGGGTAGTGCGCCGCGGAGCGAATTCAACGAGTCTCTCCGGAGGTAAATCTGTCATCATCCTAAAACAGACATGGGATGGTCACTCATCCATCGCGGGACCGGCGACGAGGCGAAGTTCATCCTCGACGTGCGCATGCGCCATGAGATGAAACATGGCGATCTTTGGATCACCGGCGGCGGTGACCCGATGGACACTCCACCACTCCCACCCATGAAACCTCTCCCCCGCCCCCTGCTTCCCGGCCTTGTGGCCTTCGTCGTTCTGTTCACCCCCGCATTCAGCGCCGATGCGCCACGACCCGCCACACCCGCGCCAGCGCAACCCGCGCGGCCCCAGCCGCCGACGCGCCCGTTCGATGCGCCCGGCGCCCCGAAATTCACGCGCCTCGATGGGAAGCCCGGTGTGAATCCGCCAACCGATGCCGATGGCGATTTTGTCATCGGCCCCGACTACGTTCCGGCGCCTGAGTCGAAAGTGGTCGAAGGCGTCCCGCAGGGGAAGGTGGAGCAGTTCAGCATGGACTCGAAGGACAACAAACTTTTCAACCCCGGCATCGCCAGGAACGTCTTCGGGACCCTCGATCCGAACAACCCCAAGACGCTGATCGTGGAAACGCATCCGATTGATTACAAGCGCACGGTCACCGTTTACATCCCGGCGCAGTACGTGGCTGGTAGCGCGGCGCCCTTCCTCGTCACACACGATGGTCCGGGCATGGGCAAACCGGATATGAACATGGCGCACATCCTCGACAACCTCATCGCCCAGCATCGCGTGCCGGCCATGATCGCCATCATGATCTCCAGCGGCGGCGGCGATGCCCAGGGGCACGAGCGGGGACGCGAATACGACACGATGTCGGGCTTGTATGCGGAGTTCATCGAGCACGAGGTGCTGCCGCTCGTGGAGAAGAACTACGGCGTGAAGCTGACCAAAGATCCCGAGGGACGCGCGACCATGGGTAGCAGTTCCGGCGGTTCGGCTGCGCTCATCATGGCGTGGTATCATCCCGACCTTTACCATCGCGTGCTCACCACCTCCGGCACCTTCGTCAACCAGCAATGGCCCTTCAATCCCGAGACGCCCGACGGAGCCTGGGGTCTGCACAGCAAGCTCATTCCCGAGAGCGCGCCCAAGCCGCTCCGCATCTGGATGGCCGTCGGCGACCGCGATTCGCTCAACCCGAACATCATGCGCGACGGGATGCACGATTGGGTCGAGGCGAACAACCGCACGGCCATCGCGCTGAAGGCCAGGGGCTATCACTATCAATACGTCTATTGCCTCAATGTCGGCCACGGCGTCGGGCCCGCGCGGGCGCAGATCCTGCCCGAGGCGCTGGAGTGGCTTTGGAAAGGGTATCCAATTGCCGGAGCTCACTGACCGGGTCGAGAGCTTCCTTTACAACGGGAAATCCGGACGGGGTTGGTTTTGCCATGCAACGCCAAACCGCCACCACGGCCTACGCCTTTGCGCCGGAAGGTTGATGGCTTCCGCGAAGCCGAAGGGTTCAAAGCCATTCTTTGCGCAGAGGAGAATCGATGAATTCGGAGTGAACCCGGAGGGTTCAAGGCCCCGGTCTCAAGACTCCACCATGAATCTCGCGGCGTCGCAGATGTGGGAAATGCGTGGGTAGGACCCGCGCAATACGCGAGCTTTCGGGAGCGTGGAGATTCAACTCTTTCAAAGTTGCGACGCCTTCCGCGAACCCGGAGGGTTCAAAGCCATTAGCCGGGGGTTGAGCGAGGAACGAGCGATACCCCCGGAACCCCATCACCAGCGATTGACCCCGGAGGGGTCGCAGCCCGTTTCGGGATCAGCGATGCGGCCCAATAGTCACGATGAACAACGCTTTGGATCACGAGCACGATTCCCGTCGCGCCGGTTTCTTCAACTCCTTCAGAGTTGGCCGCTTTATTTATCGATGACCCAGGGTAGCTCGTTCCTCGCAACCTTCTCGCCCGCCCACCGAACACTCCGATTCCCCTCCGCCACCTCGCTGGGCTGGCTTATGTAATGCCTTCGGCATACTCGGACGGCAGCGCACCAAAGTGCATGACACGCAGACGGAGAATGGGTGGCCTATTGGACGGGCCTGCGACGGTCCAAGCCGGGGCCGGTTTCTTCCACGCCAGCCGCATGCACTTTCACCGGCGGGCCATTGGCTTCGTAGAGGATCGAGCTATTGGTGATCTGGCCTCCGGTTAAGCGGATGAGTTGCGTCTCGCTGCCGGCAATGAAATGCGATGAGTCGATGACGCAATCGGAAAAATCGAAATACGTGCCGGTGATGCTGGTGACGTTGCGCAGGGTCTCGCGCTCGAGCTTGAGCGTGGGCGTGCGCACCGTCTGGCCGGGCTTGCGCACGAGGCCATCGGCCACCGCCTTGGTGTCGAAGGTGATTGCGAGCTGGCAGTTCTCGTAGCGGTTGTCGTGGATGCTCGCGAAGCCTGTGCGCGTCGAGTAGGTGACATGGCCGCCCGTGTGGCGGTTGTTGCGGAAGATGTAGTTGTGCGGCCGGCCCCATGTCACCACGGACTTCTCGAATTCATTGTCCTCAAAGATCAGCTCCGTCCCTGCACACACGACGAGATCGCCGCCGCGGTTTCCGTGGAATTTGTTGTGCCGAAACACCACGTCCTGCATCAACTCGGAGCCATCTTCCAAATCCACGCCGTAGGCCGGATTCGTCCCGCCATTCCCAGTGAAGGAGTTTTCCTCGATGAGCCAGCGCTGACCGCCGCAGAACGCCATGCCCAACCGGCGGTTCTCGGTCATCACGTTGTGATGAAAATGCACGTCCACCGACGGACGGAAGTTCGTGATCCGCGCGACCCAACCCCCCTTCGCCGCGCCGGCGTGCGCGGGTTCGTCGGTGACCTCCGGTTGATTAAACTCCAGGTGCATCCATCGGGCCTGCGGAGGAATCGCGATTTTCCGATACTGAAGACACTTCTGCCGTGCGAGGAAGGCCATCTCCGCATCATAGAAGCAGGCCGTATAGACCCGGCCTTTGATGAACGGGAAACCCATGTAACCGGCGAGGTAGCCGAACTCAAACTGCCCCTCGCACTTGGTGAGGTCGAACGGCTTGATTGACCGTGTCTTCCCGCTGTCCGGCACCTTCGCGCCATGCTCGTCCAGAGCGCCCGATTCCAGATCCCGGGCGTAGATCGTGTGCATGATCCTGGCCAGCAACTCCGGGCGAGTGCGCGTCCCCGGGGTCGATGAACTGACCCCATCGCCCGTCATGTCGCGTGAAACGACGTGATCGATTTCCAGGTTCCGCCCACCCACAAATCGAATCCCGCAGCCCCACTCGTGGGTGCCCGGCTGGGTCTTGTAATCATGCACTTCCTTGTCGCCCTTGAGGGTGCCGTTGGTGAGCCGCAGATTCTCCGCTCCATCGATGATCTCGACGACCGCGTATCTTGGCAACCCGTTCGCATTGATCTGCAAGGTCGCGCCATTGAGGTCGATGATCGTGTCCTGGTGATCGAGCACGATGGGAGCGGTCCCACTGATCGAGTAAGTGCCTTGGGGAAACACGATGCGATTCGCGCCTGCTTTCCTGGCTTCCTGCAAGGCCTCATTAATTCCACGGGAAGTCTCGACGGGATGCGTCCCGTCATTACTGATGCCAAACCTGTCCAAGGGGATCTCAAACACCCGCGTAAACCTGGAAATGTCAGCCGTGCTCTTGGGTGTGCTCGTGACGGTGATCTCCGGAACGATCATCTCTCCGCCGAGATCATCCGCGCTCAGCTTTCCGCTCGAAGCCTCCAGAGGCATCCAGTCGAAGCGCTGCTCGGCGCACCTTCCGTGGCTGCTGCTCAGGAAGAGCGTGGCCA
Organism: Chthoniobacterales bacterium; assembly: GCA_038228205.1. Classification (GTDB taxonomy): domain Bacteria; phylum Verrucomicrobiota; class Verrucomicrobiia; order Chthoniobacterales; family Chthoniobacteraceae; genus Chthoniobacter. The sequence continues at coordinate 66,592 of JBBRPL010000031.1, forward strand.
TCGAGAAGAGGGCGGCAAGGCATGGTCGAGCGGAACGTGGCGGCTTCACAGGTTCGCAGTAGAACGAATTTGAGATCCGGCACAAGCTCCCACGCTGGTTCGAAAGAGGTATCACGGGACTACCCGGCCGCTCCGCAGCCTGGTGAAAAACCCCAATAGGCTGTTCGGTGGCAGGATCTCCCTTTGATCCAGGCTCCCGTTCCATTTAAGATCGTAAAACAGATGTCCTTTCGTCTCATCATCTCCATCCTTTTCGGGGCACTGGCCGCGGTCGGTCTACCTGTGAATGCCGCGCAGGCGGATGACAAAGTGGACTTCCCCGGTGAAATCAAACCGATCCTCGAGGGTGCGTGCGTGCAATGCCACGGCCCGGACAAGCAAAAGGGAAAGCTGCGCCTCGACAGCAGGGCCGCCTGGCTGAAAGGCGGGGAAAACGGACCGGCGTTCACAGCCGGGCATCCCGAGAAGAGCGACTTTTTCCAGCGAATCACCCTGGCGGAAGACCATGACGATGTCATGCCGCCGAAAGGCAAAGCGGACCATCTGACCCCGGCGCAGATCGACAAGGTAAAGCGTTGGATCGCCGAAGGGGCCGAGTGGCCCGAAGGCGTGCTGGCCGTCGCGGCCACGACCGCCGGCGGGGCAGCGCGCGAGCAAGGGGATCGGGTCGGGCCGCCGCCTTCCGCGGATGAACTCAAGGCGATCGCGGAGCTTGCAAAGCGTGGCGTGAAGGTGCGTCCGATCGCCTCGGGAATAAACTGGCGGCGGGCCGATCTTCGAACTATCGCGGAGAAGGCATTGGAGGAAGTCCTTCCGCAACTCGCGCGCATTCCCAGCATCCAGGAATTGGATCTCAGCGGCTTGCCGCTTGCGGATCAAAGTCTGGCGATCCTCGCGGCCTTGAAGAACATCTCGGCGCTGCACCTCGAAAACACGCCCATCACGGACGCGGGCCTTCCGCATTTGGGCAGTCTGGAGAAGCTCACTTACCTGAACCTATTCGGCACTGCGGTCACGGATGCCGGCCTGAAGCATCTTGCCGGTCTCAGCCATCTCAAGTCGCTCTACCTCGCCGGGACGAAGGTCACCACACAAGGGGTGAGTGAGCTAAAGCAGCAATTGCCCAAGGTCGAAATCGAATCTGGGGCGGACTTCGCGGAGATTGCGAAGAAGGATCCGGAGCCGCCGAAGAAGCCGGTGGCCACGCCTGCTCCGCCGGCCATACCTCCGGCAACTCCGGCGCCACCTGTCAAACCAGACACGGACAAACAGTAGGCTTACGGAAGGGTTGAAAGTGCGTCGCAGTGGCTCCGCGCGAGAACCCACTGGATATTGGAGTTCCTTCGACTCCGCCCATGATTCCCCGCTCCGCTCAGGATGACAAATTGCGGGGACGGCGCTCGCGCTCACTGCAACACGACAATTCTCTGTGCCGCCGCTTGATCGATCTCCATTCCGCTCCGACTCGGTTCAATTCACCGATCTAATGAAGAGAAAGTGTCACCTATGTGCTGACAACAAACTCACGCCGATTCGCAACCACAGAATCAGAATGACTCGCGCATGAATTTTCCAACCACTCCCTACGCCAGGACCGCTTGGGGGACGTGGCCGGCGACGTCCGTGAGGCGGTAATCGCGGCCGGCGTAGCGGAAGGTCAAGCGCTCGTGATCGATGCCGAGCAAGTGCAGCAGGGTGGCGTGCACATCGTGGACATGCATTTTGTTTTCCGTGGCGCGAAAGCCAAAGTCGTCCGTCTCGCCGTAGCTCATCCCGCCGCGGGCGCCGCCGCCGGCCAGCCACATCGTAAAGCCGTGCGGGTTGTGATCACGGCCGTTGCCATTTTCGCTGACTGGCGTTCGCCCAAATTCGCCACCCCACACGACGAGCGTATCGTCGAGCATTCCGCGTTGCTGGAGGTCGGCGAGCAAAGCCGCGATGGGGCGATCGATGTCCTGCGAAAGTTTGCGCACCTGCTCCTCATGCTTCGAGTGCGTGTCCCACGGCTGACCATCGCCATAATAGACCTGCACGAAGCGCACTCCGCGTTCGCACAGGCGGCGGGCGAGGAGGCAGCCGTTGCTGAAGCGGCTCTTGCCGTAGGCCTCGCGCATCGATTCGGACTCGCGGCTGAGATCAAAGGCATCGGTCGCCGCGAACTGCATGCGGTAGGCGGTTTCCATCGCTTCGACGCGGCCATTGAGCGCCTGATCGACTCCGCCGCGCATCGCGAGGTGCTCCTGGTTGAGTTCATTGAGCAGATCCAATTGCCGCCGCTGCTCCGGCGCGTCGAGGCGGGCATTGTGCAGCCACGGGATGAGCTGCTTCGTGTCGAGCGAGGAGTGATTGATATAGACGCCTTGATGCTTCGCCGGCAGGAACGCGCTGTTCCAGAGGATCGAAAAGCGCACCGGACGCCCGGGGCAGAGCACGACGTAGGCCGGCAGGTTTTCGTTGTCCGTCCCGAGTCCGTAGGAACACCACGCACCCATGCTCGGCACGCGCTCGGTCATCGTGCCGTTGTTCATCAGGAGCAAGGCGGGACCGTGATTCGGGTTGTCGGTGTGAACCGAACGCAGCACGCAAAGTTTGTCGGCGTGTTGCGCGGTGTGCGGCAGCAGTTCACTGATCGGCAATCCGCTCGCGCCATGCTGGGCGAAGGCAAATGGCGACGGAAGCAGGCCGCCGGTCGGCCGCTCGGTGCGCAGGTCCGTGCCGTCGGGACGCTGACCCGCGAATTTGAGCAGCGCGGGTTTCGGATCAAAGAAATCCGGGCCGAAGGGGCCGCCGTTCATGAACAGATGAATGACGCGCTTGGCGCGCGGGGGAAAATGCGGGCTGCCCGGCGGGAGCGCCGCCGCCGGCGCCTCGCCCGCCGCGTGCAGGGCACTCGCGAAACCGAGCATGCCCAGCCCGCCGCCGAGTCGGGCGAGAGCTTCGCGGCGGGAGATGGAGAATGGGTGATTCATGGGTTGCGGAAGCATCAGTCGATGAAGAGCATTTCGTTGCTGCCCAGAAGGGCCTGCGCGTATTCCGACCAGACCTTTTGGTCCCCTTCCCGGCCATCAAAAAATCGCGCGGCGATCGCGAGCTCTTTCGCGGTCGGCGTCCGCTGGTAGCACAGCGAGTAGGCACAGCGCACGCGGTCGGGAACGGAGGCGGAGGCACTTTTTTCGAGGCGGGCCGCGAGCGCGTCGGCCTGCTGCTGGAGAAAAGCGCTGTTCAACGCGAAGAGCATTTGCAGGGGCGTGGATGTTTCCGGGCGGGTCGGGCTGTGTGCGCTGGGTTCGGGGAAGTCGTTGATGCGCAGCATGGGGTTGACTTCATCGCGATTGACCGTGCCGTAGATCGTGCGCCGATGGTTTTTCTCCGAGCTCAAGTCCTCCGAGGGTCCGCCAGATTTGCGGTCGAGCAGGCCGGAAGCGGTGAGCATGGAATCGCGCCACGCCTCGATGTCCAGGCGGCGGCGCGGCATCCGGGCCAGCAGCCGGTTTTCCGGATCCGCCTGCTCGGACTTCGCGGCCGCCGAATCCTGTTGCCAGGCGGCTGACTGGAGAATCTCGCGATGCAGCCATTTGAGCGACCAGCCATTCGCAATGAAGCGGGCCGTGAGATCATCGAGCAGCTCCGCGTGCGTCGGCGGATCGCCCATCGCGCCGAATTCGCTCGGCGTCGCCACGAGCCCGCGGCCGAAGTGGTGCCGCCAGACGCGATTGACGATGACCCGCGCGGTCAGCGGCGTGGCATCCTCCAGGATCGCCTCCGCCAGTTCGAGGCGGCCGCTGCCTTGAGTGAATTCGCGCGGCTGGCCGCTCTTTGTCGGGAAGGCCGAGAGAAAGCGCCGCTTGACCACCTCGCCCGTCTGGTTCGGGTTACCGCGCTTTTGCAGTTCGAGATCGCGCGCCTGACCGGGCCGGTACTCGAGTTTGGTTCCCTGGTCTTTGCCGGCGGACACGACGTAGAGCGCGGCGTCCTCGACCCCATTGGCCATCGGCACGTTGAAATGCGGCGTGGCTTCCTTGATCTCCGTGATCTTCTTTTCCAGGGCCTCCACCTGCGCCTTCAGATCCTCGGGCGCGGGCTTCTTTTTCTTCAATTCGTCGCGCTCCTTCTCGATCTTCGCGACCTCTCCCCGCGCGCTGGCCACGGGCGCCCACAGCTCGCCGGACATCGCGGGCACCAACGCGACGCGCACACTCGCAAAGACACCGGCGATCGCATAGTAATCCTGGGCCGTGATCGGGTCCGACTTGTGATCGTGGCAGCGGGCGCACGCCAGCGTGAGTCCGAGAAAAGTGCGGCCAATGGCGTCGACATGCTCCTCCCACTCGTCGGCCACGGTGCCTTTGATGATCTCGGGCGGGAGCTTGAGTTCCTTGAAGTAGCTGGGACTCAAGCCGAGGAAACCGAGCGCATGCCGCTCTTCCGGCGTCCGCCCCGGCATGAGGTCCACGGCGAGCTGGCGCTTCACAAATTCGTCGTAGGGCAGATCGTCGTTGAGAGCGCCCACCACCCAGTCGCGATAGAGCCAGGCCGACGCCGAGCTATCGAGGTAGTTTGGCGTGATGTCGGTATAACGCGCCAGATCGAGCCAATACCGGCCCCAGCGCTCGCCGTAGTGCGGGGATGCCAGCAGAAAATCGATCAACTGTGAGAGCACAGCGGCGCGGGGTTTGTCCCCGGCGGCGAACGCCGCCTCCCAGCGGGCGAGTTCCTCCGGGCCGGGCGGCAATCCGTGCAGATCGAAGTAAAGCCGGCGAATCAAGACGCGGGGCGCGGCGGGGCTGGCCGGATCGAGCGAGGCCGCTTCCATTTTCGCGAGGAGAAATTGATCGACACGCGTCTGGATCCAGGCGGATTGGCGGACCGGCGGGGGCGTCACGTCCCGCAAGGGGAGGAAGGACCATGGGGTCGCGTGTTTTCCGCCGGCCTCATTCGGCACGATGCCAGCGGCTGCGGCCATAACGCCGCAAAGCATCAAGGCTGGCAATGCCACGGAGCGAAGGGACGAACCGGAAAACATGAGAGGATGGGAAGGTCGCACGGCGCTGGGTCGAAGGCGATTCGCAATTGCGACTCGCTGAGATGGGGCGCTTACGCTGGAATCATAACCCGTTTGCGCGGCACTCTATTGTCTCGATTTTCGCATACGACCCCTGTTGCCGGGCTGATTTTTGTCCCTGAAGTAAGATCAAAGAACGGGACGTACTACGGTATTACCCAACGTGAAACGGCCCCCACTTCATCATACGCGAGACGCTGAAAGTGTGGTATTGACCGGTCCGACGCCGCCCCCCCGAATCATCAAAGCATTCCGAAAATGAAGTATCGAATCCTCCTTTCTGCCACGCTGCTGGCAGTGAATGCCCACGCTGGCGACATCTCGTTCAGCCGCGACATCCGCCCCATCTTTTCTGAGAATTGCTTCACCTGCCACGGTCCGGACGACAAGGCCCGAAAGGCGGATTTACGCCTCGATCTGGAAGCTTCGGCCAAGCGGGACCACGAGGGTTCGATCGCCGTCGTGCCGGGCAAGCCGGAGGCGAGCGCCTTGATCGAACGGATCGGGAGCACCGACCCCGAGGAAGTGATGCCCCCGCCGAAGCAACACAAGACCATCAACCCGCGGCAACTCGCGCTGTTGAAGGAGTGGATCAAGCAAGGCGCGCCGTGGGGCAAGCACTGGTCGTATGAGCCGGTGCGCCGCCCAGCGGTGCCGGCGAGCGCCGAGAAGAACCCGGTGGATGCATTCATCGGCGAGCGGTTGAGCCGGGAAAAGCTCGCGTTCTCGCCGGAAGCGGCAAAAGCGCCGCTCATCCGCCGTGTGGCGCTGGATTTGACGGGATTGCCACCGACGCTGGAGGAGCTGGAAACGCTGGCGAACGCGAAGCACGAAGACGTGGTGGCGCACTTTATCGAAAAGCCGGCCTTTGGTGAGCACTGGTCGCGCGAGTGGCTGGATCTGGCCCGCTATGCGGATAGCGCAGGCTATCCCAGCGATCCCGGCCGCGAAATTTGGGCCTATCGCGACTGGGTGATCCGCGCCTTGAACGCGAATATGCGGTTCGATCAGTTCACCATCGAGCAGCTCGCGGGTGATCTGCTGCCCAACCCGACCGACGATCAGATCATCGCGACGGCCTTCCACCGCAACACGATGACCAACAACGAAGGCGGCACGAACGACGAGGAATTTCGCACGGCGGCCGTGATCGATCGCGTGAACACGACCTTCGCCGTGTGGATGGGCACCACGATCGCTTGCGCCCAGTGCCATAACCACAAGTACGATCCGATCACCAACAAGGAATACTTCCAGATCTTTGCCTTCCTGAATCAAAGCGCCGACGCGGACAGGCGGGACGAGTCGCCCATCTACGAGATTGTCGCGCCGGACGTCAGAAAGCAGCGCGAGGCGTCGAAAAAGGAAATTGCCGGGTTAGAGGCACAGTTCACGAATCCCAAGGCGGAGTGGGTGGAGGGACTGGAGGCCTGGATCGAGACGAAGCCCGTCATCAAAGACACCAAGTTGAAAGCGGTGAAGGAGGCCCTCGCAGCGCCCGCCGACCAGCGCACGGCGGCCCAGGCGAAGATCCTCGCCCAGCACTACGCGCGGCAGATCTCGCCAGCGGCCAAGAACGAGCGTGAACAAATCGCCGCGCTGGAAAAGCAACTCGCCGCCACCAAGCCCGTGACCGTGCCGGTGATGCAGGACCTCGATGCCTCGAAGCGCCGCAAGACGCAGGTGCAACTGCGCGGCAACTGGCAGGCGCTCGGCGATGAAGTGACCGAAGGCGTGCCCGCGACCTTCCCGCCGCTGCCGGGAGACGCGCCGCACAATCGTCTCGGGCTCGCGCGCTGGCTGGCGAGCAAGGACAATCCGCTCGTCGCGCGCGTGACCGTGAATCGCATGTGGGAGGCGATCTTCGGGGTGGGGATCGTGCGCAGCAGCGAAGATTTCGGCAGCCAGGGGGACATGCCAGTCCATCCCGAATTGCTCGACTGGCTGGCGGCCGAGTTCATGGAAAGCGGCTGGGATGTGAAGCACATGCTCACCCTGATGTTCACGAGTCGCGCCTACCGGCAGGTCTCCGCGAGCACGCCGGCGCTGAATGAGCGCGACCCCGACAATCGGCTGCTCGCCCGCGGCCCGCGTTTTCGCGCGACCGGCGAACTGCTGCGCGATCAAGCCCTGGCGGTGAGCGGACTGCTAAATGCAAAGATGTATGGCCCAGCGGTGCGTCCTTTGCGTCCCAGCCTCGGGCTCAATACGGCTTTCGGCGGTGGCAACGACTGGGCGCCCAGCGCGGGCGAAGACCGGCACCGGCGCAGCGTTTACACCGAGGTCAAACGCAACAGTCCCTATCCGAGCTTCACGACCTTCGACGCGCCGAATCGCGAGGTGTGCACCATCCGGCGGGGACGCTCGAACACACCGCTCCAGGCCTTCGTCACGCTCAACGATCCCGTATTTGTCGAGGCCGCGCAGGCACTCGCCCGGCGCATCGTCGCGGAGGGCGGCAGCGACACCGAGGCACGGCTTCAGTTCGCCTACCGGCTCTGCCTGGCCCGCCCGGCGGACGCCAGGGACGTGGCCACGCTCACCCTCGTGCTGGATCAGGCGCTCGCGCTTTATCGCAGCAATGCCACGCTCGCCACCAGCATGGCCACAGATCCGCTCGGGGCCGCGCCCAAGGACGCCGATGTGCCCGGCCTCGCCGCCTGGACCGTCGTGGCGAATGTGGTGATGAACCTCGATGAGTTCCTCATGCGCCGCTGAATCGAAGAATCAGATTACGATCCCATTTCCTCCATGAATCCCATCCATCACGATCGACTCCAGCTTCAGACCCGGCGCCAGTTCCTCGGGAACGCCGGACAGTTCAGCCTCGGAGCCATCGCCCTGCACGCCCTCTCGAAGGGCACGGCCAGCGCCGCGCCTTCACCCGCCGACAATATTCTGGCGCCGCGCCAGCCGCCGCGACCCGCCAAGGCCAAGCGCGTCATCTACCTGCACATGTCCGGCGGACCGCCGAACCTCGACATCTTTGACTACAAACCGGACCTCGTGGCGCATAGCGGCGAGCCTTGCCCGGACTCATTCCTCAAAGGCCGGCAATTCGCCTTCACCACCGGCGTGCCCAAGCTCATGGGATCGCCGCGCACATTCACCCAGCACGGCAAGGCCGGCATGTGGATGAGCGACGCCGTGCCGCACTTCCAGGGGATCGCCGATGACATCACGCTGGTCCGCGCGATGCACACCGATCAGTTCAATCACGCTCCGGCGGAACTGCTCCTCTTCACCGGTCACGCCCGGCAGGGCCGCCCGTCCATGGGCTCATGGGTCACCTACGGTCTGGGCACGGAAAATCAGGACCTGCCCGGTTTCGTGGCGCTCATTTCCAGCGGAGTCCAGCCCAGCGGCGGCCAGGGATGCTGGGGCAGCGGCTTCATGCCCTCCGTGTTCCAGGGCGTGCAATGCCGCAGCAAGGGCGACCCCGTCCTCTTTGCCAGCGATCCTCCCGGGATGACGCGCGACATCCGCCGCACCACGCTCGACGCCCTGCGCGAGATCAATCAGCGCGAACTCTCCGAGTTGGGCCATGCCGAGACGGTCACGCGCATTGCCCAGTACGAACTGGCTTTCCGCATGCAGACCAGCGTGCCCGAGGTGATGGACATCGCCAAGGAACCGCCGTCCGTGCTCGAGGATTACGGGGCGAAACCCGGGGAATCCAGCTTCGCCAACAACTGCCTCCTCGCGCGGCGTCTCGTCGAGCAGGGCGTGCGCTTTGTACATCTTTTCGACTGGGGCTGGGACTTCCACGGGACGAATCCGCGCGAGGACATCCGCGATGGTCTCACCGCCAAGATGGCCGCCACCGACAAGCCCGCGGCCGCGCTCATCCGCGACCTGAAGCAACGCGGCTTGCTCGACGACACGCTGATCGTCTGGGGCGGTGAATTTGGCCGGACGCCCTTCCGCGAGGGCCGCACTGCCGGAGGCGCCGTGCTCGGTCGCGATCACTACCCCGACTGTTATTCGATCCTCATGGCTGGCGGAGGTGTGAAGGCGGGATTCGACTATGGCACCACCGATGAGATGGGATTTGCCGGCGTGGAAAACAAGGTCCACGTCCATGACCTGCAAGCCACGATCCTGCACCTGCTGGGCTTCGATCACGAACGCCTCACCTACCGCTTCCAGGGCCGCGACTACCGTCTCACCGATGTGCATGGCCATGTGGTGAAGGACATCCTGGCGTAGGCCTTCAACAACGCGATCAAGAAATCTCTGGAATTGGAAGCGATCGACCGGAAATGGTGCCCCGGGCAAATACCCTATCGTGAAGCGCAGCGGTGGGTGCGATTACCCTACAAACGGGAATGGAACTCTGACGCTCTGCGGAAGTCGTTATTCTTCAACAAAATCCTATCGCTCCGCAATGAACCCATTGGGTGACAACATGCTGATGTGTAAAGCTTCGCGCCGTACGGGCTACCGCCAATTTTGGCCATCCCATACCCATTTTTGGGGATAATTCGAGCCGCACCGGCGCGTCCGCTTCAGCGTCCCAGCATCCCTGCGGCGCAGTACCAACCGCATCGTCAAAAAGACCCCGGAGGGGTCAAAGCCATCCGCCCCGGGTCGAGCGAGTGTAACGAGCGAACACCCGGGGTTTCCTTCCAAAACAACGTAATTCCATCCGTCCCGGCCTCCTGGCCGCATC
>JBBRPL010000032.1:0-73435 GCA_038228205.1 Chthoniobacterales bacterium
CAGAAAGCGCGGGTGGATCGCGTTCTCCGCAACGCGATGGGAAAAAGAATCGCGGCTCCGCCGCCCATCTTTTGCCATCGTCTTCGGAGAAGCCGATCCACCCGCGCACTCTGATTTTCGGCACTTCGCAAAGCGCGTCATTTGCAGCGGAGCGCAGTCGAAAAACCCCCGTCGCTCCGCGAGAATTGCTCGCTGATTTCGATGATTCTGTCAGGACCGTCCCGACCCTCGCCGCATGATCGAGCGCGAGCCCTTTACGGCGTCGTCATGATCTTCTGCACCGCCGCCGCAAACCCCGCTTCATCCGTTGCGATGATATTGAGTGCGTCGCATTCGCCGACAAACGGGGAGCGGGTGTAAAGCAGCGCGGCCTCGGTGGGCGGCGGGGACGCAAAATTCCGCGGGAAGATTTCGCCGCGCGCCTGGTCGAGGAGCAGCACATTGTTCGCTGTCGTGCCAAAGAGGATGAGGTCGTTGGCGACGGTCTTCCACTGCGGATAACGGTGCGGCGATTTCAAGGGCTGCAAGCTCTCGACGATCCCGCCCGGCTTGATCGTGCCCAGGGACACGGTGCGCCCCTTCTTTTCATAGAAGCTTTTCAGCGACTTGGACTGCGTGGCGAGCATCGGATCTTTTTCCTGTTCGGGGGTCAGCGCGATGGTCAGCGGGAGCTTCTTGCGGGTCGCGAATTTTCCGATGGTGACCGGCTCACGCACGATGACCTGGGCACGCGGGCTCACCGTCGGCGTCGCGGCACGGTTGCTGACCTTCGTCGATCCCTCGAGATTGGACAGCAACTCCCGCGCGGTGACCGTGAAGTCGCCGTCATCGGTGTCCCGCAAGGGCAGACGCGTGGGCGTCTCCGTGACCGTATAGACGGTCGCGGCATCGATCGGGCCGGCGACGGTGATCGCCACTGGCACGCCGCCCATGCGCTGGCTTCCGGCGAGTTTCACGCGGGCTTCGTAGAAGCCGGAGACCCCTTTTTCCAGGGTGACTTCGGGGGCGGTGATTTCGCCCGGCGGCAACGCGTACCAGCGGAAGCCATCCTTCGTGAGATCGACTTCGGCTGCTTCTTCGGCGGTGACCTTGCTGCCGAGCCGGACGTCGTAGATCGGGCGTTGGGTGTGCCATTGGAGCGCTCCGGTTTGCGGTTTGACGTAGAGGCTGGCGTTGCCCTTGAGCTTCCAGAGTTCGGGTTTGGTGGCCTTGGGATCGGCGGGCAAAAGGCGCTCCCTGGCAGCCTCACCCTCGGCGCACGCCTGGTTGACGACGGTGACGTATTGCGTGTCGGCGCAGGTCGCCGGAATCGCCCACACCGTTTCGCTGGCGGAACTCGCAATGGGCGCGGCCACCCCTTCCATCGCGGCGCGCAGTTTGGCGATGTTGTCGCTGTTGCGCGACAAGAGCATCGGCGTGGGATCGACATCCATCTGCGGAACGAAGGCGGCGACTTTCATGCCGGTGTTGGTGCTGGAGACGGGGCTCACGGAATTCTCGTCGGTGAGGATCCGTCCGCCGCGATCCAGGAATTTCCGAAACGTCGGTTCGAGGCCCGATCCCCAATTCCAAGTGGCATCCGCCTCGTCCAGACCGACGAGCAGGACAGCTTGCATGGAAGCCGGCAACGGTCCGCGCAGGAGTTCCTGGTAGGTGATGACGCGCGCTGGCCAGCCCGCGGCATGGCACAGGAAGAGGGCCTCGGCTACTTTGCCTTCGTGAGAACCTTGCAAAAGATCCTCGGGCTTGAGGTTTTCCGCGGTCAGGACGCGGCGCTGTACGGCCTGCAATTGTCCGAAGAAGATTCCAATGGTGGCCTCCGGTTCGGTCCGTGAGTAAACGCCGCCGTATTTCCGCATCCACTCATTCATTTCCGTCTGCGCGGCCACCACCTCCGGCCGGGCGCCTTCCCCGTCGGGGTGGGGGAGGAAATTGGTGCCGAGGCCTTGCACGCCGCGGGTCAGGAGGAGGGCGCAGGCACGCTGCCAGGCTTCGCGCCCGTAGAGGAACTGGTGGTTGTCGAGCAGCGCCCAGGTGGGCTTCTTCGGAAAATAACTATGCAGGCGATCGACGAGTGCGAAGCAGTGCAACGGCTTGGCGGCATGCGTTTCGTTCGAATCGAAGGCCTGCTGCACGGAGAGCCCCTCCGCGAGCACGCGCCCGGGAATGCTCGCCCAAGGCCAGCCGCCGCGTCCGCCCAGCCCCGGCGCGCTCCCAAAGGAGCCCGTGGTAAAGACGAGCCGCGGATTGATCTCGCGCACGGCTTCCGCGAAGTAGCTGTACTGCTGGAACGACACCTCGTAGCGTTCGACGTACTTTGTGAATTCGGCCATCGTCTTGACGGGCTGTTCGTAGGGGAGTTCGGCGGGTCCCAGGGTGGCCGCTCGCGGCACCCGCGGCTGGGCGGTGCCCGCGAAGGCGATCATCGCTTCGCCCCACGGGCGGTCCGGCACGGGAGGAGCCCATGACCAGTGAGCCCCGTAGCCCGCGTTGTCCGATCCGACTTGCAGGCCGACGAAATTTGGCAACCGCGCAAATCGCTGCGCGGTGAGCGACAGGCTGCGGTAGAGCGGAGCGTGCCAATCGGGCAGGGCGTGGGCGAAAAAGGTGAGATTGGGATGCTGGAGGGAGGGGCGGGTCCAACTCTGGTCATACTGCAAACCCAGGCGAATTCCGTGACGTGCGAGAACCGAAGCGCGCTTTTCAAAACTATCCGCGTCGGTCGCCGCGGGCAGCGCGCTCGCGGGATCGAAGACCGTATCGTAGCCCAGCTTTGCGAGGAGTTGCGCGTAGGCTTCGGCATCGGTTCCCTTTTTGAAAAAACCGCCGCTCATCCCGTGGGGCAGTGCCGCGGTGTAGAGCGTGAGCGACGACGCGGGCGCCTCCGCACTGAGGTAGCGCTGCAATCCACGGCCACGATCGAAGGCCGGTGCAGCCGCCAGGGGCTTGGGAAGGGCGGCCAGGTCGGCGGCCCATTCCCTGGCATTCGGAAACTCCGCCGGACGATCGAGATTGCGCACGGAAATTTTTGGACCCTCCCCCACGATGCTGGCGCTCACCGGTATGATCCCGGCGCTGGGGCGGCCGAGTCTCATGGGCTGGAGCCCGGTGGAGAAGCTCACCGGCGGGCGGCCATCGACGATGAGGATGTACGGTTTTCCCGGTTCGCTTTGCGGCAGGAGCAGGGTGAGCGAGCGCCACGGGCCGGGTTGTTTGAAGATCGAGCTGGTCCCGATTTTGACCTCCACGTTTTTGACCACGGGTCCGCCCTCACCCTGGATGATCACGGAAAAAAGCCACAGCTCGTAGCGGCCGGTCATCAACCCGGCCGTATTGGCCGTGCGGGCGGTCGCGTCGGCGGTGTAAAGGTGGCGCAATCCCCGCCGCCATTCCATGGCGCGCAGCCAGTGGTTGCCCGGTTGGAGGACTTCGTCAGTGGGCAGTTGGAAGGGAGAGGATGCCTCCGCGCCGCTCCGCAGCTTGAGCGGGATGTCCTCCTCGCTGCCCCCGCGAAAGATGGGTTTATTGTTCAGCGTGAAATTGGGCCACGCGACCGCCTCCTCACCGTCCTTGATCTTCGCCACCTGGTGGGTGGGCGCGTAGCCATCGGAAAAGGCCAGCGGGGTGTCGTAGCGGACAAGGCTGAGCTTGCCCACGAAAGGAACGGGAGCAGGAGAGGATCCCGGCGCGGGTGTGGCAGGCCTTGGTGTGGCAGGCCTTGGCGTGGCAGGCCCTGGCGTGGCAGGCCCTGGTATGGCAGGCCCTGGTGTGGCAGGCCCTGGTGTGGCAGGCCCTGGTGTGGCAGGCCCTGGTGTGGCAGGCCCTGGTGTGGCAGGCGCGTTCGCGGCGACGGCGGAAACAACGGCGAGCAGACCAATGACACACGCCGCGGCCTGGGGAAAGATCGAGCGCATGGATAATGGATGAATGGGTTCGCGCGGGAAGAAAAGGCGGAATCTGCGTGTGAACCGAATCGTCGCTCGTGCCCGGCGTGGTTTTCCGGTCGACAAAGCGCGCCCGGCAGCACCTACTGGCGCGCGTTTATCCAAGCATGATTTCGCTGACCATCGACAAAGTCACCAAGCGGTTCGGTGAAAGTATCGCGCTCCATGGCATCGACCTGAGCATTCGTCCGGGCGAAATCTTTTTCCTCCTGGGCCCGAGCGGCTGTGGCAAGACCACCCTGCTGCGCAGCATCGCGGGCTTCTACATCCCGGAGGAAGGCCGCATCCTTTTCGGTGATGAAGACGTGACCCACCTGCCGCCGCACCTGCGCAATACCGGCATGATGTTCCAGAGCTACGCGCTGTGGCCGCACATGACGGTGGCGCAGAATGTCGCCTTCGGCCTCGAAGAACGGAAGGTGGCGGCCCCGGAAATCGCGAAGCGAGTCGAGGAAGCCCTGGCGTCGGTGAAAATGGAGGCCTACGGCGGGCGCCGCATCCATCAGCTCTCCGGCGGGCAGCAGCAGCGCGTGGCGCTGGCGCGGGCCCTGGTCATCCGCCCGCGATGCCTCCTGCTCGATGAACCCCTCTCCAATCTCGACGCCCGGTTGCGGCTGGAGATGCGCACGGAGATTCGCCGGGTCTGCAAGGACTTCGGCCTCACCGCGATTTACGTGACGCACGACCAGAAGGAGGCGCTCTCCATTGCCGATCGCATGGCGATTCTCGAGGGCGGCCACATCCGGCAGACGGGACCGCCCGCCGAAGTCTATCGCCGCCCGGTGTCGCGCTTCGTTGCGGATTTCATGGGCGAAACCAATTTCCTCGAAGGCACCGTCCGAACGGCCAACGGCGCGAGTGTGGTGGTGGAAACGCCTCTGGGCATCTTCGAGGGCGCCGTCCCGGCCAGTGCGTGGCAGCCCGTGGTGGGGAATGCCTGCACCCTTTCGATTCGGCCGGAGAGCTGGCAACTGGCGACCTCGCCGGCGGCGGCCAACGGACTCGCCGGCCGGATTCGCGACCGCATCTATCTCGGCGAGATGGCCCAGTACGAATTCGCGGCGGCGGCTGGCTCGCTGAAAATTTATGAACTCAACCCACGGTTTGTGGAATTGAGCCCGGAGCGCGAGGTTTTCGCCAGCGTCTCGCCGGAGGATGTGATCGTGCTGCCGCGCTGACCCCCATGTCCCGGCAACTTCCGCTGCTGCTGGCGCTGGTCGCCGTGCTCCTCGGGCCGATCTTGCTCCGGCCAAAGCAAGCCGGGGCGCCGCAGGCGGGCGAGCTGGCGCTGGTCATCGTCACGCCGCATAACGAATCGATTCGTTCGGAATTCGGCCACGCCTTTGAGGCGCAGTACCTGGCGCGGACCGGGAAACGTGTGCGGGTCGACTGGCGGACGCCCGGCGGCACGAGCGAGATCACGCGCTACGTGGCGTCGGAGTACCTCGCGAGTTTTCAGAACCTCTGGGAGAACACCCTCCACCGCCCGTGGAGCAAGGTCGTGGAGACCAGCTTCGACAGTGCGAAGGTCGTTCCGGCGGCCAATCCGGCGGAGGATACGCCCCAGCAGCAGGCCCGTCGGGCCTTTCTCGAGTCGACGGTGGGCTGCAAGATCGACATTTTTTTTGGAGGCGGCGCCTATGATTTCGAGCAGCAGGCGCGGGCGGGGCGCCTGGTCGACAGCGGTTTCATCAAGAACCATCCCGAGCTTTTCAACGACAAGGTGATCCCGCAGACGCTGGGAGGGGAGCCGTTTTGGGATCCGAAAGGCCGATGGATAGGGAGCGTCATTTCGTCGTTCGGGATCTGTTACAATCCGGATGCGCTGGCGCGTCTCGGCATCACTCCGCCGCCGTCCCGCTGGGCCGATCTCGCAGATCCTCGCTTTCGAGGCAGCATCGCCCTCGCCAATCCTACGCAGAGTTCGTCGGTCAATCGATCGTTTGAAATGCTCCTCCAGCAGCAGATGCAGGAGATGCGCGGCGGACAGGGAGCGGCCAATGGGACCCCGAACGATGCGGCGCTGAACGCGGAAGGCTGGACGCGGGGCATGCGCCTCCTCATGAAAATCGGTGGCAACGCCCGTTACTTCACGGATTCATCGACCAAGATCGCCCTCGATACCGAGGCCGGGGAAGCCGCCGCGGGAATGACGATCGACTTCTACGGTCGCTTCCAAAGCGAGGCGGTGCGCAAGCCGGACGGCAGTTCGCGGCTGCAATATGCGAACGCCAGGGGCGGGACCTCCGTGAGCGTCGATCCCATCGGACTCTTCCGTGGCGCCCCGAATCCGGAGTTGGCTCGCGAGTTCATCGCCTTCGTCATGTCGCCGGAGGGGCAGAAGTTGTGGAATTGGAAGGTCGGAACGCCCGGCGGGCCGCACCGCTACGCGCTGCGCCGTCTGCCGATCCTCCCTGCGCTCTATGCCCCGGAATTCACCCCGCTGCGTTCCGATCCTGAAGTGGCGCCCTACGATCTCGCGCGCAGTTTTGTCTATCACGACTCGTGGACCAGCCCCCTTTTCCGGTCCATTGCCTTCATTTTTCGGATCATGTGCATTGACACCCACGAGGAGTTGAAGAGCGCATGGGCTGCGGTCAGCGCGGCTGGCTATCCTCCGGAGGCGATGGCCATCTTCGAGGATGTGAGCGCGGTGGACTATGCGGCGGCCTCGGGCCGAATCCGGGAGTCTCTGGGAGGGGATAAGATCCGCGAAGTGCAGTTGGCGAAAGAACTGGCGGATCACTTCCGGGCGCAGTATCGGCATGCGGCGGAAGTCGCTCGGAAGCGCTGAAATTCGGCAATAAATCGCCAGCCGGTGCCTGTTTTTGGCCAGTTTTGGGCTTAAAATCGGATAAAGATATAAATAAAATGTATGACTCTGTTGAATGAGAGGTACTTATAGAATCGGGCATCGATACTGCTAATTCGCCGGGACATGTTAACAAACTGGCCTATCTCACCCGTTCTCATGCTCCTGAGCTTTCCGGTGCTTTGCACCCTGCTCATGATGTATGTCCACGGTACTGTGGAATTCGCCCCCCGGATGATCCGCGAGCACCGCGTCACCTACCGACCGATCCAAACCCGCCTGGCGGATTGGCTCCTCATTCTCCGCCTCGCCTTCGTGCGGGATTAAACCTGGATGCGCCTCGGATCACGAGGCTGGCGAGGCGCTTTGTCGACGCGCTCCGAGTCGCGCCACCGGTGAATGCCGTGGGCAGGTGACGAGGTGATCGTTGACCATGCCGACGGCTTGCATGAACGCGTAGCAGATCGTCGAGCCGACAAACTTGAAGCCTCGCTTGAGCAGCGCCTTGCTCATGGCGTCGGACTCGGCCGTGCGCGCGGGGATGTCCTTCATCGTCCGCCGTTGACTCTGGAGAGGCTTTCCGCCGACGAATTGCCACAGGTAAGCATCGAGGCTGCCAAATTCCCGGCGCACCTCGAGGCAGGATTTGGCATTCTGAATGGTGGCGGCGATTTTGAGCCGGTTGCGGATGATGCCGGGATTGGCGAGGAGTTCGGCGACTTTGCGGTCCCCGTAGCGGGCGATCCGCGCGGTGTCGAAATTGTCGAAAGCGGCGCGGTAGTTCTCCCGCTTTTTCAGGACGGTGATCCAACTCAAGCCGGCTTGCGCGCCTTCCAAAATAATCATCTCGAAAAGGCGCCGGTCGTCGTGCAGGGGCACGCCCCATTCTTCATCGTGGTAGGCGATGTAGATATCGCTGCCGAGGGACCACGGGCAGCGCGCGGATGCGGCGCTCACGGATCGAAGCGGTAGAGGCTCGTCTTGGTGCGGAGAAACAGCGATTTGCCGGAGACCGCGGGCGACGCCATGAAGCCGTCGGGAAATTGATTCTCCGCCAGGACCTTGAACTGGCGTCCTGCTTCAAAGACGAAGAATTTACCCTCTTCGTTTCCGGCATACAGCTTGCCATCGGCCAGGATCGGGGAGGCGCTGAAATTGCCGCTGCCGCCCAGGCGCTCACTCCAGATGGAATCGCCGGTCTTCGCATCCAGGCACGTGGCGATGCCGCCGTCGTTCACGATGAAGAGGAGATCGCCGGAGAGCGTGACGCTGGGCTTGTTCGGCGCGCCTTTCTTGAGACGCCACACCACGCTGTCGTCCGGGAGCGCACCCGAGCCGCCCAGTTTGATGGCGAGCAAGCCGGCCTTGCCAAAGCCGGCCGGAATGTAAACCACACCCTGGCCCACGACCGGACGGGTGGCGGCGCTGTGCGATTCGAGTTCGTCCCTCCGCCAGATCTCCTTGCCGGTGCGTGGATCGTAGGCGTAGTGGGCTTTGGCCCCGCTGCTGAGCAGGATGGGCTGACCACCCTGCAGGTAGACGTGCGATGTCGCGAAGCCCTTGCGGTAGTCACCTTCATTCTTCACCGCGCCCTTATCATCGAGGTCGTGATAGTCGACGGAGCGCTTGGTTTCCCAAACGGTCTTGCCGGTCTTTTTGTCGAGGGCCACGATGAACTGATGGTCGCTGCCGTCGAAATTCATGATCAGGAGATCGCTCCAAATGATCGGCGATGAGCCCGCGCCACGGTAGTGGTTGCAGACGAAGTCGGTGCGTTCCCAGAGCTTCTGGCCGGTCTTCGTGTCGAGGCAAGCCGTGCCCGGTGAGCCGAAGGTGACGTAAACCCGTCCATCCTCGATGGCCGGTGTGGGCGAGGCGTAGCTGTTGAATTTGTGGCAGAACTGAGGAGCCGCGACGCGGAAAAGGATGTCGTCCCGCACGATCTTCCCCGTTTCCTTGTCCACGCAGACGGCGCTCAATTCGGTGCCTTCCTCATTGGCCGTCGTGAGCCAGATCTGCGAACCCCAGATGACCGGCGAGGACCACGCCTTGCCGTGAATGGGCGTCTTCCATTTGGCATGATCGCCGTCGCCGAACTTTACGGGCAGACCAGTAGCGTCGGTGTGGCCGTCGCCGGTGGGGCCGCGAAATTCCGGCCAGTTATCCGCGGCGATGACGATCGAGGGGAGGAGAAAAAGGGACGCGAGGAGGGAGCGGGCGTGCATGGGCGGGAAGGTATACGCAGCATTGACCCGCTTGCATCCTCGAAAATTGGATCTGTTCGAAGATTGTCCCCGAGCCCAGGCGTGATTACGCGAGCTTGCGCCAGGCGCGGACTCCGAGCGCGGCGGCGGCCAGAGCGAGCCCGAAGGCCAGGCCGACCCAGACCCCGAGCGCGCCGAGATGCCAGCCGAATGCGAGCCATGCGCCACAGGGCAGGGCGAGAATCCAATACGCGACGAAGGTAATCCACGCGGGGATGCGGGCGTCGTTGATGCCCCGGAGCGCGCTGACGGCGACGATCTGGACGCCGTCGAAGAGCTGGAAAATCGCGGCGACGATGAGCAAACGCGCGGCGATCTCGATGACTGCCGCGTCGTTCACGAATTGCCCCGCGAGTTCGCGGCCGTAGAAGAAGAAGCCAAGCGTGGAGAGCGACATGAACCCGAGGGCGAAGAGCCAGCCGCCGGCGAGGACGCGATGGAGCCGGCGCCGCTCGTCCGCGCCCACGATCTCACCGACGCGCACCGTGATGGCCATGGCGATCCCCAGCGGCACCATGAAGGTGGTGGCGGCGCAGGTGATCGCCACCTGGTGCGCGGCGAGCGGCACCGCGCCGAGGGTGCCGATGACGAGGGCGGACGCGGCGAAAGCGCCGACTTCGGTGAGCAATTGAAGGCTGGTGGGGAAGCCGATGACGAGCAGATGCAGGAAAGAAACGCGGTGGCAACGCACGAACCAACGCGGTGGTGCCCACCGGCGGACGAGGCTCGACCGGGTCAGCCACTGGAACATGACAATCGCGGAGAGCGTTCGGGCCGTGAGCGTGGCGTAACCCGCGCCCTCCAGGCCGAGTGCGGGAAAACCCCAGTGGCCCCAGATCCAGAGCCAGTTCAAGAACACGTTTAGGCCGACTCCACCGAGGAGGATCCAGAAGGGACGCCAGGGATGATTGAGCGCATCGGCGTGACTCTTCCACACCATCGAGAGCATCGCCGGGATGAGCGAAATCGCGCAGGTCATCATGAAGGTGGGCGACCTGGCGACGACCTCGGGGGGTTGGCCCAGAAAGCGGAGGAGCGGCAGGCCGAAGCCCAGCGCGAGGACGACCAGCACGGCGTAAGCCAGCGCGAGCCAGGTACCATGCCGGAGGGCGGCCTCGGCATGGTCGGGACGGTTGGCTCCGCGCGCTTGCGAAACGCGCACGGACACGGAGGTGAGCAAGCCAATGCCGAGAACCCACGGGACTACGATGATGGTATTGGCGAAAGTGGCCGCTCCGAGGGGCACGACGCCGAGGCGTCCGACCATCACGGTATCGACCACGCCCATGAGCATCTGGCTGACCTGTCCGGCGATGAGCGGGAGCGCGAGGACGAAGGTGTCGCGGCATTCACGGCCAAACGACGGCCACGGCCGCGCCACCCCTGGGGGCGTCGGGGGAGTAGTGGGGAGTTCGGTGGCGGTAGGGGACATTGAGAAGTGATCTGTGATCAGTTTTCCGGGGTGATGCGTATGGGTGGCGAGGGTGTGGTTTGCGCGTTGCGGGGGGATGGACCGGCGCGGCACACGCGGGGACGGAAAACCCACCGCCTGCAGGTGCCGGAGCGGTGGGTTGGGAAAGGATCGACCTGCTGGTTAGAAGACGAACCAAACGCCCACCGCGCCCGCCGGAAGATCGGCCGGGAATGCGGATTCAATCATGAAGGCGTTGAGATGCATCGGAACAGGAATGCCGCCAAAGTAGCACCGCATGTCAGTGGTTGGCGAGACGAAACAATTCCTTCGTGCGAAAAGGGCGAAGCGGAGCTTCGGGGACCGGTGCGGATCCAAGCTCACGCTTGGATCCGAGCGCGGTTAGAGGTGAGGGCTATCTTCAAAACGAATGACCTTCATCGGAAAAAGCGATTAGCCGCCCGGCGGCTTCGGCAGGATACTGCGCTTGCCATGGAACTCTACCAGCTACGCACTTTCCTCACCGTCGCCGACGAAGGCCATCTCACGCGCGCCGCGGAAAAGCTCTTCACGAGCCAGCCGGCCGTAAGCACGCAGATCCGCGCCCTCGAGGACGAACTCGGGGTGCGTCTCTTTGATCGGACTTCGCGGGGCATGACGCTGACCGGCGCGGGGGTGACCCTGCAGGAACAGGCGCGCAAGATCGTGAATGCCGCGCGAGATTTCAAGATGACGGCCGAAGGGCTGCGCGGAACGGTCACGGGCGAGCTGGTGTTCGGTCTGAACAACCGGCCGGAGATTCTGCGGCTGATGGATATCCTCCGCAATCTCACGACCGATCATCCCGAGTTGCGCTACGAGATGGTCTGCGGGAGCAGCGGGGTGATCCTGCAAGGCCTCGAGGAAGGCACCATCTCCATCGGATTTTTCGAGGGTGAAGCGACCAGTCCGCGCCTCACCTCGCATTTCCTGGCCGACGTGGAACTGTGCCTGGCCGCGCCCGCGGCATGGGCGGCGGACCTGGCGGTGCCCGATTGGAAGAAACTGGCGACGAAGCCCTGGGTCTTCGGTTCACCGACGTGCTCCTACTTTCAGACCATCGAGAACATCTGCCGCGAACACGGCGTGCAGTTGCGCCAGCGCTTTCGGACGAACGAAGACCTGACCGTGCTCCCCCTTGTGGCCGATGGCCTGGCGATGACGCTGACGGCACGCGCCCAGGTGGAAGCCAGCGGATTGCAGGACAAGATCATCATCCTCCCGCATTTCCGCGCCTCCGTGCCGCTGAATATCGGCTACCAGACCACGCGCGGCGGCGAACCGGCCATCGCGGCAGTGCGCGACGAAGTCCTGCGCGTGTGGAAAAGCACAGCGCCGGAGACCGCGAAGGCGGTGCCGCAGCTCACCCTTTCCCCGGCCCGGCGCGCTTCGCGCCGCACCGGTCTGACCCGCAACAACCGCCGAACCTCATGAAAATGCTCAATCCCAATTTTCACTCCCCGACAACGGCCTGCGCAGCACAGGCGCCGCGGACATCGCTCAGTTCCAATTTCACCCGCCGGCTGCTGGCGCCGGCCCGGGCCTCGGCGATCGCTCCCGGCTTGCGCGAGCTGCGGCTGTGGGAACTCCCGCAGGGCGCGGTGGGTCGGTGCGAACTTGGGGCGACAGATCAGGTCACGCTCACCGGCGTGGAAGGCCAGTGCTGGGTCACGCAGCAGGGGGATCGTCACGATTACCTGCTCGTGCCGGGCGAGACTCTCTCCTTCAGCGGTCCCGGCCGTTTGGTCTTCGAAGCAGTCGCCGACTTCGCTACGCTCGCCGTCAGTTAATCAGCGCTGGCGGATGATCGTCGGTCCCCACGTCGGTCCGTAATAGTAAGGGTACGGACCATTGGCGTAGGGGTAAGGGACGGGTCCCCCCTGACTGGGTGGGATGGTGTTCGAGTATGAGCGCCCCGTGTAATTATAGGGACCGTAGCGGAATCCGGGGGTGTCCACTGTGGATTCCACTCCCGTTTGGTTGGTAGGGACGTAGGGGGCCTGGGGGGAGACGTCGAAATGGTAAATTGGCGGCGTCGCGGGCTGCTGCCCCTTGGCTTTCGCGGCGGCGGCCTGCTGCGCGGCGAGCGCCTGCTCACGGCGCGCTTTTTCCGCTTCGATCTTTTGCTTCACCGCCGCGGCATAGGCCGCCGGATCGTAGCCAAACTCCTTTTGCTCGGCTGCGGCAAGAATGTGGAAATCAATGAAGATGACGCCATCGTCGTGGCTGATCTGCAAGCCCGTCGGATCCTGCTTCGTGATGGTGATGTTTTTGAAAACCTCACCGTTGATCGTCTTCAAGTCACGGGCCGAAGCCACCGAGCCCGTGAGGACACAAACCGCCGCAATCCCGAGCAAACGCACTGTGTTCATAGGGACAAGTTAAACAATTGTGGTCGTCCGCGCCAGCGAAAAACTTGGGGTGGCCGCGGACTCGAAAGAACCCTTGAGTTTGGGCGATTTGGGGGGGCGAGGGCCAGCGAATCACACAAATCACACGAATGATGAGGTCATTCATTTGTGTGTTTTGGGCTCTGGCTTCCGGTTGAGGGCGCGCAGTTTTTCGGAAACGCCAACCGTGGGCCGCACTGGGTTCGGCGAATAAATTCGCCGCTACGTACATGTCGCTCGCACGGGCGTATTCTGGTGGGTGAGGCGATCGTGGGAAATGCTTTACCTTGGTGGGGTGCTCCGCCGATTCTCGGCGGACGGAGGTGATGTGCCTTCGTCCGCTTCGTTCCCACGCTCCCCTGAATATGAAAGCATCCTTCCTCGCTCCTCTCCTGATCGCCGCTTTGTTGCCCACTGGCTTTGCGGCGGATGGGATTTTTGTCGCCGTTGGTTATGGCGGGCGGCGGATGACTTCGCGCGATGGGCAGACGTGGGAGAATGTGCAGCAGTGGGCGGACAAAGGCGCGGACGATTCGAATAATCTGATGGGGCTGGCTTACGGGAAGGGAAAATTTGTGTGCGTCGGTGGTGGAGGGTGGACGCGCGAGACGCAGGCTGGGCACATCCTTGTCTCCACGGATGGCAAGGAATGGCGCGAAGTGGCGAAGTATCCTTTCCGCGTCAACCCGGTGCTCTTTCTCGGCGATCGCTTCGTCGCGGGCGGGCCGACCAAACAATTGCTGTGGTCGGTCGATGGAGAAAAGTGGAGTGAGGGCGAGGTCGCGAAATTACCGCCGGAGGTTCCGGGCTACGCGTTTTGGTTTCGCAGCGCGGCGGCGGGAAATGGTGTGTATGCCTTCATGGGGAATGCCGGGAAGGACCAAAAACTCTGGTGGTGCCTGACCTCGCGCGACGGGGAGAAGATCGAAAACCTGTCGTTCACCGCCCAGGGGCGGAAGGGGCTGGCGTTTGGCGCGGGAAAATTCATTGCGGTGGAACCCGATGGGCTATTCTCCTCGGCCGATGCGAAGACCTGGCAGCCCGTCGCGGGGATTCCACAGGATGAACTCAAGGGAATCGTCTGGACCGGAAAACAGTTTTTGCTCACCGGAAAGGCAGGCACATACACCTCGGCCGATGGGGTGGCGTGGAAGCCGTTTGGGAAGGCGCCTCCGGGGAATATTGTCAGCGCGACTGAGCACGGGTTTGTGGCGACGGGTTGGCCGGGAAAGATGTCCTTCTCCGCGGACGGACAGACGTGGAAGCCGGCAGGGCAACCGGAGCCGGCGATGGGGATTAACAAGGTCGTCTTTGGGGCGGTAGGGAAGTGAAAGGCGCTCGATCCGACTGGCGCGGGATGCGACTCCTGGTGGGTTCGGGCGTCGTGGCGTTGGGGATCCTGGTGTGTGGCCGTGCTGCGGCGGGGGAGTTGACGATCGAGACGGATTTCGAAGGCGCCTCGGCCAGGGTGGTGGCGATCGATCAGCAGGAGCGCATTATCCGCTTCGAGCCGGGAGGCGATCCGCGCCAGGGCTGGCCGTGCTGGTGGAACTTCCGCATCCGCGGCGTGCGCCCGGGTGAGACGCTCACGTTGCGGCTCCGCGCGGTCAGCGCGTTGATTTCACAATCGACCTACACGTGGCTCAAGGGCAAGCCGCTGGCGCTGGGCTGGTCGGCCCCCACGCGCGCGGTGTGGTCAAGCGACGGCGAGACCTGGCTGCGAACAGAGCCCGGGTTGCTCGAAGAGGGGTGGATGGTTTACCAGCTAAAGGCTGCCACGGATCCGGTCTTCGTGGCTTGGGGACCGACTTACACGCCTTCGCGGGCCGCACGATTTGTGGGCGAATGCGCGCAAAAGCGACCGATGTTCTCAAAGGCGGAATCGCTGTGCCAATCGCGCGAAGGCCGGTCGGTCGCGCTCCTGCGCATCGCGGAAGGGCCGCTGCCCGTTGCGCAGCGGGGTGTCATCTGGGTTCACGCGCGGCAGCATGCGTGGGAGAGTGGATCGAGTTGGGTCGCGCAGGGCTTCGCGGAATGGCTCCTGGGAGACAGCGCGGAAGCGGCCTGGCTGCGGCAGCATCACGAGATCGTGGTCGTGCCGGTGATGGACGTGGACCATGTCGCCAACGGCCAGGGCGGCAAGGAGGCGATTCCCCAGGATCACAATCGCGATTGGACGGATCATCCGCACTGGCCGGAGGTCGCCGCGGCCCAGGCGGCCATCGGCGCGTCCATCGACGCGGGACGATTGCGTGCCTTCATCGACTTGCACAACCCCGGGTCGGGCGATCGCGCGGTGCAATTTCACACGCCGCCCGACGAAGGCACCAAACCGGGCCAGCGTGTGCTGATCGACCGGTTCCATGGGTTGGCGAGAACCTATTTGTCGCCGGTGATGCCGGTGGAAGAGAAAGTACTCAAGAGCGGCGCAAACTATGATCCGACCTGGATGCGCATGAGCCATAGCTGGGTGGCGGCGCACGCGGCGGAAAGGACCTTGGCGCTATGCATCGAGACACCGTGGAACATCGCCCAAAGCACGCAGGAGGGATACCGGAGCATGGGAGCGGCGATCGGGCTGACAGCGTATCACCAGTTTCACGATACGAATGCCGGTGCTCCCGCTCAATGACTGCACTTTCGCCATGAAATCACTCTCTTCGTCCTCGTCCCTGGCAGGCCGTAGTCTGGCAATCGGTTCGCTCGTCCTGCTGGGACTCTTGGGTGCTTCCAGCTTGCGGGCCGACGAGCCGTTCCCGCCGCTGAAATCGCCTGGCGATGGGAGCAGCCAGGGGCGCAATATCCAGCGCACCATGCGCCTGCTCGCGACCAGCACGCCGGACCATCGTAATACGGTGCGCGTGCTTTTTTACGGACAGAGCATCACCGAGCAGGGGTGGTGGAAGATCGTGGCTGACGATCTGCGCGCGCGTTTTCCGAATGCCAATATCATCATCGAGAACCGGGCGCTGGGTGGGTTCTCCTCGCAGTTGCTCGTGAAGACGGCGGAGACGGATCTGTATCCGTTCCAGCCCGATCTGCTCATCTTTCATGTCTATGGGGCGCACGACAAGTATGAGGACATTATCCGCCGCACGCGTGAGCGGACTTGCGCGGAGATTTTGCAGCAAGATGACCATGTGACCAAGCCGGAGCATCTCACGGAGGAGACCGACCCCGCGAAGCTGCCCATCCAGAAAGGCAACTGGGACGGCTTCATGAATTACAACTGGCTGCCGTCGCTTTCCCGGAAATATGAGACGGAGTGGTGCGATCAGCGGGGGCTGTGGAAGCGCTACCTCACGGATTACGGGCTGGAGCCGAAAGCGTTGCTCAAGGATGGCGTGCATCTCAATGCGCACGGCGAGTTCCTCATGGCGGAGTGCGTGAAATCGTATCTGCGCCGGGACGCGAAGTTCGATCCGGCGCCGGCGGAATCGTGGGTGAGGACGCTCACCATAGGGCAGGATGTGCAGTGGCAGGCGGCCGCTGGTCAAAGCGATCGCAAGATCCTGCGCGTGGAATTCGAAGGTAACCGCGTGGACGTGATCTGCAAAACCGGCGTCGCGGTCGCCGGTGCGCAAGCTGTCACGGTGCGGATCGATGGAAAAAAGCCGTCCGAATTTCCGGAACTCCAAGGCTTCACGCGCGCGCTGGCCAAGCCCGGCGGCAAGTGGCCGGTGATCGCGCCCATCGGCTCGGAAGCACTGCGGTTGGTGGAGGACTGGACGATGGAAGTGCAACGCGACGCGACCGATGAGAAGCTGTTCACGTTTATGCTCAGCGGGTCAAAGACCGGACCGGATGGGGAAGGGCGCAGCGACGCGCGGTTTGTCTCGAAGTCGGGCCGTGTTGTGATCGCGCCTGAGGATTGGAATGTGGCCTATGCGCTCAGTCTCTCGGGCATCAAGCCGGTGCCGAAAAAGTTGACGATGCGGTGGAGCGTGGTGCCGTATGGCGTGGATGAGTTCATCTCGCCCGGGGTAAAGGATGCCGCAGTGGAGACGACGGTCACGCTCGCGCAGGGATTGGTGAATGCGCGGCATACCCTGGAAATTACGGGCGGCGATGCTACGGCGATTGCTGGGATTCGGATCTATCGTCCGCCGATGGGAAGGATGGAGTGAGAGCCGCGGTCGTGGCCCCTCGTTACCTCCTCACGCGATTGCGCATGCCTATGAGGTGCACTCAAGGGAGTCAGCTCCAGATGGATTTACGTAGTTTCCGGCGAACATCCGCAAGATTTTTGCTGTCCAATGGGTTAAGTTGAACACGATGAAGCTGCTCCCCACTTTATTGCTCCTGGCGAATGTGCCGCTGGCGCTGGCCGCGCCGCGCGCGGAATTGCCGCCCGCGGCTGGCCGTCCCGTCGATTTTGTGGCGGATATCAAGCCGCTCTTTGAGGCGGCTTGCGTGAAATGCCACGCGAAGGGGAAGGACAAGGGCGGGTTCTCGCTCGAGACGCGGGAAAGCTTCCTCAAGGGCGGCGATCAGGAACCGGGCGCGGTCGTGGGGAAAAGTGCGGGGAGCAATGTCGTCGCGCTCGTGGCCGGAATGGATCCCGACAGCATCATGCCAAAGAAGGGCACCCGCTGGACGCCGGAGCAGATCGGCTTGCTGCGGGCCTGGATCGACCAGGGAGCAGTTTGGCCGGCGGGGCTCACTTTTGCCAAGCCGCCGGCGGAAAACCTCCAGGTGCGCAAGGTCGATCTCGCTGAGCCTCCGGGGGCGCACCCGGTGGACGATCTGGTCGCCGGATATTTCGCGGGGAAAAAGATCGCGTTCCCGGCGCCGGTCGAGGATCGCGTGTTTGTGCGGCGCGTGTACCTGGATCTCGTCGGCTTGCTCCCCACGCCGGCGCAGCTCGACGCGTTCCTGCAAGATTCGTCGCCGGAGAAGCGCGCGCAACTCGTCCGCCAGCTCCTCGCCGACAAGCGCAACTATGCGGACCATTGGCTGACGTTTTGGAACGATCTCCTGCGCAATGACTACAAGGGAGCCGGCTTCATCGATGGCGGACGCAAGCAAATCAGCGGCTGGCTTTACCAGTCGCTGATCGACAACAAGCCGTACGACCGGTTCGTGGCCGAACTGGTGAATCCGACGCGGGCGAGCGAAGGCTTCTCGAAGGGCATCATCTGGCGCGGAACCGTCAATGCCTCGATGCTGCCCCCGATGCAGGCCGCGCAGAACGTCTCGCAGGTCTTCCTCGGTGTGAACCTGAAATGCGCGAGCTGCCACGACAGTTTTGTCAACGACTGGACTCTTGCCGATGCCTACGGCCTGGCCGCGGTGTATTCCGACGAGCCGATGGAACTCATCCATTGCGACAAGCCCACGGGCAAGAAATCCGCGCCGCGGTTTCTCTATCCGGAAATCGGGGCGCTCGATCCGGCGCTGCCGAAAGCCGCGCGCTTGCAGCGCCTGGCGGAGATCATCACGAGCGAGAAAAACGGGCGCCTGTCGCGGACGATCGTCAATCGTCTGTGGGCGCGCTTGCTGGGCCGCGGGCTCGTGGAGCCGCTCGATGACATGGAGCAGAAGGCCTGGCATCGCGATCTGCTCGACTGGCTGGCCGAGGATCTCGTGGCGCACCATTACGACATCAAGCATACGCTCGAAGTCATCGGCACTTCGCGTGCTTACCAGCTCCCGACCGTGGAGTCTCCGCGCGAGAAGGAGGAGTTTGTCTTCCACGGCCCGCTCACGCGGCGGCTGACGGCGGAGCAGTTCAGCGACGCGCTCAGTGCATTGAGCGGCGACTGGAACCGGCTGCCGTCCTCGCTGGAATTCGATTTCGGCGCCGGCGGACTCGCGGGCGGATTGAAGATGCCGCAATGGGTGTGGACCTCGGAACCGCTGGAACTGGGGCCACAGCGCGCGTCGGCGCGTGCCGCCCGCGCGGCGCTTGCGGACGCCGTGAAGAACCTCACGTCGGCGGAGAAGCAAGCGGGGGACGCGGCGGTCAATGGGGGCGCCGCGCTCGAAGAAGCGCGCAAGCTCGTCGAGCAGGGCATCGCCGCAGTGAACACGGCCCAGTGGTATTTGAACGACGCCACGCAGCCGCGTCCTGTGCCGGCGCCGGGCGCCATTCTGCCGGACAGCGACCGGCACCGCGTCGTTTTCCGCAAGTCATTCACTCTCTCCGAGGCGCCGGCGGAGGCCTACGCCGCGATCCTCGTGAGCCAGAGCTGGCAGGTGCAGGTGAATGGCCGCGAAGCCAAGCCCATCCAGCGTGACGGCTTTCGCAATGGGCGTATCGCCCTGTTCGATATCCGGCCGCTGCTCCAGGTGGGCGAGAACGCGATTGTGATCAATGTCTCCAGCCATACCGATAAATCGATGAATGATGTCGAGCGGGCGAAGTTCCCGGCGTCGCTCCTCCACCTCAACCCCATCAGTGGGCTGGCCTTTTACGCACGACTGGAAGCGAAGGGCGGCGAGCCGTTGCAGATCACCACCGACGCCTCGTGGCGCGTGCGGCGCAATCCTGAGGGACGCTGGGGGGCGGTGGACTATGCGGATGCGGACTGGGCGCTGGCGGCGCCGCTGCCGGCGGGTGTGACGCCCATCGATGAAGGGCCGTCGCTGGAGCCGATCACGCGCAAGGATTTTGCCAATTTGCCCGTGGAATTGGGGCCGCAACTCGGCCCGGTGGTGAGCACGACGGCGCATGTGGGCGAGATCCGCGCTTCGCTCCTGGCCTCCGATCCGCTCCAGATCGCGCTCGACCGGCCCAATCGCGAGATCGTGACGCCGGTGCGCCTGAGCGCGGCGACGACCATCCAGGCGCTGGAACTGACCAATGGCGCCACGCTCAATACGAAGCTCCTAAAATCGGCGGCGAAGTTCCTGCCTGCGGCGACGGCTTCACCCGCAGCGTGGCTGGAAGAGATCTATCGCCATGCCTTGGGTCGCCGGCCCAGCGCCGACGAATTGGGTCTCGCCACGGAAATCCTCGGCCAACCCGTCGCGGTGGAAGGTGTCGCGGATTTCCTGTGGATGCTGGTCAATCACCCCGAATTTCAACTCATCAACTGATCATGCCTTTCCGCCCCCACTCCCGCCGCGATTTCCTCAAGACCGCTTCCGCCGCCACGCTCAGTGCGCTGGCCTCGGGCGCGCCCCGCCTCCTGGCCGCCGCCGAAGAGGAAAAAATCGCCCCAACGGCGGACACCGTGATCGTGCTCTGGATGGCCGGCGGTATGGCGCACACCGAGACATTCGACCCGAAGCGTTACGCCCCTTTCGTGAAAGGGATGGACCCGAAAGGGGTGCTGTCGACGTTTCCGAGCATTCCGACCGCGGTCGATGGCGTGCGCTTTTCCGAGGGGCTGGAGCAGATGGGCAGTGTGATGGATCGCGGCACGCTCATCCGCACCGCCATGGCGGAGGATCTCGGATTTATCCTGCATTCGCGGCATCAGTTTAATTGGCACACGGGCTATGTGCCGCCGCAGTCCGTGGCCGCACCGCATCTCGGGGCTTTCATCGCGAAGTCGCTCGGGCCGCGCGACCCGGCCGTGCCGGCGTTCATCAATATCGGCCAGCGCCTGGATCTCGGAGAAGGCGAGGAATTGAAGTCATTCACGACCGCGGGATTTCTCGGCAGTGAGTATGGACCGTTTAACATTCCCTATCCGCACGATGCGGCGCGCGCGGTGCAGCCGCCCGCCGGGATGACGCCCGCTCGGTTTGAGAACCGCGACAAATTCTATCGGCGGCTGCTGGAATCCAGTCCGATCGGGCAGGCCGGCAGCGCCTATCAGCGCGAGTCGTTTGTGCGCTCGATGGACAATGCGCATCGCCTGCTCAGTTCGCCCGCGGCGAAGGCCTTCGACCTCCAACTGGAACCGGCGGAAAGCCTGGCCAGGTATGTGCCGGCGGGTTTCGACCCCGCGAAAATCACCTCTGCCAAACAGAATCGTGACGGTGACTACGAAGCGGCGACGGTCGGGCGCTTCGGGCTCGGCTGCCTGCTCGCCCGGCGGCTCGCGGAAGTTGGCGCGCGCTACATCGAGGTGACCACGGAGTACATTCCTTTCCTCAACTGGGACACGCACGAGAACGGTCATGCGCGCCTGGTGAACATGAAGAAGATGATCGATGCGCCGATCGCGCAGCTCATCCGCGACCTTGAGTCGCGCGGCTTGCTCGACCGCACGCTGGTCGTGCTCGCGAGCGAATTTTCCCGCGACATGATGATTGAAGGCAAGGAGGGTGCGCCCGTGCGGACGCAGGCCCGCGTGCCGGAGCATATCGACGAGCTAAAGTACTACGGCATGCACCGCCACTTCACCGAGGCAGGCAGCGTGTTGCTGTGGGGTGGAGGCATGAAGCGGGGCCATGTGCACGGGGAAACAGCCGACGAGCGCCCGTGCAAGACGGTGCGCGATCCGGTGTCGATCACCAACCTGCATGCCACGATCTACCGTGCGATGGGGATCTCGCCGAGGCATTCCTATCTCGTGGAGGAACGCCCGTTCTATGTGACCAAGGATGGGCTCGGAAAGCCCGTGATGGACCTGTTCGCGTAGCAGGAACTTCAGCCGCGGCGCAGGAGGAGCGCCGCGCCGGCATTGCCCGCGAGGCCGATGCCGAAGAAGGCGCCGATCAGCCAGTTGGTAAGGCTGCCCCAGGCCTTATCGGCCATGGTCACGGGAACGGCCATCGGCACGGAAACGATCTGCGCGCCGATGATGTCATCGAGCTGCCAGCCGAAACCGTTCGCCGTGCCGTAGAGTTTGATCATCTCGGGCGGCGCTTTGTCGGGCGTGCTGTGGCAGGTGAGGCAGCTCACGTTGCCGACTTTGATCGGCCGCGCCAGGACCAGCGAGAGGCCGGTGGCGGACTCGCGTTCTTTCTGGAACTCCGTGAGCTTCAGGTTGCCCCGGAATTGATTGACCACGTCCGTTTCCCAATCGGTCGAGCGGTCGCGCGGATTGGTGGGGTTGAGGGTGGCTTCCTTGTAAAAGTACTCGGGGAATTTTTCACGCAGGTAGGTAAAGATCTCGGTGGCGGCGAAGGCTGGGACGGACTGCGGATGGAATTCCTTATCGAGCAGTTCGCTTTCCTTTCCTTTCACCGACGCGAGCAATTTTTCCTGCGCGTTGAGGAGGCTTTGCTGGCCGAGGGTGTAGGCTTTTTTCGAACTCGCGGTTTTGAGTTCCTTGGGCATCGCCGCGTCCACTTCCTTGGGCAGATCCTCGACGGTCTTCTGAAACTCCGCCACCGCGGCCTCGATTTTGAAATTCTTGTGCTGCAGCAACGGCGCGACTTGCTTCGTCGTGTAGGTGCGGCTGGAGGTGGCCGTCTCCATGATGATCCGCGCATTCTGGTTGATATGTTCGCGGGCATTGGCCTGGAGCAGGGTGCGCGCGGAGAAGGCCACGAAGCACAGCACCGCCGCGAGAACAGGAAGGAAGATGAGATTGAATTTGAGGAGCGATTTCATGATTCAGCGTTCTCCGGCGTCGGTCGCGATCACGCAGCGAAAGCCGATGTCGTCGTGCCGGAAATTGGGGTCGAAACCCTTGCGGAAAGAAAGCGAGAGTTCCTGCGGACGCGAGGTGGACCAGGCGCCGCCGCGGAGCACACGCCAGTTGGCGGTCTTGTTGAAGCGATCCTGGCACCACTCCCACACGTTGCCGCCAAGGTCGAAGATGCCGCGCCCGTTCGGGCCGTATCCAGGGACCGGACAGGTGCGCGGAGCGGTGTCGTGGTAGCCGGTAATGACGGGCCAGCCGGGGGGAGTGTCGGCCGCGGCTTCGGTGCCGGCATAGTTACCGGCATTGCCGCGCATCGGTCCGGAGCCCCAGGGGAATGCTTTTACTTTCTCGCTGCGTTCCTCCGGGGTGGGACCCGCTTCGGTCGCGAGGCCGGCGGCTTCGCTCCACTCGCGATCCGTCGGGAGCCGATAAAGCTGGGCGGGAGTCAAGGCTCCTTCGGCGCGCTCCTTGCGGGTGAGCCAGTCGCAATAATACTTCGCGTCTTCGTAGGAAACGCCCACGACCGGATGGTCGGGCGTCTGTGGAAAGCCGGGGTTTTTCCAGGAATGGCCGTGCTGTTTGAAGCCGTCTTTCTGCAGCGAATACATGCCCCCCTCGGCGTCGTAGTTCGTGGCGGCGGTGAAGGCGGCGAAATCCCTGACTCGCGTTTCAATGGTCGCAAAATGGATGTCCCCGACCGGCATGAATCGAACGTCGAGGGTGTTCTTCCATTCCTTCCCGAGTTGGGGCGGGGTGCGCTGGACGGCCTTGGCGCCACCGGGAGTAGCCGCCGGTATGCCGGGCTGGACGATCGGCGTGGAGGGTTCGTGGCTGGAGAAGACGATGATGCTCCAGATGAAGGCCCCGGCGAAGGTGACGAAGCCGCCGATGAAGGTCCACCGGTGGCGTGACCAGAGCGGCTCGGGTGGGCGGGCCCGCGAGGCGGCCCGCCGAGGCTGCGTGGAAGGTGGCGCAGGAGCAATGCTCTTGACGGGAGCGGCCGGTGTGAGGCGCGGAACAGGCACCGACGCTGCGGCTTTGGCCGGGTCCATGGCCGGCATGCCCTGGGTTGGGTGCGTGGTAGGATCGCTCGTGAGAGCAGTGCCGGAGGCAGGCGAAGGAACGGGAGCGATGGTGGGGGCGATCGGCGCTGTGGCGGAGCGGCTCAGTGCGTCCACGAATGCCCTGGCCGACGGGAAATGGTCGCGTCCGCTCAGCGCGCGTCGCAGGGCGTCGTTGCCGTCCTCGGAAACATTGGCGAGGGGACCGGTGGCCCCGGGTTTGCCGCCGAGGAGATCGTAGGTGAGCGCCGCGAGCTGGGCGATGGCTGCCTGGCGGACGGCCTCACCCTTCCTCACCATGGTGCGTTCGCAGTCGGCATCGGGGGCTTCCAACTCGTCCAGGCCGGCGAGCGGATCGAGTTTCACGACGAAGGCAGGCCATTCCGCGAGCGGACAACGCAGCATCACCTGTTCGTCGGGATCTTCGAACCCTTCCGGAAAGTGGAGAAAGACGTGGCGCAGATCGAGCGCGAGGCGCACGCCGAGGTCGCGCGCGGCGTCGACGGCCGGGGCGATCTGCTCGAGCAGGGTGAGTGTCTCCCGCAGGGTCAACTCGTGACGCGCCCGGAGGAGGTCGAGGAGCGCGAAGCCCTCCAGCCATTCTGACACGACATACCCAAACGCCCCGGAATGTTCGGCGGCGAGGGCGGCGATAAAGTTGCGATGGGAGGCGCTTTGCAACCGGCCGACTTGTTCCCGGATGCAGGCAAAGGCGCCAGCGTCACACTGCACGAGTTTGACCCGGACACGCCTCTTTTGCTGGGTGTCCTCCGCGTGGAACGCGCGGCCCGGCTGGTCGAGCGCGAGGTCCTCGATGAGGCGGTAGCGTTCGCCGAGGACGGAACCGACCTGCGGGGGAGGCCGGAGGCCGTGCGTACTGCTCAGGCCGATGGTCTCAAAGGCTTCGTCGTAGGTCATCGTGGCCGGCGCGGCGCTGGCGTTTCTGGCCGCGGCCTTGAGAATGTCGATGCTGCGTTTGAGTTCGGCGCGCAGTTCCTGCGGTGTCTGGATGCGCTGGTCCACGTCTTTCTCCAGCATCTTGCGCAGGACGCCGACCACGCAGGCCGGCAGCACCGCGAGCGACTCAAAGGCGGGGACTTTGTCGAGATGCTGGGCGATGACACTGGCGACCGAGCCCATGAAAGTGGGCTTGCCGGTGAGCATGAACCAGAGGGTGACCCCGAGGGAGTAGATGTCTGAGCGGATGTCCTCGGCGCGTTGATCGAGCTGCTCGGGGCTGGCATAGTAGGGCGTGCCGACAAAACCGCTCGAAGTGAGGGCGCCGGCGGTGGAGCCGATGAGGGCGGACTTCACGAGGCCGAAGTCGATGAGCTTCACCGTCATCTCATCGTCGCCCTCGCGGATGAGCATGAGATTGGAGGGCTTGATGTCGCGATGCACGAGGCCTTGCTTGTCCGCGGCGATGAGCGCGCTCGCCACCTGGCTGGTGATTTCCAGGGCGAAGGGAGCGTCGAGGGCGCCTTCCCGTTTCACGCGTTCGTCCACGGTTTCCCCCTGGATGAATTCCATCGCGTAGAAATAGGAGTCGCTGTGGCGGCCCAGATGAAAGACGGAGGCGACATTGCGATGGCGCAGTTGCGCCGCGCCCCGCGCCTCGCGAAGGAACCGTTCCTCGGCCGTGGCGTCGTTCAGATGAGCCGCGCTAATGACCTTGAGCGCGACATGGCAACGCAGGTTGGTGTCGAAGGCCTTATAGGTCACACCCATGGCCCCGTGGCCGAGTTCCATAACGGACCCGTCCTCGTTTTTTAGGAGTTCGTAGTGCTCGAATTTCTCCGGCTGCGGCATCTTGCGAGCGCCCGTGTTTTGGGCGCGGGCGGCAAGTTACAGCGTTACTGGGCGGGGGGGAAGGGGGAAGTAAGCAGTGCTCAGTCCGCATTGCTCAGTGGTTCGCTGGACGGCCTGGCACAGACGCGGCGCTCCCCGGGTCATGGAGAGCGCCGCAACCGAATTTATTCCCAAATCTTAAATCGTAAATGCCTTGGCTACGTGGGCTTTACGTAAATTCCAAGCACCGGGCGCGGATAGGCGCTGTGCGAGATGAAATCGCTCGCGAAACCGCTCGGGGTCCGCAACTCGACGTGGCCGGCGTCGTGGCCGCCATAGACGATCACGGCCCCGACGGGCGCTGCGTAGGGGTCGCGAGTCCAAAGCTTCTTGAATCCATAATTTCCGGCCAGTTCATCGCCGGCCTGCCGCGCCCAGGCGCTGACGGGACGGTGCTCGACCACGTTTGCTGCGAGCAAGGCGTCCTTCACGTAGGCCCAGCAGTGCCAGGTCATGCGCGGCTGAGCCCGTTGCTGGGCAATCTCGGCGGCGCGGATCATCCGCGGGTCGTATTTCAAGCCGGCGGACCGGGGGCCGAACATCCGCTGCTCTTCCGGCGTCAACGACCGGAGCCTGTCCTTGTCGACCAGCGAGTCCTCGGCATGGAGGGTGGAGGCGGCAACGCACAGAAGGGAGAGGAGCAGGAATAGGCGGTTTTTGATCATGGTTTGGGAAAGGAAGCGCGGAAACTACGCGCTCATTTCTTCCCGTCAAATTAGCAATCACCGTTCCTGTCGTGGCATGGTTTGAAATTATTTTCATCGGGATTTGTATGTAGGCCGCTTCGAGGGGTACTCGGTAGCCGCGAAAACGGTGGCAGCGGGAGGCGGATGGAATGATTGTTTGACGGTCTCCGGTGTCGCCGATTTAGTGACGTCCGGTTTTCGACAACACTCCACACACATACACACCTCATCTATGATCAAAATTGGCATCAATGGTTTCGGTCGCATCGGCCGGCTCGTCTTTCGCGCCATCTGCGACCAGGGTCTCTTGGGTAAAGAAATCGATGTCGTCGCGGTGAACGATCTCGTTC
Organism: Chthoniobacterales bacterium; assembly: GCA_038228205.1. Lineage (GTDB taxonomy): Bacteria > Verrucomicrobiota > Verrucomicrobiia > Chthoniobacterales > Chthoniobacteraceae > Chthoniobacter. The sequence goes on from JBBRPL010000032.1 coordinate 26,294, forward strand.
CTGCGGACAACCTCGCCTACCTCGTTAAGTACGACTCCACGCAGGGCCGGGCGAAGGAAGAAGTTTACAGCAAGAAATCGTCGCCCAGCGCGGCCGAAGATGACGTGCTCGTCGTGGACGGGCATGAGATCAAGTGCCTGGCCATCAAGGAAGGCCCCGCGGCGCTGCCGTGGAAAGCATTGGGCGTCGATATCGTCATCGAGTCCACCGGTCTCTTCACCGAAGCCGAGAAGTGCCGCGGCCACATCACCGCCGGGGCCAGGAAAGTCATCATCAGCGCGCCGGGCAAGAACGAGGACATCACGGTCGTCATGGGGGTGAACCACGAGAAGTACGACGCGGCGAACCATCATATCATCTCGAATGCGAGCTGCACCACGAACTGCCTGGCCCCGGTCGTGCACGTCCTCCTGAAGGAAGGTTTCGGCGTCGAGGAAGGATTGATGACCACGATTCACAGCTACACTGCGACACAGAAGACCGTGGACGGCCCGAGCAAGAAGGACTGGAAGGGCGGACGCAGCGCCGCGATCAACATCATCCCCAGCACCACCGGCGCCGCCAGGGCCGTGGGCCTGGCCATCCCCGAAGTGAAGGGCAAGCTCACCGGCATGTCCTTCCGCGTGCCGACGCCGACGGTCAGCGTCGTGGATCTCACCGTGAAGACGGTCAAGGAGACGAGCTACAAGGAGATCTGCGCGGCGATGAAGAAGGCCAGCGAGACCTATCTCAAGGGCATCCTCGCCTACACGACCGATGAGGTTGTTTCGTCCGACTTCATCCACGACGCACACTCCTCGATCTTCGACGCGGGCAGCGGCCTGGAACTCAACAGCAAGTTTTTCAAACTCGTGAGCTGGTATGACAACGAGTGGGGCTACAGCAACCGCTGCGTGGACCTCGTGAAGTACATCGCCGCGAAGTAAACGGCGGCGTTCTTCGTGAACGATTATTTGCGCGCCCGTCATCGCCTTCGGTGACGGGCGCGCTTTCTTAAAGGATGAAGGATGAAGGATAAGGAAGAGTGACTGCGGGCCAGAAATCTGCGGCCCCCTTCATCCCTCACGTTCTCCCTGCATTCTCTTCATCCTTCTGCCTCCATCCTTTCTCCGCCCCGTTCAAAGAGCTTGTCTTTTCCCGGTGCGCGGGGCTTCATCCGCGCGCACTTTTTATGGCCAAACTTTCCGTCCGCGATCTCGACCTTTCCGGCAAACGCGCCTTTGTCCGCGTGGATTTCAACGTCCCGCAGGATAAAACCACCGGTGTCATCACCAATACCGCGCGCATCGCCGCCGCACTTCCGACGATCCAGTACATCCTGGAACGCGGCGGCTCGGTGGTGCTCGCCAGCCATCTTGGGCGTCCCGACGGTCAGCGCGTGGAAAAGCTCACCCTGAAGCCCGTCGCGGAAAAGCTCGCCGAGCTGCTCGGCAAGCCGGTGAAATTCCTGACCGACTGTGTGGGACCGGAAGTCGAGAGCGCCTGCTCGGCTCTGAAAGCTGGGGAAGTGATATTGCTCGAGAACCTGCGCTTCCACATCGAGGAAGAAGGCAAGGTGAAGCGTGAAGATGGAACGAAGGAAACGGCGGACCCGGCGAAAGTGGCCGCCTTTCGGGCCTCACTCACCAAGCTGGGTGACGTGTACGTGAATGACGCGTTTGGCACGGCACACCGGGCGCATTCGTCGGTGGTCGGGGTGGACCTGCCGCTCAAGGCGGCCGGTTTCTTGATGCAAAAGGAACTCGAGGCCTTTGCCGCGGTGCTCGACAACCCGCAGCGCCCGCTCCTCGCCATCTTGGGCGGGGCGAAAATCGCGGACAAAATCCCGCTGATCAACAACCTCCTCGACAGGGCCAATGAAATCATCATCGGGGGCGGCATGGCCTTCACGTTCAAGAAGGTCCTCGAAGGGATGGAGATCGGGAACAGCCTCTTCGACCCCAAGGGCGCGGAGATCGCGAAAGAGCTTTTCGACAAGGCCGCGGCCAAGGGTGTGCAGATTCATCTCCCGGTGGATTTCGTCATCGCCGACAAATTTGCTCCCGATGCCAACACCAAGGCGGCGACCGACAAGGAGGGAATCCCTGCGGGCTGGGAAGGACTCGATTCCGGCCCGGCCAGCCGCGCGCTTTTCGCCGAAGTCATCGCCCGCGCGAAGACGATCATCTGGAACGGCCCTCCGGGGGTGTTCGAGTTTGACGCCTTTGCCGGCAGCACCAAGGCCATGGCCGAGGCGATCGCCGCAGCGACTGAAAAGGGAGCGATCAGTGTCGTCGGCGGCGGCGACACCGCGACGGCGGCGAAGAAGTTCGGCGTCATCAAAAAAGTCACCCATGCCTCGACCGGCGGGGGGGCCTCGCTCGAATTGCTCGAAGGCAAGACGCTCCCTGGCGTCGCCGCACTCAACGACAAGTAGAACACCCGCCATGCGCAAGAAAATCATCGCCGCCAACTGGAAGATGAACCAAACGGTGGCCGATGCGGCCACGTATCTGGATAACTTCCTCATCGAAGTCGCCGACGAAAAGCGAATCGATATCGTCATCGTCCCGCCCTTTACCGCCCTGGGTTATGTGTCGGAGAGGCTGAGCAAAGTGCAGCACGTGAAGAGCGGCGCACAAAACATGCACTGGGAAAAGAATGGGGCGTTCACCGGTGAGATCAGCGCCGGAATGATCCGCGAGCTATTTGCCCGCTACGTGGTCCTCGGGCACAGCGAGCGCCGGACGCTCTTCGGCGAGACGGATGAAATCGTGAACAAGAAGACCAGGGCGGCGATCGCCGCGACGCTCACGCCGATCGTTTGCATCGGCGAGACGCTGGCGGAACGGGATGCGGGCCAGGTCGAGCAGGTCCTCGAGAAACAGCTCACGGGAAGCCTGGCCGGGATTCCGGCCAAGGAGCTCGAAGACGTGGTTCTCGCTTATGAACCCGTGTGGGCCATCGGCACGGGCCGCACGGCCACGCCGGCGCAGGCGCAGGAAGCGCACGCCTTCATCCGCAAGGTGCTGGTCCAGATTTCCGACGCGGCAACGGCCGAGAAAGTCCGCATTCAGTACGGTGGCAGCGTGAAGCCCGGCAATACGGCCGAGTTGCTCGGCCAGCCGGATATTGACGGAGCCCTCGTCGGAGGTGCGAGCCTGGTCGCGCGGGACTTTGCGGAGATCGTGAAGATCGCGGCGACGCTGTAGGACAGAGGTACGAGGTCAGAAAAGACTTCCGCACCACATCGGACCTCGGACCTCTGGGCTCCTACAGGCTCACGATTTTGCCGGTGCGCGCGGATTCGTAAATGGCCACGACCAGGGCGACGGCGCGGCGGGCTTCCGCGCCCGGGATCAGAGGCGCCCGGCCTTCCATCAAGGCTCGCGAGAGGTCGGCGATCTGGATGCGATGTTCCGCCCAACTCATTCCCCGGGGATCGCCGCTCCCGACTTTCATCGTCGTGCCGGTGGCAAAGTCCTGCCGGATCTTCTCATCGTCTGGGAGCGGCTCCGCAAACTCCCAGCGTGCCACGCAGTCGTTGACCAGCACGGCGGAGCCCTTCGATCCCATGATTTCGATCCGCAGATCACTGCCGGGCCACGCGGAGGACGCGGCTTCGATCACCCCGAAACCGCCATGCGGATAACGCAGCGTGGCGACGATGGTATCCTCCGCCTCGATGCCGGTGTGGGCGAGGGTGCCGGAAAAGGCGCTGACCTCCGAAGGCAGGCCCGCGATCCATTGGAGCAGGTCCACGGCGTGGATGCCCTGGTTGATGAGTGCGCCGCCGCCGTCGAGTTTTAGCGAACCCTTCCAAGGCGAGGAACTGTAGTATTCCTGCGAACGCCACCATTTGATGTAGGCACTGCAAAGCGTGAGTCGGCCAAAGCGGCCGGATTCCACGGCGTTCTTGAGCAGCCTGGCCCCGCGCCCGAGCCGCATCTGGAAGACACCCGCCAGCAAGCCTCCGCCGCGTTTGGCCGCGTCGAGAATGCGATCGACGGCTTCGAGCGAAATCTCCAGCGGCTTCTCGCACAGGACCGCCTTGCCGGCTTCCAGGAATGGCACCGCGACGTCCGCGTGCGCGCCGCTGGGTGTGGCCACGGTGATGGCCCGAACCTCGGGATCGGCGACCAGGGCCTCCAGGCTTTCGGGGGCGCGGCAGCCGAAGCGCGCGGCGAATTCGTTCCGCTTTTCCACCGAGCGCGCCCATACCGCAACGAGCCGGGCCTCCGGCGTATCCTTGATCGCTTGGGCGTGGACTTCGGCAATCATGCCGGTGCCGATGACGGCGAATCCGATGGGGCTGGTCATGCGCTTCAGCATGAGCGTGAGCCGGTGTGGAGCGTCAAGCGCTGAGTCCGCAGGCTCTGGCGAGAGCGTCGCGCAGCGCGCCGGTATCGCCGGTGGGGATGGTGGTCACGCCAGGCACGCCGGCGAGGCCACAGGCGGCGCTGGCGATGACAGGCACGTTCGCCGCCGCGGCCTGCAAAAGTCGTCGCGGCTGATGCTCCACCCAGGCGGGCAACACGACGGCGGCCGCATCTTCCAGCCAGTCCGTGCCGGCAGGCTTTGTTGCGATCCCGTCCCAGAAGTCTTTCCCTTCCAGCACCGGACCGCCGAGCGTGAGTGGGATTTGCAACTCGCGAAGCGCCTCGCGCAATTCCCAGGCGCCTTTTCGGCCGAGGGTGCTTGCGGGAAAGATCAGTCTCGTTCCGCGCCGGGCCGTGGACGATTTGGGCTGACGCCACGGCAAGATCACCGCGCGATCCGCGGCCAACGCCGCGATCCCCGTGTGCGGCGTGATCCAATGCCGCACGGCAGCCAGCGCCTCGGTCTCGGCGGCGGCCACGGCCGTCGGTGCGCGGAAATCCGCCAGCGTGGGACTCTGCGGATGCGCGGCGGCCGCGGTATCGAGCACGCGCTCCAGTTCGGCCATCGGCAGGCGGGTCATCAGGACATCGAAGGTGCGCCCGCCCAGCGCGCCGCTCCGCCACAGCCAGGGCAGGAGATTCTGACTCACGACAAGATGCGTGGCGAGCGCGGGCAAGCGCCGCTCAAACGTCGCCGCGAGCCGTTCATCCATGCCCAGGAGTGCTCGTTGCCGCGCCGCGCCCTGGGCGGCGAGGCGGCGCGAAACCCACGACCGATGCAGGACCGTCCATGGCGCCTCGTGCACGCGAGCGAAGCCATCGCCCGGCCAGTGGTATGGTCCCACGCGCCAGCGCCGGCTGTTGAGCGGGAGCAGCAGGTGGTCGCCCGGTGCTCGTTCCGCCGCCACGTGCGCCGCGTGCTCCGGGTGATAAGCGTCCACGACCCATGCCGTGATCGCGCTTTGCGGCAGCCCGGCAGTGGAAGGATGGCGGAAGCACGAGATCATCCCGCAGGTTTCGCAGCTTTCCGCGGCGGGCTGTGGTCCGTCGCCGGGTGGCGCGGCGGTGCGCAGGCCCGAGCGGGTGGATGAACTGGGGCGTCCCAGGAGTTGGACGATCAACTCATCATGCGTGAGCGCCGCATGAATCCGCCAGGGAAAGGCCGCGCGCAGGCGCAGATCGACGTAGTTCCAGAAAACGGTCGCATCGCGGCCCACCTCTGCACTGGAGCCCGGCAGGCGGCGGGAGTGCGCGTGTCGCTCCACGATCTCCAGTCCCGCCTGCAAGGCGCAATCGTAGAGTGCGTTTGAGAGCTGGCAGAGTCCGCCGCCGACGCTCGGGATGACGCAGCCTTCACGCAACTCGCGGCCCTCCACGAATCCACGGCGCCGCGTCGTCCGCCCGACATTCGCCCAAAAGCTGAAGACTGTTCCAGGGGGCACCTCCAGCCGGTGCAAGACCCCTGCTGCGACGCGCAGGTTCTGCACCTTGCCGGCTTGCAGCGCAAACTCCGAGCCGTTGGCCGACGCAAAGAGCGGCCCGCGCGACGTCGCGAGGACCGGACGCTGCGAACCCGCAGGCCCGTGCACGAGCCGCGGCGGACGCCCGGTGGCGCCATCCTGCTTGAATCGCCGGGCACGAAATATCACCGCCTTTGCGTGGAACGCGAGCGCCTGGAGCCGGCTGGGCAGATCCTCGCGAGGCGGCAAGACTGCGGGCTCGGGTGCGAGACGGGGCGAACTCATGGAACGGAACTTATCTTTTCCGCCTGGTCTTGCACTCCCATTGACGGCTTGAGTCTGGGGCTGGCGAGCGTATGCTGCTGGCTATGAGCACGCTTGCCGAGATTGAATCCGCAGCGGAGTTGCTCCCCGTGCCGCAACAGGAGTTGCTCCTGCATCGGTTGGAAATGAAACTTCGTGGGAGTTCCGAGGGTGGTGTCGCGTGTCTCGTGCTGGAGGAGGGAATGCCGATGCTGGTCGCGCCCGTCGGCGCGCCGGAGATGACTCCCGAAGTGGTGAAAGCGGCGCTGGCTGATTTTCCGTGAGCGCGCTGCTGGATGTGAACCTCCTGCTTGCGTGTGGTTGGCAGACCCATCCCGAACACGCGCGGGCGCTCGCCTGGCTCGACCTGCAGAGCGAATTTTTTACCTGTCCGCTCGTCGAACTTGGCTTTATAAGTGGGCTGCGATCCCGGTTTGAGTTTCCGCCGGCATCACCGCTCGTGGAAGCGCGTTCAGCGATCGGCAATCGGCACGACTTTTTTTCCCACCGGCGCGCCACTGTACTCGCTGAGAGGGCGGAAGAGGCGGTTGTCGGCGTACTGCTCGAGGATGTGCGCCGTCCACCCGCTCATGCGCGAGATGGCGAAGATGGGCGTGAAGAGATCGGTCGGAATGCCGAGTGAGTAGTAGACCGTGGCGGAATAGAAATCGACGTTGGCATTCAGGCCTTTGCGTTCCTTCATGATGGAGGCGATCCGCTCGCTCATCTGGATCCACTTTGCTTCACCGAGTTGTTCGCTGAGCTTGATGGCCATCGCCTTGAGGTGGGGCGCCCGCGGATCGAGCACCTTATAGACGCGGTGGCCGATGCCCATGATCTTCTTCTTCTGCGCGAGCGCTTCCTCGATCCAACCGTCCACTTTGTCGAGGGAACCGATCTCCTGAAGCATGTGAATGACGCCTTCATTGGCGCCGCCGTGCAGGGGCCCCTTGAGCGCGCCGATCGCCGCGCTGACCGCGGAAAACATGTCGCTCAAGGTGGAGGCAACCACGCGACCGGTGAAGGTCGACGCGTTGAATCCATGTTCGGCGTGCAGGACATAGGCAACATCGAGTGTCTGGGTGGCCTCGGCGGTTGGCTCCTTGCCCGTCATGAGCCAGAGAAAATGACCGGCTTCGCTCAAGTCGGGCCGGATGGGAGGCAGGGGCGATCCGCTGCGCGTGCGATGAAAATAGGCGGCGATGATGCCGATCTGGGCGACGAGCTTGATGGCGATGGCATTGGCCTCCGGCATATCGAGATCGTGCCGGACGGTGGGGTAACACCCGAGCATGCTGACCGCGGTGCGCATGATGTCGATGGGGGCGGCGTCTTTGGGGGCCTTGGTGATCCATTCGACGACACCCTTGGGCAATTCGCGCTCGGCGCGGAGGGCGGTGGTGAGGGTGTCGAGTTCGCGCTGGGTGGGGAGGCGATTGTGCCAGAGGAGGTGGACGATTTCCTCGTAGCTGACCTTGCCCGCGAGTTCATTGATATCGTAACCGCAGTAAATGAGCTGCCCGACATCGCCGCGCACGTCCCCGATGCGGGTTTCCGCGGCGATGATACCTTCGAGACCTCGTGAGATGACTGCCATAAATGTGGTGAATTTGGTTGGTTAAAATGGGCACCCGGCGGGCGCGGTGGGCGTCGCTGGAACGCGGACGCGAAGCACATTCTCCGCGCGCCGGTCATGCTTCAAGCGCGAACGCGAGAAAAGACGTGAATTCTCAGTTGACGCCGACCCAGCGCAGGCCGAACTGGAGCCAGAAGGGAATGGTGAGCATCCCGAGCGCGGATGTAAACAGGATGATTCGGAGGGCACTGGCGGGATCGCCGCCATAGAATTTCGAGAGGATGACGGGGACGACGGCGCATGGCATCGCGGCCTGGATGACGATGACGCGCCGGAGTTCGACGGGGCAGGGGAGCCAGCGGGCGAGTATGATCATCAACAGCGGCAGCAGACCGAGTCGGAGCAGGCACGCGCCGACGGTGGTGAGCGGCCGGCTGTTGGCGGAAAGGTCCCGCATATGATCGGCGAAGGTCGCGCCGGTCAGAATGAGGCCGAGGGGGAGGGCGGTGGCCGCGAGACTGGAAACTGCCTTGAGGGCGACCACTGGCATCCAGGCGCGCGCACCCGCGAAATGGAGCCCGGCAGCGCAGACGATGGCGATGACGGGCCCGCTGAAAATCTGCCGCCAGCCGCCGCCGCGCGTCGCGCCGGAGATGACCATGATGCCTACGGTCCAAAGCGCGACTTCCACGCCGAGATTGTGAATAAAGAGCACGCCGCTGGTCTCCGTCCCGAATCGCGCCGCGATGGGGAGGGCCAGATAACCGTAGTTATAAATGCCGGTGGTGAACGCGAAGGTGCGGCGCTGTTGGGGTTCGCGCGCTCCCCAAAATGGGCCGGTGACGTAGCTGATGCCGTAACCCATGACCACGGTGAAAAAGCCGGCGAGCGGGGCGAGGAGGACGTTGCCGGCTTTCTCCAGGGCGGGGTTGCCGAGGATCGTGTCGAGAATCAGGCACGGGTAGAGCAGGTTGACGATGACGCGGAGCAGGCTGGCGTCGGCTTCCTCGGTCAGCCAGCCGATGCGGCGAATCAGCCAGCCCAGGCCGATCTGAATGAATACCGGGGCGACCGCGGCGAGGAGTGGCAGGTACTCGGACAAGGGCGAAGCGGTGCGCGCGGAAAGCTGTTACCGTTTCTTTTGACCGAGGACAGGCCAGGTCTTGGAGATCGCGGCGGTCTCGAGTTCCGTGAGGCCGCGGGGAATGGAAATGATGCCGTCGGTGATGGGTTTGTCGACGAGCAGGTCGACGACCTGATGCGTGCCGTTTTTGGTGCTGACGAAGGCGACCAGGGTGCTGCCATTGCGCGAGGTGCTGATGACCTCAAGCGCGAGCCGCCCACTATGGTCGAGGATGAAGGTGCAGCCCCACGAGCCGTCCGGGGCTTGAAATGGATACACCGCCTTGATCATTTTTTCGTGGATCGGCGGGATGTTGTTGAGGAATCCCTTGCGATCCGGATGGTGAAAGAGGAAGGGCCTGGCAAATCGATCCGTGTCACGCTCGTTGGCTTCCTCGTAGAAACGGACGGTGAGCTTGGGCTTTTGGGCCATGCCCAGGAACCCGCAGGCGAGGAGGGCCAGAAGGCAGTAAAGCGTGGTTCTGCGCGCGGGGGGGAGCGAGGAAGTGAGGGAAGCCATTTGCCAACCATGCCGCGCACCGCTAAAGGAGCGCGATGAAATTCCGCGCCCTGATTTGCCTCCTCGCCGTTGCCGCGCCCCTGGATCTACTGGCGGCTGAGGAAGCCCCGGCCCCGACCCCCAAGCCGAGCCTGCTGAACCGGCTGATCCACCCTTTTGGCGGATCGAAGGCGAAAGCGAAGGCGCCGGTGACGACTTTTCGGCAGCTCGAGATGGGGCTGCTGGTCGACCCCAATCCCGTGAAACTCACGGACCATCGGCAGGTCAAGGTCACCCTGACGCTGACCAATCGGGGAGGAAAAATGCAGCAGCTCGATTTTCCCACGTCGCAACGTGTGGAGGTGCTGTTGAAAAACAAGGATGGCAAGACGATCGAGCAATGGTCGCAGGATCAGGCGTTCACCAATGAACCGACGCTCGTCACGATCAATCCCAAAGAACGCCTGGAATATTCCGTGAACGTCGCCACGCGCGATATGGCCGCGGGCGAGACTTACACCGTCGAGGGATTTTTCCCGAATTTCGATCAGCTCCGCAAGACGCTGCCGATCACGGTCGCCAAGTAATCCCTAGCTGGCGTGCGTGTCGTCCGCGTGCGCGGGGGTGACCGGAGGAATCGGATCCGCCGCGGCATGAGGAGGCTCCGCGTGCGGTTCGTGGGACGACTGGGTTTCGCTGGCTTCAGGCTCCGTGAGGGCGGAATCCTCGACCGGTGCGGGGTCGGCGGTGTGGCCGGAAGCTGATTCTTCCTCGCTGGCGGATTCCCCCTCGTGCGGAGATTCGAGAGGCGCGGCGGCTTCCGTCGGGGGCGCTTCCTCTCCGGAAGCCGGCGCTGGTTCCGGTGCTGACGGCGCGGCCTTTTGCTCCGGCGGTTTGTTTCTGGCCGGACGTTCCTGCGGCGGCTTGTCTTGCGGGGCCAGGGGCAATTCGAGGGCGCCGTCGGAGAATTCGATGACCTGTCCTTCGTGGATGAGATAGTGCAGGTCAGCCGCGAGTTGGGCTTTGCGGGCTGTGGCTTCCGGCGTGTCCTGCGGTTCGCCGAGGATTTTCACCGCCAAATCCGGCCGCTTGATCCGTGGCGACGCTTCGACCGTTTGGAGGATCGCCGTGACGCCATCGGAAAACACCTGGCCGGCGGGATGCCGCTGCGGCTTGGTCGCGGAGACAAAGAGGACGCGTTTGCGGTGCTTGAAGAAGTGGAGGCCCGCGTCCATGAGGAAGGGTCGAAGACCATTGACGATCTGTTGCGGGAAGCGGCTTTCTGCTTCCCAGGCTTCGCGCACCGCCGCGCCGACATGGCGGTCTGCGCCCGCGCGGGCGGCCTGGCCGCTGCATTCCAGGGTCTGTCCGCTCTTGACGATCTGCGGCAGGTAATGCTTGCGAAAGTGTTGCTCGGTATCGAAGAGCGTTTTGAAGAGGACCGGCTCCGGTTCCTTCGTGGTGGAGTAGGTGGTGGTCGTCCGCGCCTGTTCCTTCCAGTCGGCCACCGCCTGTTCGTCGGTCACGATCTCGATCTCGGTCTGCTGAAATTCGGGGAACGACATGCGCCGGCTGAAGCGCTCCTCGTAAAGCTTGCGGAGCGCGGGTTGGTAGCCGTGGTGATTGGTCGGCCCGAGAAGCGCGCCTGTGGCGCGGGCGCGGGCCACGTTGGAGAAGTTGCCCTTGATCGGTTCCCCTTGCACGGTTTCCTCGCTGTAGAATTCGGTCCTGGCGGTGAAGAACGCATTGCGTTCGACCAGCGCGTGATCAAACGACACCGGTCCATCTCCCACCTGGAAAAGGGGGACAGCCGGGTCGGCGGAAGTGAGCCGCACGCGGTGGCGTTCGGGACGCTCGAGGAAAAGCTTGCTCGTGCTGAACACGGCATAGGCGCGGCCGCTCGTCTTGATCTGCCGGGCAATCCCCGCCCCGGCGATGGGCTCCGGGATCAGCTCGACTTTCAGGGCCGCCGGCGCCGGGCGCGGCGCTTCGCGTGGAGGGCGATCGTCCCTCCGCCGGTCGTCGCGGTGGTCATCGCGCCGGCCGCCGGGCCCGCCGGGGCGCGGCCCTCCCGGGCGATTTCCAGGTGGCCGGTCCGAGCGCGGTCCGGAGCCGGGGCCACGACGGTCGCCATCGCGCCGTGGAGGCGGCGGACCCCGCCGTTCCGGCCTGGGGCCGCGTGCGCCTCGATCGTCGCGATCACGGCGTGGACGGTCCTCGCTTTCGCCCTGGTAATCGGCATAGCGATTCGTTGTCGGGCTTTCTTTCAGCCAGTCCGGCAAAAACTTCAGGTCAAATTCCTGGGGCGCATCGCTCATAGGCATTGTTACTAACGGTCTGTGAGGGTGGATGCCAGCGTTCATTTTCGCCGAACATTTCGCCGGGAAAAAGTCCGAATTAATTGTTGCCATTCCCCGGTGCCGACTCTAAAGCATGCCCCCGAAACCAACCAACTCACTCAGCTCCAACCACCCCTTTTATGGCAGATAAATCGATCGAAGAAAAAGTGAAGGACATCATCGTCGAACAGCTCGGCGTGAATCCTGAACAAGTCACCCCAAGTGCTTCGTTTATCGAGGATCTCGGAGCGGACTCGCTCGACACCGTCGAGCTGGTGATGGCGTTCGAGGAGGAATTCTCTGTCGAAGTTCCCGATGAAGACGCGGAAAAGCTCCAGACCGTGGGTGACGTCGTCAAATACATCGAGGAAAAGGCCGCGAAGTAAGCCGCCTGATACGCTCAATTTTGCCGAAGGACACGGTTCCCCACCGTGTCCTTTTGCATTTTCTTAGGGGATTTTTTTGATCCGCCGCAACTCCGCGTTCCGGCGGGGGTTCTTGCACAACGATGAAAAAACTCACGATTCTCTCTCTTGCGTTGGCCGCCGCGTGCGCGCTGCCGACGCTCACTATCGCTGAAGACGCCGTCCCGCCCAAGCCGCCCGGCGGAACCGACGCTCCGAAACCCGCCGGCGACGCTGCTGCCGCCAAACCGGAACGCAAACGCGGCGGACCCGATGGCCCCGGTCGAGGGGATCCCGCAGAACGGCTGAAAATGATGACCGAAAAGCTGGGTCTCACGCAGGATCAGCAGGACAAGGTCAAGGCGATCATGGAGAAAAACGGGCCGCAGTTTAAGGAACTCATGGCCAAGGGCCGCGACAATCTTTCGGAGGCGGACAAGACCAAGTTCCGCGAACTGATGAAGAGCCAGATGGAGGAGATCGGCGCGATCCTGACGCCCGAGCAAAAGGAGAAGATGAAGGAACAGCGTGGGGCGGCTGGCGGCGATCGCAAGCCCGGGGAAGGCCGTCGCAAACCAGGCGACGCCGCGAAGCCCGCGGACCCTGCCAAGCCCGCTGACGCCCCGAAGTAAGAGAGGAGCGGGTAGAGCGAAATTTACATGAAGAGCGGGAGGCGCAAGCTTCCCGCTCTTTTTTTAGTGCTCAGTGCTCAAGTCCAGCAGCAATCGGCGCGTCGATTGGGAGACTGAGCACTGAGCACTGCGAACTGAGCACTAAACACCCCCTCCCCGCGCCAGAACTTTCACAAATCGGAAGCGATCATCGTACTGGCCCCGACTATGGCGGCGGCAACAAGCCAGGCAGGCGGTCTTGCCGCGCAGGGGGCGCACGCGGCGCAATTCCTGGGCGCAGCCGGGGCAGCGGTAGAAGTGGCGGGCCTGCATCTGACGGCGCGGCAGCGGCAGGGTGTGGCAGCGCTTTTCGTCGTTCAAGCCGAGGTCGCGGCAGGCCTGCTGCCACTCGGGACCATGCGCCGCAACGCGCCGTCGTCCGGCCCGGAAGTGGGCGAGCAGATGCGCGAGTTCGTGTCGCAACGTGCGATCCACTTCCGCAGGGCCAAATTCGCGCAGGCGGGGATTGAGAGTGATGAGCGATTTGCTCGCCAGCGCGGTGCCTGCGGTGCTGCGCATCCGCGGATTCCAGCGGACGTGGATCCGCGAGGCGAGCGCGTCACACTTCAAATTGCGCAAGAGCTGCCGGGCCTGGGCTTCCAGATCCGCGGCATTTTGCGGCGACGCTGGCGACGACTGCGAGGGTGGAGATGGCGGTGTGGCTTTGGGTCGTGGAGCGAGGAGGCGGGTGAGGAAATCGAGTTGACGGCCAAGGTTCATGCGTGGGCGGCTTGGAGCCGGGCGAAAATCTCCGGCAAGGACTGAATAGTGGTTTCAATTTCTCCGGCGGAAGTCTCCTTGCCGAGAGAAAAGCGGACGGTGGAGCCGGCCAGTTCCGGGGCCACCCCCATGGCCAGGAGAACATGCGACGCCTGGATCGAGCCGACCATGCAGGCCGATCCGCTGGAGGCGCAGATGCCGGCGAGATCGAGATTGATGAGCAGGCTCTCGCCGTCGAGGCCGGGGAGGCTGACATTCAAGGTGTTGGCGAGAGTTTCCACGGGATCGCCATTGCGCACCGCGGCGGGAAATGCCTCGCGGATGCCCTGCCAGAGCCTGTCGCGGAGCGCCGCCTGTCGCGGGCGCTCGCTCTCCATCGCGGCCAGGGCGAGTTCGGCCGCGCGCGCCAGGCCGGCGATGGCCGCGACATTTTCCGTCCCGGGCCGGCGTTCGTTCTCGTGCGAACCGCCATGCTGCAGACGTTCGATATTCCAACCGGCGCGAAGATAGAGCAGGCCCGCGCCTTTGGGGCCGTGGAATTTGTGGGCGGCCAGGGAGAGCGCGTCGAACTCCCGCGCGTCGAGCGGCTCCTTGCCGAAGGACTGGATGGCATCGCTGTGAAAAAGAACGCCGCGCTCCCGGCAGAGCGCGGCGATTTCGCGCACGGGCTGGAGGGCGCCGGTTTCATTGTTGGCCGACATGATGGAGACCAGGGTCGTCTCCGGGGTGAGCGCTTCCGCCACGCGCGCGATCTCCACGCGGCCGTGCGCATCGACCGGCAGCCACGTCACGCGGAAGCCTTCGCGCTTTTGCAGGTGCTCGCAGGCGTGCAGGACGGCGTGGTGCTCCGTGGTGCTGGTGACGAGGTGCTTTCCCCGGCTCGCGGAGGCGCGGGCGAGGCCGATGATCGCCAGGTTGTCCGATTCCGTGCCCCCTCCGGTGAAGATGATTTCGTGAGGTTTTGTCCCGAGCAGCCGCGCCATCCGATCCCGGGCATCGTCGATCGCCGCCCGGGTCTCGCGTCCCGCTGCATGGATGCTCGACGGATTTCCAAAATCCCGTTCCAAAAAAGGCCGCATCGCGGCCAGCGCCTCGGGAGCCAGCGGCGTGGTGGCGTTGTAATCCAGATAGATCATATGACCCAATCCGCCACCCATTCCTCGGGGCGCTTGGCCTTGTCGAGAATGCGCAGTTGGTTTTCCTCGTAGAAGACCAGCGAGCGCGCCGGGACGCTGTGGGTGAGGAAGACGTTGGCGCCGATGGTCGAGCCTTCGCCGATGACGGTGTCGCCTCCGATGATGGTTGTGCCGGCATAGACCGTCACATGATCCTCGATGGTCGGGTGCCGCTTCTTTCCCTTGAGCTGCTGCCCGCCGGCGAGCGAACGCGCGACCAGCGAAACGCCCTGGTACATTTTCACGTGGCATCCGATCACGCTGGTCTCGCCGATGACCACGCCGGTGCCGTGGTCGATGAAGAAGTGCGACTTGATGTGGGCGCCGGGGTGAATGTCGATGCCGGTGCGGGAGTGGGCCCACTCCGTCATCATGCGGGGAAGGAGCGGTAGCTGGTGGCAGTAGAGGAGGTGGGCACAGCGCTGGATGGCGATGGCCTCGAGATACGGGTAGGAGAGGATGACCTCGTCGAAACTGCCCGCCGCCGGATCGCCGGAGAAGGCGGCTTCCACGTCGGTGTGCAGTTGCTGGCGGGCAAAGGGCAGCGCTTCGAGAAATTGCGTGACCATCAGCTCGGCCCGCGCGTCCGGGCAGGCCGGCTCATTCAGGCGCAGACTCTTGCAGACCTCGTCCTTGAGCCGTTCGGCGATCGAAAAAATGCGGTGGCTGGTGACATGGCGCAAATCCTTCGAGTGAATGGGCTCCTGGTCGTGAAAGCCGGGGAACAGGAGCTGGAGCAGGTCTTCACAGATGGACGCGAGGGCCCGCTTCGACGGCAGGTTTGAGCCGTCGATGTTGTTCATCCCGCCCACACTCTTGTAGGAGGCGAGAATTTTTTCGGTGATACTGCCGAGGTCCTTATCCATCGTATCTCCAGTATCGCCGATTGAATAACGACGCAATCCGCGAGTCCAATGAGGCGATATGAGCATGTTCCCGTTCCACAGGTTTGGCGGCGCCCCGCATGTCACCCGAGACGAAGGCTTGAAAGCTGCCGCGAAATCGTCACAGTGTTCCCCAGTGCAGAAGTCCAAAGCCTCCGCCCACCCCCCCACGGAAAGCATGAAAATCACTCCCCCTACCTCCGCGCCCACGCGATTTTCCGGCGCGAAGAAGGCGGGCTCTTCGCACGAAGATCACCCCACCATGCACTACTCCGTCCGCGGCGCCTGGCTTTGCCACACCGGCAAAGTCCGTCGGGCCAATGAAGACGCCTGCCTGGCCGGCGGTAAATTTTCCGATCCCAGCAGCGATGAGGCGGTGGCGATCTCCATCGCCGCCGGCCCCTGGATTGTGGCGGTTTCCGACGGAATCGGCGGTCATCTCGGCGGTGCGGAAGCAAGCCGGGAAGTCGTTCGCGGACTCGCCGAGTGCCCACGGGTGACACCCCATAGCGTTTCCGACATCCTCCAGCGCCTCAACCGACGACTGTGCGAGCGGGGAGCCAGGGAAGCGGAATTTGCGGCCATGGGGGCGACGGTGGCGGGTATTGGGTGCGGCGGGCGCGGTCTGTTTGCCTTTAACGTCGGGGATTCGCGCGTCTATCGGCTCCATGGAGAACAGCTCGTGCAATTGACCCGCGATGATTCCGAAGCGGAGGACCTCATCGAGCAGGGATTGCTGGAGCGCAACGAGGGGGCGCGGCCCGGCTTTCTGCACGCGCTGACGCAGGCCATCGGCGGCCGCGAGGAGGTCATCGACGTCGAGACCCACATCCATCCGTTGCACGTGGATCAGCGCGCGCGGTATTTGATTTGCACCGACGGGCTCACGGACATGGTGATCACCTCGGAGATCGAAAAGATCATGGTGTCCAAGACCAGCGCCAAGGCCGCGGCGACCGCGTTGTTCGACCGGGCCATGGCGGCCGGGGGGGTGGACAATATCACCGTGGCCGTGATCGAGATCGAGAAGACGTCATAAGGCTCACGCCGGTTTGAGGGCCGGCTTCGTTTTCCCGGCCGCATCCGCCGCCCGCCACAGGTACCACGCCGCCGTCGTGGCGTGAGGCCGCCAGCGCTCGCCCAGCGTCAGGACTTCTTTGGGGCTTGGCATGGCGGGCAGGCCGAAGGCCACGCGCAGACCGTTGCGCACGCCAAAATCATCCGCCGGCAGCACATCGGGCCGACCGAGCTTGAAGATGAGCAGCATCTCCACGGTCCACCGCCCCACGCCGCGCACCGCGGTCAGGCGCGTAATGATTTCGTCGTCGCTCATGCGCGCGATCGCCCGGGATGTCGGGACAATTCCTGAAAGCGTCTTTTCCGCGATATCGCGCAGGGCGGCCGTCTTGGCCCGCGAGAATCCGCATCCGCGCAAGGCTTCGTCCGAGACTTCCGCGAGACGGGCCGCGGTGGGAAAGCGGGCCGGGGCAAACAGCGCGCGAAAGCGGCCGAGGATGGTCTCGGCGGCTTTGCCGTGCAGTTGCTGATGGGCGACCGCGTTGATCAACGCTTCAAACGGGGAGTGTCGCGACTCAGGCACCAGCTCACACGGCCCATGGACACGGATCAGGCGGCGCATCACCTTGCAGCGTTTGCGGAGATGAGCGTGGGCTTCGGGGGTCATGAGTTTAGTTACGATGCGCCTTGTGGCACACGCTGCAAGCTCTGGTCACGGTCTGGAGCGCGGCATCGCGCGCCGCGGGGGCGCCGGCAGGATCGCCGAGGAGCAGGCGAAGCGCATCCGCGGCTTTCTCTCCATCGGCCATTTTCGCAGCGTAATCTTCCCCGCGCTTCCTGGTTTCGGGATCGCGGCCCAATTCGCGGAAAGCTTCCCAGAGCAGCACGGCGCTTGGCGCGGGTGGAAGCGCGGGACGGCCCGGTGTTTCGTGCCAGCCCGCTTTCTGCGCGGCCTTGAGGGCGTCGAAGCGTTCGTCGATCGTGACCATGGCATCCACGAGAGGAGGGGACTTGGTGCTCTCGGGAAAATTCGCGGGGAGTCGGGCCAGTTGGTCGGTGGTGGGTGGCTGGAAAGCCCTTACGTCGCGAAATAGTCCCGCGTAATCGTGCGAAGTCCCGGCCTGCTTGAGAAATTCGTCCGCGCGCTCGGGGCTCCAGCCGTCGAGGGCGCGGCACACGACGGCAACGGCGGCGGGGCCGCGGTGCATCCCGTGATGGCAGTGGACATAGACCGGGCCCTCGGCGGCCGCAGTTTGCACGGCCCTGGCCAGTTCGACGGCCCGCGCCTGGGGCACGCCGTCGTATCCGAACGGCAGGTGCACGTAGCGCATCCCAAACTTGTGCGCGAGATCGAGGTTCGGCTGCGAACCATCCACGCTGATTATGGTCTTCACGCCCATTTTCTGAAGCTCTCGAAATCCTTCCTCGCCCTCCGGCGCATTGCCGGAATAGAGGCCGCCTTCGAGTTTGAAGACGTGGTGGAGCGTGGTGGTCTCGACGGGTTGCGCCGGGTCGGCCGCGCGGGCGATGCTCAAGGCGCATAAGGAAGTGCCGGCGAGTCCAAAGAGCAGCCGTAAGACATCAATCATCGGCAGGGAAACTGGACAACGGGAGATGAGAAGACAAGCGCGCCGCGGCTTAGAGGCGGAGATCGGAAGAGACTTTCCAAATCGGCACATCGGCTTTCATGCGGTCGATTGCTTCGACGCAAAAAGAAATCGCTGGGCCGCGATGCCTGGCAGGGACACGAAGGAAAAGTGAACTCTCGCCGACGGGGACCCAGCCCAGGCGGTGGATAAACGTGACGGACTCGCAGGGATGGAGGGTGGCGAGTTCGGCAAAGTGACGAGTGAGAAGCGTGCAGGCCATCGTCTCGTGGGCTTCGTAGTGAAGACCATCGAGCCGGGAATCACCTTCAGTGGCGCGGACGAGGCCCTGAAAATCAACGCATGCGCCGACTTCGCGCGAGGTTGCATTGAGCGGCGGGATAACGAGGGACGTGTGGACGAAATGAATGCTCTGACGCATCGGGTCTAACCACCGGACACTGGCGGGATGATGGCGAGTTCGGAGGCCTGGCCGATAGGCGCATCCCACGGGTGGTATTCCCCATCCACCGCAACACGCATGAGGCGCTCGTCGTACCGCAATCCGAGTTGAGTCACGATGGAACGCGGGATGTCCGTGGTGCGGCACTCGATGATGCGCTCCCGTGCGCCGAGTTGGTCGGCGGCGGAAGCGAAGGCAAGAATGCGGAGTTGGATAGGCATTGGGTAGTCAGCCGCCGAGCAGGGACATCTCAGCTTTGGTTTGGTGGATGGTCGCGTCGGAGCGCGTCTCGCTGTAGCGGTCGCCACGCGGGGTCCATACGCTGCGGATGAAATCGGCAAGCGTATCGTCGTCGGCTCCGTCGCGCATCAGCCCGCGTAGGTCGTGCCCTGCACTGCTGAAGAGGCAGGTATAGAGCCGCCCATCCGAAGAAAGACGTGCTCGAGTGCAACCGCGGCAGAATGGCGCGGTGACGGATGCGATGACGCCTATTTCGCCTCCTCCGTGGGCATGCCGAAATCGGCGCGCGACTTCGCCGGAGTAATTTGGCGGAAGCGGTTCAAGCGGGAATGCCTCCGAGACGCGCGCGAGGATTTCGCCCGCCGGGACCACGTCGTCAAGACGCCATCCATTGGTGTTGCCCACGTCCATATATTCAATGAAGCGCAAAATGAATTCGGGGCCGCGAAAGCGCCGGGTCATCGGCACGATCTCGCGGTCGTTTACCCCGCGCTTCACGACCATGTTGATTTTGATGGGCGCGAAACCCGCTACGAGTGCGGCCTCGATGCCGGCGAGAACCTTTTCCACGGGAAAGTCCACGCCGTTCATCGCGCGGAATGTCGCATCATTGAGCGCATCGAGGCTCACGGTGACCCGTGACAAGCCGGCCGCCCGCAGCGCCCCCGCCTGGGCCGCGAGGGCAGCGCCATTGGTGGTGAGGGTCAGGTCCTGCAGGCCGTCGAGCGTGACGAGTTGCGCGATTAACCGGTCGAGGTCGCGCCGGAGCAACGGTTCGCCCCCTGTGACGCGCACTTTTTCCACGCCCATCCGCACAAATACGCGGGTGACACGCGCGAGTTCCTCGAAGCTGAGAACTTCTGACTTATGGAGAAAAGCGTGCGCGAGACCGAACACTTCCTTCGGCATGCAATACGTGCAACGAAAATTGCAACGATCGGTCACCGACAAGCGCAGATCGCGCAGCGGGCGGCCGAGCTTGTCGCGCAAGGGGTTGAAGCTTGGCAGTGCGACGGTGCTCCCGCCCCGCGCGAGAACGGCGGCCATCACTCAGCGTTCTTCACCCGATGGGTGAAGCCGTTTTGATGAGATCGGAGTCTAATCCGCATGGCACGCGCCGTGGACACTTCCCACGGCCTTGGGATGGTCGAAATTGTCGGACTCATCTTCGTCACGCACCTCATCAAGGCACCGAAAGTCCTTTTCGACGGCAACCTTCAACCCCCACGATTCTTCAAAGTAGATGCCAACGTCAGAGCCGTTGGCCCACCTGGTGATCTGTTCTTGTGGCAGCGTGGCTGCGACGACGGTTTCGTGCCCCAACACGGACATGGCTGCCGAGGGCCGCGGGACGGCCCCCGCCTCCACCCGGTAAGTCAGGCGAAGCGAGGATGTAGGACCGAACAAGACAGCGTCCTCACACCGACCAGTCTGGTCGAGCGCTTTGACCTCGGCCTGGGTCAATCGTATGCGGATGGAGTTTCCTCGTAAACGAAGCTTCATCGGATCTCGCACTTATGAAACATCCGGTCAGGCTTTCTTCACGCGACAGGCGAAGCACTTGTAGGCTTGCTGACCGCTGAGATTGTCGAAGTAGCGGTCATCGAGCAGGGTGTTGGCCGTCTCGTAGCGTGGCTCGCCGAACTCGTCACCCATCGCCTGCGCGGGGCCGAAGCTATTCGGGACGAAAATGGTGTCCTCCCGAATGCCTTCCCATAACTCAGCCGTGCCGGTGATGATACCGCGCGGGCTCTCGACGGTGATTTTGTCGCCGTGCATGACGCCGAATTTCGCGGCGGCACGCGGATGAATTTGGACGAGACGGATGCCGTTCATTTGCTTGCCCAGGTAGGTCCACTGGGTGACGCCGGCGAAATGCACGACGCTGGCCCGGCCGACCATGCCCATGAGCGGGAATTCGGCGTGGACTTTGCCATCGCTCATGCCGCCCAGCTTCACATTGGGCGTGACGCTGCCGGGATTGACAGGGTTCGGCACGAGTTCTTCCGCGTATTCGATGCTGGGGTTAATACCGGTGACTTCCGGGTGCGTGTAGAAAATGGGCAGCGCGCTGTGACCAGCGGTGGCGAGCTTTTTGTCGAGGTCGGGGGTGAATATTTCCACTTTGCCGCTCGCGGTGAGAAAGCGTTTGCCCTTGTTCTTCGGGTCGAGCGCCTCGGCGGCCGCATACCACGATTTGTGGTCGAGATAGAGCGTGCTGATGCCGGGGCTTTTCTCATTTGGGCACGGCCAGCGGAGCGGTTCGGTGCGCTTTTCCATCCGGGCCTGGGTCATGCCGCCGACACCCGGCGTGCGGGCCACGAATTCCGCCCACAGCTTGCCGTAGTCCTTCCACTCGGCGCGCAGGTTTGTGGTCCAATATTCGGGCGGATTCTTTTTGTCCTGGCGGGCCATCGCCGCGCCGAGATCGATCCAGATCTCGATGTCCGTCTTGCATTCGCCGACGCGCGCGACGGCGGCGTGCTGCCAGCGGATGCTGCGGTCATCGCGGCGCATGTAGACGCCGTCCATTTCGAAGCCGCTGGCCACGGGCAGAATC
Organism: Chthoniobacterales bacterium; assembly: GCA_038228205.1. Classification (GTDB taxonomy): domain Bacteria; phylum Verrucomicrobiota; class Verrucomicrobiia; order Chthoniobacterales; family Chthoniobacteraceae; genus Chthoniobacter. The sequence goes on from JBBRPL010000032.1 coordinate 47,671, forward strand.
ACGTCGGCGTAGAGCGCGGCCTCTTCCATGAACAGGCCGGTGAAGACGTAGAACTCCAGTTTCTTGAAGGCTTCCTGCACCTTCTTCGAGTTGGCGCTGCCGATCAGGGGATTACCTTCGGTGACGATCGCTTTGAGCTGATACGGTCGCGAGTGCAGGATGCTCTCGGCAAACCAATCCGGCCCGACAGGCAGTGCGCCATCCTTTTTTGGCAGATCGCCTTGCGCGTCCGGGAGATTGAGTCCGCCAGGCCATGTGTTGTGCATAAAATTACAGCCGCCGCCATTGACGCCGATGTTGCCGGTGATGGCCGCAAGGAAGGCGAGCGTACGGTAGGTGTCGAAGGCGCCGAGTTGATGCGAGATGCCCGCGTTGCAGAAAATCGCGGCGGGTTTCGCCTTCGCATATTGCTCGGCGACTGACTTGATCTTGTCCGCCGGCACGCCGGTCACTTTCTCCGCCCACTCCGGCGTGTAGCCATGATCAGCGAGATGTTTTTTCAGTTCGTCGAAACCGAGCACCCACTTCGCGACGAACGGCTTGTCGTAAAGCCCGCGCGCGATAATGTGCTGGAGGAAGGCGAGCGCGAGCGCGATGTCTGTGTGCGGCTTCGGGGCCAGCCATTCATCGGCATGAGCGCCGGTCGGTGTGAGCCGCGGATCAATCACGACGAGTTTCGCCTTCGTCTTCGCCCGTTCGCGCAGCAGGTAGGCGAATGTGACCGGGTGTGTCTCGGCCTGGTTTGTACCGAGGAAGAGGAAAAACTTCGCGCTGCCGAGGTCTTCCTTCCCGGTGTTCTCGTCCCTGCCATAGCCGTTGGTAAAATTGCCCATCCCGAAGGTCGCGCCGAGGGCGTTGCCTCCAGCGTCGTTGCAGACGGGGCCGACATCGGTGTCATTCGGCGAGCCGAGCAGCGAGAAGAAACGCCCAATGACGCTGCCCGTGCCCCGCTGCAAACGTCCGCTGGTCTTGTTGGCGATCGCCTTCGCATCGCCAGCGTCGCGCAGCGCGAGGAATTTCTGCGCGATGAGGTCCAGCGCCTCATCCCACGAGCACGCCTCAAACTTCGAATCCGCCGCGCCTTTCTCACCGCCCACGCGCTTCATCGGCTTCGTCAGGCGGAAGCGGTTGTAAACGAGTTGCGTCATCATCTGCGCCTTCACGCACAAGCCGCCGGCCTGCACCGGGTCTTCCGACTCTCCGAGCACATCGATGATCCGCCCATCCTTGATGTGAACCTTAAGGCGGCAATTCGAGTTGCAGAACTGGCAGGCGCTATCCACCACCTTGTCCGCCTGCAAAGCGCCCGACGATTTGGTGAAATCGAAGCCGGTCGGCATCGGCACGGTCGTCGGGTATGTGCCGTCGTTGCCCGCCTGGGCTTCGCGGTTGATGAGTGGAGCGGCCCCTGCGGCGAGGGCGCCCAAAGCGCCGCCGCGAAGAAAACTGCGGCGGGAGACCGGAGAAGGCGTTTCGGATGACATGGAGTGAATGGGTTAGAAGGTGATGACGAAATTGGCCTTCAGCGTGACAGAGGCATCGCTGCCGTTGTCGGGAAAATTGCCCCATGCTTCCAGGACGAACCATTTGCACACGGGCACCAGGACGCCGGCGGAGTAGAGCCAGCTCGAGTCGGGTTGTTCGATGGCATCGGCGCGGAGGGTGAAAAGATCGATGGTCCTGGTGTCGAGGCTGGGCTGAGACTTGCCGTCGCGGGACGATTTGCCGTCACGAGTGGACTTGCCATCGGCGACGCTCTTGCCATCGGCCGTGGGCACGGACTTGGTGTAGCGGAAGGTCTTGTCGACGCCGTAGAAAGGAAGAGCGATCCCGTCCTGCATACCGCAGCCGCCGTGGATGCGCAGCCACCCGAAGTCCTGGGTCACGACGCCATAGGCAAATCCATCGCCCACGCGCGCGCGCTGCTCGTTGGTGAATGAGATGTTCGCGGCGCCGAGCGCCAGGGTGGGCAGGCCCTCGCCAAATGGAATCGCCATCTTGCCTTGCACGACCACGGGGCCGCCTTTGCCCGGATAGAGATGGCTATCCGCGCCGATCTCGAATTTCACGAACTTCGCGTCGATACCGGTCTTGAACCCGAGGTTGAAGTCATCCGTGCGATCGTTTCCGATGGTGCTGAAGGCCTGGAGGACAAAGGTGCCCTGGGGTGTGGTATCCGCCGTGGGGATGTTGTTCAGGCCGCTGGGCGTTCCATAGGAGAACGCGGTGAGCGCGGCAACGGCGAGGATGGGTGGGATGAAGGTTTTCACAGGCATGGGGTGGAGTTGGGGCTGGGGGGCAACCGTGAGTGAGGCGGCCGACGGTTGGTGCTGATATGCCCATATAGGCATATTAAGGAAAGACTTTTTTTCTTGTCGAGAAACCGCCGGGGATTCGTAAGGTCTGGGCCATGCCGAAAACGGATTGCACCGATATTCTCAAGGCGCTGGCCGACCGTTCCCGGATGCGCATCGTGAAATCGCTGCTCGTGACGGCGAGCGGGGTCAATGATCTCGGGGAAGCCCTGGACATTTCCCAATACAATGTTTCGAAGCATCTGCGGATCCTCCGTGAGGCGGGGATTGTGGATGTCGAACGTGATGGGACGCGACGGGAGTATTTCATCGTTCCGACCTTCCGGGAGCGGCTGAAGAAGGAGGGAAACGTGCTCGATTTCGGATGCTGTAGCTTCCGGTTCGATCAATTGCCGGACTAGGGGGTGAGCGGAATTTCGGTTGCCGGCTGAAATCGGGCTGGATATGCGAACGTGCGCATACATTCTGTTTGTTCACCGCCCATGAAATTCATCCCTCTCGTCCTCGCCGTCTTAAATTTGGTTGTTCATTCCGCAGCGGCGGAAACGCTGAAGGTAAACGGATCGACGACGGTGAATCTCCCGGTGGCGGAAGCGGCGGAGATTCTGCGGGCGGAGCAAAAGATGGATATTCAGGTGGACACGCAAGGCGGGAGCAGTGGCGGCATCTCCATGCTGGGGGATGGTCTCGTGCAGGTGGGCATGGCTTCGAAGCCGGTGAGCGACGACGACCGCGCGAAGTATCCCGCGGTGAAGTTCCATGAGATCCACATCGGCGAAGACGCGGTGGCCTTGATCGTCTCGAAGGATGTGTGGGACGGCGGCGTCCACGCGCTGACCAAACAGCAGATCCAGGACATCTACGAGAGCAAGATCACCAACTGGAAGGATGTGGGCGGAAAATCCCAGCGGATTGCCTTCTTTAACAAGGAACCAGGACGCGGCACCTGGGAGGTCTTCGTCCATTGGATCTATGGGACACCCAAAGCAGCTCCGCAGGTCAGCTTTCCGGAAGTCGGTGGCAATGAGGAAACGCGCAACAAGGTGGCCGGGACGCGCGGCGCGCTCTCGCAGCTCTCGTCTTCGTGGGCCGACGGAAAGCGCGTGTTTGCGCTGGGGATCAAGCTCGATGATGGCACGGTGGTGGAACCGACGAATGAAAACATTGCCACGAAAAAGTATCCCCTCAGCCGTCCGCTTTTCCTGCTCACGAACGGGGAGCCGCAGGGCGTGGTCAAACCGCTCATTGATTTTGTGCTCAGCGACCGCGGGCAGGATCTGGTGAAGAAGCACGGCTATCTTCGGCTCAAGGATCTGAAGTAAACGGATGACGCGCGCCCTGAGCTGGCTTTTCAGCCTCGTGGCTCTGGTCACGATGGGAGTGGTGGTGGGCCTCTTTGCCTGGCAGAGCCTGCCGGTCTGGCGGCAGGAAGGCTGGGGATATCTCACCGGCGTGAAATGGTTTTTCCGCCAGCATCAGTTTGGCGCCTTGCCCATGATCTATGGTTCGCTGGCCGTGGCGACGGTGGCGCTCGCGCTGGCGGCGCCGATCGGTTTTGGCGCGGCGATTTTTTCGGCGGAATACCTTCCCCGCCGTCTGAGGCTCGCCTTGAAGGTGCTCATCGAGCTGCTGGCCGGCGTCCCGTCGGTGGTCTACGGGTTGCTCGGCATCCTCTTCCTGCGCGGCTGGATTTACGACGCCTTCGCCCGGTTCGATCCGCTGAGTGGAGATACTCTGCTCACGGCTGCGGTGCTCCTGGCCATCATGGTGCTGCCGACCATCATTACCCTGAGCGACGATGCGCTGCGGGCCGTGCCATCCGCGCAGCGCAGGGCCGCGCGCAGCCTCGGCCTGACACGAGCGGAGACGATCCTCACCATTTCGCTGCCGCAGGCGAAACGCGGCATGGGCGCCGCCTTGCTGCTCGCCTTCGGGCGCGCCCTCGGCGAGACGATCGCCGTGTTCCTCGTCGTCGGGCGGCAGGACAACAATCTGCCGGCATCGCTGTTTTCGCTGCGCCCGCTGCTGGAATCGGGCCAGACGCTGACGAGCAAGCTCGGGAGTTCCGAGACGAATATCGCCTTTGGCGACCCGATGCATTGGGCGGCGATCGCGGGACTCGGGCTGATCCTGTTGGTCATGACCGGCGTCGTCACGATGCTCGGCACCGGATTTGGACGGAGGTCGGATGCGTAAGGGGCTCGATTTTTTACTCGGCGCGGCGGTGGCGCTCTGCGCACTGGTCGCGGTCGGCATTCTGCTGGGCCTCGTATTTGCCATCGCCCAGCGCGGCGGACCGGCGATCAGTTGGGGCTTCCTGACCGAACAGATCCGGCTTGTCGGTGCGTCGGGCGGCATTTTTTGGAATCTGGTGGGGACGGTGATCCTGCTCGCGACCGCCTTTGCGGCCTGCGCCCCGTTGGCGGTCGGTCTTGCGCTCGTCGAGCGGGTGTGGCTGCGCCGGCCGTGGGCGTGCCGCGCGTTGCGCACGGTGCTCTACACCGTGAACGGCGTGCCGAGCATCGTCTTCGGGCTCTTCGGTTTCATTGTCTTTGTGCAGTGGTGCGGGTGGGGGAAGTCATGGCTGGCTGGTGGCCTCGTGCTCGCGATGACGATGCTGCCGACGGTGACGGTCTCGCTCATCGAACGGCTCAAGGCCATTCCGTCGAAATACCTTGAAGCCGCCGCCGCGCTGGGCTTGAACCGCGCGCAGATTGTCCGGTCCGTGCTGCTGCCGCAGGCCTGGGGCGGACTCGTCACCGGCTCGCTGCTGGCCCTGGCGCGCGCCGCGGGCGAGACGGCTCCGATCATGTTTACCGCGACGATTTTCGCGGGAGCGACCCTGCCAAAAGGCATCCGCGAGAGCCCGGTACTTTCGCTGCCCTACCACATCTTCATCCTCGCGCAGGATTCCTTCGATCCGGCCGTCGGTGGGAAGCTGTGGGGCGCCGCCCTCGTGTTGCTCGCGCTCGTGTTTGCGCTCAGTCTCATTGCCCTGCCGAGCCGTCTCAAGATCCACGAAGAAGCCAATGTCTGATTGTTGTCCACCGGCAGTTGACCCCATCGCCGCGCCGATCCTCGAGACGCGCGGGCTCGAAGTGCGCGCGCAGGGAAAGCCGTTGGTGCGCAATATCAGCTTTGCCGTGAGTCCCGGTCAGGTCTTCGGCATCATCGGTCCCTCGGGTGCGGGGAAGAGCACCCTGCTGCGGTCGCTGAATCGGCTGACGGACTTAATCCCGGATTTGCGGGTGACCGGCGATGTGATGTTGCGCGGTGAGTCGATCTACGCGCCGGGAGTCGACGTGAACGCTTTGCGTGCAAGGATCGGCATGCTCTTTCAACAGCCCGTTATCTTCCCGGCGAGTGTCGCGGAGAATGTCCTGTTTGGCGCGAAGCGGCTGCGTCATCTGTCGCGCAGCGAGCGGACCGAACTCGTCGAATCGGCGCTCACCGAAGCGGCGCTGTGGGGAGAAGTGAAGGACCGTCTGCGCAGCCCGGCCAATTCCCTGTCGGTCGGCCAGCAGCAGCGCCTCAGCCTCGCACGGACCCTGGCGGTGCAGCCGGAGATCATCCTCATGGACGAGCCGACGAGCGCGCTTGATCCGCGATCCACGCAAGCGATTGAAGAACTCATCCTGCGGCTCAAGGAGCGGCATACGATTATCATCGTGACGCACAATGTGACCCAGGCGCGCCGCATTACGGATTGGATTGCGTGTGTCTGTATCCGCGACGGGGTGGGGGAGATCGTCGAGAGCGCATGCTGCGATTCGGTGCTGGACAATCCGCAGTGCCGGGAAGTCATCGAATACCTTTCGCACGCGTGAGAGCGAGGGGGGTGGGCGCTGGCAGGGAAGAAATGAGCGCCGAATCACTTCGGCGCCGCTCCTCGGTTCGCGTCAAATTCCTTCCAAAACGCCTCGGCGGAATGGCTGGGGTGACGAGTGGCCGCGTCCCATTCGTAGGAGATGTAACGCAGTTTGGTGAGTTTACGCAGGAGTTCCACATTCCTGGCCCCTCGCGGGAGCATGACTTCTTCCAGCAGTGGCAATTCGGCGAGGACTGCCACGTCTTTCACCTGCGTATTGTCGCAATGAAGCTTGGTGAGCGGCATTCCCCGCAAAGGCGCAAGATCGGCCACCGACGTGAACCCGAAATCAAGAGATTGGAGCTGCATGCCGTGCAGAGGAGAAAGATCGGCGAACTTCCGGCTCCGGTTGCAACTAAGGGCCACGAGAGGTAGCGCGCGGAGAGGCGTCAAATCAAGCACTTTGGTGTCGTCGATGTTGAGGGAGGTGAGCGGCATTCCTTCCAAGGGGCTGAGATCGTGCACCCCTGTCTGGCTAATGGTGAGGCTTTTGATGGGGAGCCCGCGCAAGAGAGACAGATCGGTGAAATCCGGCTTGTTCACGTAGCTGATCGCGATTTGCTGGTTGGCATCGATCTTGATCGCTCCGTAGGGACGCTCATCGAGTGGACCGTCCGCCTTGAGCGCCCGCGCGATCTTCTCCACGTATTCTATCTCCGGGGCGAAGTCCTGCCAAAATTTGGCCGGCTCGATGAAGCCGTTGGTCCGGTTGGACCACGAGATTCGTTGCAGTTTTGGCAGATCGTGAATCGCGCGGAGGTTCTCGGGTCGGCTCGGCAAAAAGATTTCCTCCAGGGTGCTGCACTCGGCGAGTGCCGAGAGGTCGAGCCTCGGCAGGTCGCGGAAAGTGAGCGTCTTGAGTGGCATTCCCCGCAAGGGCGAGAGATCCCGGATGGCGGTCTGCTCGAGGCGAAGTTCTTCCAGCGGCATCCCGGTCAGAGGCGAGAGATCGCGGATTTGCGTGTAACCGGCGCTCAAGTGTTTCAAGGCCATGCCGCGCAACGGGGTGAGGTCGCTGATGTTGCAGGTATTGAAATCCAGGGTGAGGAGCGGCATTCCCGCCAGGGGGCTGAGATCGAGGACTCCCGTGCCGTTCATGGAGAGTTGCCGCAGCTGCATCCCGCGGAGCGGCGTGAGATCCGTAACCTTCGTATTGTAGATTACGAGGCGCGTGAGGGGGAGGGCCTTGATCACCGTCAAGTCGGCAACGTCTGTATACGACAATTCCAGATCCGAGATCGGCAATCCTTGCAACTCGCTCAGATCTCCCAACGCGAAACCGCCCAGGTTCAACCGGAAGGTTCCATTCGGCAGCCGGTGCAGATTCTGGACCTTCCACTTTGGCTGGCTGGTGTATTGCTTGATGCGGGCGCGGATGGCGATTTCCAATTTGTCCTGGCTCTGGCCCAGAATGGCCGCGAGCGGAGCGGCCTCGACCTGGCGGTTTTGAGTCATCAATGCGTCCACGAGCTGCATTTGCTGCTCGCGTTGGAGGGCGCCCGCGCCGCCATTCTCGGCGAGCAGCTTCTGGCAGAGCGCCAGGTTCAGTTTTGCCACGGTGGCGCCTGGGCGCAGGTTGAGCACGCGTTGATATTCATCGGCGGCTTCGCCGAGGCGCTGCGAGGACTGGAGCAGGTGGGCGCGGAACAGGCGATAGTCGGACTGACTGTCGAGTTCGATCGCGTACCCGATCCTCTGGATGGAGGCTTCGGGCTTGCCCTCGTCGAGAAGCGCTTTCGCCTGGGCGTAAAACACGGGAGCGGTGCCGCGCAATTCGTGGAGCGTCGAGTTGGCCCGGTTGCGCTCGGCGACGGCGATGTTCCGCTCCTGGAGGACGCGCAGGGTGAAGGCCGTGGAAATGCCCGCGAGCAGAACCAGGCTGCCGGCGGTGGCGACAGAAACGGCTTTGTTGCGCTTGATGAAAAGGCTGAGCTGCTTCCACGCGCCGGCTTTTTCCGCGCTGGTGGCGAACCCGGCCTGGTAGGCGGATAAATCGCGCTGAAGCTGTCCCACGCTGGCGTAGCGTTGGGCCTTGTCGAAGGCCATGGCCTGGCGGACGACGGCGACGAGACTGACTGGCAAGTTCGTGGCGTCGAGCCGCTCGGTTTCTCCCCGGGCGACCTTCTCCACGATGGCCCAGGCATCCTTGCCGGTGACGGATGGGCGGAGGGCGAGGATATGATACAGGATGGCGCCGAGCGCGTAGGTGTCGCTGCGGGCATCGAGGGTGGCTACCTCGCCCCGGGCCTGCTCGGGGCTCATGTACTGCGGCGTACCCATGACGGTGCCCGCGAGGGTGGGGAAAAAGGATGAAGAGGTTTGGCCCCGCGCCTGCGGATCGCCGACACGCCCCGCTCCATCTTCTTCATCCTTCGGGCTGCCCCGCAGTCGCGGGGCAGGCAGCTCGCTCCGCTCGGTCCTGCCTTCATCCTTGACGTACTTCGCCAGTCCCCAATCCATGACTAACACCACGCCGAAATCATCGAGCATGATGTTCTCGGGCTTGAGGTCGCGGTGGATCACACCCTTGCTGTGGGCGAAGGCGATGGCGTCGCACACCTTTTGAAAGATCGTGAGCAGGATGGGCAGGGGGTATTGCCGGACGGTCTCGGCAGCGCCTTCAGCCAGCAGTTCCAGGACTTTGCGCAGCGTGATGCCGCGCACCATTTTCATGGTGTAAAACGGTTGCCCGTTTTCATCGACGCTCAGCTCGTAGATGGGAACGATGCTGGGGTGTTCGAGTTGGCCGGTAATTTTGGCTTCGGCGATGAAGCGGGAGAGATCGTCGGGGCTGGTGCCGTCGAGCATCACCTTCATGGCCACGTGCCGCTCGATGGTGGCCTCCATCGCGTCGAGGATCGCGCCCATGCCCCCTTGGGCGACGACTTTGCCGATGGCGTATTTCTTTTCGCGCAGATGTTCCTCGGGCAGGAGGCGCTGCACGGCAGCCGTTTGCGGGACCAGAGTGCTATCCGGCGGCGGGAGGATCTTGATGCGATGCAGTTCAATCGTGGCCGCGCCGATCTGGATCTTCTGATTGGGCCACAGGCGCGTGGAGGCGGTAACGGGATGGCCATTGACAAAGGTCCCGTTGCTGCTGCCCAGGTCTTCGATCATCGCGTGGTCGTTGCCTACCGTGATGCGGGCGTGCCGCCGCGAGACCAGGTCGACGTCGACCGGCACATCGCTCTCCGGTTCCCGGCCGATGACGTACTCGCCGGGCGGCACCGTCTTGCGGAGCACTTCGGCGCCGTCTTTGGTAACGATGATCTCAGTCTCGGGCTTAACCATGGGGATACGGAACAACAGTGAATTAGCAGGGCTTGTGATGTCGATTCAATGGCGCACTTCAAAACAAGCCTCGAATTATCGTGCATGATAAGGGGTAGCCGGGCGCGATCCTAAAAAGGGAGCTTAACGAGTCGAGATCAACGGACGGGACCGGGACCGAGACTCGTGGACAAATTTTGTTGATCCGCCGCCTGGAAGTCGATCGCTGGATGACCCGCAAAATTTTTGTGGGCCAGTGGTCCGTTGCTTGTTAAAAACGCATTACTCACTCCCCCATGAACAAATACGCAGTCAGAATCATCTTATGTCTCGCCCTGCTGGCGCTCGAATGCGCGCAGGCCCAACTCCCCGACAAGCCCCGCAAGCCGCCGGTGGGAGTGCCGAGCGATGCGACGCTCTTCAACGGCAAGTGGTATCGCCTCTACACCGATAAAATGAATTGGGATGGCGCGCGGCAGCGGTGTGTGACGCTGGGCGGGCAACTGGCGGTCGTGCCCGATGCTCCAACCTGGACTTTCCTGAGGCCTTTCTGCAAAGGGCTCACTCTGTGGCTGGGCGCCAGCGATGAAGAAACGGAGGGGCTTTGGAAATGGGTGGATGGGACACCCATGACCTTTAAGGCCTGGCACCGGCACCAACCCGACAATGCCGCTGGCAAGCAGAACCACCTCAGCGTTACCGGCACCGCTTGGGACGACCGGAACAAGAACGACCTGTTAGTCGGATTCGTCTGTGAGTGGAAGGATCGGTGAGGAGGATAGGGAGAGATGAATAGGGAACTTTGCCGTGTGCGCTGCCGGGGGAAAAATGAAGATGCCCCCAAGGCCTGAAAGGACGCCACATGCTTCGACATCATCCCGCGCATCGGAATCTCTTCAACGCCGACTGTAATTTTCTTTTCCAAGATGATCGTCCGGGAGAAGCGGGGGGGCCGTTTTCGGTGAATGTGCTGCACCGTTTCGTGGACCTCATCGCGGAGAGTGGAGTGGATACCTATCTCTGCAATCCGAACGCGCAGAAGCCATGGTATCCGAGTCGGGCGCTGCCCTCGATCCTCGAGGGATACACGCGGGGCGACCGGGAGTTTGTGCGGCGTCAGTTTCGTCCGGCGAGCCCTACAGATACGGCGCCGGACCGGTTGGAGAAGCAGATGGCCACGGCGTCGGCGATGCTCGATCGGTTCCTCGATCTGGTGGAGGCGAAGGTCGACTGGCTCGCGCACATCAGCACGGCCTGCCGGCGCAACAAGATCGCGCCGTGGATTTCGATGCGGATGAACGACGCGCACGGGGGCAATAGCTGGGAGGGTTCCTACATGAATTGCGCGTCGCAGAAGGACCCTCGCTACCGGCTCAGCGGGCGCGAGATGAATCCGCGCCGGGGCGTCAATCGCTTCGATCAACTGCTCAACTACGAGCATGCCGAGGTGCGGGACTATTACTACACCATGGCGCGCGAACTGGTGGAGGACTACGATTTCGAAGGCCTGGAGCTCGACTGGTTGCGGACTCCGCGTTGCTGCGAGGCGCCGGCTTCGCAAAAGACCGTGGATGCCATGACGGAGTGGTTTGCGCAACTGCGCGCGTTGACGCAACGGCAGGCGGCGAAGACTGGCCGGCCGTATCCGCTCGGGCTGCGTCTCCCCGTGCGCCTGGGGCTGCTGCGCGAGATCGGCCTGGATGTGGCGACGCTGGCGCAGCGGGGGCTGATCGACTTTGTGGGCTTCAGCAACTTTTGGCAGTCGAGCTGGGACGTGCCTTATGACGAGTTGCGGCGCGAGTTGGGAGAGGGCGTGGCGATTTACGGCGTGGTGGAAGCGGCGCCGAACTCGATCCCGGGCTATGACCCCAAGACGGGTGTGCAGGGCAAGCGCCTGTCGCCGGCGAGCCCGGAGCTGCTGCGCGGCAATGCCGCCGGAAAGCTGGCGACCGGAGTGGACGGGATTGAGACGTTTAATTTTTTCTGCGCGGACTCGAACTTGCACAGCGCGGGCGGGCAGGAGGGAAACTATGCGGCGTTGCGCGGGCTCCACGACCTGGACTCGATGCGCGGCCGGCCCAAGCATTACACGCTGGCGACGCGTCCGGGGTTTTACGAGTACCCGCTCTTTGAGTACGCCGAGCAATTGCCAGCGACGCTGGAGGTCGGGGGGTGGAAAGCGTTTCGGCTCCCGATGTGCGCGGAACCGGGGGAGAAGATCCGTGAGTTGGTCGTGCAGCTCGTGCTTTCCGGAGTTGTCTCTGGTGGTACGGCGCCGGAGTTGGGCGTGAGCTTCAATGGGCGCCAGACCAATTTTACGGCGGAGCGAACGCAGAAGCTGGTTTTCCCCATCGGCACGTTTACCGATCATGTGCCGGAATATGGGGCGTGGAATTTTCGTTTCCCGCCCGGCTTGATCAAGGAGGGGTGGAATGAAATTCTGGTGACAAACGATTCCGGGAAGGATGCCTCGTCGAAGCCTGCGGGCGATGGGTTGGCGGGTGCGGTGCGAATTGTCAGCGTGGAGGTGGCGGTGCGGTGATCCCCGGTTGACTCGCCGATCTATTCGCGTAAAAAAATGGTGGCATCCCCGTATGTCCATTCGCCCCCGCACCGCACGTCTTGTCCTGTCCGCCGTCGCCGTTGCCGTGTTCTTCGGCAACCCCGATCCGGCCCGGGCCCAGGGGACTACCTCGCTGGGATCTTCCGCCAGTTCCTCGGGGCGACCCAAGCCGCCTGGGGGGATTTATGCGCTGGATAGCTTCGCGGGATGCGGGCTGGAACTCAGCACGGGGAAGGTCATCCCGAACTGTGTGCAGGATGCGCGCACGAGGACGATCAAGGAGGGGGTGATCTCCTACCGGGACAAAGGGATCCGCAATTACCCGTTTGTCGCGGGTTACGCGTGGAGAGTCACGTGGGGCGATGTGGAACGCTCGGAGGGAGTGTATGACTTCAGCTCGATTGATTACATCGTGCCGAAGTTACAGGCGCTCGGGCAGAGCCTGTCGATCCAGTTTTGTCTCGCCCCGCCGTATGTCGCGGAGAATACGCCGCACAAGGATCTGGTTTGGAGCAATCCCAATAACACGAAGCACCCTTTGCAAGCCACGCCGTGGGATCCTTATTGCCAGGCGCGTTATGAAGCTTTTATGCAGGCGCTGGCCGACCACAAGTTGCCCGACGCGAAACAACCGACGGCTCTCGGGGGTAAAGTGCGGTTTGCCGATCATTCCGTGCTGAGCCATATCCACGCCACGGTCTGCGGAATGACAAGCATCCGGGACCTGTGTCCGGAGACGGAGGGGAAGCATATCTATGAACTGCCCGGGTACAGCCGGGCGAAGTACCTCGATGCGATCCGCATGAGCCTCGGGGCGACGTGGAAGGCATTCCCCAAAAAGGCGGTCTCCATCGGGATGTGGGCGATCAAGGATAAGACGAGAGATAGCGATGGGCAAATTTATACGAAGCCCCTGTGGGAAGACATCCAGGCGATGATTTTCAAAAACTATCCCGGGCTCGGTTTCTTCCAGGAAAATCTGAATGCATCGGCCAATGTGGCGGACGTGAAGGATACCAAGAGAACCTTGAGGGGTGGCCCCTCGGTGGACTACGCCCCTACCCTGTTGGAGGCCAAAAAGAGGGCGCCGATTTATTTCCAGGCTTTGCAGGGCTGGCAGACGCCGTTCATGGATCCGGCCAAGACCTTGAACGCGACGCCGGCCGATGGGATGAAGTTTGGTTACGACACTTACGGCGCCAGGTATTATGAACTCTACGTGACCGATTTGGACTACCAGCCCTACTGGACAGACTTTAATAAGTGGGCGGCGATCTTGAAGCAGTGAACAAGCCGTGGGCTCTTAAATTCCCAACTCTCCCTTCACCGCCGCAAATGCCTCGACGGCTAACTCCAGGTCCTCGCGGGAGTGCGCGGCGCTGATCTGGGTGCGAATCCGCGCCTTGCCCTGCGGGACGACGGGGTAGAAAAAGCCCACCACGTAAACGGCGCGCGCGAGCATGGCCTCGGCCACGCGTTGCGCGAGCGTGGCCTCGCCGAGCATGAGCGGGACGATGGGATGCTCGCCCGGGAGGATGCTGAAACCCACCTTCGCGATGGCTTCGCGAAAGTAGCGCGTATTGGCTTCCAGTTTGTCGCGGAGTGCGGTCGATCCGCTGAGCAGTTCGAGGACCTTGAGCGAAGCGCCGGCGATGCTGGGGGCGAGCGTGTTTGAGAACAGATAGGGACGCGAGCGCTGGCGCAGCAGCTCGATGATCTCGCGACGGCCGCTGGTGTAGCCACCGCTCGCGCCTCCGAGCGCCTTTCCGAGCGTGCCGGTGAGAATATCCACGCGGCCCATCACCCCGCAGTGCTCCGGCGTGCCCCGGCCCGTGCTTCCCATGAAACCCACCGCGTGCGAGTCATCGACCATGACGAGCGCGTCATACTTTTCCGCGAGGTCGCAGATGCCGCGCAGATTGGCGATGAAGCCGTCCATCGAGAAGACGCCATCCGTGGCGATCATGCGGAAGCGGGCGTCGGCGGACTCGCGCAGCCGTGCTTCGAGGTCGGCGAGGTCGTTGTTCTTATAGCGAAAGCGCCGCGCCTTGCAGAGTCGCACGCCGTCGATGATCGAAGCGTGATTCAGCTCATCGGAGATGATGGCGTCCTCCGGCCCGAGCAGCGTTTCGAAGAGGCCGCCGTTGGCATCGAAACACGATGAATAAAGGATGGTGTCCTCGGTGCCCAGAAACTCGCTGAGCTTCGCTTCGAGCTGCTTGTGCAGCTCCTGCGTGCCGCAGATGAAGCGGACCGACGAGAGCCCATAGCCCCAGCGATCGAGCGCCGCATGGGCCGCGCCGACGACCTCGGGATGCTCGGCCAGGCCGAGGTAGTTGTTTGCGCAGAGGTTCAGCACTTCGCGACCGTCGGCGATGCGGATGTGCGCATCCTGCGGAGTGGTGATGATGCGCTCGGATTTGTAGAGCCCGGCAGCTCGAAGCGTCTCGATTTGTTCCTGCAGATGGGTTTGGAAGCGGGCGTTCACGGTGCGGTTGTCGGACATTTTCTCTCAAACGTCCATCCGGCAGCTCATTGAAAGCGTGGCATAAAATCGGGGAAGTTTCTGGTTTGAAAGCCCGGCCTCGCTTCGCTCGGTGCAGATGGTTTCTGGTTCTCTGGAGGAGTGCAAACTCGTGCTGCGAGACATAAAATTAGAGCGAGTTCTGCACTTTGGACACCGGAGGTGTCCCAGCGATTAGCCTCGGGTCGAGCGAGTGTAACGAGCGAATACCCGGGGTATCCACCCAACAGCGGCCGCTCCATCCGTCCCGGCGAAGCCGCATCTCCGAGGGGGAGAGGAAAGATGCGGCCAGGAGGCCGGGACGGATGGAACTACGTTGTTTTGGAAGAAAACCCCGGGTGTTCGCTCGTATTACTCGCTCGACCCGGGGCTAATTTCTCTTGTCCCTCCGGGCCACCCTGTCGGCCACCCTATTATGCGAGCCTCAATTGATTCCGAATTTCTGCACAGACCCGTGCCACGAAACCTTAACCAGAGACCACGGTCAGATAGCCGGGCCTACTCGACTACAGAAAACTCGTTCGAGAGTAATAGAACCTGGGCCAGTTCCTCCCACGCCGTGAGCGGTTTGGGCAGCTTTGCGGGATCCATGAAGTCGCTCTTGGCGTCCCAGCGCATCGCCATGCCGGCCATGCCGGGCATCTCGGAGGTGGGCATCGTGATCGTGGGTGACCAATGGAACGTGTCGCCCTTGGCGTCGCCGCGGCACACGGTGAGGAAGTCGAGGGTGTCGCCTTTTTTGATTTCGATGTCGTTCAGCGTGGTGAGGACGGCGTTGTGCGCGGCGGTCCACTCGCCGAGCGGGCCGTGCCGGCTGCTGACGATGCGCGACGAGACCCCGTCGCCTTCCTTCACGAGGTGCGCGAGCTCGGCGTAGATGTTCACCCGGCCATCGCGCGGCGCGGTCCAGCGGCGCACGATCGCCTTGTCCTTGCCGGGTTGGCCGCCGTCGCGATTGAGTTCCACGCCGTCGGCGCCCACGACCTTGTCGCCGGCAAATTTCAGCGCCTTGAAGTTTGCCACCCGCTGGGCCGCGGCGTCGAATTCACCGGTGCCGTAGGACCAGTCATCCACCTCGGGCATCACGAGATCGTGCTCGGGATAGCTGGCGAGGAAGGCCTGCGCGCGCTGCATTTCATGGTCGCTCGGCTCGCGCTGGAAGGCGCGGCGGTAGAGGGCGTGGAGCGCGGCGGGCTCGGCGCCGGCGCTGTCGGGCTTCGTGAGTTTCGCGAGATCCTTCGCCCGGTCGACGACGAACGGACTATTGAGGAGGAAGAGCGCCTGCGGGGTGAGCGCGGTGCGCGAACGCTGCGGCGCGCTGAAGCTCGGGTCGGGAAAGTCGAAGCTGCGGAAGAGGCTGGGCAGGGTCTTGCGATCGACGAACGCATAGACGGTGCGCCGGTTCGAGGTGCCCGTCACGAGATCGTCGGGCTTCCCGCCGGACCGGTTGTCGAGCGCGCCCGCCACCGCGAGCACCGAGTCGCGGAACGCCTCGAAATCCAGCGGCTGGGTGCGCTGCGATTCCTGCCACGCGCGGCTCGTCAGGATGAGGCGGTGCAGCTTCTTGAAGCTCCATCCGTTCTCCATGAACCACCCGGCGAGCGCATCGAGCAACTCGGGATTCGTCGGACGCTCGCCGCGCAGGCCGAAATCGCTGGGCGTCTTCACGAGCCCCTCGCCGAAATGCCAGGCCCACACGCGATTCACAATCACGCGTGCTGTGAGGGGATTGTCACGGCTGGCGATGGCTTGCGCGAGTTGGAGCCGTCCGCTTTGGTCTTTCGGAAAAGGCGGGGCGTCGGGCGATCGGAGCGCGGTGAAATACTGTCGCGGCGCGTCCGGGCCGGGCGTCTTCGGATTGCCGCGGATCAGGACTTTCGCATCGGCGGGCTTGTCCTCCCGCAGGGCCATGAGCCGGATGGGCGCGCCGGGATGCTTCCCGAGGTCGGCGATCGGCCTGGCGAGGCCGTCGAGGGTCTTGGTGTCTTCCACGCTGAAGAGGCGGGAGCCGGAGTACAGGGTCGGCGGGATCTTCATCGGCGAGTCCTTGGCGATGAGCACCTGCCGCAATTGCTCGCGAGCGGCATCCGGCAGCGGCAGCGTGGCTTCCACTTCATCCATGCGCGCGATCGCCTGCTGCTGGAGCTTCAGCACCGGCACTTCCAGGTCGGCATCGTTGAGCGCGGCCGATTTCGCGATCGAATCCGCCGCGAGCTTGCGCCACTCGTCGTCGATGCCGGCGAAAAGTGTGTTGTAACGCTGGGCCACTTCTTCCAGCGAAGCGGGCGCTCCCGCTTCAAAGAGCTGCGCGACCAGCGGGTGCAACTCCGCATTCTTCGCCGCGCGTTGCGCGATCTCGCCCGCCTTGGCGGCAAACTCCGCTGCCGGGATCTCTCCAAATTCCAGCCACGGCCCGAAGACCTGCGGCTGCTTTTTCACCCAGGCATCGCGGCTGCGCGAGACGGGGTTGTAGAGATCGCGCTGGAGCTTGCGCTTGAGAATCACGTCGGCGACCGGCTTGAACTCGTTATAGTTCTTCCACTGCGCCTCCTGGGCCGTGAGCAGGTAATCGCCCACGCGCTTCCGCGCCGCCGCGGCCACCGCAGCGGCCCCGCGAATCGCCCCCTCCGCGTAGGCGGCGCGAGCTTTGCGATTCTTTTCCTCGTACTCCGCGCTTTCGGGCCGCACCGGCTGCGGCTTCATCGGGGGATAGACCTCCGACTCCGCGCAGCTCTTGAGGACGCCGTAGAGCGAATAGTAATCCTTGGTCGGGATCGGCTCGAGCTTGTGATCGTGGCAGCGGGCGCAGCCGACGGTCATCCCGAGCAGGCCGCGCGAGATTACATCGATGCGGTCGTCGTAAACATTGTCGTCCACGCGGCGATCCGTGCGCCGGCCCACGGTGAGGAAACCGAGCGCCGCCTGGCTGCGGTTGTCGTCCAGTTTTTGGTCCGGCAGCAGATCGGCGGCGAGTTGCTGCAGGAGGAAGCGGTCGTACGGCAGGTCGTCATTGAAGGCGCCGATGACCCAGTCTCGATACGTGAAAGCGAAGGGGTACGTGTCATCGCCGTTGAAAATGGCGCCCATGTTATCCGCGTAGCGGGCGACGTCGAGCCAGTGCCGCCCCCAGCGTTCGCCGTAGCGCGGCGAGGCGAGCAGTTCGTCGAGGAGTTGGTCAAAGGCGTGCGGTGCATCCTTCTCGGCCGCTGCGGCGAAGGCGTCCGCCTGCTCCGGCGTGGGCGGAATTCCGATCAGCCCGAGGTAGGCGCGACGCACGAGCGTCCGCGCATTGGCGGGCGGCGATTTTGATGGTTGCAGGCCATCGATGAGATGCCCGCCACCTGTCCTGGCGGACGGCTTCACGGGTTGAAAGGCCCAGTGCGTCCTGGCTTTCTCGAGCAGCCTGTCGATCACGGAAACGGCCACGGCGACTGGGCCCGTGCGCGGGTCCGGGGCGCCGTCCTTCACCCACAATTCGAAATCCGCCACCTGTTCCGCGGAGAGGGGTTCCGACTTGCCCTTCGGCGGCATAGCGGAGTCGGGATCACCGCGTTTGATGGCCTTGATGAGCAGGCTCTTCGCCGGGTCGCCCGGCACGATCGCCGGTCCCGTATCGCCGCCCTTCAGCACGCCTTCGCGGGTATCGAGGAGCAGGCCGCCCTTCGTCTTCACGGCTTGGGCGCTGTGGCACTTGTAGCAGCGCTCGACGAGAACCGGGCGGATCTTGCTCTCGAAGAATTCCGCCTGCAGCGGAGTCAGATCGGCCGCGAAAACGGCCGCTCCCGAGGCCAGCCACGCGCCTGCCAGCAGTTGCTTCATGCGAACAGCGCGTGATTCACGTGGCCGTGGACGTCGGTCAGGCGGAAATCGCGGCCGGCGTAGCGGTAGGTGAGCTTTTCATGGTCGAAGCCGAGCATGTGCAGGATCGTGGCGTGCAGATCGTGGACATCCATCACGCCGTCCGCAGCGACCGCGCCGAAGTCGTCGCTGGCGCCGTAAACGGTCCCGGGCTTGACGCCGCCGCCGGCCATCCAGATCGTGAACCCGCCCGCGTTGTGATCGCGGCCGATGCCTTTCTTGTTGGCCACGTCGTTATTGTCGCTCGTCGGGGTGCGGCCGAATTCGCCGGCCCAGAGGACGAGCGTATCCTTGAGCATGTCGCGCTGCTTCAGATCCTGAAGGAGCGCGGCGACGGGCTGATCGGCGGCGAGGCACAGCTCCCGGTGCCGATCGTCGTTTTGATCGTGCGTATCCCAGCCGTGGTGCCAGACCTGCACGAAACGCACGTCGCGCTCGACGAGCCGCCGCGCGAGCAGGAGCTGGCGGCCTTGCTCGGTGTCGCCGTAGAGTTCCCGCATGGCCAGCGGCTCGCGGCCGAGATCGAAGGCGTCCGCCGCCTCCACTTGCATGCGGAAGGCCGTCTCGAACGAGAGGATGCGGCCTTCGAGAAAAGCGTCGCCGGGATGCTGCCCGAGGTGCTCGC
This sequence comes from Chthoniobacterales bacterium, assembly GCA_038228205.1. Classification (GTDB taxonomy): domain Bacteria; phylum Verrucomicrobiota; class Verrucomicrobiia; order Chthoniobacterales; family Chthoniobacteraceae; genus Chthoniobacter. The sequence continues at coordinate 66,694 of JBBRPL010000032.1, forward strand.
GATTCATTTCGCCGAGCAGATCGAGCTGGCGGCGCTGCTCGCGGATCGACGTGCTGCCGCTGCGCAGGTGCTCGATGAGCTTGTTCACGTCGGAATTCTTGGTCGCGATGCTTGTGCCGCGGGTCCACGCGGGGAGGAAGGCATTGCCCCAGTGCTTGTCGCCGCTCGCCGTCGTGCCGTTCGGCAGGAGGGAGACGAAGGCAGGGAGATTCTGATTTTCCGTGCCCAGCCCATAGACGCTCCACGAACCGAGGCTCGGCCGCACGTTCACGAGTTCGCCGCAGTTCATCATGAGCTGCGCGGGTTCATGGACGCTGCTCGCGGTGCTCATCGAGCGCACCATGCAGAGGTCGTCCGCATGGGTGGCGAGCTTCGGAAAGAGTTCGCTGATCTCCATGCCCGAATTGCCATGCCTGGCGAACTTGAAGGCGGACCGCTGAAGTTTTCCGCTCAGGCGCCCCATGCCCGATGCGGCCTCCCCGGCGTTCTTCTGGAAATCCTTCATCACTTCATCCACCGGGCGCCCATGATACTTTTCCAGGGCCGGCTTGGGGTCGAAGGTATCGACATGCGACGGGCCACCCTGCGGGAAGACGTGGATCACGCGCCGGGCCGTGGGGGCAAAGTGCGGCGCCCGCGCCTGGAGGGGCGATTCCGTGGCGTGTATGAGATTCGTGAGCCCGAGCCCGCCCACGCCCAGAGCCATGCGCCGGAGCCATTCGCGCCGGGAAAGGGCGGGCGCGGCGAAGCGGTTACAGTGGGAGGGAGAGGTCATGTGTGCCATGGATAACCCGGATCGGAGGCTGTTATGGGATGAATTTTCTTCTGACTGGCGGGGGAAAGTCATCAGCAATCAGTGGTCAGTACTCAGTGAAGCGCGTTCACCGGTTCTGAACTGATTCCTTTTTCGGCACTGGTGACTGATGACGGGCCGCTTCGCGGCGCCGGTCACCGTGCTTCGAAAAGGGGCAGGGAAAGCTTCCAGTAGATGCCCGCCAGGCGGAGGAGCAGCACGAGGCCGCCACCGGCGAAAAGCGCGATCATTTCGCCCACCCCGGCGGTTCGCAGGCCGATGCAGAATGCCGAGCCGATCAACGCCGCGGTCGCGTAGAGGTGAATTTCATGGCGGAAGACCGCGGGAACTTCCCGCATCAGCACATCGCGCAGGATGCCGCCGGCGATGCCGGTGATGACCCCCAGCAGCATGCAGACGGGCGCCGAAAAACCGAGTGTCAGACCTTTGCGCGTGCCGATCATGGCGAAGGCGGCAAGGACGATGGCATCGACGACGAGGAAGGCGCGACGCGGCGGTTCGTGCCAGCGGGCCACGATAAAGGTGACCAAGCCGACGACGGTGGCGTTGACGAGCAGCCATGGGCCGCGCAGCCAGACGACCGGAAGGTCGCCGACGAGGACATCGCGCGTGGTCGCGCCGCCGAAGGCCGTAACGATGGCGAGGACGAGAACGCCGAAGAGATCGATCTGCTTGCCCCGCGCCGCGAGCACTCCCGACATCGCTCCGACGGCGACGCCCAAATGGTCGAGGAAGAGGGGTGGTGGCAGATCCATTGGCGTACTAGTCGGCGGGTGGCTTGGGCAGCTCGATTTCCGGCGGACGGCCACCCGCCTCGCGAATGAATTTCTCGCCGAATTTGGTGAAGCCTGGGATGAATCCGCCATTCGAGAGGAAGAATTGGCCGCGCTCCACGCCCATGAAGCGATCGAGGCGGTTTGCCTTGCCGGTTTCGTCGTGGCTGAAGGTGGCTTCCGTGATTTCGTGCCACTGCTTGTCCGTCGTCTGGATCCACTGCGTGCCGAAGAGCGCCTTGCGTTGCAGGTGGCCATTGGCGCCGCCGAAGTTTTCGTTGAAGGAATACAGGCCGCGCAGCCATTTGCCGTCGTGCGGCGCGCGGAAGCTGGCGATGAGCATCCACGCATGACGTTCGGGATGGAACCAATAGCCGGTGTAGTCCGTGTGATCGCCTTCGGCCTTCGCCGTGACGACGAATTTCTGCGGTTCGCCAGTCTTCCAGGGATAGAGGAGGTGCGAATGGCCGCCCGTGCCTTCATGGCCGAAGTCGTTTGCAACGACGCCCTCGCCCTTGGCCAGAAGCTTCACCCGATTTTCCTCGGGAACCGTGGCGCGATCATTGGCCGACTGGCCGGAGCCACTGTCCCACACGGAGAAAATGATACGCCGCTCGGTGGCGGAATTCACCTGCATGCCGAAGTATCCGCGGCTGAAACCGCAGGCCATATAGTAGGTGGCCACGGGATCGGCGATGGCGGTCGCCTCGTTGTAGAAAAGCGCGACCGGCGCGTCTTTCGGAGTCGGGAACGCGAGATGCACGCTCGCGGAGTTGCGGCGTGGGTCGAGATTGAAGTGCGCGTCCGTGCTCGGAGGACCATCGAGCACGAGCGCGTGGACGTCACCGATGGGAACGCCCGAGGTGTTGGTCGAGGACAGGATAAGATGTGCGTAACCTGTCTTGTCGATGTGGTACATCGTGGCCGCGAAAGGGATCGTGATGCGTGCGCCAGTTCCCGTGGTGTTGACCTCGCATCGATCGGTTCCCACGGTTAGTATCAAATGGGCTTGGGTTCCTTTCGGAATGGTCATTTCGACGCTGGCGGTCAGCTTTCCGGTCGTCTTGAACTCTCCAAACCACGACACGGTGATTTGCGGATTCGTCCAGCCGGTGACGCCGGCGTCAGAAATCGTCGCACCGTGCGGGTCGGGATCGAGATAGGCGGTGGAAGCGGGGATGCGCAGCTCGGCAAAGGCGGGCGCGGTGGCGAGCAGGGTCGCGAGGAGAGCGAACTGGTTCTTCAAAATCGGGGAAACAAAACGCCGTTTAGCCTAGATCCGGAAAAGGGAACCACGGATTTCACGGATAGCACGGATAAGGAGACACGAACGAGGATTCTCCCATCGGGTGAGTGGCTTCGTGCGTCCGGACACCCGTATTCCTTTGCATCCGTGAAATCCGTGGTTATTCCCATCTCCGTGTTTAGGGTTAGTCCTGCTTCTGTTTTCAGGTTCAGCACTCGGTGACATTCACGGCGAGGCCGCCGCGCGAGGTCTCCTTGTACTTGGTGCTCATGTCGGCGCCGGTCTGGCGCATGGTCTTGATCACCTTGTCGAGTGAGACGCAGTGGGTGCCGTCGCCGCGCAGGGCGAGGCGCGCGGCGTGGATCGCCTTCACGGCGCCCATGGCGTTGCGCTCGATGCAGGGCACCTGCACGAGGCCGCCGATGGGATCGCACGTGAGCCCGAGGTTATGCTCCATGCCGATCTCGGCGGCGTTTTCCACCTGCGGCACGGTGCCGCCGAGCGCTTCGCACAAGGCGCCGGCCGCCATCGAGCAGGCGACGCCGACCTCGCCCTGGCAGCCGACTTCCGCGCCGGAGATCGAGGCATTGAGCTTGTAGAGGATGGCGATCGCCCCGGCGGTGAGGAGGAAGCGCGCGATGGCTTCGTCGTCCGCGCCGCGGATGCGCACGAGATAATGCAGCACCGCGGGGACGAGCCCGGCGGCGCCATTGGTCGGCGCTGTCACGACCCGCCCGCCGCCGGCATTCTCTTCATTCACCGCCATCGCCCACATGCTTACCCAATCCAGCACGGTCAGCGGGTCGCCCAGATTCGCCTCGGGCCGATCGCACAGCTCGTGATACAGGGCCGGGGCCCGGCGCGGAATATGCAGGCCACCCGGCAGGGTGCCTTCCAAATGGCAGCCCCGCTCGACGCAGAGGCGCATGGCCTCCCACACGCGCTTCAGGCCGAGGAGTGTCTGGGCCTCGGGACGCCAGCAATTCTCGTTGCGCAGGGTCATCTCGCTGATGCTCAGGCCGGACTCGCGCGCCATGCGGAGCAGGTCGTCGCCGCTGCGGTAGGGGAATGGCAGCAGGTGCTCCACCTTGGTGAGCTTGTCTTCCTGCGCCGCCAGTTCTCCGACCACGAAACCACCGCCGATGCTGTAATAGATCTTGGACAGCAATTCCGCGCCGTCGCTCGTTCGGGCCACGAAACGCAGGCCATTCGGATGCGCGGGGAGGCTTTCGGTGCGATGGAAAACGAGGTCGTCTTTTTCGTGAAAGGCGATGTCGTGAGCGCCGTCGAGCCGCAGGCGGCCCGAGGTGCGGATGCGCTCGACGCGCGCCGCGAAGGCATCGACATCCGTCTCCTCCGGCGTCTCCCCTTCGAGGCCGAGCAGCAGCGCCTTGTCGGAGCCGTGCCCCTTGCCGGTGAGGGCCAGCGAGGCGTAGAGATGCACCTCGACCCGGGCTGTTTTCGTCAGGCAATCGGCTTCCCTCAGTCGATCGAGAAAACGCCGCGCCGCCCGCATCGGCCCGACCGTGTGCGAACTGCTCGGCCCGATGCCGATGGTGAAGATTTCAAGAACGCTGATCATTTGGGAAGGATGAAGGATGAAGGATGAAGAGGATGGAGGGAGAGTGGCGTGGGGGAGGTCGGTGGTTTTACGGGTGGGCGGTTCCAACCTCAATCTCCCTCACTTTTCTTCATCCTTCATCCTTCATCCTTCTGTCTTTAAAACACCTTCCAGTCGAGGATGACCTTGCCGCTCTCGCCTGTCGTCATCGCGGCGAAACCTTTTTCGAATTCATCGGCGGGATAGCGGTGGGTGATCACCGGCGAGATATCGAGGCCGCTCTGGAGCATCACGCTCATCTTGTACCACGTCTCGTACATCTCGCGGCCGTAGATGCCTTTGATTGTGAGCATATTGAACACGACCTTGTTCCAGTCGATGGCGATCTCTTCGCTCGGGATGCCGAGCATGGCGATCTTGCCGCCGTGCGCCATGGCGTCGATCATGGACCGGAACGCCGCGGGATTGCCGCTCATCTCCAGTCCCACGTCGAAACCCTCCTGCATGCCGAGATCCTTTTGGACATCGGCCAGCGACTTTTTGGAGACGTTGAGCGCCACGTCCGCGCCCATCTTCTTCGCGAGCCCGAGCCGGTAATCGTTTACATCGGTGATGACGACGTAGCGGGCGCCCGCGTGGCGCACGACAGCCGCGGCCATCAGTCCGATCGGCCCCGCGCCCGTAATGAGCACATCCTCGCCGAGGACATTAAAACTGAGCGCCGTATGCACCGCGTTGCCAAAGGGGTCGAAGATGCTCGCCACATCCAGGTCGATGCCGGGGCGGTGGTGCCAGACGTTGCTCATGGGCAGCGAAAGGTACTCGGCAAAGGCGCCCGTGCGGTTCACGCCCACGCCCACGGTGTGCGCGCAGAGATGGCGGCGGCCCGCGAGGCAATTCCGGCACCGCCCGCACACGACGTGTCCCTCTCCGCTCACGATCTCGCCCGGGAAGAAGTCGTTCACGTTATCGCCGACTTCCGCGATCTCGCCGACAAATTCATGCCCGACCACCATCGGCACGGGGATCGTCTTTTTCGCCCACGCGTCCCACTTGTAGATGTGCAGGTCGGTGCCGCAGATGCCCGTGCGATCCACGCGGATGAGCACGTCGTTGATGCCGCACTCCGGCTGGGGGACATCTTGCAGCCAGAGGCCGGGTTCGGATTTCGCTTTGACGAGAGCTTTCATGGGAAGGGGAAGGCCGCCAGCTCTTGAGCGAAATGGTCAGCGATACAAGAAAAAGCGGCATTTATGACGCGCCGGGCTCGCCGAGTGGAGGCTGAGAGAATTGGGGCTGCCGGTGACTTCGGGCGAGCCGCGTTTCAAGTCGTCCTTCGGTTACTTTTTTCCCGAGACCGGCAGTGTCCCACCCTCCTGCACGAGTTGGCGATAGGTCCGCGGCGGGATGCCGTAGGCTTTGCGGAAGGCTCGGGAAAAGGCGTAGAGCGATTCGAAACCGCAGCGTTCGCCGATTTCCGAGACGTTCAGGCCGGAGGATTGCAGTAGTTGCGCCGCTTCCGACAGCCGGCTCTCCCGCATGTACTTGCCCAGGCTCACCCCGAGCCGGTCGCGAAAGACGGCGCGCAGATGGCTCACGCTGTAGCCCAGTTCCTCGGCGATATTGGCGATCGTCACCGCGCGCCCGAGGTTGGCCCGCACGTATTTGTTGATGCTCTCCAGGATCACATCGCGCACGTCGTCGCTGGAGTGGATGTCGCGCCGGTCCGTCGGCAGATTCGGGCAATCGCGCAGGTGCAGGAGCAGGCGGCTCAGAAAGTAGGAAATCTCCAGCGTGTCGCGGGCGCCGGTCTTCGGCTGCACAAATTCGCGGACGAGCGCCTGAAGCAGTTCGAGCCCCGTGGCATCCAGCACCCGGGGAGAATTGTGCAGCGTGCGAATCGCCTCCGGGCTCTTCAGCTCGAAGGTGATGAACAGCCAGTCCAGGCTCGTGCGCTCCACGTCCATGAAGTGATGGAACTGATTCGGGAAGATCAGCGCGCACTCGCCCGGATGCAGATCGTAAGTCAGGCGATCGATGCGGGCGGGGGCCGCCGTGTCGAGAACCGTGACCAACTCGAACCGGTGGTGAAAGTTCACGCTCACCCCTTCCGGCTTGAGCAGCGTGGTGTCCGTGCGCTGAAAGAAGATGATATTCTCGGGGGCCAGCGATTGCTGGATGGTCAGGCCCGAGAAGAGGCTGGCGGGTTCGGTGATCTCGCGGACGAGGCGCCGGAGATTCTGGGTGGTTTTGCTTTCGTTTTTTTTCACGTTCCTTTTACGGGTTCCTTTTACGGGTTCCTTTTACGGGTTCCTTTTACGGGTTCCTTTTACGGGTTCCTTTTACGG
>JBBRPL010000033.1:0-71929 GCA_038228205.1 Chthoniobacterales bacterium
CCTTGGTCAACATAACAAGGAGCCCAAGCCATTCATCTGGACAGCCACCGCCAAAGACATCTTGTCCAAGGTCACACGCGCCCGCAAAAAGCTCGCGAACCGCAAAACGTTACGCTAATTGCGCCGCACTACACTAGGGAGAAGTTACCGATCTGCATGTTCACCATCGGGGCTGTCGATCCGAAGAAGATCGAGGAGGCGAAGCAGCGCGACGAGCCGTTGCCGTCGCTGCACTCGCCCTTCTTTGCGCCGGAGCGCGAACCGACAATCAAGACGGGAGTGACCGCCATGAGCGCGGCTGTGCTCGATTTGCTTGGCACGAAGTAGCATGGCAAAAATCAAAAGGGCGGGCGATCCCCTGCATCGTATAGAGGCACGTTGGGGAAGGTTGGCGACGCGGATCGCGTGTTGGAGATCGAAGCGTCATTTCATCCGGCGTGTTTGACCCACTCCATCCACTGACTGCCGAGTAGCCAAGTTGAGTAGAACGCGTAGAACGTTGTGAAACTGCACTGGCCAATCGTCACCACAGAAACCGTCGTCCATCGCGATAGGGACTCTTTTCGAAATGAAAGGACAAGGATCGCAAGAATAACCCACGGTACGAACCAGGAAAGTTGTCCCAGCGAACGAAGTAAGAGAACGTGAACTGGCATCAATGTGGGCACCCAACGGCCGTCGTCGAGCTTCAGCATGGGGCGCATCGTGGCGATGACTCCGTCGGTATAAGAACGGTGGAGCAGGGGAATAGGCAGTGAAAGCGCCAGGAGCGCGAGGTAGGCGCCGGCGATGGTCCCTCTCTTGATCATGATGTAGTCACGCCGGCTCGAACTTGTAGCCAAATTCCCGCACCGTCTGGATGAACCGCGGACGGGCGGGATCGGGCTCGATCTTGCCGCGCAGGGCGTTAATGAAGCGGTCGATGCTTCGGGGCGTGACCTGGCAATCGTAGCCCCAGACGCTCGCCATGATGCGATCGCGGCTCAGCGCCCGCCCGGCATTGCTCGTCAGGAAAGCGAGCAGCTCGAATTCTTTGGGCGAGAGCACGATCTCCGCGCCCGCACGGCTGAGACGCCGCGCGTTGGTATCAAACTGGCAGTCGCCAAAGACAAAGGTGCTGCCGTCCTTCTGCCGGCGCCGGCGTAGGAAGGCGTCCACGCGGGCGAGGAGTTCTTTGAGGCTGAAGGGCTTGGTCACGTAATCGTCGGCCCCGAGCTTGAGGCCCAGGACGACGTCCGATTCCTGCCCTTTCGCGGTCAGGATCAAGATCGGCATTTCCATTTTTTCCTCGCGCAGAAAGCGGCAGATCTCATAGCCGTTTACCTTGGGGAGCATGAGGTCGAGGAGAATCAAGTCCGGCTGGAGGGCGAGCGCTGCCTTTAGTCCAGAGTCGCCGTCGATGGCCGTTTGCACGTGGTAGCCTTCATACTCGAAATTGTCCCGCAAACCGCGGAGCATCACGGGATCGTCTTCGATGATGAGGATGGTCTCGCTGTGCGGATTCATGCGGGAATGAGGGGGAGAGTGATGGTGAAGCTGCTGCCGTTTCCCGGTTTGCTGGCGACCTCGATGCGCCCACGATGCGCGGTCACGATCGCATGGACAATACTCAACCCGAGGCCCGAGCCTTCGCGAATGCGGGATAGTTTGCGATCCGCCTGGTAGAACGGCTCGAAGATGTGCTTGCGCTCGGTAGCCGTCAGACCGACCCCGTTGTCTTCGACGACCAGAACCGCGGACAGGCGGTCGCCGCGGGCGCGTAGCGTGATGCGTTTCGACTCCTGCGTGTATTTGAGGGCGTTTTCGAGGAGATTGATGAGGACGGTCACCAGGCCATGGCGATCAGCCACGATCTCCGGGAGCGGTTCCGCGAGATCGAGGGTAAACGTGCAGTCAGGAGCATCGAGCCTCGCGCGCAACGGAGCGATGGCTGCCTCGGTAATCGTGCGCAGCGGCACCGCGGAAAAAGTGAAGTCGTAAAGACCGTGGGCGAGCCGGGAGTGATTGAGAAAATGTTCGGTGAGCCGGCTCAGGCGGAGATTCTCCGTATGGATGAGTTCCAGATATTCACGGAGTTGGGTTTCACTGCGATAGCGGCCTTCGCGCAAGGTATCGACCAGCATGCGCATGGTGGCCAGGGGTGTCCGCAACTCGTGGGCGACTGTGGCTACGGCGTTGTTCTTCAATTCATTGAGGCGAAGCTGCCGGTGCACCGTCATCCCGGCGGCGGCGGCGATGGCGCAGATGGCCACCGAGAGGACGAGGGCTGTCCAGGCATACACCTTGAATTGCTCGCGCACGGCCTGGTGCAGGGGACCTTGGTTGGTGAGGTAGATTTGCACGGTCCACGAGATCTTGTGATGCTCGATTCGCGTTTGGGCAATCAGCCGGCCTTTCGGCGGCGATGGGCCGGCGACGATGCGGCCCGTGGAGTCGAAAATATCGATTTCGACGATGGGCTCGAAAACGTCGCGATAGAAGCGGCGGAGTTCTTCCGGTGTCGGCGGGGTGGCCTGGGTGGCGAGATGCTTTTGGTGCGCCGCCGCGGCACTGAGCAGGGCGCGGTGATTCGTGCTCACGATGCGCTCCCAGGCAGCGTCACGCTCGCCTTCGAGGGCGTCGGTCATGAAGCGTAACATGAGGACCATCGGGATGAAGGGGACCAGCACCAGCAGCAGGAGAAGTGCGCGGAGCTGCTTGGGAGATATCTCGTGCAATGTCATGGAGGAGCCCACGAATCATTGCCTTGGAAGGGACTGGAGGAAATGAGTTTCTGGTTCTTGGTTCCTGGTTCCTGGTTCCACCGCCTTGCCGCAGATCCTGCCGCGTCTGCGATTCGAAGCTTGAGATTTGCTTCCTTGCTTCGTGCCGCCCGCCGGGATGGCGGGCGGCAATGAACCAGAAACCAGAATCGTTAAACGAGAATCCTTGAGGTTTACTGCGCTGGTTCGAGCAGCGTCACCCCATCCCCCATATACTCGCTCACTGCGAGCGCGTTCTTCGTTTTGTCGTTGAAACGAGGGATGTAGTGCTTGTCGCCGGTTCCCAGAAGTGGGATGATGCGGGCGCTGCTGTCGGTGAAGATGGCCACTGCCTTGGTGCCCAGCCAGGTGCCGCCGAAGGTATTTTCCTTGGTCGTGTAGTTGCCGGTGCCGTCGGTGTGATCGACGATGAGGGGCCAGTTGGAATTGGAACTGGCGTTCAGTCCGGACACATACGCCCAGTGATTCTCGCCAGCGGCCAGGATCTGGCTGGGATCTTCCATCTTGTTGTCAGCGGTCGGTCCTGCCTTCGAGCCGGTGACGGCGAAGACTCGCTCGTTGTCCAGGTAGGCGGGAAACAGACTGCGGAATGCGTCGTTTGAAGTGGTGATGTTCTGGTCGTAGGAATTTTGCTTCTGCGGGTAGGCGCCGTCATTGTCGTTGGAATAGATGCGCAGGGCCAGGCCGATCTGCCGGGCGTTTTGCATGGCGGCATTCATGTGCGCATTGCGCATGACGATCTGATAGACCGGCATGGAGGCGCCGGCGAGAATGGCGATGATGGAGATGACGATGAGCAGTTCGAGCAGCGTGAAGGCTGTGTGGAAGCGAGTCTTGTTCATGGCTGGGGTCTTTCTATTTTTGGTTGCATGGCCGCCGCGGGATTGCGTGGCCAATGCTTTGAGACTCGCTCTGCCATGTTATGAAATTGTTACCGTGCGGTTCGGCCTTGGTTCTTTTTGCGCCTCGTCGCCGGTACCGCTACAAAGTCACCCGACATGCGCATTCATTCGCTCGAACATCAGGCCGCCGAAGGCCCGGGAAAAATCCTCGACTGGGCCTCGATCCATCGCCACTCGGTCACTCGCACCGCTCTCTACGCCAATGAACTTCCGCCCGCTCTCGACGCTTTTGACCTGCTCGTGGTCATGGGCGGAGGCATGAATATCTACCAGCACCGCGACCATCCCTGGCTGGTGACGGAGAAGGAGTTCCTGCGCCGGGCGATCGATGCAGGGAAGCCCATCCTCGGGATTTGTCTGGGCGCGCAGCTTCTCGCCGACGTTCTCGGCGGCAAGGTTTATCAAAACCCGGAAAAGGAAATCGGCTGGTTCCCCGTCGACATTACGGACCGGAGCGCGCCTTTGGGCGCTTTCCCCGCGCGGATGAACGTCATGCATTGGCACGGAGACACCTTCGACCTGCCGCCTGGCGCCCGGAACGTCGCGGCAAGCGATGGCTGCCCGCGGCAGGCTTTTGTCTTCGGCGACCGGGTCGTCGGGCTGCAATTCCATCTCGAGATGGGGGCCGTTCAGGTCGCGGATCTGGCCAATGTCAGCATCGAAGAACTTGTCCCGGCACGATTTGTCCAGACGCCGGAGCAACTGACCCGGACGCCCGCCGATCTGGCTGCCTCCCACGAAGCGCTATTTTCACTGCTCGATCAATTAGGGCGGATGACGTAGCTGCGGCCCCTCGTGTGCGCCGTCGGAAGAGGCTTGTGCAGAATGGGAGAACCGGTGTTACTGCCACCACCGCCAGAAAGAACGTGCTGCCATGGATCTCTCGACTCTCTATTTGATCTGCCTCGGTGTGGGCCTGCTTTTCACCGTCGTGACCGCATTTGGCGCGCACGTCTTCGGCGGGCACGATGCGCCGGGCGGGCTGAGCGGGCATGCGGAATCCGGTCTCGGCTCGCATAACATGCCGGCGTTTAACACGCTCAGCCCGATCACGATCACGTCGTTCATCACGGCCTTCGGCGGCATTGGGATCATCCTGGTCCGGATCGAGGCGACGCGCAGTTGGTGGGTGAATGTGCCTTTGTCGCTGCTGGGTGCGCTCATGATTGCGGCTGCGGTGGGGACCCTGATTCGCTCCGTTTTTAGTGCGACGCAGAGTTCCAGCGAATCGCGGGTCGGTGCGCTCGTCGGGACGCCCGCGACGGTCATCACGCCGATTCCCGCGAACGGCGTCGGGGAGATCGCCTACGTGCAAGGTGGCAGCCGCTATTCGGCGCCTGCGCGGGAGGAGGACGGGATTCCTGTGACCGGCGGAAGCACGGTTACCATCACCCGTGTCGTCGGCACCCAGTTTTACGTCCGCGTTTCCTGATCGCATTTTTCCCCATGAACCCGTCGACCCTTCTGCTGCCCGCCCTCAATTTGCCCGAGGGATTCGGCATGATTGCCTTCTCCGTCGTCTCGATCGTCTTCGTCGTCTTCGTTTTCCTCGCCGTGCTGGCGAGCCGTTACACGAAAGTGGGGCCGAACGAGGTGCTGGTCGTCTCGGGCCGGAAGCATGTCTTCGCCGAGGCCGACGGGACTGCGGCGGTGCGCGGCTTCCGCATCGTGAAAGGCGGCGGCACGTTTATTTTTCCGGTCATCGAAATGTCCAACATCCTCTCGCTGGAGTTGCTGACCATCGATGTGCAAACGCCGGAAGTGTACACGAGCAAAGGCGTGCCGGTGAAGGTGGACGGGGTCGCGCAGATCAAGGTAAAAGGGGACGACGTCTCCATAGCGACGGCGGCGGAACAGTTTCTCAGCAAGGGGACCGATGAGATCAAAAATATCGCCATGCAAACGCTCGAAGGGCATCTCCGGGCCATCCTCGGGACGATGACCGTCGAGGACATTTACCAAAACCGCGACGCGTTCGCCTCCAAGGTGCAGGAAGTCGCGGCGGGGGACATGGCCAACATGGGCCTGGGCATTGTCAGCTTCACGATTCGCGACATCAAAGATTCGCAAGGCTATCTCGAGGCACTGGGCCGGCCGCGGATCGCGCAGGTCAAGCGCGACGCCCAGATCGCCCAAGCCGAAGCCGATCGCGATTCGATCATCCGTTCGGCGCAGGCCGCGCAGGCCGGGCAGGAAGCCAAGTTTATCGCCGACACAAAAATCGCCGAGGCGCAGCGGGATTATCAGTCCAACGTGGCGCAATACACCGCGACGGTGAACCAGAAGAAGGCTGAGGCGGACCTTGCTTACGACTTGCAGAAGTTCAAGACCGGCCAGTTGGTCAAAGCGGAAGAGATCCAGGTCTCGATCGTCGAGAAGCAGAAGCAGATCGAGTTGCAGCAGCAGGAAATCATGCGCAAGCAGCGCGAACTGGAGGCCATGGTGCAGAAACCCGCCGACGCGGAACGCTACCGGGTGGAGACGCTGGCCAATGCCACGCGTTTCCAACTTGAAACGGAGGCACTGGGCGCGGCCGAGGCGACCAAGGCCAAGGGCTTTGCCAACGCGGACGTGGCCAAGGCGACGGGTATCGCTGAAGCGGAAGCCAACAAGGCGCGCGGTTTGGCCGAGGCGGCGGTGATCGAAGCGCAGGGCGCCGCCACTGCGGAGGCCATGAAGCTCAAGGCCGAATCCTACAAGCAATACAACCAGGCGGCGGTCATCGAGATGATCGTCCGGGTGCTGCCAGAGATCGCCGCCAGGATCAGCGAACCGCTGTCCAAGATGGAGAAGATGGTCATCATCAACAGCGGGGAGTCCGGCGGTGGCGCGAGCAAGTTGACCGGCGACGTGACGCAGATCATCAGCCAGCTTCCGCCGGTATTGGAAAGCCTCACGGGGCTGAGCTTTGAGAAGTTGATGGAGCAAGTGCCGGCCTTGCGCACGGCCGCGGCGAAGGACGAGCCGGCATCGGGCGAATCGGGGGCGACGGCGAATCTGCAAGGCAAGCCGGTGAAGCCGTCAGGGCCGCCGGCCGAGTAAGCCGGCGTCAGTCGAAACGGATCTTCGGGTTGGTCTCCAGAAACCTGGCAATTTCCGTGCAGAACAGCGGACCGAATTCCGCCCGCTTTTTTTCCCCGACGCCCGGGAGGCGGCCGAACGCGGTCTCGGTGACGGGATAGGCGCGGGCCATCTCCCGGAGCGTGGCGTCGGAAAAAACGATGTAAGCGGGGACATCCCGCTCGTCGGCCAGTTTGCGGCGAAGGGTCCGCAACCGGTCGAAGAGCACTTCGTCGCACGCGATCTCGCCCTTGCGGGTGCGGGCCTTTTTCTCCGCGATGGCCACGGGCTTCGTCAGCGTGATCGAGCGCCGCGCCCGCAAGGCGTCGAGCCCATCGTTCGTCAGTTCCACCGTGGCGAATTTCTCCGCGGATTGCCGCAACAGGCCGAGTCGGATCAATTCCCGGCCGATGGCCTGCCACTCGCCGCGCTTCATCTCCTTGCCGATCCCGTAGGCCGAGACTTGCTCGTGGCCCCACTTGCGGACGGCGTCGGTTTCGCCGCCGGTCAGGACTTCGATGATGTGGTTAAGGCCGAAGCCGAAGCCGGTCTTCTGGCGGACGCGATACACACACGACAGGAGTTTTTGCGCGGCGAGCGTACCGTCAAAGGTCTCGCGGGGCGTCAGGCAATTGTCGCAAGCGCCGCAGCCGCCCTCGGGCCATTCTTCTCCGAAATAGCCCAGCAACTCCACCCGCCGGCACGTCGCGCATTCGGCGTAATGCACCATCTGCTGAAGCTGCGCCCGGGCATGGCGTTGCTCTTCGGGGTCGCTTTTCTCCTCGATAAACGCCGTCTGTTTGACGACGTCGGCGGCCGAGAAAAGCAGGACGCATTCGCTGGGGAGACCGTCGCGCCCGGCACGGCCGGTTTCCTGGTAATAGCCCTCGATGTTCTTGGGCAGATCGTAGTGCAGGACGAAGCGGACGTTCGGCTTGTTGATACCCATGCCGAAGGCGATCGTCGCGCAGATCACGCGAATCTCGTCTCGAAGGAAGAGTTCCTGGTGCCGCGCGCGATCCTCGCCCGTGAGGCCGGCGTGGTAGGGCCGGGCGGCGATACGATCGGCGACGAGGCGTGAGGCGACGCTTTCGGTCGCCTTGCGGCTGGCGCAATAGATGATTCCACTCTCGCCGGGACGGCCACGGAGGAAGGCCAGCGCCTGGTCGTAGGGCTGCGAACGGGGAACGACGCGGTAGGTGAGATTGGGGCGATTGAAGCTCGCCGTGTAGCAGCGGGGTTCCCGCAAGTGCAGGCGTTCGATGATGTCCTGGCGCACCCGACCAGTGGCGGTGGCCGTGAGCGCCATCACCGGCACGTCGGGCAGCGTATCGCGCAGTTCGGCGAGTTGCCGGTACTCGGGCCGGAAATCGTGCCCCCATTCGCTGATGCAATGGGCCTCGTCGATGGCAAGCTGCGTGACATTCCACGCCCGGAGATTTTCCACAAACCCCGGCAGCAGGAGCCTCTCAGGCGCGGCGTAAAGGAGTCGATACTCCCCGCGGTGCAGGCCGCGGAACCGCGCCTTGGCCTCCGGGCCGTCGAGCGTGGAATTCAGGAACGTGGCGGGAATTCCGGTGGCCGTGAGGGCATCCACCTGGTCCTTCATCAGCGCGATGAGTGGGGAAACGACGACGGTGAGCCCTTCACGGAGCAGCGCCGGAAGCTGAAAACACAGCGACTTGCCGCCGCCCGTGGGGAGCAGGGCGAAGACATCGCGCCCCGCGAGCGCATCGGCGATGATCTCTTCCTGCAAGGGGCGGAAGGAGTCGTAACCAAAAATTTGTTTCAGAGTCTGGTGCAGCGTGCGGGAATCCATCAAGACGGCCTATTTCACGCCAGCGCCGCCCGGCGCGCAAGGGCGGCTATTTCTCGGGTTTTCGCCTCCGCGGAGAAGTCGGCTCCGGCATTGCTTCGATATCTGCGCTCTTTAGAACGAGTTCTGACTTTGAGGGGGTTGAACGCCTTCGGCGTAATGGCTCCCGTTCGTTCGTAAAGTCCAGAGCGCGCTCACGAGGGCAACAGACTGACCGCCCGTCTCGCGTCCGTGTGCGCACCCCGCTTGCCGCCACCCCGGTTCTAGGCTACATGTTGCGCCCTTTTTCTATGCAGACCCACCGAGTCACCCTCTACGACACCACGCTGCGCGACGGTACGCAAGGGACGGGGATTTCGTTCTCGGTGCTCGATAAGATTCGCGTGGCGGAGAAGCTCGACTCGTTCGGAGTCCATTACATCGAAGGCGGGTTCCCGGGCTCGAACCCGAAAGACGCCGAGTTTTTCCGGGAGGTGAAGAAGCGCACCTGGAAAAATGCGAAGGTCTCGGCTTTCGGCGCGACGCGCCGGGGAAAGATGAAGGTGGAGGACGATCCGCAGGTCCGCATCCTCCTGGATGCGGAAACGCCCGCGGTGACGATCGTCGGCAAGACGTGGCCGCTGCAGGTGGTGGAGGTGCTGGGGGTGACGCGCGAAGAGAACCTGGCCATGATCGCCGATACCGTGGCGTTCCTGAAAAAGCATGGACGCGAGGTGCTCTACGATGCCGAACATTTCTTCGATAGTTTCAAGGATGACCCTGAGTATTCGCTGGCCACTTTGAAGGCGGCGCGGGATGCGGGCGCGGATCTGCTGGTTCTTTGCGATACGAACGGTGGCTCGCTGCCGGGGTTTGTCGCGCTTGCGACACAGGCCGTGATCGGCCAGGTCAGCCCGGCGGTCGGCATTCACACGCACAACGACGCCGGACTCGGCGTGGCCAACGCGCTCGCGGCCGTGGAGGTCGGCGCGATCCAGGTCCAGGGGACGATCAATGGCTACGGAGAACGGGTCGGGAATTGCGATTTGGTGACCGTGGCGGCGAATCTCCAACTCAAGCTGAATACGCCGGTCGTCGCGGATCTCAGCCGCCTCCGTGAACTGTCGCTCTTTGTCGATGAACTGGCCAACGTGCCGCACAACATCCGCGCCCCATACGTGGGCTCGGCGGCCTTTACCCACAAGGGGGGGCAGCACGTGCACGCCGTGCAAAAGCTGGCGAGCAGCTACGAGCACGTCGACCCGGCGCTGATCGGGAATGAGCGCAACATCGCCATCTCGGACATGTCCGGGCAGGCGAATGTCATCGTGAAGACCGACAAACTCGGGCTCAAATTTACCAAGGGCGCCCCTGAAGTGGGAAAAATCCTGGCCGAAGTGAAGCGGCTGGAAAGCGAAGGCTACGAGTTCGAGGCGGCGGAAGGTTCGTTCGAGTTGCTGGTCCGCCGTCAACTCGGGATGATCCGTCCGCTCTTCGAATTGCAGGAGTACCATTGCACGTTTCGACGCTCCGGCGAAGGTCGCTGGAACAAGTGCGAGGCCACGGTGAAGCTGAAAGTGAACGGCGAGCCCGAATATACCGTGGCTGAAGGGGACGGGCCGGTGAATGCGCTCGATGGGGCGCTGCGCAAAGCCCTCCGGCCATTTTACCCCGCGATCGATACGATCCAGCTCGATGACTACAAGGTCCGAATCATCAACGGCCAGCAGGGAACAGCCGCCCGGACCCGGGTACTCATTGACTCCAACGATGGGCAGACGAGTTGGGGAACAGTGGGAGTGTCCGACAATATCATTGAGGCGAGCTGGCTCGCGCTGGTGGACAGCTTTGAGTTCAAGCTGCGCAACCTGGAGACGACCGGACGTCAGTAGCCCATTCCGCGCAGGTCCTGGAAGCGGTCCACGTGAAAGCCTGATGAACTGCGACGAATGGGGCCGGTAGTGGGCGAAGGTGTTGCTGGCTCATAGGGTTCCGCAGCCAGAGCGCTGGGTTTGGCCTTGGGTTCCGGTTTCGACGCTGCGACTTCGGCTGGGGGAGCTTTCGCCGTTGCAGGTTTCGGTGTCGCAGGCTGCGCTGCCGGGGGTCTGTTCGTTGTTGCGGAGGCGGTTTTCTCGCCTTTGCTGGTTGCCTGCGGCGCGGCTGCGGTTTTCGCAGCGGTGGCACCTGTGGCCTTGGCGGCAGGCGCTGGCGTCCCAGCAGGTTTGGCGGACGCGGTGGAGGAGCCTTTCGCGACAGCCAATGGTGTGGGAGAGGCTTTGGCGGTTTTGGCCGTGGCGCCCTTGGTGGAGGGTGATGGCGTCGCGGCAGTCTTGGCCGAGGTGGACGCGGTCGTCGAGGCCTTGGGGGGCGGTGTAGCGGTGGTTTTTGCTGGGGCGGAAACAGCGGGGCTCCTGGCGGCGGCGGAAGCGATCGCCGACGGTTTGGGAGTCGGAGCTGGGGTGGCAGGAGCCTTGGGAATCGAGACCGGCGCAGTGGCGACTACCGTGGGCTGCGCAGGAGGTGCACGAGGCGCGGGCGCCGGGGCGCGGAATTCCGGAACCGATTCGCGGGACAGTCGAATCGACCCAATCCCGGGTGGGGGCAGGTGGGAAGCCGGGGCACTGCCGGGACTGTAGACCCGCGTTTCGACTTTGGCGGCAACGTAGAACGGTGGGGGAGTCGCGGGGTAGTTGTTGATCGGCACGGAGACCGTCTTTCCCCCATGTGGGCACGACAGGTGAGCGGCGAGAAATGCGTTGGGTTCGTAGTAGTTGGAATCGTCCCGCGGAAAGCTGCTGCGATACATGCCGATGTTGATGTTCTTCCGGATCTCGAAATGGAGATGGGCATCGTACATGCCGAAGTTATTGCCGATGTGCCCGATCAACTGGCCGCGTTTGACTTCCTGGCCGTCGTGGACATTGAAATCATTGAGGTGACCGTAGAGCGAATCGATGTATTTGAGCGACAAGCCCTCGTAGAAGGCGTGGCGCAGGATGACGACATTGCCCCAGCCAACGTGATAATTCCTGGCGAAGACCACGATCCCATGCGCCGTGGCGTAGACCGGGTCGCCCAGATCAGTGTCGCCGCCCTTGGTGCCATTCCAGTCGTCGCCCAAGTGGCCATTGGGCCTGTAGCCGCGCGCGATATAGTACCCTTCGCCGGTTCCATTCGGACCGACCGGGCATTGGAAGGCGTCCGCCGTGGGCACGGAAGCCGTGTCCTCGGCGCGCAATACCACCCCACCGATGGCGATGGCCAGCGTGCAGAGGAGGGTCGAACGCATCAGGTGGCGAGAATACTCGGTCGTCAGGCGGCGTGGCAACGCCGGAAGCGGCAGCTAGTGCCCCACAGTCTTGCCGATGAACAGCAACAGCAGGATGCCGACCACGATGCGATAGATGCCGAAGCCAATGAAAGTGTGGCTTTGCACAAACCGAAGCAGCCATTTGACGGCGATGAACGACACGAGGGCGGCGACCACGCTCGCCAGAACGAGCATTCCCCAATCCGGCGGTATGGCCGTCGGGTCGGCGTGATGAAGCGCTTTGCGGATCTTCCAGGCGCCGGCGGCGAGCATCGTGGGGATTCCCACGAGGAACGAGAATTCCGTGGCGGAGACCCGATTGGTTCCACTGACCATCGCGAGCATGATGGTCGAGCCTGAGCGCGAGGAACCGGGAAAAACCGCGGCGATGAGCTGGCCGATGGCGGTGGCAATCGCGGCAGGCCATGTCACGACCGCAAGCCGGGCCCGGGTAGCCAGCCACTTCTCCACGACGATGAAGACAATACCTCCGATAATCAGAGCCCACGCGATGTGGGCCACGTTTTCGGTGAGCTTGAAACCCCGTTTATCCAGTACGAACCCGACGGCGCCAGTGATTCCAAAGGCGATGGCGATCTTGGCGAGGAACAACCGGCTCTCGGGATCATTCCAGCGGGTGAGCATGATCAGGCGGTCCTTGAATAGGGGGAGGACGGCCAGGACGGCGCCGCATTGGATAACGATATTGAACAGATCGCTGGTAAAGAAGCTGTCCTCACCGAGCCCCAGCAGGTGTTCGGTAATCAAGAGATGCCCCGTGGAGGACACGGGGATAAATTCGGTCAAACCCTCGACAAACCCAAGAATGACGGCAATGAGCCAGGGAGGCATAGGTACAATGTTGTTGGAGCGGACGCTGCTCGAAGATCGGGCGAACTGCGACCGTCGGGTGAGGAGTGGAAACTAAACCGCCGCTTCGCCGCGCTCTTCGGTCCGGATGCGGATTGCGTCATCGATGGGAAGGATGAAAACTTTGCCGTCGCCAATCTTGCCCGTCTTGGCCGCACTCACGATCGCGTCCACGGCTTTGCTCACCCGGTCATCAGAGAGAACGAGCTCAAACTTCACCTTGGGCAGGAAATCCACGGTGTATTCACTGCCCCGGTAGATTTCCGTATGGCCCTTCTGGCGACCGAAGCCTTTCACCTCTGTGACGGTCATGCCCTCGATACCAATTTCGGCGAGCGCCTCCTTCACGTCCTCCATTTTGAAGGGTTTAATAATGGCTTCGATTTTTTTCATGCGCGCCATTGCTAGCGGCTGGCGTGGAAATGGCAAGCCCTGTCCTGCAAGAAAAAAGCCCCGCGACGCGGGAAGCGCTTGCGGTGATCGGGCAGGCAGACCAAATAGGCGGATGCCGCACTTGGGTTCCTGGATCAGGGAGAGCGACAACGACAATTTCGCACGCTTTTTGGCTCCGCACCCGGAGATCACACTGGGCAACGCCCGCGTCTCCCCGGTGGACTTGAGTACCCTCGATGGGTTGCTGATCACGGGTGGACCGGATATTTCGGCGGGGTTTCATCCGCAACCACCGGCAGACCTCACGGTAATCCAAGATCCTGAGCCTGAGCGTGATGCCTGGGAATTCGCGGCTGTGCGCGACGCCTACGAGCGTGGGTTGCCGATCTTCGCCATCTGCAAAGGAGTGCAGGTGCTCAATGTCGCCCTTGGCGGGACGCTGCATTTTGACATTCCGGGCCATAACCTGCCGGAAATGAAGCTCGAGAACGTCCAACCGCTGCGTTTCGATGCCAGCGCGCACCATCGGATCGAGCGGGTCAACAGCTCGCATCATCAGGCATTGGATCGCGTGGCGGATGCCCTCGAGATCGAAGCCTGGCATGCCGGCGATGGCATCATCGAGCAGGTGCGACTGCGAAACTACCCGTGGGGGCTGGGCGTCCAATATCACCCGGAGCGCGATTGGAGTTACGCGAGCCTCTTTGAGGACTTTTTCGCGCAGCTTCCAGAAAAACACCCATCGTGATCTCATCCCCTTCGCCAGAGTTGACCATTCGCTGCGGGCTGGATTTCGCCTACGACGCGGTCGATTATACGCCGATGATCCTGGTCATTCAGCCCCAGCATGGGCCATGGCAGAGGATTGACCGGGAGCAACTGAGCTTCTTTCCCCAGATGTCGGTGCAGGTTTACCAGGACGTGCATGGCAACGTCGTTCATCGTTTGATCCTGCCACCGGGGCGGACCGCTGTCCGGCACGACGCGATGATCGCGGTTCCGTCGGTGCCGGAGAATTATGGGATGACCTACGATCAGCCCGTGCCAGTCGCGGAACTGTCGCCTGAACTGCTGCGCTATACGCTGCCCAGCCGCTACTGCGATTCAGACCGGCTGATGAATTTTGCTTTTCAGAAATTCGGTCAGATTCCGCACGGTCTTCAGCGGGTTCAGGCCATTTGCGATTGGGTGCACACCAACATCGAGTATCGGTTTGCCTCCGGAAGCCCGTACACGACGGCGAGCGAGGTCATCAACCAAGGTTACGGCGTGTGCCGCGATTTCGCCCATTGTGCCGTGGCGCTGAGTCGCTGCTTCAATCTTCCGACACGCTACGTGACTGGCCTGGTTCCGGACGTGGCGTTTCAAGATCCGGGCACGCCGATGGACTTTCACGCCTATATGGAGGTCTATGTCGGTTACCGATGGCACACCTTCGACGCTCGCTTCAACGTGCCCCGGTTGGGCCGCGTGAAAATCGCCGGCGGCCTGGATGCAGTGGATGGGGCCTTTTCCACGATCTTCGGCGCGGCATCGCTCGCCCTCTTCCAGGTGTGGTCCTACCAGGTGGACCCGGCGGAGGTGCACATCGGCGATCCCATCGACATGTCGCGGCGCCTCGACGGCACGCCCCTGCTGCGTTTTCCGCCACGCGGGCGGTAACTTCAGGCAGCGGCGGTCGTGGCCAGATGGAGTCGTGGATCTTCGGCGAGCAACTCCGCGAGGGTGGACCACCCGTTTTCGTCCAATGCCTGGAAGGCGTGCAAATAGACCGCGACCACCTCGGGATTGTGGGTCGTGAACAGATTTTCGATCGTCGCCTTGAGTTTTTCTTTCTCGGGGGCGGGTGGCAAAGCCTCGATGGTCCCATTTTCATCGTGGGCAATGCCGAGACCGTCCAGAAAGTCGCAGAGCAATTTCGCCTGCGCTCCGACCAGCCAGATTTGCAGCAGGTGCGCGGCGACGGATTCGTTGATTTTCCGGCCCAGGACTTCCTTCATCCAGGTGTGACGTTCGGCGCGCGGCTTGCGCTCGACGAAAATGGGCCGCAGCTTTCGCTGCTTCGCGAGGGTGTCGATGGTCGCCTTGTAGAGCGGTTTCTCCCTTTCGTGGATGAAGGAGAAGAGTTGCTCGGAAACGGCGGGGGAAAGGGCGGCGAATATTTCGTAGGGCTTCGGCATAGAATCGGGGCCACGGAGAGTAGGGGAGCCTTTGATCGATGCAAGCGCGATGGCATGACTCGCCGCTTGGCGCGGAGCGTTAACTGGGCGACAGTCCAGTGATGTCCGCAGTGCCGCCGCAATCCTTGATCAAATCTCTCACCCTCGACGAACTGGGTGGGCGGCTGCATGCCCTCGGTCAGCCGGGCTATCGGGCAAAGCAGGTGATGCAATGGATTTACGGGAAGCGCGTGCCTTCCTTTGAGGAGATGAGCGACTTGCCGGCGCCACTGCGGCAACAACTCGCGGCTGAGTTCACCTTTTCCGGGCTCGATCCCATCCGAACCCTCGGTTCGCTGGACACCACTCTGAAATATCTCTTCAAGCTGGACGACGGGGCCCTCATCGAGTCGGTGCTCATCCCTGCTTCGCCAGCCCTCTATGGGGAGGCAAGCGACCGTCGGACCCTTTGTATTTCGACCCAGGTCGGGTGTGCCTATGCCTGCAAATTCTGCGCAAGCGGTCTGGATGGCTGGAGCCGCAATCTGGAAGCGGGCGAAATCGTCGACCAGGTGATGCGGGTGGAGGCGCTGTGCGGCGAACGGATCAACAACATCGTCTTCATGGGAATGGGGGAGCCGCTGGCGAATTTCGCCAACCTCATGCGGGCCGTCACGATCATCAATGCCCCGTGGGGCGTGGGCCTTGGGGCACGGCACATCACCATTTCCACGAGCGGCCTCGCGCCGCAGATCAAGCAACTTGCCGATCAGCCGCTGCAAGTTCGGCTCGCCATTTCGCTGCACGGGGCGACCGACGAAGTGCGTTCGCAGATCATGCCCGTGAACCGCAAATACCCGCTGGCGACGCTCCTGGAGGCCTGCGCCTTTTACACTGAGCGGAAAAAGCAGTGGCTCACGTTTGAGTATATCCTGATCGACGGCGTCAACGACCGGCCCGAGGACGCGACGGCCCTGGCCCGAGTCGCGCGCAAGGTCAAAGCCAAGGTCAATTGCATTCCCTACAATAACGTGGAGGGCCTGGAGTGGGAACGCCCCAGCGAAACCCGGCAGGATGCGTTCATGTCGGTCCTTGAATCCGCGCGTATTCCGGCGACCATCCGGCGCGAAAAAGGCCACGATATCGCCGCGGCGTGCGGCCAACTCCGCCGCCAAACGCTGCCGGATTCCGCAAAAATGCCTTTGCAGATCGCCGCCGCCCAAGATAACTAGACCGGTATGGCCGAGCCAGACGAGCCAGATAATATTTGGGACGAATACGATTGGGAACGTTTTCTCCAACAGCAGGACCGCAAGACGGAAAAATATATGGAACTGCTGGAGCGTTACATCGACGACCCAAATCGCGACCAGATCATCGCTCGCGAGATGGGCTGGAATCATCTGCTCGATAAGGACGGTCGCGAGTGGGTGGAAAATGTCGATTCGCTCTTCGACGAGGAATTTGCGGCGGGCGACGGGGCCGATGAGGCGGACGACGGGAAAACGGAGGGTGAGGAAGGTTTTGAGGTCCATCCGCTCTACCAGGCCTCATTTGCCCTGACGGTATGGATCGATCAACTTTTCGAGGAGGTGGGGGATCTCCAGGCCCATCCGGCGGCGGTAAAGCTGTCGACCCACGCGGCCATCGCCAGCGCCAAACTCGCCGCCGCGCTGAGTGACGACGACGTGGATGAGATCGGAATGACCATCGCCTATCTGAAGCGGGCGCTGAAGGCGAC
The DNA here is from genome assembly GCA_038228205.1 of Chthoniobacterales bacterium. Taxonomy (GTDB): domain Bacteria; phylum Verrucomicrobiota; class Verrucomicrobiia; order Chthoniobacterales; family Chthoniobacteraceae; genus Chthoniobacter. Next base: position 16,993 of record JBBRPL010000033.1, read on the forward strand.
CATCACCGGCATCGACGCCGCCATGCAGTTGCGCAAGGAGGAATCCATCGATTCGGAGCGCTTTGGGACCCTCAACCAGAGGCTTTTCCAGATTCGGGACGGCATCATCCAGCTCATGGGCGAGTACCGGACCGAATGGCGCCGCCGGTACGACCCGGAATAGCCCTTGGAAAAGCGTTCGGAAAAATTGTGGAAATTAAGGTGAATGAAGTGATGGCCACTCCGTCCAAGACCGTGCCTACGCAAGCCCCGGACGCCATAACGGGCCCCGACGACCTCGATTTGGTCGCGCGGTCTCAGAGTGGTGACACTGCGGCTTTCAACGAACTCGTCACCCGCTATCGCACCCGCGCCTTTTCCATGATTTACAATATGGTCCGCAACGAACAGGACGCCTGGGATCTTGCCCAGGATGGATTCCTGAAGGCGTGGCGGTCCATCGGGAAATTTCGCGGCCAGTCGTCCTTTTACACCTGGCTCTACCGGATCTTGATGAACGTGACCATCGACTCGATGCGGAAGAAGCAGATCGCGAGCGGCACGGAGTTCGACGACCAGATCGGGCTGAACAACATTGCCCCGGGCGCGGCTACCGCCCCCAAGGGCGAGATGGAACCGGCGGCGAAAATCTCCGATCAGGAAATTCGTGAGCGTATCGATGCCGCCATCGCCAAGCTGTCCCCGGAGCACCGCGCCGCGATCGTCATGCGCGAAATCGACGGTCTTGAATATTCCGAGATTGCCGAGCAGATGGATTGCTCCCTCGGCACGGTCATGTCCCGCCTCTTTTACGCCCGCAAGAAACTCCAAGCCCTGTTGAAAGACGTTTATGAAACCATTTGAAGAACAATTTACCGCATGGGTCGATGGAAAGCTGGACGGGGCTGAACTCGCCGAATTTGAGAAACAACTCGCTTCACGGCCGGAAGCGGCCGCCGAGAAGGAGGACGCGCAGCGCCTCGGCGAGTTCCTCCGGCGCCATTCGACCGCCCCGCGCTTGAGCAATCCGGACTTCTTCAATCATCAACTCATGCAGCAGATCGCCGCGGAGACCCCGCGGCCCGCAGTGAGAACTCACGGGGCATTCTGGTCGTTGAATCGTCTGGCCTGGGCCGGGGCCTTCTCCCTGGCGATCGCGTTTGGGCTCTACAAGACCACCATTCCCACGGGCGCGCCCCACGGTTCGGACTCGAAGTATTTTGCGCAGGTCGTGGAAGCCTGGCCATCCGATCCCAGCATTTCGGCCACGACCGTCTATAATCCGGATGACAACGTGACGGTCGTCTGGCTGGACGGGTTGGACTACATTCCGGCTTCGATCGCCTTGAATTGATGGCCATGTCCCCCCGCGTTGCCTTTCTTTTGTTCGCCACGATGGCCTGTGGCGCACTGCCTATGACCGCGGCGGAACCGGTCGCCATCCGGACCAACATCACCAACACGACCCCGGTTCCCGCCGTCCCGCCGAGCCAGATCTGGAGTGCGCTGGTCCTGGCGACGAATGCCGCCAATCCGAAGCCGGCTCCCCACGAATTGCAGGAATTCGTCCCGCGGATGAAGAAGGTTTTTGGATACAACCAATTTGAGCTCGCGGGCCCCAGCGTCTCGCAGGAGATCGGGGACGGAACCGAGAGCTGGCTGGTGCCGAGCAAGAGTTTTTGGATGGGCTTGAAGGGACGGCGCGCCCTCGCCAAGGAGGCGCAAGGCGGATTTCTACTCAGTCTTCAGCTTTATCAGGACCAGCGGCCTATCGTGGACACGGAAGTGAAACTGGCTCCCGGAAGCCCTCTGTTCATCCGGGGTCCACAATATGGGAAAGGGCAGCTTATTATCGTTCTGCAGGTTCAGCGGTAGGAATTGAACGGCACGATACTCTCGGCGCGACGCACGGCGCCCGCCCATTGAATACGCCGCGACGAAGCGGCTTTTACGTAGCCGCGAATTTATTCGCGGAACCCCGGCCCCGCGAAAAGTTCGGAGTTTTGGGAAGGCGCGGCCTCGGGAACGCGAGCGTTTACTCTGCTGCCGCGCGCGGTTCGGCGAATGAATTCGCCGCTACGTAACGCCGTTCGCCATAAACACGATCTCCCCCTTCATCGTCATCCAAAGCGCCAACGAACGCGGCTCTGGTGCGCTCCAACGGTGCAGGCTACAACCTGTCCGTCATGACCATCACCGATCACGAATTCTTCGATCTCGAAACTCCCACGGGACCGATGCGAACGTTCGTCTTTCGGCCGGCGGCGCCCGGAAAATATCCCGGCATACTTCTGTATTCCGAGATTTTTCAAGTCACCGGGCCGATCCGGCGGACAGCAGCGCTGCTCGCTGGAAACGGTTTTATTGTCGCTGTCCCCGAGATCTATCACGAGTACGAAGCTGCCGGCACTGCGCTGGCCTACGACACGGCTGGGGCTGATCGGGGCAATGCGCTGAAAACTACCAAACCTCTCGAGGCCTACGACGCCGATGCGCGGGCCGTCTTGCAATACCTCGCCGAACACCCGGCCAGCACGGGCCGTCTCGGGGTGATGGGAATCTGTATCGGAGGCCACCTCGCTTTTCGTGCGGCGATGAACCCTCAGGTTCTCGCGACGACGTGCTTTTACGCCACCGATATTCACAAACGGGGTCTCGGCGCGGGGATGAATGACAATACCCTGGACCGCATTCAGGAAATCCAGGGGGAGATGTTGATGATCTGGGGCCGGCAGGACCCGCATGTCCCTCTGGAGGGGAGATTAAAGATTCACGCCGCCATGGAAGCCGCCGGCACATTTTTCCAGTGGCACGAAGTCAATGGCGCCCACGCCTTCATCCGGGACGAAGGACCGCGCTACAATCCCGTGCTGGCCCAGCAGTGTTACGGGCTCGCGCTGGAGATGTACAAGCGCCGGCTCGGGGAAGGGGATGTGATGGCGGCGAGGCCGGCGGGGGGCGGGGGAGAGACAAGGCATTGAGCCGGACTCGGCGGCACTCCTTCCACGGCCGTGAGATTGACGTGAACGGCGGCAGGTTCTCTGCTTACATTAGCGTCCAATGGCCGCCCCCCTCCTGCTGACAACCGCGCAAATCGCGAGCTTTCGCTCGGATGGGTTCCTGGCCGTGCCTCAGATCGCGCCGCCCGATGAGGTTGCGCAGTTGCGCGAGATTTTCCATCGGCTCTTTCAGGGGGGCGTCGGTTGGGAGAAAGGGGCGCAATACGATCTGGCAGGGACCGATCAGGAGGACCGGCCGCCGGCGCTGCCCCAACTCTTGAACCCCGTGCAATTTGCGCCCGAACTGGCCTCCACCCAATTCCGGGCGAACGCGCTCGCCGTGGCGGTCCAACTCCTCGGGGTGGGCACGGAGCCTTGGTTTGAACACGCGATCCTCAAGCCACCGCGTTACGGCGCGGCGACCCCGTGGCATCAGGACGAAGCGCATCGCGACGATCCTGGCACGGACTACGAGCAACTCAGCATCTGGATGCCTTTGCAGGAGGCCACACCGGAGAACGGTTGCATGCGTTACATCGCCGGCAGCCACCAGGGACCGGTCCTCGAGCATCGCTCACCGAATAACGATCCTCGGATCACCGCGCTCGAATGCATCGGATCGTTCATGCCGGAGGACGCCACCCTTTGTCCGCTTCCGCCCGGCGGCGCGGTCATGCACCACTGCCGCACCCTTCACTCCGCTGGGCCGAACCAGTCCGACTCGCCGCGGTGCGCTTACATTCTCTCTTTCCGCGGCCCGGTCCGGCCGAATCCAGCATTTGCGGGTTACGCTTGGAACGCGGTGAAACACACCGCCGCGCAGGACCGTTCCCAAGCTTGGGAAAATCGTGGCGGCATTTTGGGCCGCGTGAGCCGACGGGCGGCCTCGTCGGTCGCCCGCACCGTCCGCGCGGTGCGCGGTCGAGTTGGGCGAATGTTGCGTTGAGGCTTTTCGCGCGCGGCATTTTCCGTCAGGCTCACCGCATCATCCCATGAGCACCCCAGCCGTCAGCATCCACCCGTATTTCAAAGTCCACCCAGGCAAAATGGAGATCGCGAGGGCCCTCCTGCCCGCGTTTGTCGCGGCGACCAAGACCGAGCCAGCCCGCATCTATTACGAATTTACGATCAACGGCGATGTCATCTTTTGCCGGGAAGGTTACGTCGGCGCCGCGGGCACCCTCGCGCATCTCGAGAATGTCGGAGCACTGCTCGGAGAGATGTTGAAGAATTCCGATTTGATCCGGTTGGAGATTCACGGCCCCGCGGCCGAACTCGATAAACTCAAGGAGCCGCTGGCCGCCTACAAGGCAGAGTGGTTTGCCTATGAGTGCGGGGTCTAAGCGCCCGCGTTCCCGCACCCCAGCCGGGCAGAAGGTCTTCGCGCAGATTCTCGGCTTCTTCTGCTGCGTGTGTCTTCCTGCGTTCATCTCCGCGCTTGCCCCGGTTTCCGTTATCCAACTGACGCGGCAGAATGAGCAGGTGGTCGCGGACCTCTCGACGCGCTTATTCTATTTCATTCCGTACCGCCACGTGGTGGTGGAGGATGTGCGCGAGGTGGACGACCGTTTCCACGCCGGGGAACTGGTTCGTGACCATGATCGAGATGGAGGGCGAGAACACCGCACCGAGAGCGAATCGTTCCTCGTGGTCCACGGCCGTGAAAGCACGTCGGAAGTGCCGGTGTCGCCGATGAACATTCGGGGGGCTGTTGAGAAAGCGCGGAGTTTTCTCAAGCAGCCGGATCAGACGAATCTGCGCATCACCGTGGTCGCCAATTGGAAATTCGGCGTCGTTATCCCTCTGCTCCTCAGCCCGCTGACGATCCTCTACATGGCCGGCATTTCTCTCGCGGTGTGGCGGCTTTTGTATCGCGGCAAGCGAACGCTATCGGCAGGCGCGGCTTCCATCCCTTAATCGTGCCCCAGCGCGAACGCGACGGCGGCGTCAAGAGTCAGGACGCGTCCCTCGTTGCGTGCGGCATCGATCGTCGGGCCGGTGAAATCGGTCGCGGCGGCGAGCACGGCCCGGAGCGCAGGGTGATCGGCCGAATGCGGGACGAGCCCCGAGCGGGCGCGCTGCGCTTCTCCCGCCCCGAAGAGGCGGGCCGCCCGGTCATACTTGTGTTCCGCCACGGCGAGGCAGGCGAAGGCATCCAGGGGATACGAGGTGCTCCACCGATTGCCGAGAGCGAGGCCGACCTCGAGGCACTCCGTGAAATGCCGCCGGGCGACATCGAAGCGTTTGAGCACGGTCGCGTTCACGCCCACTCCCCAGGCTATGATGAGGCATTGCCATGAGTCGCCCAGTGGCCGATAGAGCCCCAGGCTCTCCTCTTCGAGGGTGAAGGCCCGTTCGAAGTCCCCTTCGCCGGCGGCGAGGACAGCGTTGATGTGCTGGATGTGCGCCGTCAATCGCGGTTGCTGCAGCGTCTCGCCGAGTTTGGAAGCCTCATCGAGCAAGGCGCGGGCGCGAGGGACGTCGCCGGCATCGAGCGCGTGGAATCCGAGATCGGCGAGCGCTTGCGCCGCTCCGGAGTGATCTTCGAGTTCGCGGAAGACTTCCAGCGCCTCGGTGTGATGAGCCAGCGTCGCGGCCATGTCATCCGCAATCCACGCCAACCGCCCCGCGACGGCCAGCGCTCGCGCGCGAACGGCGTCTCGTGCCTCTGCTTCTGGATGGACCAGCAGTTTGTCGACATGGTCTCGTGCCTCCTTGAACAAACCGCGCACCTCGACGAAGCGCTGTGCCGCCGTGAGCAGGCGCATCCCTTTGGTCACCTGACCGGGAATCTCGAGGCTGGCCTCGACCCCGAAGCGCATGTTGATATCTTCCAGTTCCAGGCGTTCCAGCCACTCCTTTTGCCTTGGTCCGCGCAGCTCGGCAGCCGCCTTTTCGAGGAATTCCATGAAATAGTCGAGGTGCCGGACGCGGAAGGCGTCCTGCTCGCCGGCTTCGCGCAGCTTCTCGTCCGCGTAGTCGTAGATGGACTCGAGCATGTAGTAGCGCGCGCCTTGCGGGATGGTCTTTTCCACATAGACGAGCGATTTGTCCACGAGTTGGGTGAGCAAGTCCACGATCTCAAAGGACTGTAACGAATGGCACGAGCAGACCTCTTCGATCGCATCGAGTGTCCTGCCCCGGGCGAAGACCGAAAGGCGGCGGAAGAGCGTGCGTTCCGGTTCCGTCAGCAGATCGTGGCTCCAGTCGATCAACGAGCGTAGCGTCTGTTGGCGCGCCACGGCGGTCCGGCTGCCGGTGGTAAGCAGGTGGAAGCGGTCATCCAGCCGCTCGACGATTTGTTGCAACGTCAGGACGCGAATGCGAGCGGCGGCCAGCTCGATCGCCAGGGGGATGCCGTCCAGGCGCCAGCAAATCTGCGCCACGAGGTGGACGTTTTCGTTGCTGAGCTGGAAGGCGGGGCGGGCGATCGTCGCGCGGTCGATAAAGAGCCGTACGGCTTCGAATTGGGTGAGCCGCTCGATGGCGTCGGGGCCGGCCGTGATCTCGCGCCAGTGGTCGGGCAAGGATAGGGGTGGCAGTGGCCAGGCCGTTTCGCCGGCGATGCTCAAGGGCTCGCGGCTGCTGGCCAGGATGCGGAGCTGCGCGCATGAGCGGAGGAGAGATTCCGCGAGGCGCGCGCATGCGCCCACGACGTGTTCGCAATTGTCGAGGATGAGCAGCAGTTGCTTGTTGCGGAAAAAACTGGTGAGCGTCGCGGCCAGGGGACGCTCCGCTTCCTGCCGGAGATCGACGGCGGCGGCGACGGTCTCCACGACGAGCGCGGGATCGGTGATCGTGGCGAATTCGACGAACCAGACCCCGTCGTGAAATTGCTCGAGGAGATCGGCGGCGACCTGAAGAGAGAGGCGCGTTTTGCCCGTGCCTCCCGTGCCTGTCAGGGTCAGGAGGCGGGTGCTGCCGAGCAGGCGCTTCACCTCCGCGAGTTCCCGCTCGCGCCCGATGAAGCTCGTGAGCTGCATGGGCAGATTGTTGGGCACGCTTTCCAGCGATCGGAGGGCGGGAAACTGCGAGGGCAGGTCGGAAGTGACGAGTTGGAAGAGGTGCTCGGGCCGGGCTAGATCGCGGAGCCGGTGTTCTCCGAGAGCTTTCAACTGGACGCCCATGGGCAGGGCGTCGCGGACCAGCTCCTCCGTGGGCAGGGAAAGAAGAACCTGGCCGCCGTGAGCCGAGGAGAGGATGCGGGCCACCCGATTCAACGATTGGCCGAAGTAGTCCCCATCGCGATGTTCCGCGGAGCCGGTATGGAGCGCCATGCGGACCTTCATTTCAGCAATGCCGTCCCAGGTGGCATCGCGCAGCGCGCGTTGCGCCTGCACTGCTCCCGAGAGGGCGTCGAGCGCCGTATCGAAAGCCACGCAAAAGGCGTCTCCGATCGTCTTGAAAACGTAACCGCCGTTGGCTTCAAAAGTTCCGCGCAACAGGCGATCGTGCGTCGCCAGGGCCACGCGCATCGCATCGGGCTGCTGCTCCCACTTCCTGGAGCTGCCTTCGATATCGCTGAATAGAAAAGTGATCGTCCCGGTGGGGAGATGAGACATGGTTTCTCAATGTGTCCGACGCGCCTGCGACGTGCAACAGTGTTCCCGATCCGGGCGGTCGGTCAGCGATCGAACCGAAAGAGGCGGCTGTCGGCGTTGGGCCGCTGGAGGAGGGCGTCGCGAATGATTTCCGCCGCGATGATACTGTAGGTGATGCCGTTGCCGCCGAAGCCCAGGGTGAAGAAGCAATTGGGCAGTTGCCGGATGTGACCGATATAGGCGAGCCCATCCTCGGTTTCTCCGAAAGTGCCGGCCCATGCATAGGCAACTTCGAGATCGATCTTCGGGAACATCGTCCGAAATTTTTCCGCCAGCCGTTCGGTCTTCGCCGGCACGAGCGCATCGCGGCGCACGGCGTTCTGGAAGGGATCATCCTCGCCGCCGATGAGCGCCCGGCCGTCGTTCGTGGTGCGCATGTAAAAGTAGGGTCGGGCTGTTTCCCAGAGCAGGCACTGGTCGTACCACCCGTCGAAGCTCTCCAGGGGTTCGCTGGCCAGGGCGAAGGAGCTTTTCAGGTTCACGATCTTGTCGGGCAGTTCGACCACCGCTTCGTAGCCGGTCGCGAAGACCACGGTGCGCGCCTGCACGCGGCCGCGCGGCGTGGTAAGGATTACCCCGTCATCACGGCTCTCGTGCCGCAAGACAGGCGTGCGGTCAAAGATCCGCGCGCCCTGTTCTTGAGCACGTTCCAGAAGTCGGTGGGTGAGCCGGAAGCAATCCACCTCGGCGGCTTGGTGCGAAAGCAGCGCGGCGGGTCGAGAGAACGAAAAGAGCGAGCTGACGTCGGTCTCCGAGAGCAGGTCCACTTCGATGCCGGCCTGCCGCCGGGCAAAGAACTCCGCACGCAACGCTTCCACATCATCGAACGTGCTCGCGAGATAGACGCTTTTCTTGCGCTGAAACCCGCAGTCACCCCCGAGGCCATCGACGAGCGTTTCAACTTTCGCGATCGCCCCGAGGCAAACGCGATAGGCGGCTTCCGCATCCGCTTCGCCGATCATCCTTTTCAAATCCACCAGTGGCGTGTCGATTTCGTATTGCAGGAGCGAGGTGCTGGCGCTCGTGCTGCCCATGGCAACCTCGCGTTTGTCCAGCATTACGACGCCCATCCCCGCGCGAACCAAATGATCAGCCACGAGCGCCCCGGTGATGCCGGCCCCGATGACGGCGACCTCGCAACGGATGTCTCCCTTGAGGGAGGGATAAACGCTGAGGAGCCCATTTTTCAGCGGCCAGAAGGGATGCGGTGAAATGAGGTCCATTGCGTGGGCATGAAACGCGGCGCCAGTCGGTCCGCATTCATTAGCAGTCTTCGATGATGATCGTGACTGGGAGAACCTACGGACGCTCCGAATATCGCCGCCACCTCCGTTCTTCCATCTCAACTGAGGATTGGTTGACGAGGGCGAGGTGGCTCAACGGCTTTAGATGGGCATCGGCTGGGGCAATCGCTTCGAGGGCGCGAATGGCCACGCGCGAGAATTCTTCGCCGAGGTTTGGTCGGCGCAACCTTCGAATCAGCTCCGGGAGAACGGGGACGGCGAGGGGACCAAACTCCCTGAGTTCGCGGATATTTTCGAGCAAATCGCCCGACGTTTGCGAAGCCGTCATTAAACGGGGAGGCCAACGTTTGGCGACAGGACCGAGGTCCACTTCGATAGACTTCAATGTGGCAATGATTTCTGTGCGAAACCGATGGCCCAGGGGCGCTTCGGCGTAGATGGCAAGCAGCGCCGGTACCGCTCTGCGGGCTTCCTCGCCACCAATCGATCGAAGTGCTGCGAGAGTTCCGAGTAAGGGTCCCAGATTCGGAACTTGAGTAACCGTCCCATTTTCGGAAACGACGCTGGCAGTCATCGCGGAACCCGAATCGAAAGTGGAGAACTTTGCCGCCTGGAACAGGGGGAGATATTCGTCCAGGATTGAAATCAGTCGATCCAGGGCCACAACGCCGCCCGAACCAGCCATTGGCAGGCACTCGAGCCAATAGAGGTCTTTCTTCAATTCCTCGCGAGAGTGTCGTTTGAGAAACTGGGGCAGGACTGTGGCGGCTAATTCGGGATCGTCGGTGCGAAAATAGATCGTATTCACTGCGGCGACGGCCAGATCCGCGTCGAGCCCATTCATCAATTGCTGAAGGCGTGGCGATTCCAAGGCGTAGATATCGGCCATCATATCCGTGTAATTCATCAGATAACCGACCCAACGACGGGGCTCCGCAAGCATTGGCGCTAGTAATCGCCGCTCCGCGTCCTTCATCCACGATTCCGGGTTGCCCGTGATTCGCGTGAGCGCGACATAACACGTGCGAACGAGTTTGTATTCCTCCTCGTCCGTTTTTTCGCCAGCATACTTAAAATTCTCGATGATCGACTGGAGTGCAGGCACGGCTACGGTCGCATTTCGGCCCCGATTGCCCAGCCATTCGGCGGCGGTCGAGCGCCTGGACCATAAGGCGCTGGCTGGGGCATACCGGTCTGCCTCGGTGGTATCGCCTCTCAGGTCAGCGATTTCCCGCTGAATGGCTCTACCCAACTGGGTGGCACCGACCGTGTGTCCTCTTTCCACGAGGTACACGATATAGTCGTCGTCCATTAGTTCCATGCTGGCTCCGGGCCCCGGATCAATACGAGTCAGCGGCCCGACTAACGACAAAGCCCCGAGCTCCAATGGCGATTTTTTGCGGGGAAATCCGGCGGAGATTAGCCAAGCCCACGGATATTTCACTTTTTCGATATATTTGCCTTCGAAATAGGCAGTGCGAGCGAAGAGTGTCGGCAACAGCTCCGTGATCTGTGGTCTTACCCGAAGCGCCGTGCCTACGGCGGCAATCTCTGCCGCGTCATCCGTGTCCCGAGCGGCCGACACCCATCGAGCGATCGCCGGGTGGGCCATTTTGCCGGCGGCGCTGAGGAGACTACCGAGTTGATCTCGCCAGTCGGAAGGCATCGTAGGACCGGATTTGATGAGCAGATTCGCGATCAGATCGCATTCCCGCGGGTCGTGCAGCCCTACGTTTCGGAGCGCCCGCAGAACGGCCTCTGGGTTGATGAATCCTCCTGCATACGCCCTGGGGTCATGGTCCTCTTCATCTCGTCCGGTTTTGGCGTCCAAATCGATCTTGATCAGTAAGGACGTGAGTGGATCCGACAGTGAGGCGACTCTGGCTCCTAACACGGCGATTGACTCGAGGGCCTGATTCCGCACGGCTGGGGATGGGTCCGCCAAGGCGGAGGCGAGGAACGGGACCACTTCATTCGTATCGACATCGAGGGCCACCAAGGCGTCCAACGCCTCCCTTCGGCAACCGGGATCCTTATCGTGACAGAGCCGCCGGATTTTCGGTAACGCTGCGCTGGCCAGCGGGCCGATGGGCTGAAGGCACTCGCACACCGTCATGCGGGTTTCAGCCGATGGGGAGTCGAGTAGTAGGGTCAGCCGTCGAACGGCCGGTTGTCCCTCCAATCCCAGTCGTGCAAATACATCAATGGCGAAACCGTAGCGCGAGTTCCAAAATGTCGGTACGGGCTCCGAATCGAGCATCTTCTGTTTACGGAATGTCCGAGAGAGAGGCGCGTTGCCCGAGGCGATCATTTCCGCAAGCGCCGTGGCTGCTGGGGGGCCGAAGGATTCGAGGATTTGCTTTAGGGCAGATTGCACGCCATATGGATTGCCATTGGAGGCCAAGTCGTGGACTGGCTTGTCCAGCGTTGCGACGAGTTGTTTGACGACCGACGCCGCCACTTCTCGCTGGTGACCAAATTTGGCAGCAATGGCGTCGGCGCGGTCGGAATCGCCTGCCCGCCACGCGGTGTCGAATTCCTTGGCCAAGGCCGCTGGATCGTCCATGGCCGTGGCCCGCTTGTCGGTCCCCTCACTGATCGGACCGCTGATTAGAACCATGATCCCGATGGCTACGATCGAAAGCGAGAGGCAACGCCATGAACGGGGGAAGTCCATGCACACATTAACGCAGAAGGATCCCTGTCAGTGCAAGGAAACGTCTCTGTGGGCCAACGATCGCTTCACGGTGGGTACCGCCACATCTCTCGAGCGGCTCTGGGAAGAACCGGCTACTTAACCGGGCGTTTTACCCTACCTGCGAGTTGCGTAAGTCGCGCGGCCATCGCAGACTCGCGCCATGTTCCGGAAAACGCTCTTCATCAATCCGCCCTCATGGCAGGGATTCGATGGCGGAGCTGGGTCGCGATATCAGGCAAAACGCGAAGTGCGGTCCTTTTGGTTTCCGACCTGGCTCGCCCAGCCGGCGGCGCTCATCGAAGGTTCGCGGCTCGTGGATGCGCCGCCGCACGACCAGACGCGGGACGATGTGTTGCGGATCGCGCGGGACTATGAGCTGGCGATCATCCACACCAGCGCGCCGACCCTGCGGGGTGATGCGGAACTGGCGGAGGCGTTGAAGTCCCAGAACCCGGATTTGCAGGTGGGTCTGGTCGGCGCCCATGCGGCGGTGCTGCCAGAGCAGACCCTGGCCGTGAGCGAGGCTATCGATTTCGTCGGGCGCAAAGAATTTGATTTCATCTGCCAGGACGTGGCCCTGGGAAAACCGCTCGCCGAGATCGATGGGCTGTCGTTTCGGTGCGACGGGAAGATCGTGCACAACCCGGAACGTGCGACGATCACGGACTTCGATGCGCTGCCGAGCGTGATGGACGTGTATGCACGCGACCTGGAGATCGAGAAATACTTCATCGGCTATCTCAAGCATCCCTACGTTTCTCACTACACCGGGCGGGGTTGTCCGGCGCAGTGCACCTTTTGCCTGTGGCCGCAGACGGTGGGCGGGCACAAGTATCGCGCCAAATCGCCCGCGGGGGTAGCCCGCGAGATGATGCACGCGCAGAAGCTTTTCCCTCAGGTGAAGGAGTTCTTCTTCGACGACGATACCTTTACCGCTTACCAGCCTCGGGCCCGCGAGATTGCCAGGGAACTGGGCAAGCTCGGCATGACCTGGAGTTGCAATGCGCGGGCCAACGTGAATTACGAGACGTTGAAGACGATGCGCGAGAATGGCCTGCGCCTGCTGCTCGTGGGCTATGAAAGCGGCAATCAGCAGATCCTCGACAATATCAAGAAAGGCATCCGACTGGAGGAGGCGAGGGAGTTTACCCGAAATTGCAAGAAGCTTGGGATCACGATTCACGGCACATTCATTCTCGGCCTCCCGGGCGAGACGCGGGAGACGATTCGCGAGACCATCGAATTTGCCAAGGAGGTGGATCCATTCTCGATGCAGGTCAGCCTCGCGGCGCCATATCCGGGCACCGAATTGTACCGGCAGGCCAAAGAGAATGGATGGTTCAGCGAGGATCTCGATCTGGTCGACAGCCATGGACAGCAGACAGCGGCGCTGGAGTACGATAACCTGTCCCGCGACGAGATATTCGCGGCCCTCGAGCGTTTCTACAAAGCTTACTATTTCCGGCCGCGCCCCATCGCCCGGATTGTCGGGGAAATGCTCGGAGATTGGGATGTGATGAAGCGGCGCCTGCGCGAAGGCGCGGAGTTCTTGAGGTTCCTAAGGTTGCGGAGCGCGGGCGTTTAGCGTCCGCGATTAGCGAGCGGAGGCGATGTGGATCTCTACCCGAGGACCGTAGAATCGCGGTTTGGTGTGCAGAACGTAGATGTCGAGACAGGCAACCGTGCGGGAGGCCAGTTCGCGCGCCAGCGTCTTTTTTGACCAGCGAAACGGCACGTGTTCCGAAGGAAATCCGATGACGTCGAGCCCGAGCGAACGTGCGAGGAAAATGGCGCGTGGCTGATGAAAATCATCGGTAACGATGGTGAAGCGTTCCAGGCCGAAGACTGTTTTCGCACGGGCCATCGAATCCAGGGTGCGAAAGCCCGCGTAGTCCAGGGTGATGGCGGCCGCCGGGACGCCGCGCGCGATGAGGGCGTCGCGCATCCAGGTCGGTTCGTCGTACCCGACGCGGCCGTTATCGCCGCTGACGAGGAGGTGGCGGACCCTGCCTTCCGCATAGAGGCGCGCGGCGGCTTTGATGCGGCCTTCGAAAAAGGGATTGGGCCAGCGTCCACCGACATAGCGGGAGGTGCCCAGCACGAGCGCGACATCATTCGACGGAAGGTTGCTCATGTCCGTGATAATCCCATCCCGGGTCCGCTGGATGACCCACGCGTTGGCGGCGACCACGAAGGCGATGATCAAAAGCAAGAGACCCAGGCACAGCCAGAGGGCGCGACGGTAGCGAGCGAGCATCCGCACAGACTATCCGAGACGGATGGGAAGTCTGTCTGATTATCCGAAGACGCCGGAACAGGCAGACGGACCACAGCGGGGACATTTTCAAAACCCGCGCGGGGTGGGGCGAATGGCCGTGCTCGTCGCCGAGGAAAAGAGTCGATTGCGTTAAAACTTGCCTTTCGGCACACGTTTGGCTCACAAGGGGGACATGATCCCTGCCCGCGTTTCACCCTCGAATCGGTGGGTGGGCGTTTTCCTCGCGGCGGCATTGTTGGCGCTGGTCCGGACAGCCTCCGCGGAAATTCTGATCAAAAGCGGAGAACAGGTCGGGTTCCTGGGGGACTCCATCACGGCATTTGGCTGGGGAAATCCCGCCGGATACGTGAAATTAATCGTGGCGGGCCTCGCGGCCAATGGTGTGGAGGTGGACGCGGCGCCCGCGGGGATCGGCGGACACAAGTCCAACAACCTGCTCAATCGCCTCGACCGCGACGTGCTTTCGAAAAAACCGCAATGGATGACTCTCAGTTGCGGGGTCAATGACGTGCTGGCCGGAAAGAAGGGCGTTCCGCTCGATGACGCCCAAGCTGGCGCGACGGTCTACGAAAAGAGCGGCTTCACCGAACCGGAAAAGGGGACCTTTGAAAGGAATATCACCCAGATTGTCGAGCGGGCGCAAGCCGCGGGCGTGAAGGTCATTGTGCTGACGGCAACCGTGATCAAGGAAAATTTGGCGAGCCCCGAGAATCAGCGCCTTGCGCTCTACAATGAATTTCTTAGAAAGCTGGCCCGGGAGAAGCAGTTGCCTTTGGCGGACGTGAACGCGCTCTTCCAGGAGCGGATCAAGGCTGCGAGGCAGCCCGCGCGGAATGTATTCACGGTCGATGGCGTGCACATGAATACCGAAGGCAACAAACTCGTGGCCACGGGAGTGCTGCAGACCCTCGGGCTCGACGCTGGGCAGATCAAGAAGGCGCAGGAAGCCTGGGGACCCCTCGAAGCGCGGGCCGCGGATGTCGAGAAGAAGGTGGCGGAAGCCAAAGCAAGGCTCGACGCGGAGGGAGCCGCCAAGATCACGGGAAGGGCCGGCCCAACCAAGTGACTCTGGAGGGCTGCGCTCCGTCGCAGCCCAAACATCCGGGCGCAGGTGACAGGGGAGCGGGATGAAAGTAGAAGCGGCATCCTGCCGCTCGTCGGTCCCAAAAGCGGCAGGATGCCGCTTTTACTCTACTCTGCTCGAGGCGTCATCCGGCGGAGCCGTCGCACGGCCCGGACGAATGGG
This sequence comes from Chthoniobacterales bacterium, assembly GCA_038228205.1. GTDB lineage: Bacteria > Verrucomicrobiota > Verrucomicrobiia > Chthoniobacterales > Chthoniobacteraceae > Chthoniobacter. The sequence continues at coordinate 32,038 of JBBRPL010000033.1, forward strand.
CCGGGAACAGCGACGTTGGGACCATAACGCAATTGGATGTAGAGCGACGTGACCTCCCGAATCTCGTCGCCCTGCGCGGTGAAGCGCGCCGCCGCTCGCTCGCCAAAATGTTGGGGACCTTCCCATGGTTCACGACGCAGGCCCGCGCGCTCCAGCAGTCGGCAGAAGCGGGCATAGGCCCGCCCGACTTCGTCCTCACCCGCCCGTCCAAAACGGCGCAGCCACATGGCGATCAGAGCGAGAAAGAGCGCGATGACCACACCCACCCAGATGAGAATCTCCGGCCACGAAACGGCGCCGAGCCCGAGGGTAAAAAGAAAGTTCCGTTGGGTTTCCTCATCGAAGTTCAAGACGCGCAAATCCCATTGGTAATTGACGCTGTCCCAGAGCAACCGTGCCTCGTGTTGAATTTCACGCCCGAGTTCGCGCCAGCCGGTGGCGGTGAGGGAGCGCCGGGAAGCGTCGGGATCCGTTTGCGTCGCGCGTGTCTGAAGATAGGAAGCCAGACCGGCAGAGATACGCTCCGGGGCGATCATGTCGGTCGGATCCACGCGAATCCAGCCCGCATCCTTGAGCCAGATCTCGCACCAGGCATGCGCATCGGCCTGCCGCACGATGACGTAGCGGCCGAGCGTATTGAACTCGCCGCCGTGATATCCGATGATCACCCGCGAGGGGATGCCGGCGAGGCGCATGAGCGAGGCAAAAGAAGCTGCGTAGTGTTCGCAAAAGCCCTCGCGGCGTTCGAACAGGAAGACGTCCAGGGCCGTGGAGTCCTGATAGGTCCCCGGCGTCAGAGAATAGACGAAGTGTTCGCGCCGGAAGAAATTGAGCGCGGTCTCGATCAATTCGCGCGGGTCGGGATGTTCCTTTTTCCAGCCTTCGACCAGCGCCCGGACGCGCGGTGAGATTACGGAGGGAAGCCGTGTCGTCTCCACGCGCTGGTCGGGAGGCAGGACGGCCTCGCGGTTCTCGGGAAAGGACACGACTTCGTAGCGAAGCTGGCTGGTGATCGCGCGCCGGCTCTGGAGATAGCCGCCCGGCTGGTAGACGGCCCCGCGCACCTCGCTCGCGGGCCGATCGAGGGCAAAGAGCCAGCGCCCGCCGTGGGGCAGGAGGCTGATACGCTGGCGGACGCCACTCCCGCCCAGTTGCCCAATGCGCCGCTCCTGGTTCAATCGCGGGCCGATGACCCACGTGAGTCCTTCACCGCGCCACAGGACGCCGCCGCGCCAGTACATGGCCGACATTGCCGGAACATTGCCGTCGGGAAAATCCGCGCGAAAGGCAATCTGGTCGCTGAGCGCCAGCGAGGAGAAGCTGCCGGGAGCCAGCCGATCGGACATGCCGCCGGCCGCGAGCAACGATTGGCTGAACTGAAAACGAAAGCCTCCGTAGACTCGCGGGAAGAAGAGAAAGAGCAGCACGACCACCGGCAGGGCTTGCGCAAATAGGGTGAGCGCCAAAATCGTCGAACGGCGATATCCGCCCGCCGAACCCCGATGAAAGCGGACGAGCGTGGCCGTGAGCAGCACGGCGATGAAGGCCACATAAAGCCAGATGAGCAGGTCCTGGGAAAAGAAAAGGTCGCACAGTGCGAGAAAGTACCCGAGCAAGGCGAGCACGTGGAAATCGCGCTCACCGTTGGTCTCGATGAGCTTGAGGGACACCAGGACCAGCAGGATGCTCAAGCCGGGATCGATGCCGAGCATGGACCCATAGGTCAGCCCGACACCGCCGATGCCGAGCGCAAACAGGATCACTTTGGTCGGCAACGAAGGCAGGCGCGACGTCGGTCGGTTCATGAAGAGCCGCGCGGCGCAACACACGAGAAAGAGCGGCAAAATCCATTCCGCGACCCTGGAAGCCAGGGGAAATGCGGTCAAAGTCAACGCGATGACGACGCCGACGAGCGGGGTCGTCTCCACGACGCTGGTCAGCCGCGATCGGGTCAGAAGGCTCATGCGGATGGTGCGTTGGCCGAATCCGTGAATTCGGCGAGGGCGCGGAGACACGCGTGATAGTGGGAGTCGCCCCGAGATGCGGAGATCGCCCTCCCGGGCAGGTGCAACTCGTAGGCGGCCGTGCCGCGTTCCGCGAGGATCACCCATTTGGAGAGCTGGCTGAGACGCGCTTCGACATCGGTGCCGCTCAGGGACTGCCAGTCGAGGCGCAGAATTTCATCCACTTCACCGGTCCACTGTTTCGTGAGCAGAGGTTGGCCACGCGCCGCGGCCTTCCAATCGATATGCCGCTGGGATTCACCGGCCTGCCACACCCGCACGCCGCCGTAATCGTCGCCTTCCACGCGCATGCCTCCCTGGGGCTGCCGTGTCGGCGCGAGAACCCGGGGCAGAGGCCGATCGCCACGGGGAGCCGGATAGACGTGGAAGGTCTGGGGCACGAGGAGATCCTGCCGTGCCGTGAAAAAGCCCAGGGGATAGGACGTGCTGAGGCGCATCGGGAGTTCGCGAAAACAACCTCGCCGAGAGGTGGGCATGCGCAATTCCGCCCGCGCTGGACGGACCGGATCGAGCAGAGCGATCAGCGCGGGCGTTTTTCCGGGAAGCCCAGCGACCCGCAGCGCGAAATGGGATCGATGCAGAGTGGAGGCGACTTCGATGGGCACGGCTAATTCCTCACCGGCAAAAACGGGCTGGATACCGTCCGCGTCGATGATGACCCCCCGCAGATTGGTCCACGCGTGAACGATGGACACCAGAGCGAGCGCCGACAGAACGAAGCAGAGCAAGTAGGCCGCGCCATTGCCCTGGCTGGCCCCGGCATACCACATGGCGATCAGGACGGCACCCAGACCCGGCGTTCGGCTATTGGGCAACACCCACACGCGCGGCTGGAGGGAGCGTCCGGTCACACCGAGGGGCTAGGGGACCGGGACCTCTCGCAACAGGCTCTGGGCGAGCACGCGGCCGGTGGGTTCGGTGCTTTCCAGGTCGTGACCGAGCCGATGGGCCATCACTGCGGCTCCGACCGCTTGCAAATCTTCTGGCAGCACCATGTCGCGTCCTTGCATAAGTCCCCAAGCCTGCGCCGCGTGCAGGAGCGCCAGGCCGGCTCGCGGGGAAAGCCCCGTGCGATGCCGTCGGCGGCTGGCCTCGAGCAGGTCCTGCAGATAATCGAGCAGCGCGGGCGAGGCGTGCATCCGGCGTACTTCGGTTTGAATCTCGACGAGGCTTTCACCGGACATCACGGGCTGCACCTTTCGGAGCAACTCCCGGCGATCCAGGCCGAGCAACATCGTCCGCTCGGCCGCACGGTCAGGCACGCCGAGCTCGATCCGCATCAAAAATCGATCGAGCTGTGATTCGGGTAGCGGAAAGGTGCCGATCTGGTGTTGGGGATTCTGCGTCGCCATGACGAAGAATGGCCCGGGCAGGGGATGCGTGACGCCATCGATCGTGACGTGCATCTCTTCCATGGCCTCGAGCAGGGCGCTTTGCGTTTTGGGAGTGGCACGATTGATCTCGTCGATCAGCACGACTTGCGAGAAGAGCGGTCCAGCATGGAAGACAAAACGCTGCTCGTCGCGGTTGAAAATAGAATTTCCGACGATGTCCGCCGGGAGCAGATCGCTCGTGAACTGAATCCGCCGAAATTGCAGGCCGAGCGATTGCGCCAGGGCGTGGGAAAGCGTCGTTTTTCCAACCCCCGGAAGATCTTCGATGAGCAAGTGGCCGCGGGCGAGCAGACAGGCCACGGCTAACCGGACGGCATCTTCCTTCCCGACGATAATTTCACCAACTTGGGAGACGAGCGCCTCGATCCGGCTTTTCATGAGTCGGGGAATGTCCGTCGGGCACAGGGCCTTGTCGAGGACGAGAAGTGGCGTTGGACTAGAAATCCAGAGTCGCCAGGCGCGGGAATCGGGGCCGGCCACAGCGGCAACGGTCAGGAACCCGCCGCCGCCCAAAGCGCATCCAGGTATTCCTGAGTTGCGAGCGTGGCTGCGGCGTACGCGGTCCGGTTGACGGTGCCCGCGGGCGCCGCCGATGCGACGAAATTCTCGATCATCGCCACTTCCTGCGCCGTCTTCGCCGGCGTGGGGATGAATGATACGTCCTTGCACGGCGCCATTCCGGTCCGGTGAGAAAAGCCGGCCTTGATGTCCGGATTCTTGAAAGCCCAACTATTGGTCCAATCCAGGACAAAATCGTCCAACGCGATGACCCCGCTGGTTCCGAGGAGTTGGAGATCCATGAGCACGGTCCCCGCAGTATAGCCGATGTCGAAGGTCGAGACTTCGCCGCTGTCGAAGGCGATCAGGCCCGAAGCCCGCACGATCGCGGTCGTTTGCGGATCGCGTTCCGGAACGGTCATCACCTTCGAAATTCGCCCCGCGGGACGGAGGTACTCGACCACCGCCCGCATCGAATACCACGCCATGTCACCCAGCGCGGTCATGGGCTCCTGATTCAGAGCGAAGCGGATATTGGAACGATCCGAGAATGGGAAGTAGAACGTCGTGTGGAGGGAGCGAGGCGAGCCGATTTTTTCCGCGGTTGCGGCCTGGATCGCCGCCGTGCGCGGGTGGTGGACGAAATGGGTCGCGTCCATGAAGGCAACTCCCCTGGCCGCCGCAGCCTCCGTCATCCGCAGCACGGAAGCCCGGTTGATGAAGGGCTTTTCCACCAGCACATGTTTGCCCGCCGCGATCGCCGCAAGGGCGATCTCTTCCTTGGCGACTGTGGGGGTCGCGATATAGACGGCTTCGACATTCGCACGACTCAACAACTCCTCCATGCCCTGCACCGCTGACGCTCCGGGCCGCCTGGCCAGGAACCTCTGCGCGTTCTCAATGCGGCGGCTCGACACGGCGCTCAGCGTGGCATTCTTCGATGTGGCGAGCGCATCGGCAAAAACGCCAGCGATCATACCCGTTCCGACGATGCCGAATTCAAGGTGGGACGATTTCATATTGCCGGAACGCTCTCAGCGTTCGTGGTCCGCTCTCAGCGTTTCAGTGGCGGCACGAGGACCGACTGCATGCCGGCCGCCGTCGCGGCCGCGATGCCGGTCGCGGTGTCCTCAAAGACCAGGCAGCGCTCGGGGGCGACGTCCAGACGGAGGGCTGCTTCGAGAAAGGGATCGGGGGAAGGTTTGCCGCGCTGGTAGTCTTCGGAGCAGACAATGGCCTGAAAGAGTTCGGCGATGCCGAGTGCGCGCAACGTGTTGAGGACGATGCGGCGATGCCCCCCGGAAGCGACCGCGAGCGGCTTGAGCCCGTGGTATTTCCGCGCCAGGGCGACGACCGGCTCGATGGCCGCGATCTCGTGGCTCATTTCGAGAAAGATCGCTTCCTTGATTTCGACGGTGGCATTGACGGGCAGGGCACGGCCGTGGCGTTCGTTCAGGATCTCGACGATGCGCGCCGTCGGGACGCCACCCAGTTCGTAGAAGAGAGCCTCCGGAAAATCCGCCGAGTGCTCGCCCAGCGCTGTTACCCAGGCCTTGTAGTGGGTCGGCATGGTGTCGGCCAGCGTGCCATCACAATCGAAGATATAGGCGTCGAAATCGCCGGGGGGGAGGGTGAGCGTGAAAGAGTTGGAAGTTTCCACCAGGGTTTAGCCCTCGTAGGCGCGGACGACCAGGGAGGCATTGTGGCCTCCGAAGCCGAAGCTGTTATTGAGTGCGACTTTCACTTTGGACTGGCGCGCCACTTTCGGGACGAAGTCGAGGTCGCACTCTTCTCCCGGATTGTCGAGATTGATCGTAGGCGGGATGACGCCCGTCTGAATGGTCTGGAGACAGACGACTGTCTCCACGGCACCGGCGGCGCCGAGGAGATGCCCGGTCATTGATTTGGTCGAGGAGACGGCCAGACCATACTTGGTGCATCCGCCGAAGACCGCTTTGACCGCCCGGACCTCCGCTACATCGCCCACTGGAGTGCTGGTCCCATGGGCGTTGATATAATCGACTTCGTGAATATTCAGGCCGGCTTTGGTGAGGGCAATGCGCATGCTTCGCTGGGCCTGCTCGTGGTTGGGGAGCGGCGCACTCATATGATAGGCGTCCGAGGTGAGGCCATATCCGGCGATCTCTCCATAGATGCGGGCGCCGCGGGCGAGGGCGTGTTCGAGGAGTTCGAGGATCAGGACGCCCGCCCCTTCGCCCATGACAAAGCCGTCGCGATCCTTGTCCCATGGCCGCGATGCAGCGGTGGGGTCGTCATTGCGGGTGGACATCGCCCTCATCGCCGCAAATCCGCCTATGCCGAGCGGAACGATCGCCGCCTCGCTGCCGCCCGCGATGAACGCATCGGCATCCCCATCGCGGATCATGCGCCAGGCCTCCCCGAGCGCGTGGGCGCTGGTGGCGCAGGCGGAAACGGGGGCGTAATTCGGTCCCTGCACACCATATTCCATGGAGACGATGCCGCTCGCCATGTTGCCGATGAGGCTGGGAATCATGAACGGGGAGAGCCTGCTGGGGCCTCGCTGCATCAGAACGGTGTGCTGATCCTCGGTCGTTTGCAGGCCGCCGATTCCGCTGCCGATGATGCAGCCGAATCGCTCGGGGTCGCCGACGGGCTCGGTCAGGCCGGCGTCGGCCATCGCGCTTTTCGCCGCAGCCACCGCGAGATGCGTAAAGCGATCCGTGCGATTTACATCCTTCGGCGTCTTAAAGTGTTCCAACGCGTTGAACCCGCGCACTTCGCCCGCAATCCGGCACTTGTAATCCTTCACGTCAAAATGGGTGATCGGCCCGATGCCGCTGACCCCCGAGGTAAGATTGTGCCAGAACGTAGGCAGGTCGTTCCCGACCGGGGTGACGACTCCCATTCCTGTGACGACGACTCTGCGCGGATGACTCATAAGGGGCGGCTACGAGAACGGCAAACTGCTTTCGTGGCAAATTGAAATTTTTGCGTGAAGCAATCTCCGTCGGCAGATCGTGGGTACAACCTGGGTGATGGCCCCGGGTTCAACTTCGCGGCGTGGAATGGGTTAGAGCTGATTTACTCCACTGGCCGGCGCCTCGCTCCCGATGGTCGGCTCCCGTCTCCGACCACCAATTTAGCGGTGATGTCTCCAAAATGGCACCCCTCCTGCTTTCGCAGGATTGACACGCTTCGCACGCCAACGAGGCGTGCAATCCATATTACCTGTGACCACAGCACCTCTTTCAAATCCATCCGAAGTTGCGAGTGAAGCTACCTATCGCAGCATCGTTGAACACGCCATTGAAGGAATTTTCCAGACGACACCGGATGGAAAGTACCTCCTTGCCAATCCCGCACTGGCGGAAATTTATGGCTATTCGTCGGTCGAGGAACTCAAGGGCGGTGTCCAGGAGATCGCCCGGCAGCTTTACGTGGATCCGAACCGCCGCTCGGACTTCGTCGAGCTGATGAATGAGAGTGATTCGGTGTGGGGCTTCGAATCTCCCATCTACCGCAAGGATGGAACGGTCATCTGGATTTCTGAAAACGTGCGCGTGATCCGCGGCAAGAATGGCCGGGTCTCCTATTACGAAGGGACTGTCGAGGACATCACGGCACGCAAACGCGCGGAGGAGGAATTGCGCCGGGCCAAGGAAGCGGCCGAGGAAGCCAGTCGCTCGAAGAGCCAATTCCTCGCCAACATGAGCCACGAACTGCGCACTCCGCTGAATGCGATCATCGGCTACAGCGAATTGATGCGCGAAGAGGCCGAGGATCTCGCCTTGCCGAGTTTTATTCGTGATCTGACGAAGATCGAGTCGGCGGGCAAACACTTGCTGGCCCTGATTAACGGGGTGCTCGACATTGCCAAGATCGAGGCGGGGAAGATGGATCTGCACGCGGAGACCTTTGATGTGGCACACATGGTCGAAGACGTCGCGACGACGGTCGCGCCGGTGGTGGAGAAAAACGGGAATCGATTTGAGATCGTGGCGGAAGCGGGTCTCGGCACGATGCACACCGATGTCACGAAAGTGCGGCAGAGCCTTTTCAACCTGCTCGGAAATGCGGGCAAATTTACCAAGAATGGCACGGTGCGGCTGGAGGCTGGGCGCGAAACGGACAGTGCGGGCACTGAATGGATGGTCTTCCATGTGCGCGACACCGGCGTCGGAATGACGTCAGACCAAGCGGCGAAGGTCTTCGAAGCATTCACCCAGGCCGATGCCTCCACGACGCGGAAATTTGGGGGGACGGGCCTCGGGCTCGCCATCACGCGTGAGTTCAGCCGCATGATCGGCGGCGACGCAACGGTGGAGAGCGAACCCGGACGCGGATCGGTCTTTACCCTGCGCGTGCCCGTGAAATTGCCGTCAAGCAAATCCGAACACACCGAAACGCCGGATGGCGAGACGGGCACGGAGTTGCGGGTCACCGAGCCGTTGGAGGGCCAGCCGCAAGTCCTGCTGATTGACGACGACCCGACGGTCCACGACCTGGTCCACCGCTTTCTGCAGAAGGAAGGCTTCCACGTCACCGGCGCCCAGAGCGGCCAGGAAGGGCTCGATCTGGCGCGCAAGCTCCGCCCCTCGATTATCGTGCTCGATGTCATGATGCCGACGATGGATGGATGGTCTGTGCTGACCCGGCTCAAGGGCGACCCGGAATTAGCAGAGATCCCGGTCGTGATGCTCACGATGGTGAATAATCTCGAGATGGGCTTCTCCCTGGGCGTGGATGACTACATGCTCAAGCCGATCGACCGCAGCGATTTTGTGGCGACGCTGCGAAAATATTGCACGCGGCAGGACAGTCCGACGCTGCTCGTCGTGGAAGACGATCTGGCCACGCGGGAAATGCTCCGTGCGTCGCTGGAGCGGGAGAACTTCACGGTGGTGGAAGCCGGCAACGGTCACGAGGCGCTCGAGCAACTGGCCACGGTGCGGCCCGCGCTCATCCTGCTCGACTTGATGATGCCGGAAATGGACGGGTTCCAATTTACCCGCGAAGTGCGTGCGCACGCGGAGTGGCGCGATATCCCGATCCTCGTCATGACGGCCAAGGACATCACCACCGAGGACCGCGCGCGGCTCGATGGAAAAGTCAGCCGCATTCTCCAAAAGGGCGCGAGCAGCCGTGAGGAATTGCTCGCGGAGATCAGCCAAAGAATCGCCCGCACCGCCCGGACGACCGAAGCCACGCCTCAACCTGCCGCCGCTTGATCATCATGAAAAAACTCCTGCTCGTCGAAGATAATGAAATGAACCGGGACATGCTTTCTCGCAGACTCAAGCGTCGCGGGTACGAGGTATTGATCGCCGTCGACGGTGCGCAAGGCATCGTGGCAGCGACCGAACATTTGCCCGATCTCATCCTGATGGATATGAGCCTGCCGGTGCTGGACGGGTGGGAATCCACCCGCCGGCTGAAACAACAGCCCGAGACGCAGGGGATTCCCGTGCTCGCTTTGACGGCCCATGCGATGGCCGGTGAGCGCGACAAGGCACTCGCCGCAGGATGCAATGATTACGATACCAAACCGGTCGATTTCGTGCGCCTCCTGGGCAAAATCGAAAGCCTTCTTCCCGCGTGATTTTGACTGAACCCGATCACAAGACCGATTCCGAGCAGCAGCTTTCCGAGCTGCTGCACGATCTGCGCACGCCGCTGAATCAAATCATCGGCTTGAGCGAGATGCTGATCGAGATCGCGGAAGAGAAGGGGCATCCCGATCTTGCCGTCGGCCTTGGCGCCGTCCGGGAAGGAGGGCTCGACCTGGCCGCGCTTCTCCAGGATAGGTCGATCATTGCCACCGCGGCCCAACCCGAAAGCGAATACTGGCCGCTCCCCGATGCGTCCCGCGCCGCAATCAGCCGCGTGCTCGGCTTTTCGGAACTGGTCCTCGCCGAGCCTCCGAGCCCCCGCCTCGACGAGTATCGTGAGGATTTCGAATTGATCTGCGTGGCCGCACGCCACTTCATCGACGCGGCGCGGACGAGCGGAATTTTCATTCGATTGCAATCGGCCAAGCATTGGGATCACACCGTGCCGGTGGCGCGCTCGACCGGCGGACCCTCGCTGACCGGCGGGCGGATGCTGATCGTCGACGACGAGAGTCTCAATCGGGAGGTCCTGATCCGCCGTCTGCAACGCGAGGGCTGCCATCCGGAGGGGGCACGCTCCGGCGCGGAAGCGTTGGGTCTGCTGCGGCGGGACAAATTCGACGTGATCCTGCTCGATATTCAGATGCCCGTCATGAACGGTATCGAGGTCCTCCAGGCGCTGAAAGAAGACCCGCAACTGCGGCATCTCCCGGTCATCATGCTCTCCGCGCTGACCGACGTGGATCGCGTGGCGCGGTGCATCGAACTGGGCGCGGAAGACTATCTGCCGAAGCCGATCAATGCCGTCCTGCTCCGCGCACGGCTGGGGGCCTGCCTGGAAAAGAAGCGCCTTCGCGACCGCGAGCAGGCGCAGGCCGAGGAACTCTTGCGGGCGAGCAAACTGCAATCGATTGGCGCCTTGGCCGGCGGTCTGGCGCACGATTTCAACAACATGCTCACGGCCGTGCTGGGCAATCTGTCCCTGCTGCGCTATCGGGGAAGTCTCCCCGCGGATGCCATGGCGAACATCGTCGAGGCGGAGCGTGGGGCGACCCGCGCCCAGGAGTTGACGCGCTATCTGCTGACCTTTGCCGAGGGCGGGGCGCCGATCAAGGAATCCGTGCCATTGGCGCCACTGCTGCGCGACACCACCAGCTTCGTCCTGCGCGGCTCGAACGTGCAATGCGAAGTCCAACTCGCGCCCGCGTTGTGGGATCTCCACGCCGACCCGCATCAACTCGCGCAGGTCATCAGCAACGTCGTCCTCAATGCGATTGAAGCCACCCCGGGCAGCGGCGTTATCCGGGTGAGCGCGGACAATGTGACCAAGTCGCCTCATCTTCCCGACGGAATCTACCTGGAGATCCGCATCCAGGACTTCGGCGTCGGAATCGCGCCGGATTGCGTGGCGCGCATTTTTGACCCGTTCTTCACGACCAAGAAACAATCGCGCGGCCTTGGCCTCGCCGCCGCTTACTCGATCGTGCAGCGGCACGGCGGGCACATCGGTGTCGAATCCGTTCCCGGCGCCGGAGCGACCGTCACCATCACGCTGCCGGCGGCTCGGACCGCCGCGCCCTCGGAACCCGCGCTGGCGAGTGGAACTCCGATTGCGCCGGCGGCTGAAGGCGTCGAACGCAAGATGCGCGTGCTCGTGATGGACGACGAAGAACCGATCCGGAACTTGATCCACACGGCTCTGAGCATGTTTGGCCATGAAGTGGTTTGCACTCCTGACGGGGAGGCCTTTCTCGCCGCACATGCGGCCGCCGCCGCCGCCGGACACCCATTCGATCTGGCGGTGCTCGACCTGACGATTCCGGGGGGGATGGGAGGCAAAGATGCGATCCGCAATCTGCGCGAGCGCGACCGGAAGATTCACGCGATCGTTTCCAGCGGATACTCGACTGACCCGGTGATGGCGCAATGCACGGCTTACGGGTTCAATGCGGTGCTGCCCAAGCCTTACCAGATTCGCGACCTTATTCGGGTGGTGCAGGAACTCTCCGCCGCGTAGGGCATGGCGTGGCTCACGCCCGCGGCGTGATCCTGCGGTGCGCGAAGGCTTGGGATCAAGGGCGGAGGCTGCGTGGCTGGGGTGTTGGCGACGGTTGTGGGTAGAGCGGGGCGACCGGAGGAAGGAAGGAGGGTTCGTTGCCCGGTGGCATGAGTCGAATGGATGGCTGCCCGGCAGGTCTCAAGCTCGATGGCCAGGACGGCGTCGAGTGTGGCGCCGGCGTGCGGATCGGAATGGAAGGGGGCAGAACCGGCGTCGCGCGGTAATCGGTCTCGTTACAATTTCGCATCAGGTTCAAGATAAGCATCGCGAAGACAATGATCGCGAGACGGGCTGCCCCGGAAGGAAGAGGCGGACTGGATGCGCGGGGCGCGGCTCGTTCCGGCAGCAAGGGGCGGAGCCAGCGCCAGCGATCGCCACTGAAGCGCGAAAGAGCGGTGAGGCAGCGCCGGCGAGTGCGATTGAGGACGGTATTGGCAAATTTGCCGCGCTGATAAAGCTGCTCGATCCCGTCGCGCTGCTCGCGGAAGACACGGGGACGATCCGCCGGCAAGGCAGTATGCATCGCCCGCAGGGCTTTCACGAGGGCGAGGAGGGTCCGCTCGTAGTCGCCGAGTTCGTGCTCCCGAAGTTCCGCCAATTCCTGGTCGAGGGTGGAAATTCTTCCGGCGATGGCGGTTTCGAAGGCCACCCAAAGCAGATGCTGCGCGCTGGTGTGGTCGCTGGTCAATGTAAGGGCACGGCGATTGACGGCGAGCGCCTCATCGTTGCGGGCCAATTCGCGAAGCGCGGCGCTGAGATTGAGGAGCATCCATGGTTCGACGTCCTGGCGGCGCCCCGCATCGCGCATCCATTTCACGGCATTCTTCCACTGGCGTAGATGGACGTAGGCGTAGCCGACGGTCCCCCACAGGCTGGGGATTTCCTGGAGCACCTTCCGCTCGCGGCTGAGCTGGCGGCCAAGGTAGTAGGTATGTCCGCCGGCCGCGAGTTCCTCGATATACGCGATGCGTGCGCGGCGGCCGATCTCGCTGCGAGGCGAAAGACGATAGAGGCGTTTGCGGGCCTTCCAGGCGCCGCGCGCGGCGAACCGCCGCACCCAGATCGGGCCGACCTCGGGATTGACGCCGCGCTGGTCGAGAGCTTCGGACAGGACGGTCTCGACCTCGAGTCCCCAGCGGGCCTCGACCATCGCCTTGACGGCGGTGTGCAGGGCCGGGCTGTCGGCGTCCGGCACGCGGATGAGTTCACGCAGATCGGCCAGAGAGGAATCGCGCCGGTCGAGACGCGCATCGAGGCGCACCTTCGCCGCCTGGGCGCGGGCTCCTGGGAGGTGCGTCGCGAGGACACCCAGCACGCGACCGGCGTCGTCCAACTGTCCCTTGCCCAAGTGCCGGTCGAAGAGCGCGAAGCCGGCAAACGCGTACGTGGGGTCGATGTCAAAGGCGCGGCGCAACGTTTCATAGGCGGCGTCCTCCTGGCCGTTCTTGAGCTGGATGTCCGCGAGGTAGCCGAGCGGAATGGCGCTGCGCGGCGCGAGGCGAGCCATCTTTCCAGCCGCTTCCTCGGCGCCGGCGAAATCGCGGTCCGCGCAACACCAGTCAGCGAGCATATTCCATCCCCAGTAATAATCGGGCGCCTCGGCGACGATGGTGCGCATGCGCGCAATCGCGGCCCGTGTGCGGCCCCGGATGGCCTCGATCCAGGCGCCGCGTCCACGCAGCAGGGTGGGTGGTTCGCCTCCAAAAGTGTCCGGCGCACAGGCCGCTTGAGCTTCGTCGAAACGCCCGGCCTCGGCCAACCACTGCGCCCGGACATCGTGCGCGGCGGCGAAACGCGGATGGAGCGTGATGGCACGATCGAGGGCGTCGAGTTTCTCTCCGAGAGGAGCACCCACGAGGCTCAGAGCGAGGATATACCAGGACCGGGCTTCACCCGCCCGCAACCGGGTCAATTCGCGAGCGAGCACCGAGGCGCGATTCCTTTCCCCTTTCTCCGGCGACCAGGCTCGCAGTGCGTCCCAGGCCCAATCGTATCCCGGTTCGAGTTTCAAGGCGTGATCGAGTTTGGCCGCCGCCTCGTCGTCGCGCCGGAGATGGTGGAGCGCGTCGGCAAGGCATCCGTGATTGTAAGGATCCAGCGGCGCGGCGGCGATCGCCCGTTCCAGGACCTCGGCCGCTTCCTGATACTGTCCCATTCGTTGGTGGGTATCTGCGAGCTGGCGGCTGGCCAGGCCCCAGGCGGGGGCGAGGTGAAGGGCGCGCTGGAGCGGAGGAATTTCCTGTTCGCGGTGGCCGAGCGCACGTTGCACCCGGGCGAGGTCGAGCCAGAGACGCGGGAGCAGCGGGAAGCGTTCGGTCGCCTCCCGGGCGTAGGTGAGCGCTTCGTCGAGCTGCTGCATGTCCACGAGTTGCAGGACGACTGCGGACCACGCGTGCCAAAGATCGGGTCGCGCGGTGCGCGCGTCGCGCAGGATGGCGAGCAATTCCGGAGGATCGATGACTTCGTAGGCCACAGTGCGGAAAGCCAGGAGACCATCACCGAAGACGACCTGCCGGATCAATTCGTCGCGGATGAAGGCGATGGCGGCTTTCTTTTCGGAAAATGTGGGGCTGGCGGCGAGGAGCGTGTGGATGGCAGACTCGTAATCCACGGAGAGCCGCAGGGCGGCCCGCGCCTGATCACGCGCCTCCTCGAGTCGGCCGGCTTCGAGGGCCACTTGCGCGCGCACGCCGGCCGTCGAGGGCACATGGGGCTCCAATTGCTCCGCGATCGCGAGCGACGCGCCGGCTTCGTCCGGGCGATGCAGGCTACTGCACACCGAGGCGAGCTCGCGATGAGCCCACGCGTGCTCGGGATGCAGGGCGAGCAGTCGCCGCAGGACCGGTTCGACCGCGGCGTTGCTCTCCCCTCGAGCCCATTCCGCCCAGAGCTCGTGCAGGCCGATATGGTGTTCGAATCGCGCACAAGTTGCCGAGAGGTGGGCCAGCGCCACGTCGCGTCCCTGCGTTTCCGCGAGGAGACGTGTGACCGCGCGTTGCGCTTCCATGAAGAGAGGCTCTTCGGTGAGAACCTCCCGCCACAGCGCCAGGGCCGCGGAGAGGTCGCAGCGATAGTCGGCGAGGCCAGCCGCGGTGCGCAGCCATGCGCCTCGGGGAGCGAGCTTTTCGGCCGACTCGAGGAGCGCGCCTCCGCGCCCGGCATTCCCGTGGCGCGCAAAGGCGTCGGCGGCAAAGAGCAGCAATTCTCCATCATTGGGCCGCAGCGCGAGTGCTCGTTCCAATTTGTCAAAAGCTTCGGTCTGCCGGTCGAGGATGGTCAGCGCCCAGAAGAGCAGGCGTGTCGGTTGGCTCGATTGCGGGCTGAATTCGTCGAACCGACGGGTGAGCAGCGCCAGGACGATGTCGGTCTGCCGCAAATGACGGGCGGCCAGGAAGTAGGAACGGGAATAGCCATCGACCTTGTCTCGAAGCGTGGCGGCGAGGCGGTAGAGCGCGGTCGCGGCGCCGAATTCGCGTGCATCCCAGTGAAGATTGGCGCGCGCGTGAAGGAGATCGGGATCCGTGGGGCGGTGATGCAGAGCGCGTCGCAGGATGCGCTCCGCTTCACTCCGGCGGCGAGCGTCCGCGTTCAACTCCACGGCCCACTCGCGCCAGAAAAGCGGCTCGGAATCGGGATCCGCGCACCGTTGTTGCAAGAATTCCTGATAATCCGCGCGCCGTGTCAGTTCGCGTAGAAGAACGTATTTATTCCACTGGAAATTGCCGTTCTTCGGGTAAAGCGCGAGCAGTTCCTCCACCGCCGCAAGTTGGCGCGGCAGGCTCCCATCGTAACCGGCGACCGTCCGTTGGGCGTGACGGGTGAGCCGATGCGTCGGCGCGGCGATTTCGAGCGCTTCGAGGTGCTGCTGGGCCAGTGCGCGGTCGTAGGTATGGAGCGCCCGCCGGACCTTGTAGTATTCGTCGTAGAGAGTCGCATCCGGGAGATCGATGCCATCCAGGCGTGCCCCTTCCGCCGGTGGGACCAGGAGCATCCCGCGCGGGCCGCTCGCGGCGTAGCGCTCGAGAAACTCGGTGGCCGGCCATTCGCCATGGGTGCGCTCGTAGGGATCGCGCACGAGAATGGTGTGCCGGAAGCTATCGTAGCCGATCACTGCCTGAAGATGCGCGCTCTGGGTTTCGACCGTGGTGAGGGTGAAGGGCACCCCTCGGTCGATGAGGGTGACGAGCACCTCCCACGTGACCCGAAACTCGCGCGCCTGCCAGCCATTCTCCCCGGCCCAATGCCGTTCGACATGGTCCGGGGTGCCATCGTAGCAAATCGCGTCGGCCAGCGCGAGATGATCGACCGGCATGTTCCAGTAGCGGCTGAGGGCGCTGAGTGTCGCCGGGGCGCACGTGAAATGATGCTGGCGAACAAAACCCACCGGCAGGAGGACGCGCCGCGCGTCAGGCGCAGGTGCGCGCAGGCGGGGGACGAGTTCCTGGTGAAAGCGGTTCTCGGAGCGCTCGGCGGCGTCCGCCGCACTCGCGAGGTCCCCGGCGAAATAATGGGTATCGGACATGCGGGCTTCCCACCACTTGATGACGTCGGGCTCCATCCACGGCGCGAGTTCTCGCAGGCGCTGCCAGGAGAGGAGCGCCGCGGAGTGTTGGCCGAGTTCCGTCTGGAGCAACGCAAGCTGGCCGGCAACGGCCGGGCTCTCCAGACGTTCCAGAGCGGATTGCAGGAGGGTGAGGGCTTCCTCGTCGCGGCTGAGCAATTGAAGTTGGTGCGCGGCGGCCTGAATGGCCGGCCGAAACCACGGCTGCAATTCCAGGGCGTGCCACGAGGCGGCCAGCGCTTCCTCGTAAGCGTCCTGCTGTTCGTATAACGATCCCTTTTCCACCCAATACCACGGCCTTCCTCCGTTCAGTTGCGCGGCTTCATCGAGGAGCTTTGTTGCGGAATCGAAGTCGCGGAAGGAGCCGAGGACACCGGCTTTTATCGTGAGCAGATCCGCACGGCGTTCGTCCGAAGCATCCGCGAATGCCGGCAACTTGTTAAGAAACTTCCAGGCCGCGAGCGGTCCGCGCCAATTGCGCAGCACTCCGGCGAAGTAATAGGCGGCCTCGGGGTTGTTCTTGTCCCGGCGCCAGGCCTTGCCATGGAGCCAGCGCGCGAGCCGGGAAGCATGGACATTATTGGCGAGACGCCCGCCAATGATACATGCCTCCGTGCCGCGCCACTGGGCTACCGGCGGGAGCGTCGCGGCAAAGCTGCAGGCCTGGACATAAAGGCCACGCTCGTACAGGCGCGTCAGCTCCGCCACGGCATCGGGCGGAATCTCGATTCCGTCGGTCCGGTTCTGCGAGTCCATCAGTGGCAATTGGTGAAGGAAATGACGTGATCCTCGCGAGCAAAATCGGAGAACGAATTCGGCGGGAATCGCTTCGAGTTCTACGCGTCTGGCCGGTCCGCTGGTCGCCAGGACCAGTGCCGTCGGCGACCTTTCGCATTCCCGGCTATTCGTAGCGCAATGCTTCGATGGGATCGAGGTGCGCGGCTTTCCACGCGGGGTAGCTGCCGAAGATTAGGCCGACGAGCGAGCAGATGACGAGCGCGATCGCCGCCCAATCGAGCGGGTAGGCCGGTGGAAGGTGGAGCAGGTGGACGGCGAGGACATGCGCGCCGCCGAGGCCGAGCCCGATGCCCAGGATGCCGCCAAGTTCGCAGAGGACGACGGCTTCGATCAGGAATTGCGTCATGATCGAACGGCGCCGGGCGCCGACGGCCCGCCGGATGCCTATCTCGCGGGTCCGCTCGGTCACGGAAACGAGCATGATATTCATGATCCCCACTCCCGCGGCGAGAAGGGCGATGGAACTGACGAGCGTGAGGCCGAGCCGCACGCTGCGCGTGACCTTTTCGAACTGCGCGATCAGCGCCGTGCTCGTGAGGATCTCGAAATCGTCTTCGTCGCCGGGCGGGACCTTGCGGATCGTGCGGAGGAGACCGCGCGCTTGTTCGAGCGTATCGTCGAAGAGCGCGGGATCTTCGACGCGGATAAGGATGGAGATTCCCGCCCAGCGCCCGTAGCGGTTGAGGCCGGTGGTGATGGGAAGGATGGCGGTCCCGGAGATGGTCTCGCTGGAAGTGGCGCGCTCGAAGACGCCGACGACCGTGTAGGGGATGGAGCGGAGCTTGATGCGTTGGCCGACCGGGGAACCCTTGGGGAAGAGCGCCTGGGCGACGCTCCCGTTGAGGACGCAAACGTCGCGCGCGGCCTCGAGGTCGGATTCGAGCAACGCGCGGCCGTCGGTGATCGTCCAGTTGTTGGTCTGGAAAAGACCGGGCGTGGCGCCTTCGACGGATACGTTTGGAGGGGTCTTGCCATAGCGCGACGTAACCTCACCGCTGTAGAAATTGGCGTGCAGGCCGACGAACGGCGCGAAGTCCGCGGCTTCGCGCTGGAAGCGCCGGGCTTGGGCATAGTCGATCTCGCGACGGCGGAAGAACTTCATCATTCCCTCGCGTCCGCCGAAGTACGCGCCGGGCATCTTCTGCAGCGCGAAGGTTTTGCTGCCCAGTTCGCCGAGTTTGCTCTCGATGTTGTCCTGCATCGCCCGCATGGCCGTCATGACGAGGATAATCGAGAAAACCCCCACGAGGACGCCCAGGAGCGTGAGGCCGGAGCGCAGCTTGTGCGCGGCGAGAGAGGAGAGGGCCAGGCCGGTGCTCTCACGCAGCTCGATCAGAAAGCGTCTCATTGGAGTGGCGCTATTCGTGAACCACCCGCGAGCGGGGGATGGCCCGATCGCCAACAGGAGCGGTCACGACGGGCACACGGTCGACTTTGGCAGAATATTGAGAAGAACTCGTTCGGAACGAGCCCGCTCCTCCTGAATCTGATGGAGATAGAACTCTTCCAGTTTCCGCCACCGGCTGCGTTCGAGACACGAGCCAACCCTCACTTTCAGCAGAATCGGGTCGAAAGGTTTCGAGATGTAATCATCCGCGCCAATGACGAGACACCGCACGACGTTGTCGGTATCGTTCATCGCGGAGATCATCACCACCGGGATGTCACGCAACAACGCGTCGGCTTTTAGCCATTGCAGCACCTCGTACCCACCCATGCCCGGCATGACGACATCGAGGAGGATGAGATCGAAGGTGTCCGCACGAATCCGCTCCATGGCCGCCGGCCCGCTCCCCGCATGGACGACCCGGTATCCCAGGCTCCGGAGATGTCGTCCGAGGAGGTCACGATTCTGAATATTGTCGTCCACGACGAGCAGCGTGCCAAGGCCCCGGGCGGTTTCGCCGGCCACCGCCATCTCCGGCTCGGTCGGCGCACCGTTGGTCAAGCCTGGCTCAGCGTCGCTGGGTTGCGCGGCCGCCTCCAATTGCGCGAGCAGTTGACGGCAAGTGCCATGAGCTTTGTCCAAATCCGGCAGGAAGCCACGTTGATCGAGTTCATAGGCGCGCTCCTGAAGCATCTCGACGTAGCCAATGGTGTGGTTGAGTGAACTGCGGATCTCGAAACGGAGGCGTGGAAAGTCCACCTCCTCGAGTTGTGTGGCCGACGGGGTCACGAGTTCGGCCACCAGATCGGCGAGGTTTTTCCCTGCCTGGTAGATTCGTTGCAGGTCCGGCAGGAAAGTTTCCCGCCCCAACTCCTCCGCCTGTTCTTGCAATACTTCCGTGTAACCCAGGACCTGCGCGATCGTCGCCCCCAGATTACGGCGCATCGTCGCCACCAGGTTTGATGTCGTCTCGCTCATACCTCCCTGGCCTTCAAGAGTTGGGCCTCGATTTTTTCCAGCAGCCGCGGCAGTTCCAATGGCTTCGCCTCAAAATCGTCGCAACCCGCTTCGCGCGCTCTTTGCTCGTCGCCCGCCGTTGCGTAGGCGGTGAGTGCGATAATCGGCAGGGCGCGCATCTCCGGCATTGATTTCAGTTGGCGTGTTACCTGCCAGCCGTTGATGAGCGGCAGATTCATGTCCATCAGGATCAAGTCGGGGCGCTCCAGTTGCGCCATCTGCAGACCTTCGACACCGTCGATCGCGAGGATGACCTCGTATTGCCGCCGCTGCAACCGCCGTGAAAGCATGTCCCGGCTCAGTTCGTTGTCTTCGACGAGCAGGATTTTCGGCTTCAGACGGGCCTTTTCCCGCGCAACGGAATCCGACGCCAGGAGCGGGACCGTGGAGACCTTGAGACAGGTGGGACACTCAATATCCGCGCCCCGAGCCGTGGCATCGATCACCATCCATTGTCCGCAACTGCCGCACTGAAAACGAATATCCTCGCCGGCCGCGCCCTCGGCCGGGATTTCGCGCCCGCCTTCGCTGTGGTAAAGCGTATCGTAAAAGCTGCGCGCCGAGGCGAAAGATTCGGGGTTGAGCAAGCCGCGCCGAACGACTTCGTTGCCTTCTTCGGTGATGGCCGCCAGGGGGATGTACCTGTCGCCGAAGCTTCGGGTCCCGCCGAGCAGTTCGTAAGTGAGGGTGGCCAGTTCGCGGAGATACTTGCTTTGGACATCTTCGGTCATCGACTGGCGCAGGAACGACCCGCCGACGACGGTGCGATCGCCGCCCCATGTTTCGTCCGGCATCGGGCCCCGGACACCCGCGAGCGGTTGCAACCGTACGTAAAAACTTGGCCATTCCGCCACCGGCCGCTGGAGCAGCATCGTCTCCGACGGAACCCTCTCCGTGTCGGGAAAATGGACCAGGGTTTCCCCCAGCGACAAGGACACCAGCTTGAGCCCCGTGCGGAGCGCATAATCGAGGCCGTTCGCCGCCTGCTTGACGAGCGGCAGCGCCTCGCTGGCCGCGAGCTTCCGGCGATTGCGCAGCAGGCTGAGGAGAGAAAAGCCGTTCGTCCACTCGACCAGGAGGAGGTGGCTGGGGGTCGCCGGTTCGAGGCCGAAAACCCGGAGCAGATTGGGATGTTCGAGCTGCGCCGACCGCGCGACCTCGTCCTGAAGTTGCGCAAAAGCCGCCGCGTCCTCGGCAAGGTGCCGATGCAAGATCACGAGCCGGGCTTCCCGGAGCAGTTCCGCGTCCTCCACCTGAAACCCGCGACCGAGTTTCTCGTCCCCGATTTCGCCCAGGATGCGGTAGCGTCCCTGGAGGATGACGCCGGTGCGATGGGAGGTGGAGTACTTTTCCCGCGGCGGAATTGCATGGGGCGCCTGTTTCGCCGGTGAGGCCGCCGGCTCCCCGGCGATTTCCTCGGAGATCCTTTCCAGCACCCGGCGGAGTTCGGCGGCCGATTGCGGTCGGTCGGCCGGATCTTTCGCCAGCATCTTGCGGAGCAGCGCCACGACCTGCGGCGGGACGCCGGTGAGCGTTTCAAAAGGTGGCCTGGCGTTGAGTTGCTCGCTCATGACCTGGGCCAGGGGACCTCCAAATGGCACCCGGCCCGTGAGCATGAACCACATGGATACGCCGAGGGAATAAATGTCGGACCGGCAGTCCAGCTCCCGCTCTTGCATTTGCTCCGGGCTCGCAAAGTGCGGTGTGCCCACAAAGCCGTGGATCGAATCCGCGGCGTCCGCGACCGAGGCAGCGCCAGCTTTGGCGAGGCCGAAGTCGATCACCTTCACGATCAATTCATCGTCTTCCATGACGAGCATCAGATTCGCGGGCTTGATGTCGCGATGCACCAGTTGGTGCTCCTGCGCGGCGTTCAGCGCGCGTGCGACTTGCGTGGCGACACGCAGGGTCGAGACGGCATGCATCGGTCCATCGCGGGCGACGCGGGATTCGATGGTCTCGCCATTGAGCAATTCCATCGCGTAGAAATAGACATCCTTTTCCACGCCGAGATGGAAGACCGAGGCGACATGCCGATGGCGCAGGCGCGCGGCCGCCCGGGCCTCGCGCACCAGGCGCTGGCCGGCGGACGGGCTTTGCAGTTGGGCGGTATTGATCACCTTGAGCGCCACAGGGCATTCGAGGCTCGTGTCCCATGCGCGATAGGTGATGCCCATCGCTCCCCGGCCCAACTCCACCAGTCCGCCATCCTCGCGGGTCGTGATCTCGTAGTGACCGAAGATGGCTTTTTCAGGCATGGGGAAGGCGCCTCATCGTGGAAAGCCCTGCTCGATGGTAAAGATAATTCAAGATCGGGTGTGACCTTAAGTCGACATAACCGGTCCTGCCCGTTAGACGATTCGGACGTAACATGGTCGTCCCCGAAACCGAGATTATCGTCAGTAAAGACGGCATTGAATTGCTGCGTAGGACCGTCAGGCCGGGCGACTACATTATCGGACGCGAGCCCGAGTGCGATGTGTCGCTAGACGCGGAGTTGGTCTCCATGCGGCATGCGCAGCTCACCGTGAATTACGACTACGCGTTGATCGAAGATCTCGGGAGCGGCCATGGGACCTTTGTCAATGGCCGGCCTGTCACCGAATCCACGCGCTTGTGGCCGAATCAAAAGATCCAGATCGGGTCGGCTACGGTCGAACTGCGGCGCGTGAAAGTCATCGTCCCGCCGGATGCTACGCTCGTGCCGGAGGCGGCGACGATGCAGCGGCTCCTACCGGCCGAGATTTTGCGGGAGAAGAAATACGACATCGGCGAGGTCGTGGCCCAGGGTGGCATGGGCACAATTCTTAATGCCAGGGACGCCGCCACAGACCGGCAGGTGGCCATGAAGGTGATGTTGGATGGCTCGAGTCCCGAGGACCTGACCCGATTCATCGCTGAAGGCAAAGTCACCGCTCAACTCGAGCATCCCAGCATCGTCCCGATCTATGAGCTGAACGTCGATGAGAACGGGCAGCCATTTTACACCATGAAAATGGTGCGCGGCATCACGCTGCGCAAAGTCCTGGAACTCCTGTCGGATGGAGTTACCGAGACAAAAAAGAAATACCCATTACCCGCGCTGCTGACGATTTTTCAGAAGGTCGGTGATGCCGTTGCGTTCGCCCATAGCAAAGGCGTCATCCACCGGGATCTGAAACCGGAGAACATCATGCTC
Organism: Chthoniobacterales bacterium; assembly: GCA_038228205.1. Classification (GTDB taxonomy): domain Bacteria; phylum Verrucomicrobiota; class Verrucomicrobiia; order Chthoniobacterales; family Chthoniobacteraceae; genus Chthoniobacter. The sequence goes on from JBBRPL010000033.1 coordinate 54,545, forward strand.
GATGACTTCGGGGTCGTGCTGGTGATGGATTGGGGGCTGGCGAAGATGGTTGGGAAGGATGAAGGCAGAAGGCAGAAGGGTGAAGAGGTTTCGCTCCGCGCCTGCGGATCGACCACATTCCTACCTCCATCGTCTTCATCCTTTTCCGAGACCCTCGCCGGGACCATCATGGGAACGCCACAATACATGAGTCCCGAGCAGGCGAGGGGCGAGGTAGAGACGCTCGATGCGCGAAGCGACATCTATGCCCTGGGTGCGATTCTGTATCACATGTTGGCGCTTCGACCATCGGTGACTGGGAACGACGTATGGGCGATTGTGGGGCAAGTGGCCAAAGGCGAGGTCCAACCGCTCAAGGCGAAGGAGGTTCCGGAGAGTCTCTCGGCCGTGGTTCGAAAAGCCATGGCGTTCGACAAAGACAACCGCTATGGGAGCGTCGAAATTCTGCAACGTGATCTTGCTGCTTATCAGGCTGGCTTCGCGACCAGCGCGGAGAATGCGGGGACGTGGAAGCAGGTCAGCCTTTTCATCAAGCGCAACAAGGTTCTCGCCGCCAGCACGTTGCTAATCATCCTGTTGCTGGCGGGTTTCACCGTTCGCTTACTTCACAAGAATAGTGTCATCACCGCCGAGCGGAACCGGGCGGAGAAGGAACGCAGCCACGCGGAAGAGGAACGGACCCGGGCCGAAGGCGAACGTAATCGGGCCGAGCGGGCTCTGAGCGATCTTCGGAAAACGGCGCCGACGTTTGCGGCCCAGGCGGAGACTTTCGTGCAGGAACAAAAGTTCGAGGAAGCGCTCGAGAAGCTCCAGTTCGCCATTGCGATTGACTCCAGCCAGCCCGAGTTTCAACTCCGCCGCGGTCAACTTCTCCAGGCATCGCTCCAGTTCCCCGCAGCCCGCGAGGCCTTCCGCGCCGTGCTCGCTCTGCGACCGGATCACGCGGCGGCGAAAGCGAATCTCGCGCTGACGGAGCGGCTCATGACCCAGGCTGGACCCGCCGGAGAACTGCCGGTGGACGCCCGCCGTCAGCTCTATGATGCGCTGCGGGCCGAGGGCCGGAATGCGGAGAGCATCCCGCTTGCGCAATCACTCGGCCTCGGCAGCAAAGCCGCGGCGGAGGCGATCGATACGGCGCTCGCTGGCTGGATGAAGATGCGCGAATGGAAAAACAAAACACGGCGCATCCTGCGGAACGCAGACGGCAATTTCGGGCTATATCTGGATGGCATCCCGATCCAGGATTTGTCGCCGCTCCGGGCGCTCAAGGGCTTGCCGATCCAGTCGATCGACCTCACGGACACGCTGGTCAGCGACATCACACCGCTCTCAGGTCTGCCGCTGGAGAGCTTGCGCCTGGAGAGGACGGCCGTGGCCGACCTGACGCCATTGCGGGGACTTCCGCTGAAGGTGCTCTCCATCAAGACCACGCGCGTCACCACGCTGGAGCCCTTGCGCGGCATGGCCTTGCAGGACCTTGATGCATGGGGCTGCGCGAGCCTGGCAAATGAGGGTCTCGGCGCGCTTCAAGGCATGCCTTTGGAGCGGCTCAACCTCAATGGATGGAAAGCGCTCAAATCGCTGGAGCCCTTGCGGGGCATGAAGCTGCGCTTTCTTTTGATCAGCGACTGTGGCGAATATCCCCTGGATCTCGAACCGTTGCGTGGCATGCCGATGGAGGGCCTCGGCATCAGCGGGGACTTCAAGATACCCTCGATCGAACCACTGCGCGGAATGCCGCTTCGGTCTTTTAGCATGAACGGCACAAACATTGCCGATCTCAGCCCGCTCCGAGGCGCGCCCCTTGATACTCTCATGGCTAACAATTCCCAGGTCTCCGATCTCTCGCCGCTCGCCGGCAGCGCGCTCCGTCGATTCTTTTGCCATAATTGCCCGCTCCTCCACGATGTTTCCGTGCTCGCGACCATTCCCACGCTTCAGGAGATCTCCATTCCTGCTGACGTCGACCCCACGGCATTGCGCAATCTGCCCAAACTTCAGCGCTTGAGTCGCAAGACCTTCGAGCCTCCAGGTATTCCCAGTCAGACCGCCGCCGAGTTCTGGGCGGAGTACGATGCAAAGCAGAAGGAGACCGTGCCCAAGTGACTCGATCGTCCTTTGAGGCCCGCTCTCATTCCTGCCGAAGGGCCTCCACGGGACTCAGCCGCGAGGCCCTCCAAGCCGGCAGGAATCCGGAAACAACGCCGGTGACCAGCGCGACGGTGAGCGCGAGGAGAACGACCGGCAGCGAGAGCGTAATGCCGGGCAGATAGCGGTTGGCGATGGCGACGGCGAGCGCGGTGAGTCCCAGGGCGAGCACGCCCCCGAGGAGGCAGATCCCCGCCGCTTCGAGCAGGAATTGCAGGAGGATCGTGCGCCGCCGCGCCCCGATCGCCTTGCGGATGCCGATCTCCCGGGTCCGCTCGGCGACCGAGACGAACATGATGTTCATGATGCCGATGCCGCCGACGAAGAGCGACAGCCCGGTGATGAAGAAGCCGCAGGTGGCGATGATCGCCGTGACTTTGCTGAATTGCCCGACAAGCTGCTCCTGCTGGTTGATCGCGAAGTCATCGGGCCGGCCCGGCGTGACGCGCCGAATTTTGCGCATCAATCCACGCACTTCCTCACGGGTGGCGTCGATGTGCGAGACGTCGCTGACCTTCACCTGGATGGTGCAACTCGGATCCCAGCGAAAGCCGCGGATCATCTTGCGGATGGGAATGACGATCTGGCTGTCGAGACTCATCTGGTCGAAGATGGTGCCGCGCTTGGTGAAGACGCCGATCACGGTGTAGCCCTGCTCGCTGAGGCGCAGCACCTGGCCGAGCGGGGATTCACCGGGGAAGAGGTTGGCGGCGATTTCGCTGCCGATGATGCAGACATCGCGATTGCCGTCGGCCTCCGCCTTCGTCATGAAGCGTCCGGCGGCGAGGGTGGGGCCGCCCGTGATGAGGAACTGCTCGGTGGTCCCCACCAGGGTGACAGAGCCCGAACTGCGCTCACCGTGGCGCGCGGAGTCGATGCTGCCCATGATGGTCGGGGTGACGCCGCGCACCATGCCGAGGTCGCGTTCGAGCGCCAGCGCCTGGGGGAGGGTGATCTTTGCGCGCTTCCCGGCCTGCTCCCAGTGGCTATCGGAGTCGATGAACCACTCGCGCTGATCGACATAGAGCACGTCGGTCCCGAGGAAGGACACGGCTTCGCGAAAGGCGCGGTTGAGTTGCTCGAGCGCGATCGCCATGAGGGAGACGGTGACGATGCCGATGACGACCCCGACCGTGGTCAGGATCGAGCGTAGCTTGTTGGCGCGAATGGCCTCCCACGCGATGCGCGCCCCTTCCAGCATCTCCACGAAGAAATTCATGCGGCACGTTCGTCGCTGGCGATGAGGCCATCGCGGATGCGGATGATGCGCCGGGAGCGGCGGGCGACGGCCTCCTCATGGGTGACGACGAGCAGGGTGTGGCCGCTGGTGTGGAGTTGGTCGAAGAGTTCGAGGATCTCGTCGCCGGTGCGGGTGTCGAGATTTCCGGTGGGTTCGTCGGCGAGGAGGAGCGAGGGCTGGTTGACGAGGGCGCGCGCGATAGCCACGCGCTGCCGCTGGCCGCCGGACATCTCGTTGGGCCGGTGCAGCACGCGGTCGCCGAGGCCCACGGATTGCAGCGCGGCCAGCGCCACGTCGCGCCGCGTATCGACCTCCATCCCGGCGTAAATCAGTGGAAGCTCGACGTTGCGCAGGGCGGTCGAACGCGCCAGCAGGTTGAATGTCTGGAAGACAAACCCGATCTCCCGGTTGCGGATGTCGGCCAGCTCATCGTCGTCCATCTCACCGACGCTGTGCCCGTTGAGTTCGTAGCTGCCGGAAGTCGGTGTATCGAGACACCCGATCACATTCATGAGCGTCGACTTGCCCGAACCCGAAGGGCCCATGATGGCGACGTACTCGCCGCGCTCGATGGCCATCGAGACTCCGCGCAACGCGTGCACCGTCTCGATGCCCATCTCGTAGGAGCGGCAGATCGTATCGAGCCGGATGAGGCTCACGGCGTCTTTTTCCCGGCAGCCGCCGCACCAAACTTCACGATCCGGTCGTCCTCGAGATCCTTGCTGATCGCCTTGTAGCCGCCGGTGACAATCTCCTGCCCTTCGCTGAGGCCCTCGATGATCTCGAAATAGTCGCTATCGCTAATCCCGGTCTTGACCGGAATCATTTTCACCCGCTCGCCATCGCGAACAAAGACCACTTCGATAGGCTTGACCGGGCCACCGGCCTTCCCGTGCGGGGCGCCATCGGTCCCATGCATCTTATCCGTCCCATCCGGTTTGAGCGCCACCGCCCCAGCCTTGGGCAACCGCGTGGTCACGCTCTGGATCGGCACGGCGAGCACTCCCTGGCGCGAACGCGTTTCGATCTCCGCGGAGACAGACATGCCCGGGCGAAACGCTTCCTGGTCGAGAATGCGGATCTTCACCTCAAACTTCGGCGCTTCCTGTTGCTGGGAATTGGAGGTGTTCTGCGTTGGCGAGGAGCTCTTCGAGGCATTCGCGATGGCGCTGACGGCGCCCTTGAACTTCCGGTCCTTGAAGGCATCCACCTCCAGCCGCACGATCTGCTGTTCCTGGATGAGCACGATGTCGATCTCGCCGATATCCACGCGCGCCTCCATTTCATCGAGCTTGGCGATGGTCATGATCTCGGTCCCCATGTTGAACGACGTGCCGAGGACACGCTCGCCGAGTTGCGACTTGAGCTTGGTCACGGTGCCATCGATCGGCGAGACGATGGTCGTCTTCGTCAGGTCGTCAGCCGCCTTGTCCAGGGCGAAGCGTGCCTGGTTTGCCTGGTGGGTGGCGTTTTGCAACCGCAACCGCGCGACAGCCAGCAAGGTCTTGAAGTCCGCAAAGACATTTTCGGCGATCAACTTGCTCTTGAAGAGTTCCTCGTTGCGCCTGAAGTCGGCCTGGGCCTTTTCCAACTCCGCCTCGGATTGTTCGCGGGCGGCCTGCGCGGAAAGGTAGCTTGCTTCCGCGGAGTTCTTGCTCGCGAGATAATTGTCCGGCTTGATTTCCAGGAGCAGATCGCCCTTTTTCACGAACTGCCCCTCCTTGACGGGCAGGCTCACGATCTCACCCGCCACCTCCGGATTGATCGTCACCTGGGTCACCGGCTGGAGGCGGCCATTGGCGAGGACCGTCTCGATGAGGTCACGCCGCGCGACCTTGGCCGTTTCCACCGCGATGAGTTCGTCAGTCTTGCGGATGTATTTGAACCAAACGCCGCCGCAGATGCCGGCGACGACGAGCCCGGCGACGATCCACCGGACGCGGCGGTTGCGGCGCTTGCGTGGCTTTGCTCTCGTGGGCGGTTCTACGGTCATGAATGCGTGGGAGAATACACAGTCTTCTCCGCGGCGTCACTGACGCAAAGGGTCGCAAAGTGGACATGGCGGCGAAGGAGTTGGCGCTGGTGTATTTTTGTGACCGCGACGCAGTCATTTCTATTGGCGAACGGAGCCGGGCAGGCTTCTAGAGTCGCAGAAAATTTTCCAGCAGTCGCTTGCCTTCCAAAGTGAGGATGCTTTCGGGATGGAACTGCACGCCGTGGCTCGGGAACTCGCGATGGCGCAGGCCCATGATTTCGCCCTCGGCGGTTTCGGCGGTAATTTCGAGTGCGGCGGGAAACGTCTCGCGTTTAACGAGGAGCGAGTGGTAGCGCGTGGCCTCAAAAGGGCTGGGCAGCCCCGCGAAGACGCCCTCACCGTGGTGCAGGATCGGCGAGGTCTTGCCGTGCATGAGGCGCCCGGCTCGAACGACGTCGCCGCCCCAGACCTGCCCCATGCATTGGTGGCCGAGGCACACGCCGAGGATGGGAATGGTCGGGGCGAAAGTGCGGATTACATCGCAGGAGATGCCGGCTTCGTTGGGCGTGCACGGACCGGGGGAGATGCAGATGCGCTCGGGTTTGAGCGCGGCGATTTCGTCGAGCGTGATCTCGTCGTTGCGCTTCACGAGCATCTCGGCGCCCAGTTCGCCGAAATACTGGACGAGGTTGTAGGTGAACGAGTCGTAGTTATCGATGACCAATAACATTTGGGAAGTGGGGTTTCTGATTTAGGAAACGGGGATGGCTAGAACTCGGGGCGGATCGCGCGCCCGAAGTGCTCTTGAAGCAACGTTGGTGAGGAAAGGCTGATATAAGAGATCCTTCGACAGCGCTCCGCCCGCCTTTCCGCCTTCGCTTGCTCAGGATGACAAAGAGGGGGACGGCACTCGCACTCGCGCTCGTCGCGAAGCGGGATCTGGCGGCGGATGACTTCATGCCTGCGCAATTCCTTTTGCTCTCGCAATCGCTGCCATCATCCCCATGGCCTTGTTTACACATTCCTGATGCTCGGACTCGGGCGTGCTGTCGGCGACAATCCCAGCGCCCGCTTGCACGTACGCCTTCCCGTCCTTGAGGACCACAGTGCGCAGCGCGATGCACGAGTCACTGTTGCCGTCGAAACCAAAGTAGCCCACGGCCCCGGCATACACGCCCCGTTTGCTCTTCTCGAATTGGTTGATGATCTGCATGGCACGGACCTTGGGCGATCCGCTCACCGTTCCGGCGGGAAAGGTGGCCCGCATCACGTCGTACGCGGTGCGGTCCTCGCGCAGGGTGCCGTGGACGTTGGAAACGATATGCATGACGTGGCTGTATTTCTCGATCGTCATGAAATCGCTGACCTTCACGGTGCCGTATTGCGCGGCGCGGCCCACGTCGTTGCGGGCGAGATCGACCAGCATCAGGTGTTCGGCACGCTCCTTGGGGTCGGCCAGGAGTTCCTCGGCATTGGCAGCGTCCTCGGTTTCGTCCTTGCCGCGGCGGCGCGTCCCGGCGATCGGGCGAATATCGATCCGCCCATCGATGGCGCGGACATGCACCTCGGGTGAACTGCCCACGAGGGCGAAAGCTCCCGCGAATTTCAGGCAGAACATGTAGGGCGACGGGTTCACGAAACGCAGCGCGCGGTAGAGGGTGAGGGGATCACCGCTGTAATCGGTCTCGAAGCGCTGGGAAGGGACGAACTGGAAAACATCGCCGGCCCGGATGTATTCCTGCCCGTCGCGGACCATCTGCAAGTACTCGTCGCGCGTGGTATTGGCCCGCGGGGTGAGCGGTTCCGGTTCGCGATCGACGTAGATCGCCGGAAACTGCGTGGGCTGGGCCAGGCGCGCGGCCAGCGTTTCGATTTTCGCCGCGGCCGCGGCGTAGGCTGCATCGGGATCGCCATCGACGAAAGCGTTGGCGACGAGGCGGAGGCGGCGCGTGCGGTGGTCGAAAATGAGGAGCGTCTCCGCCAGGAAGAAGAAGCTCTCGGGCAGATCGAGTTCATCCTTGGGCGCGGCTCCGATGCTTGGTTCGAAGAAGCGCACGACATCGTAGCCCAGATAACCGACCGCGCCCCCGGCGAACCGGGCTTCGGCGAGGGCGGGCGAGGGGACGAACTGGAACCGGCTCATGAGCGCTTCGAGCTCGTAGAGCGGATCGCGCGTGGTCTCGAATTCGCGCACCTTCCCGTCTTCGGAGATGCGAATCGTGCGCCCGCGACTCTCAAAGGTGACGCGCGGCTGCGCGCCGACGAACGAGTAGCGGCCGACCTGGTCGCTTTTCTCGACCGACTCGAAGAGGAACGAATAGCCCCCATCATCGATTTTTTGAAAGGCCGACACGGGCGACTCGGCATCGGCGATCAACTCGGTGTGGACGGGAATCAGGTTCCCGGAGCGGGCCAGCTCGCGGAATTCCGCGAGCGATGGCTTGAGGGGGGTGGTCATTGGGGAGCGTAGGTTCTTTCCGGATCGAAAAGTTTGTCTTCGGTGATCTCCTGAGGCGTCCCATCCGGGGTGAACGTCTGGAAAAAGCAGCTTTCGTAGCCGGTGTGACATGCGCCCCCGGTCTGTTCGACTTCAAAAAGCAAGGTGTCGCCATCGCAATCGGCCGCCCAACGCACCACCTTCTGGGTGTGGCCGCTGGTTTCACCCTTGAGCCAGAATTTTTGGCGGGAACGGCTCCAATAGTTCATAAATCCGGTCTTCAGGGTCGCCTCAAGGGAAGCGGCGTTCATCCAGGCCATCATCAGGACGCGACGGGACGTGGCGTCCTGAACGATGGCGGGGATGAGGCCGTCGGCGGTATATTTGAGGATTGGGAGAGTCATGGTGCTGAATAGTGAAAAATAAAAAGCCCGACGATTCGGATCGGAATCATCGGGCGAAAGTTCGACGCGCGGGTGGCGACGACCCGGCTGCGCGGAGGGCGCAGGCCGTGGGCCCGTCTAGAGTTGCCACCAATGCTGGATTAATTTCACGGGGGTCGTATAGTCGTGGCCAATTCCGGACGCAACGACTTTTTCCCTGAAAACGGTTCCTCAATTCTCAGACGACTGTCGACATCGGCACGCATTTAGCTCTGTCGACTTGAGCCTATGTTGAGCCCTGCCGCCAGCCCGCCCACTCTTTCGTCGGAAGAGCATGAGCAAATCATTCAGACCATCGAGATGTTCGAGGTCATTACGCAGGCCAATCCTCAGGACTGTCAGTCGCTGGATATCCTGAAAGACGCGTATCAGAGAGTGGGCAAGCAGCAGGAGGCGCTAGCGATCGCTCGCAAGCTGGCGGATACTTACGTGGAACTGGGGCAATACTCCGCGGCGATGCTCGAGTACGAGGGCATCCTGCAAAAGGACGCGGACAATCCGGAGGTCATGGCGGCACTGGGCGAAGTTGAGGAAAAGCTCCAGAAGAGCGGGCAATTGAAGCCGCATGTGGCGACTGCCCCGGCGGCTCCCGCGCCCGGCGGATCTCTGGGCGGAGGCATCAATCTCGATTTCCGCTCGGTGATTTCCGAGGGGGGTACGCTGATGACCACCGCGGCCACGCTACGGCCGGAAAGCGGCAGCGGAATGCGGCTGGCCTCATCGAACGAGCAGATCAATCTTTCGCTGACCGACGACGGTAACGCGCCGCTGGCCAAGTTTCTCATTCAGCACCGCCTCGTGACCGAGGAAGTGGTGAGTTCCGCGCTAGAGCGGGTGAACAAAAAGAACAAGGACCTCGCGCCGAACGTCCTGGCGACTTCCCTGATCGACGAAATCTGCCGCCGCGGCGCCATCGAGATGGACACCCTCCTCGCCGGGATCCTCGAACGGTCGAAGTTTGCCTACATCCCGCTCGAATACTACGATGTGGATCGCTCGATCGTGAAAATGCTTCCCGAGAGCCTGACCATCGGGCGGCTGATGGTGCCTTTCGATATTCTGAGCCGGACGGTGATGATCGCCACGGCCAATCCTTTTGACGCGCTGGGCAAGGAAGCCGCGCAGCAGCTCCTCGACTATAACGTGCATTGGCACCTCGCCTCGCCGCAAGCCATCTTCAAAGCCCTCGGCGAAGTCTACCGACAAAAATGAGCATCAAGTCTTTCGGCGAACGCATCGCGGATGTCCTCATCGAGGACGGGCTGCTCCTTCCGAGTCAACTCGCGGAGGCGATGGACCTGCAGAAAAAGCAGGGGGGGCGGCTGCTCAAGCTGCTGACGGACAAGCAATACGTCACCGAACAGGACATGGTCATCTCCATGGGCCGCTGCCTGGATGTCCCGCCCATCAATCTTTCCAAAGTCCGCGTGCCCGAGGAAGTGGCCGATCTCGTGCCCAAGGACATGGCACGACAGTACAAGCTGGCGCCAGTCTGCCGGCTCGGAAACAAGCTTTTCGTGGCGATGGCCGACCCGCTGAACGTGCTGGCCCTCGACGATTTGCGGCAGCGCACGAAGTTGGAGATCGTGCCGATGATCACCACGGAGCGGAGCGTGGTGGAGGCCCTGAGCGGGGTGGGCAACGCCAGCTCGCAGATGGACCAGGTGCTGAAGGATGCGGCCAACGACGCGGCCAACGTGGAAGAGGTCAAATCGAACCGCGAGGAGATCGACCTCGATCGGCTCGCAGTGGAGAGCGAGGACGCGCCGGTCGTCAAGATCGTGAACTTGATCCTCGTGCAGGCGCTGAAGGAAAAGGCCTCGGATATCCATCTCGAACCTTTTGAAAAGCAGTTCAAGCTGCGCTATCGCGTGGACGGCTCGTTGATCGAAGCCAGTTCGCCGCCCAAGGCGCTCCAGCTACCCATTGCCTCGCGGATCAAGATTCTCGCGGGACTCGATATCGCAGAGCGCCGCCTTCCCCAAGACGGACGCTTCCGCATCCGTGTGTCAGGCAAGGAGGTGGATCTGCGTATCTCGATCCTGCCTACGGTCTACGGAGAGAAGATCGTTATTCGTTTGCTCGATAAGGGCGCCCTTTCCGGCTCCATCGACCAGCTTGGCATGGACGAGTACACCTTGGGCACGTTCAAGAAGGCCGTCGATGCACCGCATGGGATGATCCTCGTCACCGGGCCGACCGGCTCGGGAAAGACGACCACGCTGTATTCGGTCCTCAGCGAGCTGAACAGCCCCGAGTACAACATCGTCACGGTCGAGGACCCGATCGAATACCAGCTCTCGGGGATCAACCAGGTCGCGGTGAAGGCCGATATCGGCCTGAGCTTTGCCGATGCGCTCCGATCCATTCTCCGTCAGGATCCGGACATCGTCATGATCGGTGAAATTCGTGATAACGAGACCGCCGATATCGCGGTCAAGGCGGCGCTCACCGGTCACCAGGTGCTGTCCACGCTTCACACCAACGACGCCGCGGGCGCGATTACGCGTTTGGACGACATGGGCATCGAGCCATTTTTGATTTCCTCGTCGATCCTGCTCACGTGCGCCCAGCGTCTGGTGCGCCGGGTGTGCCCGAATTGCCGGGAAGAGTTTCAGCCCGAGCCCGAACTGCTGGCCAAGCTCGATATCCAGGACGATGGCACTACGTTTTACCACGGGGCCGGTTGCGACCGGTGCAAACGGCGCGGGTATATGGGCCGGGCGGCGATCATCGAGGTGTTGCCCATCTCTGAAACGATCCGCCGCCTGATCATCAAGCGCGCCTCGGCAGCGGTGATCAAGAACCAGGCTGTCAGTGAAGGAATGAAGACTCTGCGGATGGTCGGCATTGACAAAGCCAGAGAGGGTATTACCACGTTGGAGGAGATTCTGCGGGTGACTGCGGAAGATCACTAACGCCCTCATGGGATTATTCGACCACCTCTTTAAATCGAAGTCCCCGTCCAGCGAAGAAGGCAGTGTGGAGCCCGGTGCCAAGCCTGCGGAACCGGCCAAGCCCGCCGATGCCGCTGCCCGGGGCGCGTCGCATCGTGCGGATCCCTCGGCGTTTCTTCACCCGAAAAGTTTTGTGCCTCGTGGGATCAGCCCCTTGGCGACTCCCGCCAAGTCCGGCGCTGCGTCGGGAGTGCGCAAACTCGGAGCCCCGGCGGCCCCCCCAGCCGCGGAGGAAATCGTGCTGAGTTTGGGAGACGTTCTTTCACGTATCCCGACGCCCTACTTGAAAATGGGCGAGCACGACCCCAAGCGCGAATTGCGGTTTAGTATCAACGATCTGTCGTCTGATATTGCGCGCGGTCGCGCAGCGGTGCCCCTTTCGCGTATTGCACAGTTGGTGCCCGATATCTTCGTCAGGCAGATCACGCGCGACGAGGATACGGAGATCCGGCTGCCCCTCCAGAAACTCGTCGAGCAAATCGGCCTGCTGCGGTCGCGGCATCACCCAGGGGAGAAGTCCGCCCGCCCGTCCGTGGGAACCGTATCACTCACGTCACTGCCGCCTGAGGCCAAGTCGCCGTATCCCGCGCTCGTGATGGAAACGGGAGAGCCGGGCCGGGAAACGTTGCGCGATTTGCTGTCGGCAGTGGAGCCGGTTTTTGAGCTTAAGCCACTGGAGAACTCCGCCCTAAACCGCCTGCCCAACCAGGAACCGACGATCGAACTCAAACCGAGTAACGAACCGGTGATCGTGCAATTCCCTGTCACGCTTGAAGCGCCGGTCGTTCTTGCTCCGCAGGTCCTTCTGGCGGAGGCTTCGCCCAGTCCCGCGCCGGAGGTCACTGACCCCAGGGTCGATACCGCCAGAGAGATTGCGGCGCCGCCGCGCGTCGAGGAAACCCCGGATCGGGTGGATCAGAAGTTTGAGGAGCCGCTGCCCGATGGCGGCGACGTGGGTCTCAGGATTATCGGAGAAGCCGCGTCCTCGAATAACGAAACTCCGCCTGCGATTCCAAGTGAGCCAGTGCTGCCTGTCGGCCAATCTGGCATTTCAGTCACGGAACTCGTAGCTCCGACGGTGGACCGCGGAACGGTTCCCAACGAGACAATTCTCCCGCTGGTCGATTTGGCCGGCGCGGTCGCGGAGACGGTCCAGCCTGCGGTCGCATCCGCCACCTGGGTTGCAGATACGGTTCCGTCGGTGGTTGAGCCCGTCACTTCGGTTGCGGAAACTCTTCACCCGATCGTTGAAGCCGTCGCTCCGATCGTTGCGACTGATGTGCCCGCCATCGAGGTCGTTACCGCCGCGGCCGAGCCAATGGCGCCGCCCGCGGAGTCTGTCGCCTTCACTGGTGAGGTTGTGCCGTCGCCCATTGAATCCGCCGATCCAATCGCGGAGAAGCCCGGCGTCCCGCAACCGGAGCCCTCGTCGACTATCGCGGAACCTGTGTTGCCGCATTCCGGATCTGTATCTACAATTGCGGAATCCCTTCTGTCCTCGCTCGAATCCGCCGCCCCGGTCACTGCCAATGCTCAACCACCTATCGAACCCGCTGTGTCGGTCGTTCCGTCCGCGGTCTCGTCCCTCCTACCCACGGCCCCAGGCGGCGAACCCATCCTGCCTCCCGGTCAGTCTCTTGAACCGGTGGACAGGCCCGGCATCGTGCTGAACGAACCAGGAGCCCCGTCCGGAGAACAAGTAATCCCAGTGGATCAAGTCCCTGTTCACGAGAGACCGCTCATTTCCAAGCCCGTGATTCGGGAGGCGCTGGACACCCCGGACGTCGGCGGTGAAAAGATCCAGTTGAGCCTGGCTGCGATTCTCCGGCAGTGCCCTCGTGAGATCATCGTCGGGGAACTTCCTCCCGTGCCCGACAGTGTCCGCATCACGCTGCCCTTTGCCCCGATCGATCGGCAGTTGTCCATGGGGCATGTGGAGATCAGCGCGGTCCGGTTCGTGGCGGCGGTCCCCTTCAGCTATCAAAAATATTTTTCCGCCCGGATGGGGGTAAAAGTGCCGATTCCCCTCGAGGAAGTCTTCCAAAACCTGCCGAGTCAGGCGACCGAACAACCCGCCCCGGTTGGCCCCCCCGCGCAGATTCTCGCTCCAGCGGTCCCCGAAGAGGTGGAACCCCTCGCGATGGAGACCGGCCCGGAAATCCCGAAGGAGGTCGAAGTCCAACTCATTGGAAGCGCCCCGGCGGTGCCGCACGGGGTGGAATGGCCACCTCTCGAGAGCGTGCCGGCGATGTCGAACAAGCCGGAGCCGGTGCTAGTCGAGAGTCCTCGGGCAATTCCCCAGGAGCCTGAGCGACGGCCGATCGACAGCGCACCAGCGACCTTGGAAGAGGAAAAGCCCTCCACGCAGGGCCACGCCGGTTTGGATCCTGTTCACTCGGAAATTTCCCACCCCGTGGGCGAAAAATCCATGTCTCCCTCGGTTCCGGAATTGACGCCAGCCGCCGAATCCAGCGCGCCTGCCGCCCCCGTGGCCGATCTTGAGCCAATCCCAGTGCCCCTGCATCTGCCCGCATTCCACCAGTTTGCGCCGCCAGCACCGGTCGTCGTTTCGGAACACGTCGAGCCCGCTTCGGCGGTGATGCCGGAGCTTTCCACAACCCTGCCGGCGCATGTGGCCGCGCCGCCGTCCGATCCCGGGCCTATGGAGGCGACGCATGAAATTCTCCCGCCGCCTTCGGTCCTGCACGCGGAGCACGTGTCGAAGCCCGAATCTGAAGCGGTGGACTCGGAAGTGAACGCCCCGGGGTTAATCCCGGAGTCGCAGGGGCATGTGTCGGTTCCCGACCTTGAATTTGCCATGCCTGATGCGGTGCACCCCGCGACACCGGTGATGGCGCCGCCCGTCGTTGCCGCGCCAACCCCGCCTCCGACCGTTGCGGCCAAGCCTGACGGCGCTCCAAGTGTTGACGGCGAGGTTCAACCGGGCTCGACCCCCAAAGAGGAGTCGCATGCCCCTTCGATGGAATCGGCCTCGTCTTCGGTCGTCGCCGAGGGCACGGTGACCTTCCGGCCGCCTCAAATGGTGCGGCCATTTATTGTCCTGCCTCCACCGATTATCGGTTTCACTCCCCCGGTCACCGATGAAAACGAAGTCGGAATGCAAGCGACTGATGATAATGAAGTTGAGAGTGATAATACTAAAAATACAGTAATAGAAAGCGCGACCAAAACTGGTAGCGATGTGCCGCTCCATGCGCTCTCCGATGAGCCCGCTGGCGCCCCCTCGGAGCCCATCACTCCCAATTTTCCGTCGGAGGCTGCGATCCAACCTTCCGAACCCGCTGGCCATTCCGCGGAACACACAGGCCACCCCAGCATCATCAGCATCGATTTCTCCCAGGCCCTGGTCGCACCGGATGTCCCGGTGCCGAGCGGCGAGGCGCCGACGGTGGAGATTACCGATATCCCGCCCCATACTCCGGCGGAGCCCGCGTCACTGGAGGTGCGGGCTGGCGAGGCGAAGGACGGTATTGCCGACATCGCGCCCATCCCTCTGGAGTCCGAGACCCCGCCGCCGCCGGCCTTTGAGGCCGCTATTCCGCCGATCAGTCTGGGCTCGGCGATCCATCCGGCGGCGGAAAAGCCAATGGGTTCTCCGATGGAGGCAATCACCCTTGTTGTGCAGGGGCTCTTTGTCGAACCCCTGTCAGCGCCCCCCGGGCCGCCCGTTTCGGAATTCGACCCGGATGCCGTTCCGGAACCGCCGCCAGCTCCCGAGCCGCCGCCGAAACCGGTCGCCGCCACGCCCGAGCCGGTGGCCGCGAGCCTCGAGCCAGCAGGCACCGCGAAACCGGGGCCTCCACGGGCCGAGGAAGGCGAATCCGTGCCCCTGTTGCACATTCCGCAGTTTGCCCCGGAGTTCAGTGACACGGAGATTCTGCCTCCTCCGGCGCTGCCTCTTCGCCGTTTCGATCAGGATGCTTTGCAAGCCCTGTTCATGACGGAAGACATTCTCGATCTCGCCAAAATCAGCCGGCTGGCTGCCCAACTCCCCGGGGTCCATGCCTGCGTGATCGCGACTCGCGATCAGGCCTGCACCGGCGGAACTCTTCCCGAGGGCTTCGATCTTGCCGCGCTCCTCGGGCTCGCCCCCCGCGTCGGGGAAGCGGCGGGGCGCATGCCGATCGGCGCGCTCAAGCACTTTACCCTCTACGGCGAGCGCTACTCGATCAGTTTCTTCGCCCGCAACAGCCTCTCTCTCTGCGCCGTTCACCGCCCGCGTTCTTTCGTCCCGGGTGTCCGCGAAAAGCTCGTCGCCATCGCCGACGAACTCTCCAAATAGTCGCGCCCAGCTCGGTGGCGCGTTTGCTCTCCCCCCTATGAAGATCGCCCACATCGCCCTCCTGCTCACTCCCGCCCTCGCCTTTGCCGCCGAGCCGCCGGTTCCTCAGTTCCGTGCCGTCACCCTCGACGACAAGATTCAAATCGGCTACGGCCTCGCCATCGCCGACGTGGATGGTGATGGGGCGCCCGACATCCTCCTCGCGGACAAGAAGCAATTCGTCTGGTATCGCAACCCTGGCAAAGCCAAAGCCGGCGACCCTGCCGCCTGGACCAAGCACATCCTCGCCGAGAATCTCACCGAGAAGGACAATGTCTGTATCGCCGCCCAGGATCTCGACGGCGACGGCAAGGCGGAGATTGCCGTGGGGGCTGAGTGGAATCCCGGCGATACCGAGAAAAGTGGCGCCATCTTCTACCTCCAGGCCCCGGCGGACCGGACCCAGCCGTGGACACCCATCAAATTTCCCGACGTCGAGCCTACGACCCACCGCATGCGGTGGGTCAAAGTCGGCCCCGAGTCGGGCGGGGCTGCTGATCCATCGAAGACCGCGAAAGGAGCGCAGCGCTGGGGCCTGCTCGTTCTTCCGCTCCATGGACGGGCCAACAAGAACGGCGAAGGCGTTCCGGTGAAGGCGATCCTCTACCACCCGACCCCCGATTTTCATGCGCCATGGCCTGCGGAGGTCGTCTCGGAGCAATTGCACATGACCCACAACTTCAGCCGCCTCTCGGTCGCGGGTGGGGGAGCCGCCGATGGGCTCCTTGTCGGAGGCAAAGAAGGCCTGATCTCCTATCACCGCACCGGGACCCAGTGGGAGAAGACCAGTCCGCAGATCGTTGGCGATCAGCCCCCTGGGATTGGTGAGGTCCGCGTGGGCTCCCTGGTCACCGGCACGCAATTCATCGCGACCGTCGAGCCGATGCACGGCAACATGCTTGCCGTCTATCTGCCCGTGAAGACTGGGGCCGGCCCCGCGTCCCTGACCCGCCACGTCCTCACGGACAAACTCATCGAAGGCCACGCCGTGGCCTGTGGCAATATGCTCGGCGGCCTCGCCAACCTCACCGCCTCCGATCAGATCGTGGTCGGCTGGCGTGGGAAGATCGGCCAGGCCGGCAGCCCGACTGGGCTCGCGGTCTGGGCTCCGCTGGACGCCCAGGGCGAAAAGTGGCGCGAGACCGTCATCGATCCGGATGGGATGGCCTGCGAAGACCTTCAACTTGCCGATCTCGATGGGGACGGAAAGCTCGATATCATCGCGGCCGGTCGCGCCACGAAGAACGTGAAGATCTATTTCAACACGACCGCCCCGGGAAATTGAGGATCACCTCACGATCCGGTTGTCGACGAACTGAACCGCGTCATGTCTGATCGGGAGCCCACCGTCGAGCAGGACTCGATTGACGTTCGACAACTCGCCAATGCCATCCGGTTCGCGGTCTTCGCCATCGTCTTCGGACTTTCCTGTCTTGGCCTAAGGATAAGCCAATCGATCAACGACTTTGCGAGGTTCTACCAAGACATGCTCGGGGGGAAGCCCCTGCCTCTAGTCACTGAATACGTCCTGAGCAGCCAATCCTTGTTCATCGCGGTGAGCCTTATTATCGCGACTATTGCCATGGCCACCCTCTTTTTCCGTCGCGTGGTGGTATCCCTTTACGTCCTCGGTGGACTTGGGTTCGTTGCCGCTGCGGAGTCCGTTTTGCTTCACGCCACGTTGACCTTACCGTTCGTTCAAGTGTAAGCGTAAGCCGAGCCACCTCTTGACAAGATTCGCGTCAACCGGACAGCGGGATGATAAACGTCAGAGCCGCAGGCGCTATGATATCTACGCTGTAGCGCGTAGATCGGGGCGGCTTTGGTCGCGCACCCAAGCTTC
>JBBRPL010000034.1:0-68313 GCA_038228205.1 Chthoniobacterales bacterium
CTGGCTACGACTATAGCCGCTGATTATTGTTAGATACAAGGAATACTTATGATTAGTTTGCATTATTACTTGCTACAAATTAAGTCAAAAATGAGAAAATACAGGGCTTTTCCCTCGAGGGGGGAGGAAGTCAGGTTAGCCCCGGGTCGAGCGAGTCTGCGAGCGAACACCCGGGGCTAATTTCTCTTGTCCCTCCGGGACGGCACCTGCCCAGTACAGAACACGCGCCTAGCCCGCCCTACGCCGGCTGGGGCACCACCTTGCCACCACCCGATTTTTTCACCGGCGGCGGCTCTGTCTTTGCATCCAGGGGACTCTGCCAGAGACGCGTCGGCAGAACGCCGATACCGATGAGCGCGACCATCGCG
Source organism: Chthoniobacterales bacterium (assembly GCA_038228205.1). Lineage (GTDB taxonomy): Bacteria > Verrucomicrobiota > Verrucomicrobiia > Chthoniobacterales > Chthoniobacteraceae > Chthoniobacter. The sequence continues at coordinate 369 of JBBRPL010000034.1, forward strand.
ATGTCGAAGGCGAGCAGGGCGTAGAATGCGGCGTCCATGAAGCCGTAGCTGTGCAGGCCAATGCCCAGCATGTTCGTGCCGAACCACGACCAACTGGTCACGATATTGCCCACGATGGCCAGGTTCAGCAACCCGCGCTCGCGCACGAGCCCACCCCAGCGCGCATGCAGGACCAGCGCGTTCCACAGCACGATGATGATCGCGCCGTTTTCCTTCGGGTCCCAGCCCCAGAAACGCCCCCAACTCTGGTCCGCCCAGATTCCGCCGAGCACGGTCCCGATAAAGCTGAAGAGCGTGGCGAAGCAGATGATCCCGTAGACCATCCGCGCCAGACTGCGCTTTAACTCGGCGGTAACGGCAGGCGTGAAAAAGCCGCGCACGACGAAGATCACGCCCAGGAAGCCGGCGACGAATGTCGAGGCATAGCCAAGCGTGACGATGACGACGTGGGTGGCGAGCCAGAAATTCGTGTCGAGCACGGCCCGAAGCATCTCCAGCGTGTCTTTTTCCAGCGAAAGGTAGTGCGCCACGATCAGGCACATCCCCCCGATCATCGAGCCGACGACCACCCCGATCGAGTTGCGCCAGAAGCGTTCAAGAATGAGGCCGAGCACCGGCGCACCCCAGGCGATGAACGTGGCCGACGAGTAGAGATTGATGACCGGCGGCCGCCCGACGAGCACCATGCGGAAGACCAGCCCCACGGTGGTCATCAGCACGGCCAGCATGAGCATATAGGTCGCTGCGACCCGCAGCGGTTCCCAATCCACTGGCCGGAACCAAAAGATGATGCCTCCGAGGAAGGCGAAGATGCAGAGGGTCATCGCAAGGTAGAACGCCTGCAAGTGATTGAAATACTGCTCCTCGGTCGCCTCCTTGAGGTTGGCGTCCAGCCGGCCAGCCAGCGTGGCGCGATAAGCGGCCACCGCCTGATTGAAAGCGGGGACGTCGTTGGCGCGGAAAGCCGCGCCGATCTGCGCGTAGTGGGCCAGGGCGAAGTTTGGGGTGCCGCCACGCGCCGCGTCCATGAGCGCGGTGCCCGTGCGGCGCCAGTCGTCGTCCGCCTTCCCAGTCTCAGGCGGCAGGAACAAGGGCATGCGCATCTCGAGCTTCTTCCCGAATTCATCGTAACGCTCCATGGTATCGAAGCGCGAGGCATCGGCCACGATGCGGTCCAGCGCCTCGTTGTCGTGCGGCTTTCCGGCCGCCTGGGCAACGGCCGCGGCCCGGCCGGCTGCGCGGTTTTCCAGGAACGATTGCAGTTCCGCGGGCCAGTCCCGGGCGTCGGGCGGCTGGAGGGAGGCCTTGAGCTGCTGGTAGAGAAAAGTGACGCGCCACACGTTGGCGACGGCCTTGTCGAACTGGTTGCGCTGGGCGCTCGGCACCTCGCTGACCCGCTGCATCTCCTTGAGCAGCGCATCGGATTTTCCCTGGAGCTGGCTCCAGGAAAAGTGCTTCGCGTCGGTCTCAAAGCCCTTGTCGAGCGGCAGACCCAGCAGCCCCTTCAGGTCCGGATGGTCGATGCGAAAAACGGGCCGGGTGTCGGCCAACGCCGGGTTCATCATCACTTCCACGAGCCATTCCGTGGCGGAGACGATTTTCGGTTTCTCGGTCCAACCCTTCCACGGCTCGTAGTTGGCCGTCTGCTTGCCTCGAAGCTGGAGCAGCGAGTTGCGGGCGAGCGAGTCGATGGGTTGGGCACGGCCGCCACTAAGAATCGGCAGGCGGCCAAATTCCTGGATGGCGAGTCCCTCGTCCTTGTGCATGAAGAATTTGCCTGCGATCCAGCCGGCGAAGACCAAGGTGATGATGATGGGGAGCCACTTTTTCATGCGGTGCGACGTTTGGAGATGAAGCCGACGAGGTGATGGAGGAACTGCCAGAGCAGCCCTACCATCACCACGATGCACCCGATGTAGGGCGCGAGCCAGCTCGGGTTGCGGACGACCTGAAGCATGCTCGATCCGGTCGAGCGATCGAGCTCCTCCTTGGTCATCCGATACTGGAAGAAAGCGAGCCCTTCGTAGCGCAGGGGGCTGTTCATCGAGATCTCCAGTTCCCGACTCTCGTGCTTTTGCGGATTTTCAATGAGCACCCGGCTCCGGAAATCCTTCGGCGTGTCGGTGCCGGCGTATCTCTTATGGGTGGCCTCGAGCAGCTTGAGGGAGAATGGCAGGTATTTCCGTTCATCGCGCAGCGCCACCCGGAAGGTCTTGCCACCCGCCTCGATCGTTTGCGGTTGCAGGAAGGGCGACAGCAACCAGGTGCCGAGACTCTTGCCGTCGGACATGACTTCGACAACGGCGGCGGCCATATTCTTGTTGTCCATGTCCTTCCATTCCGGCAGGGGCGTGAGGGTGACTTTGGCTCCGGCCCCCTGCGTCGCGGGTGGCTCGCCCTTGTCCACCATCGGCGCGCGCTGCCGCACTTCGGCGTTGTCGTAATACTCCTTCACCTTGACGACAAAGGGCAGCTTCTCGTGTTTGATCTCGCCGCCCTTCGCGATCATCGCCTGGGGCACGGCCACCACTTCCTCCTTCCCGTCACCCGCATCGGTGGCGAAGGCCAGTTCGTAGTTGCGATGGTGCTCGACGTAGTGGGCGGTATCGCCCTCGCGGAAGCTCATCCGCGTTTCCACCTGGAGCATATCCGTCGCCAGTTGACCGACGAGCAGGATGACCACCCCCAGGTGCGTGAGGTGGATGCCGATCTTCGAGGTCGACCACTTGAAGCGCTTGATGTGCGCGGCCACGAGATTGACGAGCAGACTGCAGCCAATCGTGTATCCCCCGGGCCAAACGAACCACGGCATGTGAAGCCCCCAGAGCGTCGTCCCGACAATGAGCCAGTGGCGGAAGTAGCGCTCCTGGACCTGAAAGAGTCCTTCGTCGGCCTGGGCGACGGTGCCGACAAAGACGAGCAGGATGGCGAGAGCCAGCAGCACCACCGTGAGCCGCAGCGAAGTAAGAAATTTCCAAAGATGATTCATGGCTGGCTCTTCACGAAATTGACGAAGTTTTCATGCTCGGCGTTCACCGCCGCCGCATCGCCCAGCATTTTGTAAAACCACCAGCGGCCATCGCGCGGCACGATCGCGCCCAGCAATTTCCGGTTGTCGTGGGTGAGATCCACAACGATCCCGCCCGGCGCGCCATCGATGGACGCTCCTTCGAGCGGGGTGACGGATTCTGCCAAGCCGGCCTCGTCCACGTCGGTCAGGCCGAGCTGACGACGCCAGCGGTTGACGTTGGCCAGCGTACCGCCGGTATCGCTGGGGAAGACGCTGACCGAAACGTCCGCTTTCGCGCCGTCTTTGGTCGTCACGCCGAACTTGGCGAGCTGCATCTGTCCCGGCGGCAGCGCCTGCCAGCCCTCGGGCGCGACCATCGCGGGAACGGGAGCGGGCGCGGGCTCCGTGGTTTCGGTGGGCGCGGCGGCGACCGCGGCGCCTTCCTTGATCTTCACGGATTTGAGAAACTCGAGAAAGACCGGCTTCTGGGCGGCGACCGCCGCCTCCGTTCCCTGGAGTTTGTAGAACCATGTCTGGTCGCCATGGTGGGCGAATGCGGTCACAATGTGCAAGGGCTGGCCCTCCTTGCCCCCTGTGACCTCAAACAACTGGCCCGAGTCGCCCGCCACCTCCACCGGCGTGAAGCCCGCCGCGACCTCCTCGTCCTTCAGGATCGGTTGCCCGACTTGTGCCCGCCACATATTCACGATGGCTGCTTCGCGGCCTTGCATGCCGGCCAGCGGCGTGATGTTCACGGTCGCCTCCCCGGCGTCGGTTTTGATGAGAAAATTCACCAAACTCAGTGAATTTGCCCCGTTTTCCTTCCAGCCCGGCGGCAGCGTGTAGCTGATCTGCGGGCGCGGGCGGGCGGGGGGCGGACGCTCGTCTCCCGCGGCCGCGGTCGGAGCCGGCGTCGCCGCGGGCGCGTCTTTGGGAACGGTATAGACGCGAATCTGCGGCTTTTCACAGCCGCTCAGAAAGAGCGCCAGCACCGCGCTGGAAAGGACGGTGAAAATGGGGAAATAGGGGCGAATCATGAAAGAGGGGCAGGAGCACTAGCCGAAGAACGGCTGCCGCGCCATGGGCTTTTCAGGCGCACAGTCAATCCGGCGGGACGTTCCTTCCTTAGCTTGGCAGAGAGTGTGCTATATTGCCGCCTGGCGACTTGCGCAAAGGCACGTAGTGGTGCACACGTGCGTGACTTGCCACGTCGACTACAATCGGTATTTTCGTCATCTCCATGCTCCTGCCCCGTTTCATTGGACTCCAAGTGCTTTCGGCCATCTGTGCCGCGGGCGTGTTGACCGCGCTCGCACCAGCCGCGGAACAGGACCCCCTCTCGAAGGTGCCGCCCCCTGCGGAGACGGTGCCCGAACCTGGTCCCTCGCCGTTGCTCCGTGCAGTCCAGGGAAGCGACTGGGATAAAGTGCGCGCGTTGCTGGCCGGGGGCGCAGACCCGGCAGGGGCCGATGAAAACGGCATGACGCCGCTCATCGCCGCGGCCATCGCCGGCCATGTGCCGACCATCGAGGCGCTCATCGCCGCCGGAGCCCCGCCAGAGGTCGTCGATGCACGCGTGCGCACTGCGCTCGGCTATGCGGTGGCGCTCAAGCACACCGCGGCGATCGAGGCGCTCCTCGCTCATCAACCCACACTCCCCGCCGCCGCGAGCGGCGGCGACGACCTGGCCGCCGTCGCGCTCGACAGCGGGGACACGGAACTCCTCGACTCCATCCTCCGCCGCCTCCCCGGTGGTTTGAAATGGACGCCGACGGCGCGGATCGCTTTTGCCAATGCCCTGGCTGCCCGCGACACCCTGATGGGCCCCCTTTTCCTGGCGAAGTACGCCGGGCCACCAGCGGAAAATGACCAGTCCCAGCCGCTTCTCGCCGCCGCTGTCGTGCGCGGAGATCTCAACCAGATTGGCGCGCTGCTCGATTTCGGCGCCGATCCCGACACGGTGCTCGACCAGCCCGGCGACAAGGCTTTCCGCGCCACGGTCGCTTCGGACTACATCCGCTACTATCTCGACAGCACGCAAGGCATCACAGTGCTGATGCTCGCCGCGGGCCTGAAGCAAACGGAGTGCGTGAAACTCCTGCTCGAACGCGGCGCCGGCCGCTTCACCACCACCCGGGGAAAGGCCAAGCTGATTGCCCTGTATTTTGCCGCCTGGTCCGACGATCCGGAGACGATCCAGGCGCTCATCGCCGGGGCTCCGTCAAAAGACGCGGTGTGGATCGAAGTGTCGATCGATGAACAACGCGCGCGCTACTTTCGCGACGGTAAGGTGGTGCTCACCACGGAGGTCTCGACGGGCCGCCCCGGTTTCCCCACCCGGCCCGGAGAATACGTGATCACCGACAAGAATCGCGAACACCACTCCACGATCTACCATGATGCGAGCATGCCGTTTTTCATGCGCCTGAGTTGCCGCGATTTCGGGTTGCACGAGGGCGTGGTCTCGGGACACTTCGCCTCACACGGCTGCATTCGCCTCCCGGGCAATATCGCCCAGTTGCTCTTCAGGGAAGTGCCGGTCGGCACGTGGGTAAGCGTCCGGCGCAGCAGCAAGGAAACAGCCGCCGCCGATTCCGCTCCGCGCAAGCGGCAGTGATCTGGCCGAGAGGTCTGTGCGCACGGAGTTAGAGCGGCGTCTTGATCGTAAAGAAGCAATTGAGTTTGCGGAGTGCTCTGACGCTGAGGTCAAGTTTGCGCACTAACCATCGGCCAAGAGATGCCTAAGAATTGAATTGCAGGATGACACCGAATATTCTGGCGTTTATTATTTCCCACTCACGTTGCAGGATGGGCGCGCATCTCTCGGCAAGTATCTGTTGGCCGATCTTCCGAAGAAACTGTTATGAATGGGCCTGCGAGACGCTCCAGCGAACCGCTCCGGCTGTCACATCCTCTGTGACAGCATGTTAGAGCGCATTTATGTTCCCTTTTTTGCGACCACGGCGGAGCGAAAGTGGCGACGCTCAAGGGCGGAGAGGTTTTCGGGGAAGCCGCGTTCATCCAGGGGCACTCGCGTAACGTGCTGGGACGGTCCTCGATGCCGTCGCCGTCGCGCGCGACGCATTGCAGGAACTGCTCGGCAATCTGCCTGGCCTGAGCGGAACCATGCAGGGAATCATGAGCGGGCGGATGGAGCGACGCGTCGATCTGGATCACGAGATGTGAGCCATGTCCGCCCCCCGCGGAGCACCCGGGAATCCTGATACGAAGCGGGCGCGCGGATCGTCGTCGAGAAAGGCGAGAGGACACTGCTCCGATGGGTGCGGCGAAATGGGATGGAAGAGGCGCTATCCCGCGAATTCCTTTGCCTCGCGGCAGTGCTTTCCGTATGCCCAGTCGCTTCCTTTGGATGGCGCAAGATGCTCCGTCCAAGCGTCAGCGTCACCCTCCAAGACTATGAAGACCGCCGTCTGTTCCCGGTGTTTCCCGAACGCTGCACGCCACCAGGCGTGGTCCCTTCCCTCCTCGGCCTCACTCGGTCGTGAGATGCGCCGCCACGCGCGAACGCTGGCGGGCAGTATCGGCGCCGTGCTGAAGGGCGCGGCCCTGTGGCTGCCCGCGGCCGGGCGGTATCGCGCGATGAGGCGTCAGACGGTGGCCCGCTGGGGCGCGCCGGCGGCCATCGCGCTCGGGGTGCTGGCGACGCTCTCGCCGGGTTCTCTCCAGGCGCAGGGCCTCATTACCTTCAGCGCTTCGCTGGATGGCAGCCAGCAGGTGCCGCCGGTTGCTTCACCCGGCACGGGAGGAGGCAGCATCGTTTTTGACGAAAGCACCGGGCAGATCACCGTGAATCTGGACTGGGCCGGACTTCTCGGGAACGCAACGGCCGCCCATATCCACAACGCCCCCGCCGGAACCAACGGCGCCCTCCTGTTTGATCTTGCCGGTGTGCCGGCCGCCACCACCGGGGCCGTCCCGGCGCAGTCCTTCGCGATCACGGGCGCGCAGGTCACCGACCTGGAGATGGGTCTCGACTATATGAATGTCCACAGCACCGCGTTTCCGAGCGGTGAAATTCGCGGGCAGCTTTTCATTTCCGCCGTGGACGTACCCGGCGCCGGCACGACCACGATCAGCGCCAATCTGCCGGGCGGCAACCTGGCCAAGAACGGCACAGGCACCCTCATCCTGACGGGGACCAATACCTATAGCGGCGGGACGACGATCAGCGGTGGGGTGGTGAGCATCAATAACAGCAGCGCGCTGGGCACTGGGGATGTCACCTTGGGGATCGGGACCGAATTGAATGCCACGGCGGATGCCACGCTCACCAATACGGTGAAATTCGCCCAGGGCGGGATCTCGACGGTTTCGGCGGCGCCCGGAGCGACCCTCACCCTGGGTTCCATGCAACTGGGCTTCGCGAGCGCGGCAACCGCGGTGTTTGGGAGCGCGGGAAATACGGGCGTGGTGGTCATCGGACCACAGACCGGGTCTTTTTCCGGAGTGCTTGCTTCGACGATCGAGGTGGCCTTTGGCACCTTGCGCAATGGAGCGGCGAGCGGCGGTCTGGGTGATTTCAGTTTCATTGCGACCACCACCGTGGATGCGGGGGCCACGCTGGACGTCAATGACTTCGACATGGAAGTGAAGAACCTCCAGGGCGCGGGCTCCGTGACGTTGGGGAGCCATGCGGCGACCGTGTTCACGGTGGACGGCGGCAGCTTCAGCGGGATCATCAGCGGAGCCGGACAGTTGCAGAAGAACACGGCCGGCACGCTCGTTCTCACCGGGACAAACAGCTACACGGCCGGGACGACGATCAACACCGGGGTCCTGCAAATCGGCAATGGCGGTACGACCGGGAGCATCGTGGGCGACGTGGTGGACAATGCCTCGCTCGTTTTCGACCGGAGCAACGGCTCCACCTACGCGGGGAATATCGGCGGCACGGGTACGGTGACCAAGAACGGGGCGGGGTTGCTGACCCTGACCGGGGCCAGCAGCTACAGCGGCGGGACGACGATCAACGGTGGGGTGGTGAGCATCAATAACAGCAGCGCGCTGGGCACGGGGCCTATCGGTTTTGGAACCGGGACCGAATTGAACGCCACGGCCGATGCCACCCTGACCAATCTGGTGTTCCTCGCCACGACCGGAAGTTCGACGATATCCGCGGCCAATGGAGCCACCCTCACTTTCGTGGGAGGGATCAACATGGCAACCTTTGGCAATACCGTGTTCGGGAGCGCGGGGAATGCGGGAGTGGTCGTGATCGGCCCGCTGAACGCCGCCTCGGCGACTTCCTTTGACACGTTCGAGGCGGCCTTTGGCACCTTGCGCAACGGATCATCGGCGCTTGGTCTCAATTTCTTCACCAATCAGATTCTTTCCACCACCGTGGATGCGGGAGCGACCCTGGACCTGAACGATATCAACCTGCATGTGACCACCCTGCTGGGCGCAGGCGCGGTGACGCTGGGCGCGAACGCCGCGACTGTATTCAAGGTGGACGCCGGCACTTTCGGCGGAGTCATCAGCGGGGCCGGCCAGCTCGATAAGGAGATGGCCGGCACTCTCGTTCTCACCGGGACCAATACCTACACGGGCGGGACAACGATCGGCGCCGGCGTCTTGCAAATCGGCAACGGCGGCACGACCGGGAGCATCGTGGGCGACGTGGTGGACAATGCCTCGCTCGTTTTCAACCGGAGCAACAGTTCCACATACGCGGGGAATATCGGCGGCCCGGGTTCGGTGACCAAGAACGGGGCGGGGTTGCTGACCCTGACCGGGGCCAGCAGCTACAGCGGCGGGACGACGATCAATGGCGGGACTGTCCGGACGGACAACGCCAGCGCCCTCGGCAGTGGGCCCGTCGCGCTCAATGCCGGTGCGGCCCTGGCGGCAACCGGCGCATTGAACCTCCAATCGCTCACCTGGAACGGGGGCAACGTGCAGCTCGCCCCGGCGGCCGGCGATATGATCAATGTGACCAATTCGCTCACCAATGGCGGTGCCGGCGGAGCCATCGGCATCGATATCACGGGCCTCCAGAAGACGACCTACACGCTGGTCAATTTCGGCTCGACCAACTTCGTGCTGGGCAATTTCAGCGCTACTTTCGGCAACCTGAATCCCAACGTGCAGCTTCAGTCGCAGCTCGTGCTCAATGGGGCGCCCGGTGCCGGCAATCTTCAGCTCGTCATTCTCGGGGCCACGGCGTCCGGGCCGATTTTGCAGAACAGCCCGCCGGTCAATATTCCAACGTTTGCCGACTTCACGGTCGATGGCCCGGTGACGACCGGCGGACCGGCGGACGACAACACGATCCAGACGCTGACTTTCACACCGGGCAGTTCACTCCTCATTCATAACACACTCTTCGTCACGCAGGGGCCGGTGATCCTCGTGGGCGGATCGAGCATCACGCTCGACGGTTCGCTCTCGGCCAGCCAGTTGCAGGTGCTCCTCGGTTCCTTGCTCGATGGCAATGGCGCGATCATCGGCGACCTCATCAATGCCGGCATCGTGAGCCCGGGTCACTCGCCCGGGCGGATCCAGGTGAGCGGCAATTACACGCAGACCTCCACGGGCCTCTTGCGGATCGAAATCGGCGGGCGCGATCTCAGCCAGCACGACTTGCTCTCCATCGGCGGCGCCGCCAGCCTCGCCGGCACGCTCGAGCTCGTGCGGTTGAACAACTTCAAGCTCAAGCGTCATGAAGCGGTGACCTTCCTCACGGCCAGCGGGGGCGTGAACGGCAAGTTTGCCACGGTGCTCAACAGCTTCACGAGGGACACCATCCTCGAGCCGACTGTCGTCTATCATCCGGAGAGCGTGGCGCTCGAAGCGGTGCAGGGCTCGTTCGAGAAGTTTGCCAGAAGCTGGAGCCTGACACCGAACCAGAGGGTGGTGGCCGGAGCGCTCGACCGCGTGGTCAACGACAAGCACGCCAATTCCCTCATCGACTATCTCGACTCCCGCAAGCTCGACAAGCTGCCGCGCGACTTCGACAAGATCGCCCCCGAGGAACTGACCTCCATCTTTACCATCAGCAGCTCCCTGGCGCAGGTGCAGTCGCAGAATCTCCAGCGCCGCACCGACGACATTCGGGCAGGATCGAGCGGGTTCAATTCGCAGCGCTTCTCCATGAACGGGACCGGACCGGCTTACAGCGGTAGCCTTGGGATAACGACCGGCATGGCTGGTCCGAATGGCAATGCCGGCAAAGAGAGCAAGGAAACCATGATCGTGGCGCCCGAGGACAAGCGCTGGGGCGTGTTCCTTTCCGGCACGGGCGAATGGGTGAGCGTGGGCGACACCAGTAACGCCCGAGGCTATGATTTGAGCAGCGGCGGTTTCACTCTCGGGGTGGATTACCTTTTCACCCCGCACCTGGCCATCGGTCTCGCGGCAGGCTATACCGGTACGGCGTCCGATCTCACCGGTCGCGGCCGCGTTTGGGTCAATGGCGGCAAGGTTGGCGTCTATGCCACGGCCTTTGCGGGAGGCTGGTACGCGGATGCGGCGGCCTTCGGCGGCTACAACAGTTACGATACCCGCCGCAGCGCTCTCCGGGGCGAAGCGCGCAGCTCCACCGATGGCGGCGAACTCGACGTGCTCTTCGGCACCGGCTACGATTTCATAATAGGCGGATTCACCTTTGGCCCCACGGCTACCTTCAACTACACCTACACGGGCACCGGCGGATTTACCGAAAGTGGATCCCTGGCTCCGCTGGGCATCCACGGGGGCAACGCCGAGTCCCTGCGCTCCGCCGTTGGGATCAAGGCCAGTTGCGACTGGAAGATCGGCGGCCTCCTGATCCGGCCGGAGATCCGGGCTGGCTGGCAGCATGAATATGGCGATGCCATCTACGCTCTGGACTCCAGCTTGACCAATGGGGCGGACGGAACGTTCACCGTCAATGGACCAAGACTGGGCCGCGACAGCGCACTGCTCGGCGCCGGGTGCGCGATCCAGTGCAGCGATCGCTGCTCGCTCTATCTCTACTACGACGGCGACCTGGGCCGCAAAAACTATCAGTCCACCAGCGTCACCGGCGGTGCGCGCTACGCCTTTTAGAGCAACCGCTGCGAGACCGGCGGGAATCCCGGGCGATCCCGGCCCTACCTTCGATCCGACTCGTGGGCAGCCAACGAAATGGCAGTGACAAATATCCAGCATCAATCGCTTCTCGAGTCACCTGTTGGATTTCCAGACGGCCCAGCCGGTTCGTAGCCGAGAAAGGCAATGACACGAGGTAGTGACTTCGTTCCGATTGACTTCAAACCGAGTTCCCATTTGACGACTGTCTGATAAACTACTCCCAACAGATCAGCAAGTTCCGTCTGCTTCAGGCCCCGGTCGATGCGAGCCAACCGAAGGTGCTCGGCGAGGGTCTGAGGATTCGACGGCGCCCCCTTTAAGATCCGCCGATAGACCGAAATCTCTGAAAATTGTGCGACAATCGTTCGACTACAAATACCCAACAGAGCCAACATGCTCTGCGACAGTCCGTTACTGCGCATCTCTTCGGAGTCATTGTTCACGTTCCGGACCGAGTCCGCACCGCGGTCGAAAACATCGAAGGTTTCACCTCTCCGAAACCGTCCATTCGGACTAGGGTCAGAAGAACATGGCGTTGTCGTTGGGAAGGGATTTGGCGCCTCCTGAAGAGATTGCAATGCGCCGCAGTCTTCCGCCGTCACTACATTTGTAGTTGACTAATCACTACGAGTGTAGTATTTCCTTCGGCATCATGCAACCACCTGACATTTCCGAATCCGAATGGGTCGTGATGGATGCGCTCTGGGAGGGCGCACCACTGACGGCATCTGAGATCACCAAAACCCTGCGCCCCACCATGAACTGGGCGGAGAACACGGTCCGTACACTGCTGACGCGACTGGTCGAGAAGGGCGCGCTGAAGACGAAGGACAACGCCAGCGGCACGCGTGTCTTCTCACCTGCGGTGAAGCGCGAGGCGTGTGTGGGCGCGGAGAGCGAGTCCTTCATGCAGCGGGTCTTTCGCGGGGCTTCGAAGCCGCTGCTCATCCACTTCGCACAGAATGCGCAACTCACGCCGGAAGAGGTGCGCGAGCTGAAGAAGATGCTCGATCAATCTCTCAAGAACCAAAGCTAAACCATCCAGCCGATCCCATTGTGAACACCCTCGATTCTTTCATTCAATGGCTGCTCTCCGCCAGCCTGCGCGCATCCGTAATCGCACTCGCGGTGCTTGGTCTGCAACTCGCATTCAGTCGCTGGCTGCCCGCGCGGTGGCGTCATGCACTGTGGCTGCCGGTGGTTCTGGTGCTCGTGGTGCCGATGCTGCCGGCGAGCCGCTTCAGCTTGGAGCATCGCTTTCTGGAAAGGCCGCTCATTGTTCGAGCCGTGGCGCTGTCCGCCGAGGCACAGTCTGCCGTGGTGCCGGAAGCGTTCGTCGAAATCCCGGCTGTGGCCGAGCCGGCATCGTGGCAGCCGGGCGGGTGGCAAATCCTCTTCGCGGCGTGGCTGCTGGGGGCTTGTGGCGTGCTGGCTCTCGGTGGAGTCGGGTATCGGCGCAGCCTGCGTCGAATCGCGCGCGGAACGGTGGAGACAAGTGCGGAGATCGCGGAGTCAGTCGCTTGTGTCGCGCATCAGCTTGGCATGAAACGTTGGCCGCGCGTGATTGTCTCCACCGCGGTGGACAGCCCGGCGGTGGCGGGTCTGCTGCGTCCTGTGCTGCTTCTGCCGGCAAGTTTTCCAAATGGATTTTCCGCCGGTGAGGCGCGCATGGTCTTGCTGCACGAACTCACTCATCTTAAACGCCATGACCTGCCGTGGAACTGGCTGCTGTGCGTGCTCCAGGCGCTGCATTGGTTCAATCCGCTGCTCTGGCTCGCCTTTGCGCGCATGAGGACCGACCGCGAAACGGCGTGCGATGCGCAGGTGCTCGGAGCCGATGCGGAAGACCGCCGCGCCGACTACGGCCATGCGTTGCTGAAGCTTCAGCACACCGTATCGCACTCCGCACTTGGCCTCGCTTTCGTCGGCATCTTTGGACGCGCCGGGATGCGCTCGCGCATTCGCGCCATCGCCGTGCATCGCCGCTCGCATCCGGCGTGGGGCGTCGCGGCGGCAGTGATGATCGTGGCGCTGATCCTGGTGGGTGCGACGCGTGCGCAAGAGGTCAAAGCCGAGAAGCCCAAGGAGGCACCCACACCAGCGAGCACGGACCAGAAAGACAAAGCTGGCGGCGGCGGGTTCGTATCATTCCAAGACGGCACGCTGACGCTCAAAGGCAAGTCTGGCGGATTGGTCTGGCATGACATTCCCGCGACCACACCGGTCGTTCTCTGGGACGATGCCGCGAAAGCGCATCGACCGTTTGGCACCGTCGAAAACCTGAGCAAAGTAGAGCGAGGAACGTGGGTCGGCGTCCCGGCGATGGAACATGGGAGCAGAGAAAAAATCTACGTCGGTGGGAGCAATGGCAGCGTCACCGGCACCTTCGTCTCCTTCAAAGACGACCGGATGCTGCTGCTGGGGAAAGACCTCGCTTCCAGCAGCTTCACCAAGAAATACGGCAACCAGCTTAGCTTCCACAAATTTGCCGAGGACCTGCCGGTGTTCGAAAGCATCGATGGCGGCGACTACGCGCCCGCGGGCGCGCCCTCCACGGCCTTGCCGAAGATCAAGGAAGGGACACTGGTCACCGTTTACTTCGGGCCGGGAGACGGCAACTTCACGCGCATCGAAATCGGCGTAAAGAAGGGGCCGCCCTCAGACAAAGTCCAAAAGAATGCTCCTCCATCGGCGAGCGCCGCCCAGAACGACAAGGGTGGCTTCGGAAAGTTTGTGTCCTTCAAGGACGGCACGCTGACGCTCAAGGGGAACTACGGCGAATTGGTTTGGAACCGCGTTCCAGAGGCAACGAAAGTGGTAACTTGGGACGACGCCGCGAAAACGTATCAACCATCCGGCACAGTCGAAGTCTTGAGCAAGGTGGAAGCAGGAACATGGATCTTCGTCGCCGATCCCAAGGCGCTCATCCGCGTCGGTGCGAAGAAGGGCCAGACCACGGGCACCTTCGTATCGTTCAAAGACGAGCGGCTGCTGATGCTGGGCAAAGACCTCGGCGAGAGCTACACCAAAAAATACGGCAACCAGCTTCACTTCCACAAGTTCGCTGAAAACGTCCCCGTTTATGAAAGCATCGATGGCGGCGAGTATAAGCTGGTCGGCACGGCTGAAACGGTTTTGCCCAAGGTCAAGGAAGGCACCGTCCTCACGGTTCACGGCGCGGGCGACGACAATATCACGCGCATCGAGATCGGCGTGCCGAGGAAATAATCGCTGTCACGCTCAAGGCCATGATTAAATGCCTCCTGACGCTCTGCGCGTTGCTCTCTGCCGCTTCGGCATTCGCAGCGGACACGGTGCAGTTCCAAGCCCGCACCGCGCGCAGTGGCAACTGGTCGGACGCGCAGACATGGGAAGGCGGGAGACAACCGCAAGGCGGCGATTTTGTGCAGGTGCGCGCAGGGCACGCCGTCACCTACGACGTGGATTCCACCACGGCGCTGCGCATGTTGCATGTCGCGGGCACGCTCACCTTCTCGCGGGAGAAAAACACGCTGCTGGATGTCGGACTCATCAAGATCGAGCCGGGCGACACCACGACGGAAGACGGCTTCAACTGTCACGATGAAGCGCCGGCATTGCCTGCGAGCGGTGCGATGCCGGTGCTGGAAATCGGCACGGCGGCGGCGCCGATTCCCGATGGGGTGAAGGCGACGATTCGGCTGCGCCATTTCAAAGGCACGAACCCGGAGACGCTGCCGGCCATCATTGCGTGCGGCGGACGGTGGGAGGTGCATGGCGCGCCGATGAGCCGCACCTGGCTCAAACTCGCGGCACCTGCCAAAACGGGCGATGAGCGCGTCACGCTCGAACAGCCGGTGAGCGACTGGCACCCTGGCGACCGCATCATCATCACCACGGGTGAAGCGCCAGCCGTCGAATCCGGGACCTCCTTTCGCCCCAAGTCGCGTCGCCCAAAACCGGTGGGCACGGAGGAGCGCACGATCGCTGCCACCGAAGGCGCGGTGCTCACGCTGGATCGCCCCCTCGGCAAACCGCACAACGGCGAAGGACTCATGCGCTGCGAAGTCGCCAACCTCTCGCGCAATGTCGTCATCGAGTCCGCCGATCCCGCAGGGGTGCGCGGTCACACGATGTATCATCGCGACTCCGCGGGCGGCATCAGCTACGCGGAGTTCCGGCATCTCGGCAAAGAGGACTTGCTCGGGAAATATCCGATCCATTTCCATCTCGTGCGCGGCACCATGCGCGGCAGTGGCGTGCTCGGCGCGAGCATTTGGGATTCACACAACCGCTGGGTCACCATCCACGGCACCGACCACTTGCTCATTCGCGATTGCGTGGGCTACCAGTCGCACGGCCACGGCTTTTTCCTCGAAGATGCCACCGAGCAATGGAACGTCCTCGACCGCAACCTCGCCGTGCAGGCATTCGGGAGCGTGCCCCTGCCGAAGCAGATGCTGTCGTTCGATTCCAACGACGGCGCGGGCTTCTGGTGGGCGAACGGGCGAAATACTTTCACCCGCAATGTCGCGTGTGAAAACGATCACTACGGCTACCACTTCCAGATCATCAGGACGCCCGACTTCAATCCCGTGCTGCGCCTGCGCGGACCCGACGGCCAGATTGCGGAGCGCGATGTGCGCACACTGCCGTTCCTGCGCTTCGAGGACAACGAATCGCACAGCGAAGGTCTGTTCGACTTCCGCTTCGGCGATGAGACACACGGGTCGGTGCATGGAGACCGCGCACACCCGTTCGTGGCCCGCAACCTGCGCGCCTGGGCCTCGCACTATGTCATCCGCCCCAACGTAACGTATTTCCTGCTCGACGGAATGCGGGTGCAGAACGCCGCCTTTGGCGTCTATCACCCCGACTACGATGCGCATGTGTATCGGGACCTCGCCTTCGACAACATCACCGCCGAACCTCTGAACGGCGGTCATGACGAAGAGAGCCTGCCGTATGGCGACTTCACGTATGATCGCCTCACCTTCGCGAACTGCCGCCTCGAGCGCGAACCGCTCATTCAACTCACCGGCATCGCACCCAAGCCCGATGTGGCCGGACACTTTCGCGGGGTCACCATCACGAACAGCAAATCAAACGGCAGCAGCGTCGTGGATTTTGGGGGCGGCCCCCGCACGGAGAAGCTCGACCATCCCGTGAGCTACTACTTTCACGACACTCCCGCGCCCGGAACGATAACGCGAGTGGCGAGCATGAAGCTCCCGCAAATCATTAACGACAGAGCCTATCGCAGCGTCGCCGACTGGACCGGTCCCGAGGCACGCGCCGCCGAGGTCAAACACACGTCGTTCCCCGAGCTCCTCACGCCCGTGGATGACGTGCCTCCCGCGACCTTGATCACCAGCATCACCAGCGAAGGCGCCAAGCGACTCGTGCGTGGCGTCTCCGCTGACAACGGTGAGGTTGCGACCGTTACCGTTAATGGCCACCCCGCGAAGATCACCGCCCAGCACGCCGGCGTGGCGGACTGGACCCTCACGCTCGATGCCCCTGCCGATGGTCGCTACATTGCCCAAGCCACCGACCGCGCAGGCAATGCAGAACTCACGCCGCATGAGGTCCGGCAACACGCCGAACCTTGATCGACTCGCAGCGAGTTCGTCCAACGGCGGTGGTGGCGGCGTAGTCGCGACGGCGGAATTCTATCGGCAACACGCGGGAGCCCTTTCCGGGGTTCCCGCTTTTCTTTTTTGGCGTACAACGACGCTTCAATAGAGGCCGCTCGCTACAAATACCCAACATCGATCGCCAAAAGAGACCCCTGTTGGATTTGCGACTGGCACAGCCGGATCCTAGCCGAGAAAAGCAATAAGGCCATTCAGCCGCTGCAGTCGTTGGGCGAACGTGCGAATTCGTCATAGTCTCGGCAGCCGATGACCCGCGCCATGTTAGCTACTAACGTATGAAGACTTCGACCGCATTCTGGCCGAAGTGCCCGACACACCGCCGGTGGCAGGAAATGAGCGTTAATGCCACCGTATGAAAACGCTCACGCTTTCAAAACCTTAAACCAGAAACCGTCCGCCTATTTTCTCCCAAACAGGCTCCACCCCGAGCCCTTGTCGGACTGGTTCTGCTTCACCTTGAGCTGACCGAGGAGCGATTGCAGGCCGAGGTAAACCTTGTGCCAGGCGCCCTCCACGGAGGGAATGACATCCGGGCTGTCGGCCAGATAACGCAGGCTGGGCGCTTGCGCAAAGAGCTGATGGACCTCCTCTTTTTTCGGTCCGCCTTTCTCCGTTGACGCAATGATCGCTTCCAGCCCCTGGGCGATGACGCTCTTGATTTCCAGGAATTGCGCCTCGTCTTCGCGCACGAATTTCTTGTCCCGCGCCAGGTTCACGTAGTGGTTAAACTGCTTCCAGCATTCGATGTAGTTTTCGAGGTGGAGGATGAATTCTTCGAGATTCTTGTAGTGCATGGCGGGCGGGGTGTGCGTGGTCGGAAGCTGCATCGTGGCGGGATGGAGGAAAATGAGCGCACCACCGCGCAATTCGCGCGCGGTGATTTCCAGCCCGCTGAAGTTCAAGTGCAAATCCGAGAGTGAGAGATTGGCGGCCTGCGCGGATTGGAACGCGCGGATGACCGTCCGGCCGATCTCCAAAATCGCCACCGCGGGAAATGAAGACGGAAGCGTGGAGGCGACGAGTTGGCCACCGCGATGCAGGGTGAAGCATCCATTGGGCAGGCGCTCGGGGCGCAGCGGCTTTTTTTCCCGGGAGAAAGGTTTCAGGAGGCCCATTTTGCTTCGATCTGTTTCATGGTTTCGCGAATGTGGGCCAGCGTGGCGGAACGAGTAAAGCCGACGCCGAGGTCCTGCACGTCGCTGGAGATGATGGCCACGTGCCGTTGCGGGCCCAGGGCTTCGATCTGTTCGAGTTGCCCCGCTTCGAGCCGGTCGCTCAAGACTCGCATGGCCTTCGTCGTTTCATGGATCCATGCGGCCATTTGATCGGCATTCTCCGCTCCCCAGTGCTCGAACTTGGCCTTGTCCCCGGCCTCGACGGCGACGACGAATTGCACGCCCTTGTAGCGGGAGAATCCCGCGAGGGAATTGCTGTCCGCGTTCGCGAGATCGACGGCCTTGGCTTCGTCCATGGTCTGGGCCGTCTCCATGAGCAGGTTTTCGTAGGAGGAAAAAATGGTCCGGGGCCGCGGCACGTCGTTCGGCATGATCTCGAAGCTGCCCGCCCGCCAACTGAGCATTTCCAGGAAAGCCTCCTTTCCGAGCAACTCCGAGCTGGCGGCGTCGATGATCTCACCGCGCTGGATCCAGATGCGGCCTTCCCCGAGGGCGCTCGAAATCTTCAGGATCGCCGAGCTTTGCGTGAGGCATTCGAGCTGAATGATATCGACGAGCGTCTTGCTCTGCACCCCACGGAATCCCCCGGCGTCGTCTTTCTCGAGCATCGACTCGATGCAATCCACAAAGTTGATGATCTCCTTTCCGGTCTTGGGCTTCTCCATGTAGAGATCGATGCCCATGGCGTAGGAGCGCGCGCGGAATTGCTCGTCCTCCGCGGCGGTCATGACCACGACCCGGAGCGTCGGGAACTTGCGACGGACGATGGCCAGGACTTGAAACCCGTCCATCGTGGGCATGCGCAGGTCGACGAGCAGAAGGTTGAAAGGCTCGCTCTCCAGGAGGGCAATGGCGCGGGCTCCCGCGTCGGCGGTATGGATTTCGGGCTGGCTGGGGAGACGGGCCAGGATTTCCTGGTAGATTTCCAGGATATCGTGCTCGTCGTCGAGAATCAGGATCTTTTGCCGTGCAGCCATGGGCGGGAAGCTAGTATTTAAAAGGGTTCGCGGTGGCCAGATGAAAACTGGAGGGGAATTTTGTAACGCTACTTCAGCACGTCACGGGCCAACTGTGAATGGCGCCGAAGATTTTTCCAGACCATTCGTCACGGTGGCATTGCGACTGCTAACCAATCTGCCTACATCCCCGTTCGGCTCATGCTCTCGCTCCTCAAAAAACTCTTTGGCAAAGCCGCGCCGAAAGCCGCTCCACCCACGCAGGCTGTGCCCTACGCGCCGAGCACTCCGATGCCCACCATCGAAGTCGCGCATCTTTCGCTGGGTGCGATCACCAGCCGGTTCACGGAGGAACTCAAGCCCCTGCTCGCCGGGGAACCCGAAGAAGCGGCCACCGTCGCGCTCCCGATGCCCACGATCCTCAAGCAACTGCCCGCGGGTTGCGTGAAAATGTCGCTCGCCACCCTCCAGCGCCAGGCGCATGGCTTGATCAAGCCGATCCCACCCGGCGACAAAAGGATGGTGGATGTTCCTTTGAAGGAGATTTTCCGCCATGTCCGCCTTTCCGCGCTGAAGCGCCGGGACCAACGCCCCACCATCATCCCGGAGACTGGTTTCAATCTCTTCGCCGACGCCACGAATCCCTACGCGATTTCGCCTGACGACCATCTGGAGCAAATCCAGGTGGTGGATATCACGCCGGAAGCGGAAGAGGTCGCGCAAGTCGCCGGTCCTGCCGGGCCGCGCATGCTGAAGATGGATGACGGGCTGCGCCAGCATTTTGCGAATGCTCCCACGACACCCTCCGCCAATTCCCCGTCGTCCATCAAATTCGAACTGACCGATACCGGGCCAAGTGCGATCACCTCGCCGGCGGAACTGAACAGCGTCAGAGCCGCCCCGCCCGCTCCGGCAGTGCCGATCGCCAAGCCGACCGGCCCCACCCTCAACCTCAAACTCGTCACCCTGTCGGTGAATTGGCCGGACGCCATTCGGCAGGAAATCGAAGCGCTCGATCCCGCCACCATCGTGACCTTGCCCGTCAGTGACGTGGGCACGGGGCTCTCCAAGGGGCGCGTTGTCTTCTCGTGGGCACAAATCCGGGCCTGGATGGAACCATCCACGGACGCGCCGACTGCCGCCGAAGGGAACACGGTCCTCCAACTCCCGCTGAAAACGGTCGCGCCGGCATTTCTTTCCGCATCGAAAAAGCCGACCGCCGAACGCAAGAGCATCGACATGGACGAGAGCATCCCGGCGCTCTTCAACGATGGGCGGGAACCGGAGCCAAAGGCGGCGCCGGAAGTGCGCCCAGCCCCCGAGGCTCCGGCTGTTTCGGACGCTCACGACGTTTCGGCCCCGGTCGAACCCGAGCCCGCTGCCGTGGTCGCGCCCGTGGTCGTGCCTGGTCCACACAAGGCTCCCGAGACCGTCGGCGAAATTTTCGGCGTGCCGCACAAGAGTGATTGGACGCCCGCGGAAATCGTCGCAGGCACCGTCAAACTGCCGGGCGTGACCGGCGCGATCGTGGCCCTCCAGGAAGGGCTCCAGGTCGCATCGTCGCTGCCCGAGGGGGTCAAGAGCGAGGTCGTGGCGGCCTTCCTGCCGCAGATTTTCGCGCGGCTCAACCAATATTCCGGCGAGATGAAACTCGGCGAAGTGGACGACCTCCTCTTCACGACGCACGGCGCGCACTGCCAGATCTACCGCCTGGGCTACGTCTATCTCGCGGTCCTCGGCACGCCGGGAGAATCGCTGCCGTGGCACGAACTTCGCCTCATCTCCGAAGAGCTGGCGCGGCAGACTCACAAATAATCCCCAATCTCATGGCCATCATCAACCAAGCCACCAAGGAACTGCAGGTAAAGATCGTTTACTACGGGCCCGCCAAAAGCGGCAAGACGACCAATCTCGAGCAAGTCCACGCGAATGTGCAGGTGCCCGATGCTACGGCGAAAGGCAAGATGACCTCCCTCGCGACGAGCAGCGACCGGACTCTGTTCTTCGATTTCTTCCCGCTCGAAGCGGTGGCGATCAAAGGATTCAAGACGAAGTTCGCCCTCTTCACCGTCCCCGGGCAGGTCATCTACAATGCCACCCGCCAGATCGTGCTCCGTGGCGTGGATGGCATCGTCTTCGTCGCCGATTCTCAGTACGAGAAGATGGAAGAGAACGTCGAGACCTTCAAACACCTCGAGGAAAATTTGAAGACGCTCAACCTGAACCTCGATGAGATTCCCTACGTCATGCAATACAACAAGCGCGATCTGACGGACGTCGCGCCCATCGAATACATGGATTTTGTGCTCAATAATCGCGAAGTCCAGGTGCCTTCGTTTGAAGCCTCCGCGTCAAAATGCGACGGGGTTTTCGAGACGCTGAATATGATTACCCGCATGCTCCTCCACAAATTCCTGAACGACGGAACACGCAGGTAGCACCCAACCCCATGGGCCAATTTCCTCAGCTCATCCAGGAGGACCTCGATCTACTGAACGCGGTCATGGGAGAACTGCTGGCCAAGAGCGAGGCGCATGTCGCGTTGCTCGTGGAAAAAGCCGGCTATCTCATCCACCAGTGCGGCAATCCCGCCTCCCTGGATACCACCACGTTCGCGACCCTCGGCTCCAATGCTTACAACGCCGTGCAATTCATGGCGCAACTGGTGAACGAGAACAAGTTCACGAGCATGTACCAGCAGGGCGAAAACTTCAGCACGCTCATGGTCAACGTGGACGAAAACTCCCTGCTCGTGGTGGTCTTCCCGACGCACCTCACGGTCGGCTCGATGAAATACTACGCCACGCCGGCGGCCCTCGCGATCGCCCAGCGGATCGAGGTCGCCTCCGCGCGCGCCCCGGGCCAGGGCCTGGATCTCAGCGACATCAACCCGAAGGACGTCCAATCGCTCTTCAAGAAACAATGATCATGACTGCTCCACTTGCCACTTTGTTTCGAACTCTCGGGCGGATCATGGTGCCAATCGGAATCGTCGCTGGGATCGCCGGCGCCACCGCCGGGCTGGTGGGACGGAAGAAGAAAAGCCGCTGACCCAGGGTTCGAAAGCCCGTGGGAACGCTCCGGATGGACTGGGCCGTACTGATTGTGCATAGTCGACGATGTCCGTTCGCGTTCTTCCCCCATGACCATGAATGTCCTGCCATCGCCAGCCCGATATGCCCGGGCCGCCTTCCTCACCGCTTGCGTCCTTGCACCTTGCCGCGGCTCCGCGGGGGAGGTTCTCTACAATGGCATCGCACTTCCCGAGCCCTGGCCACCGGTTCAAACCGAACTCACACGCGACCCGCTGGCCATCCCGCCCTATCTCCAGGCTCCACCCGCCGTCATCCCGATCGACGTCGGGCGGCAGTTGTTCGTGGATGATTTCCTCGTCGAACAAACGACCCTCCAGCGCAGCTTCCATCGGCCGGAGTATCATCCCGCGAATCCCGTGCTGTTGCCGGACAAGCCGTGGGAAGGCCAGGGCGCGCGGATGCGCGCGGGGTGTTTCAGCGACGGCGTGTGGTTCGATCCCGAGGCGCAGCTCTTCAAAATGTGGTATTGGGCCTCCGCATCCTCGGAGAAGCCGTTGACCTACGATACCTGCCTCGCCACGAGCCGGGATGGCATCCATTGGGACAAGCCGGTCTTCGATGTCGTGCCGGGCACGAATGTCGTCCTGCGCGACGAGCCCAATGTGCACCGCAATTCCTCCACCGTGTGGCTCGACCACGCGGAGAAGGATCCGCAGCGCCGGTTCAAGATGTTCCGCGTTGTCCAGGGCGAGGACGCGGGAGTGGTGGGGAAGAAGCAAGGGAACCGCATCCGCGTCAGTTTTTCTTCCGATGGCGTCCATTGGACCACTGCCGGCAACACCGACAATGTCGGCGATCGCAGCACGGTGTTGCAGAATGCCTTTCGCAATGTGTGGGTCTTCGGCATCCGCGACGCGAGCCCCGCGGTGAGCCGGTGTCGCAGCTACGCGGAATTTCCCGACGCCCTTCCGAAGTCAAACTGGACCGGCGCCAATCACGGCCGGGGCAAGACGCTCTGGATCGGCGCCGACCAACTCGATCCGGACCGGCCGGACCAGAATCTCCGCCGCATCCCGGACCGCCCGTGGGACCTGGTGCCCTCGCAGTTGTACAACCTCGACGCGGTGGCCTACGAAAGCGTGATGCTCGGACTGTTTGCGATCTGGCGCGGGCAACCGGTCGACCGGCCGAAGATCAATGAAGTCTGCGTCGGCTACAGCCGCGACGGCTTCCACTGGTCGCGCCCGGACCGGCAGGCATTCTGCCCGGTTTCCGAGAAACGCGAGGACTGGAACTGGGGCAACGTGCAATCCGCCGGCGGGTGCTGCCTGATCGTCGGCGACAAGCTTTACTTCTACGTCGGCGCCGTGAGCGGCCGCAATGAGCGCTACCACCCCGACCCGATGAATGTCGGGCTGGCGACGCTGCGCCGGGATGGCTTCGCGTCGATGGACGCCAGCGCCGGTGAAGGGACGCTCACCACGCGGCCCGTGAAATTCTCCGGCAAACATCTCTTCGTCAACGTCGTGGCCCCCCAAGGCGAACTGCGCGCAGAGATCGTCGACGAGAAAGGGCAGGCCATCGCGCCCTTCACCGCGGAGAATTGCGAGGTGGTGAGTGGGGACAGCACAAAGGCCGCCGTGAAGTGGAAGGGCGGGGCCGACGTGTCGGCGCTCAGTGGCAAGCCGGTGCGTCTCCGCTTCCATTTGAAAAATGGCGCGCTTTACGCGTTCTGGATCAGCCCCGATGCCAACGGCGCGAGCCACGGGTATGTGGCGGCGGGTGGGCCGGGATTTCCCGGGGCGGTGGATACGACGGGGAATTGATCCTACTTCTTCCCCGGCGGGGCGAAGGTGGCCAGCTTCACTCCGTCTGCCGCGTTCCACACGCGCAAGACGCTGTCCTGACCGCCGGCGACCACCACTTTTCCGTCCGCACTCACGGCGGCGGATTGCATGAAATCGGTGACCTCGGGGAAGGCGCGCACTTCCTTCCCGTCGACCGTGACGAGCCGCACTCTGTTGTCGCCGGAACTCGTGAGGAGGTTGATGGTCGCCGCGACGAAGCGGACGGTGGTGACTTCCTTGTCGTAGCCTTCGATGTTCTTTTTCCGGTCGCCCGTCGTGAAGTCCCAGATCTTCACCATACCGTCGGCGCCCGCGGTCGCGAGCGTGCGGCCATCGGCGCTCCAGCTAACGCCGAGCACATGGTGGGTGTGGCCTTCGAAAGTGCGGACCAGCTTGCCCGTCGCAATATCGGTGACGCGCGCCATCTTGTCGGCCGCGCCCGAGGCGATGAGCTTGCCGTCGGGCGAGAACTCGAGACTGAAAACGGTGTCGGAATGGATCTTCGGGATGTCGCGCACGAGATTCCCGGTCGCCACGTCCCAGAGTTTGATCTCACCGCCGCGCGAGGGCTCGCCACCACCGGATGCGAGTTGTTTTCCGTCGTGGCTGAAGGCGAGCGCATTGACCCGGTCGGCGAGCGGAGATCCCGTGTCGCCGGTGCCGATCGTCCGCTCCAGCTTCCATTCCGGCGAAAGATTCCAGGCGAGCGCCGTGCCGTCGGCGGCCGTGGAGACGAGCTTGCCGTCCGGCGCAAAGGCGAGCGCGGTGACGGCGGCTTTGTGCCCGGCGAGCACGTCAAAGGCCGCGCCATTGTCCGCGCTGTAGGTGTGGACGAGCTGATCGTCGCCCGCGACCGCCACCGTCGTGCCGTCGGGTGAAAAGATGGCGACGCGCACCGGTTGCTCGGCGGCGGTCGCCGCCGCCTTGGCAGCCTGCAAGGCCTCGTCGGCTTTCTTCTTCGCCGCCTCAGCGACTTCCACCGCCGCCTTGGCTTCCGTCGCAGTCGCGGCCGTCTTTTGCTCCTCCACTTTGGCGAGGGGGATTTCCGCTTCCGCGGCCGACTTCGCGAGTTCGGCTTTCGTCGCCGCGGTCTCGGCATCCGTGACCAGCTTGTTGGCGGGCTCCGCCTTGTCGGCGGCTTTTTTGCGCTGAGCCTCGCGCTGGTCGCGGTCGGCCCGCACCTTGGTGAGTTCCTGCTGCGCCGCCGTGGAGTCCGCCGTCGCTTTGGCGGTGTCGGCGCCGGCGCCAGCCTTGGCGGCTTCGGTCGCCGCGGTCGCCAGTTGCGCGGCCTTGGCCGTAATTTCCTGCAATTTCGCATCGGCGGTCTTCAACTCCGCCTCGGCATCCGCGAGCGCTTTCGCGGGGGCCTTCTTCGCCTCGGTCGCGTCGGCCAGCGCCTTCTTCTTGGCGACCAGTTCCTGCTCGCGCATCGGCACGGCCTCGGCGGCTTTCTTGGAGCGATCCACCGCGGCGACCACTGCCTTGTCGGCTGTCGACATGGCGTCCTTCCGATAGGCCAGATTGCCGGTCTCGACCTGCAAGCCGCGATCGCGTTCGTCGGCAGCGTCACGGGTGTAGCGATTTCCGCGTAGCTCGGCGATGACCTTGCCATCGGCGCCGGTAAGTTTCACGGCATTCGCGTCGATCGTCATGAAACGCAGCCCGTCGGCGCGCGCAATCTTCGGGGCCTTGTCCGGAGCCTTCGCCGCTTTATCGGGGGCTTTCGCGGGAGCAGCGGGAGCAGCGGGGGCTTCTGGCGCCTTGTCGGGAACTGCCGCCACGACCGGGGCCGCCGTCGGCTGGCCTTCGATCTTGCCTTTTCTCCACAGCTTCACCTCGCGGTAAGCGCCGGAGGCCATGAGCGTGCCGTCGGGGCTGAAGGCCAGCGCATTCACCTGGTCGCGGTGGGCCGCTTCCGTGGCGACGAGCCGCCCGGACCCCACCTGGTAGATAAAGACGCGGTTGGCGCGGGAACAGGCGGCGAATTGTCCATCCGCACTCATCGCCACGGCGAAGATCGTGCCCAGACCTTCCGGCAGCGGCTGCCAATGTACCACGCGCTCGGTTTTCGGGGAATCCTTCGCCCCTTGATCGATCCAGGCCTTGAGCAGACCGAGCTGTTCCGGCGTGAGGTTCTTTGCCTTGGCCTTGTTGTCGCGCGGTGGCATCGTGAGATCGTCGTCCAGATGCGCGGCGGCCTGGAGGATGAGGCTGTCGGCGCCCGCTTTGGGCTTGATCGCCGGACCGGTGTCGCCGCCCTTGAGCATGAGCGCCGGAGTTTCAAGATTCAGCCCGCCTTTGGTCGTCGTCTGGCAATGGCAGGACAGGCAGTTGTCGCTGAGAAATGGGCGCACCTCGCGATCGAAATCCACCGGGGTCGTGCGGTTGCTGGGTTCGGTGATGGCGATGGGCGCCTTGGCCGCCCAAGCGGTGCTGGAGGCGGCGAGAAGGGCAAGAGAGAGACGGGCAAGTGTCATGGGTCGGTTATTTTGGCGCCACGGCGGCGGTGGGCGGGACTGCGGCCGGCGTCGCGGCGGCTGCGGGCGCGGCGGCGGGCGGCGGGGCGGGTGGCTGCACGGCGACGCGGATCGGCGCGGAAAAGATCGTGGTGACGACATCCTTGCCGCGGAATTTTCCCTTGGTCTGCGTTTCGAAATGAATCACGTGCTCGCCCACGGCGAGCTTCGTGGTGGCGAGATCGATGGTCGCTGTCGCGACCTTGGCATCGGCGGCCACGTCCACCTCCTTCACGGTCTCGATGCCCGCGGCGCCCAAGGCTTTCAGCTTCAGCGCTTCCTTGAATTCCCCGCGGCGGGTCACCTTGAGCGGGATCTCCAATTTCGCTCCCTGGGCGATCTCGTATTGTTTGTCCTCTGCAGCGGCCAGGCTCACGGGCGCGGCCTCCGCGGCGCTCACCGCCACCGCGATATCCCGCGTCAGCCGCGGGCGGAGCAAGTCGATATTGGCATCGGCGACCGCCCAGCGCACCGCGCCGCCGCGCGCTTCGCGCACCACATCCGCGTCGCCGATCCTGGCCTTGCCGGTGATATGAATCGCCCCCGCCCAGCGTTCAGGTTTCTCCGAACCGGTCAACAGCAGGGACGCCTCGTTCGCCCCGGCGAGCAGCTTCACGGGCGCGCACGTCACGCCCGGTGGCAGTCCCTCGGCATGCAGTTCGATGTCGCCGGCGAAGCCGTCGCGGCGGAGGACGATGACCCGGATCGGGGTGGTTCCATCGGCGCGGACCAGTGCGCCGCGAGGGTCGACTTTGCGTTCGTCCTTCTTTTCGGGCGGCGGGTCCGCAACGGCGAGGAGACGGAAGTCGGGCGTCGCCTGGCGGATGACAAGGCGATAGACATTCCGCGGATCGCGCCGCGTGGTGCCGAAGAGGTCGCGCAATTTCAACCGGTAGGTCCCGTCTTCCTTCACGTCCACGCGCATCGCGGGATCATTGCTCAAGGTGCTGAAGCGCACGCCGCCGGCGTTCACGTTGGCGCCGTAAGCTTCCTGCGTGGTGTCGGGCTTTTCCCGCTGGAGGACGAGGAAAGGATTGGTCGGCAGGTCGAGCCGGTCGGAGATCACTTCGATCCACCAAGTTTCCCCTTTCTTGGCGTCGAAGCTGAAGGTGTCCACATCGGCCGCGGGGAAGAACTGCCCGGCGACCTCGCAAGGCAGCGTCAGCTTTTGCGCCTGGTCGGGCGCGTTGTTCGGTTCCTGTTCGGCGATGACGGGTCCGCTGGCAAAGCCGATAAAGACGGGGTTGGAAACGTGCGGAGACTTCAGCCGGTAGGAAAATCCGTCGACGGCGACCGCCGCGGGATCGGCCAGGCCATCGCTGCGCGTATCGGCGGTCGCGGGCACGTCGATCTCGACTTCGGCCTTATCGAGCGACTTGCCGTCATAGCCTTTCACGTTCGCCGGGGAACCGCCGGGCAGGTTGCGGCCGTAGAGGGTGAACTTCCCCTTCGCGCCCGGCGTGCCGCTGGGTGGGAAGACAAAGTCGATGTGCGGACCGGTCGTGATTGTGAGGCGGTAGTAGTAATCCTGGTTGCCCGAATAAGTGAGGTCGTGGACGTTGATCAAATACGCGCCGTCGGCCGGCGCCGTGAAGTCGAGCATGCCGCCCCGCGGGCTGGCTTCGAGTTCGCGGGCGTTGGCGTCCAGGACGGTGAGCACCGGCGTCATGCGCGAATCGATCTCCGACGTGGCGCAGGTGATGACGAGGCGCTGGCCCTTCTTGGCGGTGAACTTGAACCAGTCGGCCACCGCCGCCGTGGCGATGCCCGTGACCGTGGAATCGAGGGCGACCACGAACGCGGCCGCGGGCGTGGCGTTCGAGGAGGGCTTTGCGACCTGCGCCAGATCGTCCACGACGAAGGCGCGCGGGTTGGAGATGCCGAGCAAGCCGGAGACGCGCACGTCGTAAATGCCCGGCGGGACTTCGGGCGCGATCTTGATGATGAAGCGCTTTTCCTTCGGCACAGCGGTGATGCCGGGATGCGAGAAGAGCAATTCTTTCGCTTCATCGAGATCGCCACCCCCGACGGCGACATCGATCTCCGTCCCGGCCTTGCCCCCGGGCGGATAGACCGTGTCGAGGCGGATGGCGGGGAGTTCCACGGCCAGGCCGGTGGCGGCGAGGAGCGAGAGGAACGCCGGGGCGATGGCGCGGGAGAGAGGGGCGCGGTTCAAGTTCGTGGATCTACAGGGCGTGGGGAACATCGATCGGGGGCACAAGGTCGGCGTGGAGCGCGGCAGCGCCCGCCATCCTCTAGTGGTTAAACAGGAATTCCTTCGTATTCAGGATCGCCCAAAGGACGTTTTCGTAGCCTTGACGCTTGGCTTTGGCGGCGTCGAGCGGCATGCCGTCGGGGCCGTTGCGCGGCTTTTCCAGATGGGCCTTGGCCAAAGCGATCTCGGCCGCTTCGGGCGGACGGGCATACGCGGTGAGATACAGTTCGCGCAGCTTCTCGTCATCGCTCCGCGGATCGGCCGCGAGCTTGGCGGCGGCGCCGGCATCGGACGCGATCTTTTCCTGAATGTCCTTCGCATTGAGCAGGTGCAACGCCTGAGCGAGACTCGCCTCCTGGGTGCGTTCGCATTCGCAGGCGCTCGAGCTTTCGGGACGGCCGAAGACCGTGAGGAAGTAGGAGCCGGCGTTGAAGCTGTTATCCGGCAAAGACGTGGCCTTGGTGCCGGCGGGCAGACCGGCAAAGGCGCTCGGCGTGCGCGTCACTTCATTGATCGAATCGAACAGCACCTCGGCGGTGAGCCGCTTCGCGTAGTAGCGGGAAAAGTTCTGCCGGTCGGCCTTGTTGTAGTTATTCGGCACGGCGCTCAGTTGATAGGTCTGCGAGCGGGTGATGTCGCGGATGAGCGACTTGAGGTCATAACCGCTGGCGATGAAATGCTGCGCCAATGCGTCGAGCAGCTCGGGGTTCGACGGCGGGTTCGTCTCCCGCAGATCGTCCTCGGGCTCCACGATGCCGCGGTTGAAGAAATGCTTCCAGTAGCGGTTCACGAGGGTGCGGGCGAAGAAGGGGTTCTTGCTGTCGCTCATCCAGTCGGCGAGCGCGGCGCGCGGGTCATCGTCGGGCGCGATATCCAGCGGGCCAGTGATCAAGGCCGCGGGCTTCACCGGCAGCTTCGTCTTCTTGTTCACCGCCGTCGCCACGCCCCGCTTATGGAAGATGATTTCGTTGGTCGTCGACTGTTTGCGGCCGAGCTGCGTGAAGAACGCGGAAAGGCTGTAGTAGTCATTCTGGCTCCACTTCTCGAAGGGGTGATGGTGGCACTGCGCGCACTGCATGCGGATGCCGAGGAAGAGTTGCGCGGTGTCCTCCAATTCCTGCTGCGGCTCCTTCACCTGGTGGAACCAGGCGACCGGCGGATTCTCCGAGACCGCGCCCGTGGCCGTGAGCACATCGCGCACGATTTCATTGTAGGGCCGGTTCTCGCGGAGGCTGTCGCGCAGCCAGCCGTGGAAGGCAAAGTTCATCGGCGCGTCGGTGGGCTTCGTGCGTTTGTTGCGCAGCAGCGCGCTCCACTTGGTGGCAAAGTAATCCGCGTATTCGGGGCTCGCGAGCAGGGTGTCGACGAGGCGGTCGCGCTTCGCGGGATCGGTGTCGGCGAGGAAGCGGTTCGTCTCCTCGAGGCTGGGGAGATGCCCGGCGATATCCACGCTCACGCGGCGGATGAAAGTGGCGTCGTCGCAGGCATCCGAGGGGGGCATGCCCATGGCCTTGAGCTTGGCGAAGACCTGCTCGTCCACGTAGTTGTGCGCCGGCGGCAAGTTCTCGACGAGCGCGCCGAGGGGCACCGTGGCCCGGAAGGTGGCGACCTTTCCCTGGTAGCGCACCATGATGGCGACGTCACCCGGTTGATCGAAGAGCTTCACCCGTCCGCCTTCGTCGGATTCCGCCATGTTCTTCTCATTGGCCTCGTAGAGCGCGCTGCGGGTCACGTCCTGCACGGAGCCATCGGTATAGTGCGCGAGCACCACGACCTGCTGTTCGCTGCCGAGGGCCATCGTGCGTTTCGGCGGGAGCACCTCGATGCTGGCCACCTTCGGGTCGCTCTCCTGGCCGTAGGGCAGCCCCTGGGCGATCCAGCGCACGATCAGCGCGTAATCGTCGGACTTCGCATCGAGCCGCTTGCCGCCGCCGTGCGGCGTGGCGTTGATGCCCTTGAGCAGGAGCAGGCTGTTCTCCGGCGCGGCCGGGAAAACGCGCCGCCCGCGCGCTTCCTTCACGATGTGCTCGTAATCCTCTCCCGGCTCGAAACCGAGGAGCGAAAGCTTGAATCCATTCTGCCCGCTCGACTTGCCGTGGCATCCGCCCGCGTTGCAACCGGCCTTGGTGAAAATGGGCACGATCTGGTTGGCAAAATTCACGGGCTCGGCCTGCGTCGCTTCCAGCACTTTCACCGGCAGCGTGGCCTTCACCCCGTCCGTCTCGGCGGTAATCGTGACCGCGCCATCGGCGAGCGGCGTGACGATCCCATCCGCGTCCACTTTCACGATGCCCGCGGGGGCCGCCGTGTAGTGGGCCGCGTGGGTGAAGTCGCGCAACGCACCGTCGGAGAGTTTCCCCGTGACGAGCAACTGCTGACGCGCATCCTTGCCGCGCAAGGTGAGCTCCGGCGTCCCGGTCGCCTCGATCTGCAGGCTGATGGGCTGGGCGAGGGAGGTGGCTGCTGCGATCAGCGTGAAAAGGCCAGTGAGGAGGGCTGGGGAGCGGCGCATAGTGGGAGGGGAGTGATTAGTAATTAAGTGCTCAGTGCTCAGTGCTCAGTCTCGGAAGTCGGCAATGACGGGGCGGAACGATCGCGAGACCGGAAAGCCTGTTCTCTCGGCTTCCACGGCTAGATGAGTTCCTTCATCGGCGCGCAGCCGGGTGGCACCAGGTATTGCGGACGGCCGGTGAGATCGTTGATGGTCGTCTTGGCCACGTCGATGCCGAGGCGCTCGTAGAGGGTCGCGAAAACTTCGCCGAACATCACCGGACGTTCCACCGCTTCGCCGCCCAGCCGGTCCGTCGCGCCGATGACCTGGCCGTGGCGCATGCCGCCGCCCGCGAGCAGCGCACAGGAAACCCGCGGCCAATGATCGCGCCCGGCGTCCTTGTTGATCGCCGGGGTGCGGCCAAACTCGCCCCACACCACGACCGACACATCTTTGTCCAGCCCGCGCTCGTGCAGATCGGAAATGAGCGCCGTGAGCCCCTGGTCGAGCATCGGCAAATCCTGGCGCAACGCATTGAAATTCTGCCCGTGATGATCCCAGCGGCTGAAGGCCACGGTCACCACACGCGCCCCCGCTTCCACCAGGCGCCGCGCGGCGAGGAAATGCTCCATGAGCTTCGGTCCGCCGTCGTCGCGGTTCTTGGGATCGCCCTTGCCGTAGCGCTGCGCGATGCGCGGGTCTTCCTTCGTCACGTCCAGGGCGGTGAGCAGCTTGCTGGAGGTCAACACGCCGAAGGCCTGCTGATTGAAAGCGTCGAGCCCGTCCATGAGCCCCGTGGCGTCCACGTCCCGGCGGAAGGTATCGAAGCCCTTGAGCAGCGCCTCGCGATCGGCGAGCCGGTCGAGAGTCATCCCGGAGAGCGTCATGTCGTCCAGGCCGCTGCCCTTGTTCGGTTGAAAAGGCGCATGCTTGATCCCGAGAAAACCGGGTTCCCCGCAGCGTGCCCATTCCATGTGCCCCATCTTCGGCGCGAGACCCACGAAAGGCGGCACCGCCGGGTCGATGGCGCCCTCGAGCTTCGAGACGATCGAGCCGAGCGCGGGCCAGCCGCCCGGGGCTTGACCCCGGAACGAGCGGCCCGAGACACACTGAAAAGCGTCGTGACCGGTGTCGCAATCGCTCATCGAGCGGATGAGCGTGCACTTGTCCATCATCTTGGCGAGCTTGGGCAGATGCTCCGTGATCTGGATGCCGTCCACATTGGTCGCGATCGGCCGGAACTCGCCGCGCACCTCGGAGGGCGCATCCATTTTCAAGTCGAAAATGTCCTGATGGGACGGCCCGCCCGGCAGGAAAATCATGATCACCGCCTTATGAGAAATCCCGCGTCCGGCACCCGCCGCCTGGGCGGATTCGGCGCGCAAAACTTGCGGCAGGCTAAGCCCTCCCATGGCCAACCCCCCGATGCGGAGGAAATCCCGACGCGACACGCCATCGCAAAAACGTGCGCTTTTTTTGCCGTAAATCGTAAGCATTTTACTCTGGAATTGGCTGGTTTTCTGGGAACGAAAAATTGGCGGGCGAAACGAGGGACGGCACGAATGCCAGTCCCATCGGTTTAGTCCACAGAGATATCCACCTTAACAGAAGCTATTTCTTAGTGGTCTCAGGTTGGGTGACTTTGAAGTTTCTGGTGGCACGTTGCGGGAACGGGCTTCGGAGCGGAGCCCGGGATTCCGCTCCCAAGGAGGTCCAATAAGTCCAATAAGTCCAATTGGAGCACCTGGACCAGAACTCCAACAACCCTTTAGGGTTGGAGTTGGAGTAGTTCTGGAGTCGATCATTTCGGGGAGTCCACCAGCCACGCCGGCGCATCCTTCGCATTCCGGAAATTGGGATCGCCATCGCCTCAAAGCGTGGGTGGCAAGGGACGCGGAAGATACCCTAATTCTTGCGAAAAGGCAATGTGGCCGAACGATTTTGGATCCGTTGGCGGAGGCAGCAGAGGTCAGAGGCGGAGGCGACATTCGCGCGAAACGAAGAGCGTAGAATCAGGCACAGTGAACCCGCCTGTGGGAACACCCGATCGCAGTGTTGTGTAAAACACCGTTTGCTTTCGGGCGTGTTTTCACGTAATAGCGCGCGCCGATGCCCCCCGCCGCCTTGCCCCCCAACTCATTCGCTGGGCGGTGCTTCTGCTGCTGAGCGCGGCCTGGCCGGTCATCGGCGATTCTCCGCCATCGGAAAAAACGTGGTCCATCAAGGGAGCGATTCAGCCGAGCGGCGGCCGCTATTTCCACCGCCGCGTGGAACTGCGGGTGCCCTCGTTTGTGCAGCGCGATGCGCGCTGGCGCCACGAGCCGCTCGGGTCGATGCGCATCACCATGGGCACGAATGGATGCGCGGTCGCGTCCGCGGCGATGGTGCTGGCGAGTTATGGCTTCGACGTCGATCCCCAGCGCCTCAACCGCTTCCTTGACGCCAACAACGGCTATACCGCGCAAGGCGGGCTCCACTGGGAGGCGGCGGCGGAATATGATCCCGGCAAAGTGCACAAAGCGTACGAGGGGCTGCCTACCTACGACCTCATCGACTCCAACCTCGCGAGCGGCAATCCCGTGATCGTGCGGGTGGCGACGAAAGGCGGTCCGCACTTCGTGGTCATCGCGGGCAAGGAGGGTTTCGATTATCTCACGCGCGATCCGGGGACCGGCGCGGCTCTCGGACTATATCCGCTGCGGATGTTCCGGACCCAGATCGACGCGCTGCGGATCTACGAACGACTTTAGGCTTCGAATCGCGCAAGGAGCACCTGATACTGCTGGATGGACCGGGCTGTGACCCCTCTGGGGTCAACGCGCTTTTTTCTGTATTCCGGGGGTATCGCTCGTTCCTCACTCAACCCCCGGCTAATGGCTGTGAACCCTTCGGGTTCGGGAGGCAGCGCAAGCAGCGCAAGCAGGTCAGGCAAGGTCAGGCAGGTCAGGCGGCGCAAGCAAGAGCCGCGGCGCGTCACGGCTCCCGCGACGCGACGGAGTGGACTTTGAAGTAGCTGTAGCTGCACTCGCCGGTGTGCGCCATCTGGCGGAGACCGACGAGGCCGTCCCGGAGCACGGGGCCGAAGGTCGCACCGTCATCCTTCCAATGCACGGCGATCTTGCCGTTCACCTCGACGGTGATTTCGTCACCCAGTTTGAGCAAGCGCACGCGATGCGGGCCGGGCCCCTGGCCGGCGATGAAGTCGCGGCCCATGGCCACGAGGTGAAAGCCCTGGTTCTTGCGGATGTGCGACGTGCCGCGCTCCTGGCCCGTGGGATCAATCGCCCAATAGGAGACGTGATAACAATCGATGGCGCCGCTGTGGTAGGTCTTGAACTCGCCGGCGCGCAGGGGTTGGCCTTCATCGAAGATGCCGCCGCCGTCGTGCCCGCGGGCGGCGAAGAAGACGATGTTCAACCCTTCATTCGGATGAATGGGTGACACGCCAAACTCGATGAGCAAATCGGCGGGGAACTTTCTCGTGTTCCAAAACACGAGATGCCCCGGATCGTTCGTCAGGACGAGCCGCCCGTTTTCGGCCCGCGCGGCCGCCTTGCCCTCCAGCACCCAATCCGCATCGGCCGGCACGGGCGTGCGCCGATCGCCATTGGCAAACAGGCTGGCCTCCGTGACGAATTTCAGCGGCTGGGTGAAGTCGGCCTCGTAGAGGAGTTGCACCCGCAGCCCGGTCAAATCCAAACCACGCGCCGCATCCGAAGCGTCCGGCATCTCGACCACCTTGCCACCGATGGTGACTCGCAACGGCGGGTGATCGTCGGCTGCGCGGAGCGCGCTGCACAAAAACGGCGCCAGAACCAACGCGAGGGCACGGGGTGGGATGATCCTTGGGAAGCGGAAATGCATGAGGCCAAAAGATCCCGGCTATGCCCACGGGGACGATCGGGACGAGGACGCCGAAAGCATCGCTTCGGTCCGCGTGCTTCGCAACATTGATAACCTCACGGACTAGCTAGACCGTCGCTGGAGCCGGTTGCCTGTCGTGTTGCATCCACGCGCAGCTTGGCCATCAGTTCCGCGGCCTTTTGTGGGCCTGCTTCGGCGGCCAGCTCGGCCTCGAGTTTTTTGACCAGACCCTTCACGGGGCGGGCGTTCGCCAGGTGCGTGATAGCCTGCGCCGCCAGATGCTCGGGAGTGGCCGACAAATCGAGCGCCTCTGTGTTATTGAGCAGGAAATGCGAACGGCGACGGGACTCGGTTTCCTTGATCGCTTTGCCGAGTATTGAGAGGCCGTCGTCTTCCACGAGTCTTTCGAGGTCGCCTCTGGAATCTGCCGTGACCGACCGAGGCCGGGAGCGCCGTGCGTCCTCCAAATGGCGAAGGATCGACCGGAACAGGTAGATCTCCCAGAGAAACGCATAGGCGACCAAAAAAGCGCTCCAATAGAAAAGTGTGTAAACGATAAAGGAACTCCAGGCGGCCACCTCTGACGGTGAATGGCTGCCACCGGAGAGCACCACAGACATGAAGATCGCCGGGATGTAAAAGCCGCCTAATATGTCCGAGTGAGTGACCGTGGAGGAGAACTGAAAGGCAAGAGTGACGACCGCCGCCAGAGCCAGGGCGGTGAGCGTGATGTTGCGTTTATGCATGGACGTTACTTTTTTCCGGGGCCGTACTCGGCAGGGAGATTCAACTTCCCATCCGCCGTGAAGAACTTGTCAGGCATCGTCGCTTTGCCGATGTAGATGTCATAGGCCCATCGGATCGCCCCCTCCAGCCTCTCCCGGTAGTATTGATCTTCGGGATAAACGCGCTCGTGCGCGACATGCATCGTCTTGGCCCAAAAACTCTCGTCATAACCCCACACTTGGAATCCCTCGTGCGAGGGAGAGGTCGCGTCTCCAAGGGCGTGCATTGCCTGGCCCAAGTTGCAAAACCCCGCGGTCTCCGAGTCGGCGGTCCCCGAATTTCTGGCATCCATCGCCTCGTCAAACCTGCTCCGAATGAAGGCTTCCGTCCTTCGCATGTAGATGACTTTCTGCGCCACTTTATCCTGTCCCATTTTTTCCAGTCCGGTCATGGAATGTTCATTGGACTCGTTGACACCCTGGCGAGTGTCAACGAAGTCCTGTTCGTCTTGCAGGATCTTCAATTGGGCTGCGCTGAGCTGTTTCCCCAGGACTTTTTCAATCGCGATTTGATGGACACGTTGGAAGAGGGGACATGCCTTGCTCGACCACGCCAACGCCGTGGACGCACCGGCCAGGCCAACAGCCATCCAAATAACGCCCACCAAGGTTTTCCTTCGGGATGCACTCATCGGAAAATACGACGATATTTCGGCAGCTTATTTCAAGCAATATTCCAAAAACGCCAGCTCCAGTTCCAGCGCCTCCGGCGTGGGGATGTGCCTCGGCCGCGCGGTCATCGCGACGCGGTTCTTGTCACCGAGCAAATCGTTGACCGCGACGATGTGATTGAGGGCGCGCCAGTTTTCCGGCGGGTCTTCGGTGCCACCGGAATCCAGCACGGGGCGCGGCGCGATCAATGACTCGAAGTCCATCATGTCTTCGCCCGCCTCGTATATTTGTTTGTAAAGGCCGGTGCGCGGATTGTCGGCGGAGGGCACGCCGCTGTGGCGCTGGGTCGCGGGATCGTAGCCGAGATACCACGGCTCCCAGTAGTTCACGTTCGGGTTCTTCTCATTGAAGACGACGCCGGGGTCCGACCAGACGGCGCAGGCAAACTTATCGTAGAGGCAGGAGGCAAACATCGTCCACTTGCCGCCATAGCTCAGACCGATGATGCCGATGCGTTTGGGGTCAACCTCCGGCATCTGGGCCATGGCGGTGTGGCAATTCGCCGAGACGTAGGCCAGCAGCGAGAGCGGCTGGGTGTGGAATTCGATGCCGAGGTCGGCGAGCAATTTCCGGGTCTCGTCGCTGGTCGTGTGCTCGTAACCCGGCGTGCCGATGGAGAGCGTGACGAATCCGCGCCGCACGAGTTGCAGGCCGTAATCGTGAGTGCCACGGCTCTTTTCGATGCGCCCGATGCTGGTCATCGGCTCATAGAACGGCACGAATACGGCGGGAAACGGCCCGTGTCCCTTCGGGACCAGGAGGTAGCCATCGGCCACGCGGCCATCCGCGAAGATCTGCACGGTGACATGTTGTTCGACATAGCCGTCCCGTTCGACGGTTTCCAAAATCTTCACGGCGGGATGTTCGAGCAATGCGGGCCACGGACCCAGCCGCTGATGCCAGGCGGCCAGGATCTCCTTGCGCCGCCGCGCCCAATCCTCGGGCGTCTTGACGACCGTGCCATCGGTAAACTTGAGCGGCGAACGGTAGGGACCAAGCTGGCCGGCAAATTCGGCGGGCGGGTGAAAATAGGGCTCCAGCTTCCGCCCGAGGGCGTCGTGTGCGGCGGCGGGATCGTCGGCCCGCAGATTCGCGGAGCCGCAAACGGCGGCGCAAAAGAGCAACGCGAAAAAGCGATGGCGGCGGAAGAGGTACGGGGAAAAAGTGGCGTTCATGGTCGGGGAAGAATTGCGTGCGGAATGGGGATACGCGGCAAGGCAAAGCCTTTTTACAAAGTGTCCAGGATATCCTTCTCCGGCTTCTTTGGAGGAGGTGGCAGCTTCGGCACGGCGATCGCGCGCGCCTCGTGCGTCTTTTCGAGCACGTGGTAAAAGACGCCCTGCGGCGGGACGCTCACCGTGACCTCCTCGTAACCGGGGATGGTGACTTTGACGCCATCGCGGACGCCAAGCGGCGCGTGCGCATAGACGAGCCATTCGCGCTCGCCGGCCTGGCCCAGGGTGAGGGCGAGCGCAAACACGGGAAGCTCGGTGCCGGTGCCCCAGGGCCGCGGCGGATCCACATTCGTATCGAGCCCGAACCAGCGCGGTTTGTCCTTGTACTCCTCCGGCACTTTGGCCTGGTAAGGATGCTCGTGGGCGGTATTCGCCACGAGCCGCCCCTGGCGCCAGAAGCGGGTGAGCACGTCATTGGCGTAGACGCGATCCACAGCTTCGACCACGGCGAGGAAATACTGGCCCTGGAGGCTCCGGCGTTCGGTCCAGCCGCGGAACTCGCGCACCGAGCGGGGCCGCGTGAGCCACATGCCGTACTGGACCATGCCGCCGTAGCGATCGGCGTCGTAGGCCTGGCCTCTGCCGAGGTAGAAGCGCCGCTTGTCGTTGCGCTGGTCCACGCTGCCGTCCCAGGTGCCGAGCTCGAACCAGAACTGCGAATTTGTCTTGAGGGCTTCCTCCTGCATGAAGACCCAGTTCATCGCCTCGACCTGCGGGCTCCACACCGTGTAGTCCGTGCTGGCGTTCCAGTTGTGGGTGTAAAAGGAGGGCGAACCGCCATCCCAAATGAGCGGGCTGATGTCAATCCGGCCCGGGACATAGAGGGAGTATTCCCGCCAGCCGCCCATGCGCGCGAAGTGCGGCGGACCGAAGGCGTCGTAGCCAATGAAGATCGCGTTCTGCTTCCACTTGTCGCCGGTGAGTCCATCGCGAAAGGCCCCGATCATGGCGCGATAACGCTCGATCCATCCATCGGCCACCACCTGGCGCTTGAAGTCGTCATCCCTCGCGATGCCGCCGTACTGATCGACATAGCGTTTCGCCTTCCCCACGTCCGTCCAGGCCAGCTTGGCGTGTTCGTTGTTGGAAATGAGCAGCACCTTCGGCGGGTCGGGATACCATTCCACCAGCTTGCTCATGCCCTCGCTCGCCCCCCACAGCTTTCCCGCTTTGCGCCACGGATCGATCGGGCCAAAGGGATCCACCTGTTTCAGCACCTTGCCGTCCACGTCGACAACGTTGGGATTCTTATCCTCCGGCAGTTCGAGGTAGGCCTTGTCGTAGGTGAGCATGCTTTCCCATTGGGAAGCGATGAGCGCAAAGGGCAGGTGCAGTTCCGCCGCCCGTTTCACGGCGCGCTCCCAATAATCCATCTTTTTCGGCAGTGGTCCCGGCGAGGGCATCGTGAGGAATGGCATCACGTGGTGCCCTTGCTCGATCAACTGGAGCTGATACTGCGGATCGAACGTGTCTCCGGGCGGGGTGGCCCCGGTGTTCCAGTGCGCGGCCAGCGGCAACGGGTGGCCGATGGGATCGTCATTCCGCCGAGTGGCCTCGATGCGAATCTGATCGGCGGTGGCCTGCGTTTTGTCGTCAGCCGTGAGCGGAACGACCCCTAAGGGCAGGAGGAAGGCGACAGCGAGAGAATGTGCGGGAAGCGACGGCTGGCCGGTCATGCGCTTCCCTTGGGAGGAGGTTGGGAGGGCCATGGATTTGAGGAGACCACGAAGCCGCAGGCGGAGCAAGATGGATCGAGGCTCGAAGCTGGGGGCAGGATTCGCGACCTGGCACGATCTTCACAACCCATTCCGCAGAGTGGGCGTCCCGAAGCTGGACACGGCGCCGTAGCCGGCGGGAAAATCTCGCATATTTTTCTCGTCGCCACCGCGGTGACGCGATAGCCGTCTCCCGCAACCTCGCCAAAAATGAAACGCCAATTGTTCACCGCCCTCGCCGCCACCTGCACCCTCATCGCTTCGCTCGCGCTCGCCGCGGATGAAACCAATCCGATCAAGGAGGCGATGCGCTACGCGCACAAGGCGCCCAAGGGTGAAAAGAAGATCAACGAAAAGATCTCCGAGGGCACGGCGACCGACGAGGAGGTCAAGAAGACGCTCGACCTTTACAAGGCGGTTGGGGACACGAAACCGCCGAAGGGCGACCCCGCGGCATTCAAGGCGAAGATGGCAAAACTCATCACGGCCACGGAGGAAGTCGCCGCGAAGAAGCCTGATGCAGCCGGGCACTACAAGGCAGCGGTGGATTGCAAGGCCTGCCATAGCGAGCACAAGGCCTCCCCTCCTGCGCCTGCGCCAGCGGCGCCTCCGAAATAAGGCCGCGACACGATCGCGTCGCTCGCCGGGCGCTTCGACTTTTTTGGGGGTATCGCTTAGGGAGTGTTTGAAAATTCGGTTGCGATTTCGGTTGCGATGCATCCAGCGTCTGGAATTTGATCGACGGGCGGATGCGGAGCAGGTGGATCGCGTTCTCCGCAACGCGATGGGAAAAAAGAATCGCGGCTCCGCCGCCCATCTTTTGCCATCGTCTTCGGAGAAGCCGATCCACCCGCGCACTCTGTGGCCGAAAATTGGGAGAAACTCGCGCGTTCTCGCGCGATCCAACAGGATCTGGAATTTACAAACACTCCATAGGGGGTCAAACGAGAAACCCCGCTGCAGGACCAGTCCCGCAGTGGAAAACCAGAAACGTCATCCGCCCTTCCCTTACGGGATCGAACTCGGCGGCGCCCCTTTTTGGGCGGGGCGACCCGAACTGTAGGCGCCCTTATCGAGACTGCCTACCGGCTTCGGCGTCTTCGCGGCGGGAGTCGGCGTCCCCACCGGGCGGACCCCCAGCGTGGCCCCAACCCGGTTCGCCATGATAATGGGCCATTCGATGGTGGTCAGCGCTTGCGGATTGGTTTCCTGGACTTGTTTCACGAGTTCCACAAACGCCTGATTGAAAAGCGAACCCTTGACGGCCAGGTCTGGATAGAGCTGCACCGCGCGCAACTGGGCGGCGTTCGCGAGGTGAGGGGTGACCGGAGCAGGCTTCGAAGCAGGCGGAGGCGGAGGCGTAGGTTCAGGCTCCGTTCGCGCCACGGGCGGAGGAGTGCAAGCCCCAAGGACGAGCGCACCGAGGCAGAGTGCAAGAGATCGCCAATGTTTCATGATTCTCGTTCGTTTCTTCGACAGTGCTGCTACCCTAATATCTCGGCATGGGCAAGCACCGGAATGGGGAAGAATCTCCCGTAAAAAGGAAAGGACGCCCTTGGAGGGGCGTCCTTTCCGACTGAGATTTTGAGAGGCTGCGAGCGATTACTTCAGCTCGTACTTGGTGATCGTGATGACTTTGGCGCCATCTTTTTCCGAGACCGTGCCTTCGACGGTGCCGTCCTTGCCGCCCTTGCAGATTTCCTTGTGGAGCGCGGCGGATTGGGCGTTGGCTTCGCTGAGGTAGGTCACCTTCTTGCCGTCCGCGCCCGTCACGACGACGGCGGCCCGGCATTTGTCGGCGACTCCGAGATCGCACTTGGCGCAGGTGGCCTTGCCAACGAGTTTCGTCGGGTCATCGGCGTAGGACGCGAGGGCCATGATGGCGGAGAGAATTGAGCTGAGGAGGATGGTCTTTTTCATACTGTTGTGTGTGGGATTGGATCGGTTAACGACGATACGTCTATTAACAGGAGCGCCAATAGTCAAATATCTTAGGAAAAGAAAGTCTTACGGCTGGAGCGTCCCGACCGGGGGCTCAACCGGGGGTCGGACACCGGCAGGGTAATTTCCCGACGAACTCCCGACGACCGGGGTGGAAAGCAATCCACCGATAGAGAATAGCAATCAAGCGGGAGCAACGTTGCCGCAGAACGCTACACGTAGCCGGCCATCACCACCTTCCATGACTCATCGTACCTTCCCACTGTCCCTCCGCCCACTGGCGGCCGCCACCGCTCTATTCGTCCTGGCCGGGCCGGCCTTGGCCGATGAACATCTTTTCGGCTGGGCACGCGGGTCCGAGACGCTGCCGCAAGGGCACTTTGACGCATACCAATTCATCACCCTGCGCACAGGCAAGGATGAAGGGCTCTATCGCGGGTGGGATTTCGATACCGAGGTCGAATACGGCATCACCGACAGATTCCAGGTCGGCATTTCCGTGGAGCAGCACTATTTCAAGACGAAGGACGTTCCGGATCTCCCGAACATGTCCACCTACCGTTTCGGAGGGCTCGAAGTCTCCGCGAAGTACCGGGTGCTCAGTCCGTTCAAGGACAAGGTGGGTCTGGCGTTGCGCCTCGAGGGCGGGTACCTGTGGAACGACGATGTGGCGGGGCTTTACCAACAGGAAATGTTCATCGATCCCGAGGTCATCCTTCACAAGAACTTCTTCGATGACACGCTGATCTTTCACCTCAACGGCGGCATGCAGTTCGCCTGGGGCAAGAAGCCGGCGGAGGAATACGATTACGAGTACGCCCTTCACGCCAACGCGGGGGTGTCCTACCGATTCGCGCCCAATTGGTTTATCGGATTCGAGGCTCGCTTCCGCGCGGAATATCCGGAGTTCGACATCAAGCATTTCGAACATCGCGTTGTCTTCATCGGGCCGAGCCTCCACTACGCCGCGAAGAGCTGGTGGGCGACCGCCAGCTACGGCTATCAGGTTTATGGCAAGGG
The DNA here is from genome assembly GCA_038228205.1 of Chthoniobacterales bacterium. GTDB lineage: Bacteria > Verrucomicrobiota > Verrucomicrobiia > Chthoniobacterales > Chthoniobacteraceae > Chthoniobacter. The sequence goes on from JBBRPL010000034.1 coordinate 42,555, forward strand.
CATCGATGAGCCGCTCAATGGCAAGACCTTCGCCGAGGAAACCCGCAATGAATTCCGGCTCAAGGTCGGGTTGAATTTCTAGGCCATACGATGAATCCCTGGCTCAAGTCCGCGGCCCTGCCCGCGGCGATTTTCGGACCGGCAGTGGCCGGGTACGGCGTGGTGTATCTCGACGAGGGGCAGGCGCAAAAGGCGATCTTCCCGGGGGCCAGTTTCACGCCCGCGAACCTCAAGCTGACCCCGGAGCAGGCGAAAGCCGTGGAGCAAATGAGCGGGGTGCGCCAGCGCAACAAGGCCGTAAAGGCGTGGCGCGTCTCCGGGGGCGGATGGCTCATCATCGATGACGTTCTCGGCAAGCACGAGTTCATCACGTTTGCGGTCGGGATCGATGCGGCGGGCGCGGTGCGTGGCGTCGAGATCATGGAGTACCGCGAGACCTACGGCGGCGAAGTGCGCCGGCCGGAGTGGCGCGCGCAATTTGCCGGCAAGACCAAGGCGGCGCCGCTCAAGCTCGATCAGGATATCAAGAACATCTCCGGCGCGACGCTGAGTTCGCGCCACATCGCGGAGGGAGTGAAGCGTCTGCTGGCGGTGCACGCGGTCGCCTTGAAGGGATGAGGACACCGGAAGCGCCATCCACGGAGCAGGCACTCACGCGCCGCGCGCGGCCCTACCTGGGCACGATCGTGGAGATCGCGGTCGAGGACCCGGCGAGCGGCGTCCCGGCACAGAAGGCCATCTCCGAGGCCTTTCTCGCCGTGGACAAGGTGCAGCGGCTCATGAGTTATCACGATCCCTTCAGCGAATTGTCCCGGGTGAACTCCTCGGCGCATGTGGCGCCGGTGCAGGTGAGCCCGTGGACCTACGCGGTCCTGCGAACGGCTCAGCGCCTCGCGGCGGAGAGCGGTGGCGCCTTTGACGTCACCATTGCGCCGCGCCTCGCGGCCTGGGGTTATCTGCCCCGCGTCCCCGCCAATGGCCGGGACGAGATGCGGGCGACGTGGCGGGATGTGGAATTGCGGCCCGGACGTCTGGTGGCCTTCCGGCGCCCCCTGCACATGGACCTCGGCGGCATCGCGAAGGGATTTGCCGTGGATCGCGCGGTCGAGGCGTTGCGAAAAGCGGGCGTTCCGGCCGGTGTGGTCAATGCCGGCGGCGACCTCCGGGCTTTTGGCGATCGGGAATTTCCGGTGCAGATCCGTCATCCGCGCGAACCCGGAGCGGCAGGCCATGGCTTCACGCTGCGCAACGCGGCGGTGGCGACGAGCGCCACCTATTTCTCGCGCAAGCAATGGCGCAAGTGCTGGGTGTGTCCACTCGTGGATGGCGCGACCCGCCTGCCATGTGAGGACGAGTTCAGCGTCTCCGTCCACGCGCCCACCGCGCTGCTGGCCGATGCTCTCACGAAAATCGTGGTTGCCCGGCGGGAAGACGCCGCACCCATCCTCCAGCGCCACCGCGCAAGCGCGCTGCTGCTCGACCGCGAGGGCCGCTGCCAGTACGTCGCCACCTCCTGAGCGGCGCCCACATGCCGGTGGCAGCCGGCCCAGGTCTGCACTACAAGTCCGCCCCGCATGCAGCGCTCCACCTTCCGCCTCAGCCGCCCACTCCAGGGCGTCGTCTACCTGGCTTTCGGCGCGCTGCTGCTCACGGGCGCCGGCTGGATGTATGCGCAGGGGAAGCTCGAAGACGAGGGCTGGGAAACGATTCCGCGCCTTCTCATGAAAATCCACGGCGGGGCCGCAATGGCCGCGCTGCTCGTGCTGGGCGCGCTCACCCCGCACGTCAAACGCGGCTGGAAAGCGGCCAAAAACCGGCTTTCCGGCAGTGTGCTGCTGGCGGCGAACGCCTTTCTCACGTTGACCGGTTATGGCCTCTACTATGCCGGCGACGAGGCGGTGCGCGCGTGGTTCAGCCGCTGGCATGCGTGGATCGGCCTCGGCCTCGGGGCGCTGATCCCTGCGCACGTCATCGCCGGCCGCCTCATCATGCGGGCCCTCCACCGGCAGCGGCATCCTGAACTATCCGCGCGACCGCCGCACCCGGCAAACCTCGGCGGCTGAAGAATGCACGGTTACCGAACAGCTGCCGCCGCCTTCCTCTTTCCATGAACTGCCCAGCAAACACCCGCCGAACCAAACCCATGAAATGTTTTCTTAATTTCCTCCTGCTCCTCAGTTTCGCGAGTGCCGCCCGCGCGGCGGAAAAGCCTTTCGAGTTCGCCGATCTCGAAGGGAAACCGCGCACCCCGCTCGTCGCCGGGGAGAAGAAAGCCGTGGTGCTGATTTTCGTTTCACCGTTTTGCCCGACCTCGAATTCCTTCACTCCCGAGATGAACCGCATTGCCGCTGATTATGGCGGGAAGTTCCCATTTTATTTCATCGAAGCCGATTCGGATATCACGATCGCCGACGCGAAGAAACACGCCGAGACGATGGAGATCAAAGCGCCGATCCTGCTCGATCCCGAACAACGACTGGTGAAATTGACCAACGCAAAGATGACGCCCGAAGCGGTAGTGCTGGCGGGCAACGGCGCAGCGCTTTACCAGGGCCGTATCAACGATCTCTACTCCACCCAGACCAAAAAGCTCAAGGAGCCGAAGACGAACGATCTGCGGGATGCGCTCGACGCGATCCTCGCGGGCAAGCCCGTTCCCAATCCGACCACCAAGGCGATCGGCTGTGAGATTTCGGGAAAGCCGTAGGGTGCGTCATGCATTTTGGTGCGCTGCTGTCAGGATATGCCGAAGGCATTCAATCATTCAGCCCCGCGAGGAGGCGGAAGGGAAAAGGAGTGTTCGGTGGGTGGGCGAGCAGGTTGCGACTGGAGCGGAGCGACAGGACTCTCGATGGCAGGGAGCCCCGCGCACGCGGGGGTGTCGCGGGGGCAACCATCAACAACGAGCTATCACCGCTGTTAAAAATCTCCAACAAGCGCTTTGACGAAAACCCCCGCCTCCTCTAAGACGCTGCGCATGCCCCCCACGTTGCTCCGATTCGGCCAGGTGCTTATGCTCCTGGTGCTGTTCGCGGCGGCAGGTGGGCACTGGATGGCGCTCCAATCGTGGGCGTGGACGCGCATGCTGCTGTCGTATTCGCACAAGGGGCAGTTGGTGGAAGCGGTCGCGAAGACGTTTGACGGACAGCACCCCTGCTCATTGTGCAAAGTGATTGAGCGGGAGAAAGGGAAGGAACAGCAGCCGTCTCGCGCGGTCAGCCTGGAAAATCAGGCGGCCTTCGTGGCGCCCGTGGCGACGGCGATGGTGAAGACGGAGGGAGTGTCGTGGACGCTGGAGACCCCCCATCGGCTGGGTGAACTCCGCGCGGAACAGCCAGTAGCGCCGCCCCCGCGAAGCGGGCAGGCGTAACCCGACCCCGCTCCACAGCCAGCCACATTTCGTGGCGGGGCTTACTTCCACCCGCGGCCCCGACGCATCCCGCGTGCGCGCCGCAAGTCCATCACCCACGACCATGAAAATTTCCTATTCCCTGCTCTATCCCCTGCTCTCCCTTCTCACCGCTGCATCCGGCCTGGCCTGCGATCTTTGCGGTTGCTACACTCCCACCCTCGAGGTCGCCCACGCAAAATCCTACGGGTTCTATGCCGGCGCCGCCGAACAATTCACCCACTTCGGCACGGAGCGCCTCGACGGCGTGAAGCAGCCCAACCCGGCTGGTGAATACATCGACAGCTCCATTACCCAGCTCGTGGCCGGCGCCACCTTCCTGGACAATCGCGCGGCCTTGCAGCTCAACGTGCCTCTCATTTATCGGTCCTTCCAACGCCAGCTCGGTTTCGGGATCGACCGCGGCCATGTCTCCGGACTGGGCGATATTACGCTCACCGCCAGCTATATCGTCTTGAAAAAGGAAGGGCTCTTTCACGAAACAGCAGGTTCCTATTCCAAGGATGGCAAGACGGTCGCCGCACCCCGGCGCGGCGAGCCGGACTTCACCGCCACGGTGAACCTCATCGCCGGAGTCAAGCTGCCCACCGGGGACACCGGCCGGCTGAAGGAAAACTTCAAACCGGAAGTGGAGGGCGCGCCCGACAGCGGCATCGGCCCGCATGATCTCACGCTCGGCACGGGCTCGGTGGATGGCGTCTTTGGCCTCCAGACCGAGCTGCGATACAAGGCCATCTTTTTCGAGGCCGACGTCCAATACACCGTGCGCGGCTACGGGGACTACCAATACCGCTTTGCCAACGACCTCTCGTGGAGCGGCGGTCCGGGCGTCTATCTCTATCGCAAGAATGGAAGCTCGGTGGGCCTGCAATGCGTCGTGTCCGGCGAGACCAAGGGCTACGATCATTTCCAAGGGGTCCCCGATCCGGACAGCGGCATCACCATGCTCTACATCGGGCCGCGGCTGACCGCGTCGATGGGCCGGGTGAACGCCGAAGCCGGCGTGGATCTGCCCGTCATCACCAACGCAACCAGCTTCCAGACGACCGCCGATTACCGCATTCGCGCGGGGCTTTCGATTCACTTCTAACCGGTCGCTGCCGGTCGAGCCTCTTCGGGGTTCAATGCTTGAGCAAGTCGTCTTGCTGCCACCACCCGACGCCACCCGCCCTGTTGAAGACGATCTCACGGAAGGTCTTCTGATTGATCTTGAACGCGATATAGACGTTCTTCGGAATTTCGTCGTTGTTGTTGCGCAGTTTGATGACGTTCAACTGCACGACGCCGCCGAGGCCCACATCTTGGGGGCCTTTGGCCCCGAGATCGAATGGCTTGGAAAACTTCGTCACATTCGCCTTTCCATCGGCGTCCACACAGTAGACGCGCACCTCCACACTCAATCGCTTTTCGATCAACCCTTTCGGGGATTGGTTGTCGATCGACGTATCGAGATGGAAATACAGCAGCCCCCTCCGATCAGGGAGATGCACGTCCGCAATCTTCAGCCCTTCCACGATCGCCATTTCCTCCGGCGTGAAGGCGCCCGGTTCGGCCTGGCTGAGCCTAGATCCGGGAATGGAAACCGCGGATTTCGCGGTCATTCCCATTCCCGCTTTTAGGTTTAGAGCGCGTTCTGCACTTTGGACACCGGAGGTGTCCCCGCGATTAGCCCCGGGTCGAGCGAGTGTAACGAGCGAACACCCGGGGTATCCACCCCCCAGCGAACGCTCCATCCGTCCCGGCGAAGCCGCATCTCCTCCGAGGCAGAGGGGAACGATGCGGCCATGAGGCCGGGACGGATGGAGCTGCGCTATTTTGGCAGAAACCCCGGGTGTTCGCTCGCAAGGCTCGCTCGACCCGGGGCCAATGGCTTTGACCCCTCCGGGGTCCTTTTTTTTGGCGATGCGGTTGGTGCTGTGCTGCTGGGGCGCTGGGACGCTGAAGCGGACGCGCCGGTCCGGCTCGAATTGTCCCCAAAAATGGGAATGGGATGGCCAAAATTGGCGGTAGCCCGTACGGCGCGAGGCTTTACACATCAGCATGTTGTCACCCAATGGGTTCATTGCGGATCGATCGGATTTCGTTGAAGGGTAACGACTTCCGCAGAGCCTCAGAGTTCCATTCCCGTTTGTAGGCTGAGAACTATATTTTGGCGCGGGATTAGGAGGTCCCGCCAGCTTTGCCACTCACCAGATCGAGGATCGTCGGGTTGTCGTAGTCCCCCACGTGAATGCGCCCCAATTTTAGAAGCAGCAGACCGATGAGGAATCCCGCGACCGTGCCTCCCACGTGCGCCCAGCAGGCGATCCCCGGCACGTGGCGGAGCGCGGAAATGAGATCCCAGCCAAACCAGGCGACAATCAGAATGTATCCCTTGATCTCGAACGTCCCGGGCCGGAATACCCAATAGAAGCACGACACATCGTTCTTCGGATAGACCGTGAGATACAGCCCCATCATCCCCGAGATCGCGCCGCTTGCCCCGATCACGGGCGAGCCATCCACGAGCAGATGCGCCGCCCCCGCGACCACCCCGGTGAGCAGATAGGCGAGCACATAGTCGATATCGTGCATGATCCCATTGAGGGCGTTCCCAAAGACCCACAGCAGGATCATGTTGCCCGCCAGGTGCATGAAGCCGCCGTGGAGAAACTGGTAGCCGATGAAACCCAGCGGCGACCAGTCCGCCAGCACCATGTTATCCTCCATTTCCTCGGGGATCGCCCCGCCGACGAGGAGGAAAAACAGGATCACGTTGAGCCCGATGATCACCAGATTGGCCCACGGCGAACGCATCGTGAGCGTGCTGACACGGTAGGGAAGGATCATCGGTTCAGGGCTGCTCGCCGAGGGCGTGGATGGTGTTGATGACCTCGCTCCGCAGATCGGCGCCGTCGGCGATCCACGGTCCCGGAGACTCCCCGGCTGGACCGGCCTTCTTCTGTGCCTCCGCCGGCAGAGTCAGCGCGACCGACGCGCACGCCAACGCCGCCAGCGCAGCAGACAGGGGAAAGGTCTTCATGCCCGGCACTGAAGCAGCGCGCTTGGGAATCGTCGAGTTCACTGAAGATTTTGCAGGGAGCCTGCTGCCGCCCGGTCGGCCAAGTTCCGTCTGATCGCCGTACCGACTCGTCTGACAATCCTGTCTCTCTGCCCCTCCGCGATTTCCTTCCGCGCAAATCGCCCCCAAAACTTTCCGCTCGCCTTCCGCGAGGCTTTTCCAAAGTCTCCCGCCGGTTTGCCATGAAAAGCTTCGGTTCCTTTCTCGCATCTCTATTAGCGGTGTTCTTTTTCACCGGCGCCGCCGTCGAGGCAAAAACGGTGGTGCTCGATGCCGGCCACGGTGGGCACGACCGTGGCGGTGTCCCGGGGGATCCCTACCCGGAAAAAATCTACACTCTCGATGTGGTAAAACGGATTCGCGCCCGGCTCAGCGACGCCGGCTACCGTGTCGTCCTCACCCGCAGTGACGATACCTTCGTCGGCCTGGACATGCGCTGCGGCATCGCCAACAGCCAACCCGGCGCGATCTTCGTCTCCGTCCATTTCAATTCCGCCCCGCGCCACAGCGCCTCCGGCATCGAGACCTACTACTACAGCGGTAGGAGCGCGAGCCTGGCGGGCGCCATTCATCCCCGCGTCGTCCGCGCCGCCGGGACGGACGATCGCCGCATCCGGAGCCGTGGCTATTATGTCCTGCGGCACAATGCGCTGCCCGCGGTTCTGTGCGAGTGCGGTTTCCTCACCAATCCCGCCGAAGGAAGCCGCATCGCCACTTCGGCCGAGCACCGGCAGCGCCTTGCGGATGCCATTGCCGCCGGAATCATGGCGCGCTATTAGCACTTCATGATACTGACTGGCGCCGAGATGAAAGCGCTCGAAGAGCGCGCCTTTGCCGAGGGGATCGAGGTGGAATCCCTGATGAACGAGGCGGGGCAGAAAATTGCCGACGTCGTGCGGGCGTTCTATCCCACGAGCGGCAAGTGCGTGGTCCATTTTGGCAAGGGCCACAATGGCGGCGACGCGCTCGTGGCCGCCGCGCTCCTCGGGGATTCCGGCTGGGAAATCGAGCTCCGGCCCGCCTTCCCCCGCGCGGACTGGGCGCCGCTCACCCGGAAGAAGCACGACGAAATCAAGGTCGAGATCCCCGCCGAGGTGGAGGAAGCCCGCATGTGGCTGCGCGAGCAGCAGGCGCGGGAAGGAGCCGGGCCGCTCATCGTGCTCGATGGGCTGCTCGGGATCGGTTCGGGCGGCCCGCTGCGCGGCCCCATTCGCGACGCCGCGCGGGCGATCAATCAATTGCGCGTCCACCAGTTGGCCCGGGTCTTTGCCCTCGATCTGCCCACGGGTGTGAATGCCGATACCGGCGAGGTCGATGACGATGCGGTGATCGCTGATTTCACGCTGACCGTCGGCTACGCGAAGGTGGGGCTGTTTTCCGATGCCGCCACGTGCCGCGTCGGTCGGTTGGTGGTACTGCCGCTCGACGAACTGAGCGTGGAGGAGGACGACATCCACGCCGAATCCGCGGTGGCGGCGACGCCCGAGGATCTGCGCCCGCTGCTCCCTCTGCGGAATTTCGACACGCATAAGGGGCAGTGCGGGCGGGTGGGAATCATCGCCGGTTCGCGCGGCATGCTCGGCGCCGCGCACCTGGCGGCCGACGCCTGCCTTTCCGCCGGCGCCGGGCTGGTCACGCTGTTTGTCACCGAGGATATCTACCCGCTCATCGCGACCTGCGCGGCCTCGGAAGTCATGGTTCACCCGGTGAAATCGTACCTCGAAGTGCTCGAGGCCCGCCTGGACGTGCTCGCCGTCGGGCCGGGACTCGGCTCCAGCCACGCCAGCGAAATCCGCCAGCTCCTCGAACGCGCCCCGCAGCCGATGATCGTGGATGCCGACGCGCTCAATATCCTCTCGGAGAACATCCACCTCCTGGAACGTTGTGCCGGCCCGCGGCTGCTCACGCCGCATCCCGGCGAGATGGCGCGGCTGGACCCGGACTCGACCCACCGCAGCCGCCGCGCGACGGTGGAAGCTTTTATGGCGCGCTGGCCCCATACGCTGCTGCTCAAAGGGGCGCGCACGGTCATCGGCCAGAGTGGCAAACCCCTTTCTTACAATACCACGGGCACGCCCGGGATGGCCACGGGCGGCATGGGCGATACGCTCACCGGCGTCTGCGCCGCGCTCGCCGGGCAGGGGCTCGCGCTCTACGATGCCGCCCGCCTCGGCGCGTGGCTTTGCGGCTACGCGGCGGAGATCGCCGTCGGCTCCACGGAAGCCGAGGAAGCGCTCACACCCACCCGGCTCACGGAATACCTGGGCAACGCCCTGTTCGACTTGCGCCGCGGCTGCTGGTAGACAGGGCGCGTTTCCCCGCTTGTCAGCCACGACACTATCCGCCAAGTTTGCCGCCCTATTATGATGCAGAAAAACTCCGGCTGTCTTTGGATGCTGGCTGGCTTCGGCCTCTGCCTCGGCTTTCTTTTTGTCGTCGGCATCGTCTTCTACGCGGGCATGGGCAACATGAATACCGTGGTGAAGGCTTCCGCGCCCAAGTTCGAGGAGGCGATCGTCGTGGATGCCAGGCCTTACAAGGATGCGGCCGGCAAGGAAGTGAAGGACACAGACGCGAAAATCGCGGTCATTTACCTGCGGGGCATCATCACGTCCGCCGAACCTGGCGCCCTCGGGCCATCGATGGTCGACGACCTGAAGATCCAGCTCGAGCAGGCGGCGACCGATGAGAAGGTCAAGGCCGTCGTCCTCTACGTTGATTCGCCCGGTGGCGAAGTGACCGCCTCGGATTCGATCTACACGGCAGTGAAAAAAGTGCGCGACGGAGCGAAGAAGCCCGTGGTCGTTTACATGGGCTCGCTGGCGGCTTCCGGCGGATACTATGTGGCCTGTGGCGGAAGCTGGCTCATGGCCAACGAAACCACGCTCACGGGTTCCATCGGCGTGATCATGCAATCCTTCAAATACCAGGATCTCCTGAGCAAGGTGGGCGTCGAGGCGATCACCTTCAAGAGCGGGCAGTTCAAGGACATGCTCAGCGGCTCGCGCGAAATGACCCAGGAGGAAAAGGACTACGTGCAGAAGATGGTCATGGATACCTACGGCAAGTTTGTCGGCCTCGTCGCCCGCGAGCGCAAACTCAACGAGGACGAGCTCCGCCACGGCCTGGCCGACGGCCGCGTGATTTCCGGCAAGGACGCCCTCGCCGCCAAGCTCATCAACGCCACCGGCGAAGTGGAAGATGCCTACGCCAAGGCCATGGCCATGGCCAATGTGAAAGCCGCGTCGGTCATCCGCTACGAGTCGCCGTTCAAGCTCGGAAAACTCCTGCGTTTTCTCGGCCAAAGCGAGAAGTCCAAGGTCGAAATCAATGTGACCAAGGCCGTCCTGCCGCGACTCGACGCCGGGCGGCTCTATTTCCTGCCGAGCTTTTACGCGCCCTGACGCTTGTCAGCATCGCTATCCATCCCGGCTTCGGCCTGGGTTATTTACACGCTATTCGTAGGGCTCAGCCTCTACGTCTATGCCCGGGCCGGGCTCCACGTCGCCAGCCGGGGTGGCAAGGTGCGCACGGGCGACCTGGGCCTGCCCGAGCTGCTCATGAGCTTCGTCCTGGCCGGCACTTTCATCATGCTCATGGTCGGCTCGATCCAGCGGCAGTCGAAAGGCGAACCGCCGGTCAAGATCGAGTCCGTCCTTCCGAGCGCGCTGGTCTTCGTCATCATCGCGGCCGGCGTCCTCGGCTTTCTCTCCTACGCCCGCCGCCTGCGCGTCGGCCACGTTTTCGGGATGGATCAGGTCAAGCCGCTGGCCGTCGTCGGCTGGGCGAGTGGCCTTTTCCTCGCCGCCCTGCCGATCACCGCGTGCGTGGGGTGGCTCACGAAGCTCGCCCTGAAAGATGATTTCGCCTCCCAACCGCTCGTCCAGTTGTTCAGCGACGTGGCGCGGCAGAACGATCACTTTGCGGTCGCGAAGATATTCGTGGTGGGGGCGATCCTGGCCCCCTGCTGCGAGGAATTCCTGTTTCGCGGATTCTTCTATGGCGTGTGGAAGCGCTACCTCGGGCCCCTCGGCGCCGGGTTTCTCGCCAGCGTGCTTTTTGCCGCCCTGCACACCAGCCTTTCCTCGTTGCCCAGCCTCTTCGTTCTCGCCGTGTGCCTGAACCTCGCCTACGAGCGCACCGGCTCACTCCTCGTGCCCATCGGATTGCACGCCATGTTCAATTCCTTCAGCCTGCTCGTCCTCTATCTCACGACACGCTTTCCGTCGATTGTCGTGCCGTCGTGAAAGCGTCGCGCCAGGGGCTTGCCAGGACGCTCGCCGATGTCGGCGAAAATGAACTCGTCGCCCGTCTGACCCGGCGCCTGGCGCTCGGCGATGACGTCCGCCAGGGCGCGGGCGACGATTGCGCCGTGATCGGCCGGTCGCGTGACAAGCTGTGGCAGTTATTGAAGACCGATGTCGTCGTGGAGAATGTGCACTTCCTCCCCGGGGAGGATCCCCGCCGCGTCGGCTGGAAGGCCCTGTGCCGCGCCATCAGCGATGTGGCCGCGATGGGCGGCATCCCCGGGCATGCCCTCGTGACGCTCGCCGCGCCACCGTCCACACCGGTCGCAAAGATCGACGCTCTCTACGCCGGCTTGCGCAAGGCCGCGGCCCGGTTCGGCGTCAGCATCGTGGGCGGGGAAACCTCGCGCTCTCCTGGCCCGCTCTTTCTCAACGTCGCGCTCACGGGCCGGGTCGAACGCACCCGGTGTACCCTGCGCTCCGGAGGCCGCCCGGGTGATGCGCTCTACGTCACCGGCCGGCTGGGAGGCTCGCTGGCCGGCCGGCACCTCGACTTCGTCCCGCGCGTCGACGAGGCCCGCTGGCTCGTCACGCATTTCCAGCCCCGGGCGATGATGGACCTGAGTGACGGCCTGGCCGCCGATCTGCCCCGCCTCGCGACCGCCAGCGCGTGCGGTTATGAAATTCAGCGCGACCGCCTCCCACTCAATGCGGGCTGCACGGCCGATCAGGCGCTCGCCGACGGCGAAGACTTCGAATTGCTCTTCGCCATCGGCTCCCGCGCGAGCGCCCGTCTCGAACGCGCCTGGAAGAAACGCTTTCCCCGCCTCCCGCTCACGCGCATCGGCGAACTGCGCGCCAGCCCTGAAACCCGGAAAGCAAAACTTCCTTGTGGCCACGATCATTTCACGCAGCGCTGAGGACACCATCGCCCACGGCCAGGCGCTCGCCGCGACGTTCCGACGTGGCGACGTGCTCGCGCTCCGGGGCGATCTGGGCGCGGGGAAGACGCATTTTGCCAAGGGCGTCGTGGCGGGCCTCGGCAGCGGCGCCGCGGTGACCAGCCCCACCTTCACGCTCATCCACGAATATCCCGGCGGACGGCTGCCCGTTTACCACTTCGATTTCTACCGCCTCGAAGACGAGGACGAAGCGCTCAAAATCGGCCTCGACGAATACCTCGACGGTGATGGCGTCTGCCTCATCGAATGGGCCGACAAATTTTCCGCGCTGCTCCCGGACCACACCCGATGGTTCGCCTTTACCCATCAGCCGGATGGAACGCGGGTGATCGAGGAGACTCCATGATCACGCTCGCCCTGGATACATCCACCTCGCAGGGGAGCGTCGCCTTGCTGTCCGACGGCCAGTTGGTGCTCGACGAACGGTTCTCGGCCGATCGGAGCCATACCGCCACGCTTTTCACCGTCCTCGAGCGGGCCCGCGCGCTCACGGCCACGATCGATCGAATCGTGGTGGGCCTGGGCCCCGGCTCGTATGCCGGTGTGCGCATCGCCATCGCCGCGGCCCTCGGGCTCGAACTCAGCACCGGCGCGAAGCTCGTGGGCATCCCCTCGGTCGCCACGCTGGGTGTCTCGTATGTGGCGATCGGGGATGCGCGCCGGGAGACGTTCTATTTCACGCGGGTCGCGCAAGGCATCTGCGTCGAAGGCCCGCTGCTGGCCACGGCGGCGGAACTCACCGAGAGGCTCCGCTCCTGCCCCCACCTGCCCATCCTCGCCACGGAAGAGGTCCCAGGTTTTCCCGGAGTCGAGATCGCCCTCCCCTCGGCGGCCGCCCTCGCGCGGCTCGGTGCCGACGGCCTGGGCATTGTCGCCGAGGACAATCTCGAACCGATCTACCTGCGCGAGCCGCACATCACGCGCCCGAAATCGCCGCCGGGTATTCCACCTCGCCCGTGAGCCGCAGATTGCCTCCGATCTTGGCGTAACGCGGGTGGCGAATGACGGCGGATTCCGCGGTCGACCCGGCCCCGCGCCCGCCGATCATCACCGCGGGTCCCCCGCACAGCAACGGCGCCACATAGACCTGTACGCGGTGAACCAGCTTCCGGTCAAAGGCCTCGCCCAGCACCTGGCCGCCGCCTTCGATGAGCACGCTGGTGATCTGCCGCCGCCCAAGGTCGCGCAAAACGTGGCGCCAGGACTTCCCGCGATAGACGAGCGTCCGCTCGCGGTGCGCGTCCGTGAAGACGTGCGCGTTTTTGGGCAATCGTCCGCTGCGTGTGAGGATGATCCGCCACGGCTGGCGGGCGCCCGGAATCCCGCGGACCGTCAACCTGGGATTATCCGCTCGCAACGTTTCCGCGCCGATCAGAATGGCATCGACCTGGACCCGCAGCTTCTGCGCATCAAGGCGCGCGGCGGGACCCGTGAGCCACTGCCCCTCCGCCGGCGGACGCGTCAACCGGCCATCGAGCGACATGCCGGCCTTGGCGATGATCAGGGGCGTCCCCGTCACGATCCAATGATTGAATGCTGCATTTAACTCCCGGCATTCCGCTTCCAAAATCCCCATCGTCACCGCGACACCCGCCGCGCGCAGAATCTCGACACCCCGGCCCGCGTGCGCGGGATTCGGGTCGATCGTCCCAATGACGACACGCCGCAAGCCCGCGCGCAGGATCGCCTCGACACAAGGTGGAGTGCGCCCCTGCGTCGAGCACGGCTCGAGGGTGACGTAGAGCGTCGCGCCCCGCGCCAGCTCCGGCATTTTCAGAGTACGCAATGCCTCGATCTCCGCGTGGGGCAACCCCGCGCGACGATGATAACCGCGCGCGATCACCTTCCCGCCACGCACCACCATTGCGCCGACCGCGGGATTCGGGCTGGTCTGCCCGAGCCCACGCCGCGCCTCCCGCAAAGCTGCATGCATCGCTCGTTCATCAAAAATGGAAGTGCGTTCGGAACCCACAGATGTCTTAGATTACACGAGCGGCGCCTACGTAGCAGCGAATTCATTCGCTGGACGGTTCCGCGGGCGGGTGCATCGCCGCCGCTGCGAACAGTTCCGCGAATAAATACGCTGCTACGTAGTCATCGCAGTGCTGACGAGCGGTTCCGTGAAATTCATCGCGCTAACCTCATGGCCCAAGTCTCGCAGAGCGCTCGGCCCCAGCCCAAATCCCAAATCATAAACTATAAATCACCCATGGATTCCCCTTGCGTGCTCCTCACCGAACCCGGAACTTCTTCCCGTGTCCCTCAGCCTGCGCGAGAAGCAAAGTCTTTATCATAGCCTTGGCCAGTTACTTCGCTCAGGGGTTCCACTGCCGGGAGCACTCAAGAGCCTGGCGCAGACATCCAGCGGCGGGCAACGACGTCTGATTGAGCGCCTAAACGCGGCGATCAATTCCGGCAAGTCCCTCGGCGACGCAATGGCCGCGCAGCGGCCCGACATCAGCGAACTGGAGATTGGCATCGTCTCCGCGTGCGAGAAGTCCGGGCGGCTCGAGTACGGAATGACGCAACTCTCCAGCTATCACGGCGCTTTCGCCGCCGCCCGCGAAGCCGTCCTGAAACGGTGTGCCTATCCCATCTTCTCCCTTCATATCGCCGTCCTTGTGCTTCCGTTGAAGCTCCTGATTGTCGATGGCGTCGGCCCGTACCTGCGGCAAACCTTGGGTACGCTGATCTTGTTCTACGGAGCGGGTCTCATCGTTTACTTGCTCATCCCCTTGCTCCGCGATGCCGGATCGACGAGCGCCGCTTTCGACAGGTTGCTGCGGTATTACCCCTTCATCGGGAAAGTCCGGCGCGCCTTCGCCACCGCGCGCTTTTGCGCCACGTATGGGATGCAATTGGACGCTGGCATCAATGTCATCGACGCCCTCGAAGCCGCGCGACGGGCCGGCTTGAGCGGGTTGGTGGGTGCCGCAGTCCGGCAGGCCATCCCGGAGGTGCGCAATGGCTCGCAAGTCGGTCCCCTCCTGGTAGCGAGCGGCGCGTTTCCAGAAGAAATGACGCGCGCGTTCTGTATCGGGGAACAAACGGGGGAATTGGACGTCGAACTGACGCGCATGGCGCAAGAGTACCAATTGGAGGGGGTATCGCGGTTGGAAACTCTCGCCGAATGGGCGCCGCGCCTCCTCTACATCGGAATTCTCGGCTATATCGGGTACATCGTTGTGAAGATGTATATGGCGTACCTGGCGTCCCTCGGTAGCATCATGGACGGAATGTGAGCCACTACGGCTCATGTTGGGGCGCACATCATTTCCGGAATAAGCGCCATTGTGGCGCTCATTCACGCTTTTGTCCAGGGCGGTAATGTGCATTTATATATCTGATGATGAATGACTTATGATTGAATGGTCGGCGCGAGGATGAGCGTGGCATTCGAAAAGCTCCTTAGGAGGCGTTCAACATTAACCCACTAATCATCCCTATGAGCCTTATTCGTTACCAAGTCCCCGAACTCTCCCACTGGGCGCGCTTCGACCGCCTCGCTTCATTTCGCAACGAAGTGAATCGCCTGCTGGATTTCTCCTGGCCGAGCCGTGACCCCGGTCTCGTCAGCGGCTGGTCACCGGCCCTCGACGTTTTCGATGACAAGGACAACCTCGTCGTCACCGCCGAGCTGCCCGGCCTGAAGAAAGACGAGATCAATCTTTCGCTCCACGACGGAGTGCTGACGATCTCCGGCGAACGCAAGCACGAGCCCGAAGCCAGGGAAGGCGGGACGTTCCGCAGCGAACGCTATTTCGGCAAGTTTCAGCGCAGCGTCACCCTGCCTTCCACAGTCGACGCGAACAAAGTCAATGCCTCCTACAAGGACGGCATCCTGACCGTCGAATTGCCGAAAGCCGAAGAAGCGAAACCAAAACAAATCGCGGTCAGCGTTTCCTAAAGCGCATCCACCTCTCCACTTCCAACAAAACTCAAAAACATGAATGCTACTCTCAACAATCCTCCATCGCAGTCCGCGGCGCCCGCCAACGGCGCCAACCGCGTGAACTATCTCACCCCTCTGGCCAACATCCTCGAAACGAAGGATGGTTACGTCCTCGAGGCGGAGATGCCCGGCGTCAGTAAGGACGGGCTCGATATCACCGTCGAAAATGGCGAGCTCACCATCGTGGGCCGGCGCGCGAAGACAGAGACTCGCGGCCGCGAGGTGTATCGCGAATCCCGCGTGTTCGACTATCGCCGCACCTTCGAACTCGATTCCTCGATCGACACGGCTCACGTCACCGCCCGCATTGACCAGGGCGTGCTGACTTTACAGTTGCCCAAGGCCGAGTCCGTGAAGCCGCGGAAGATCGCGGTCCACGACTAACCCTCCGCCGCCGCCACTTTCGGTTGGTGGTCAACGGCCCCACGGAACGCTTCCGTGGGGCCGTTGCATATTTGAGCATGTATCTCGGCGCTTGCCGTCCGGCGCTTTTCCGCGCCTTGTGCAGGCGTGTCAGTCCATTGGTCCGTCGTTTGCAGCTACCTGCTCACCTGGGCGGTCATCCCGCATGTCCTCCTGCGGAATAAGCCGCCCGTCTCGACGCTCGCCTGGATCTGGGCGATCATCCTCTTTCCATTTCTCGGGCCGCTCTTTTACCTCATCTTCGGCACCGAGCGCATCCAGCGGAAAAAGCTGCGCGCCACCCGGGAGATGGCCGCTTCCGGCGTGCGCGAGGAAAGGAAGATCACGGCACGCACCGAGGCCCTCGTGGAGTCTCTGCCGGCCAGCGAGCGGGCCGCGGTCAATCTGCTTTCCCGCATCAACGAGTTCGCCATTTCGTCCGCCATCTCCACGCGGCTGCTCGTCGACGGCGCCGAGTTTTTTCCCGCGCTCTGCGAGCGCATCGCCGCCGCGCGCGAGCATGTCCACATCCAGTTCTTCATCTGGCGCGACGACGCGCGCGGTCGCGAACTGCTCGACCACCTCGCCGCCGCCGCCCGGCGCGGCGTGGAAGTGCGGGTGCTGCTCGATCAAATCGGCAGCCTCGGCCTGGGCAAATCGTTTTTCCGCCCGCTCGTCGATGCCGGCGGCAAATTCGCCTGGTTCCGCACGGCGCATCCGCTCCGCAATCGCTGGATCTTCCACCTCCGGAATCATCGCAAGCTCCAGGTCATCGATGGCCGCATCGCCTTTATCGGCGGCATGAACATGGGCCGCGAATACGCCGGGGAAGACCCGCAGGTCGGCCATTGGCGCGATGTGCAGATCGAGATCGTGGGCGGCGCCGCGAAGAAGCTGCAAATGGTTTTCGCGGATGACTGGTTCTTCGCCACCGAGGAAAAACTTCTCGATCCCCGCTACTATCCCGCGCCTCCGCACGATCAGCGCGTGCTGGTGCAGACCCTCGCCGATGGCCCGGACATTCTCGACGATCCGATGCAGATGTCGCTCGTCTACCTGCTGAATTCCGCCGACCATCGGGCCTGGCTCACGGCCGGGTACTTCGTGCCGAAGGAGCCGCTGCTCACCGCGCTGCAGCTCGCGGCCGCCCGCGGGGTCGATGTGCGCCTGCTCGTCTCGGAAAAATCCGATCATCCCTTGCTCATCAATGTCGGGCGTTCCTACTACGAAGAGTTGATGCGCTTCGGCGTGAAGATCTTCGAGTACGAGCGCGGCATCAATCACGCCAAGGTCAGCCTGATCGACGAGAAATGGCTGATGGTCGGCTCGGCCAATTTCGACATCCGCTCCATGCGTCTGAATTTCGAACTGAACGTCCTGGTGCGCGATCCCGAGCGCGCCGCGGAACTCGAGAAGGTCCTGCGTCATGACTTCAGCCGGGATTCCCATCGCATCGTCCCCGAGAATTTCCTCCAGCGTCCGCGGTTGCAGCGTTTCACCGAGAGCCTGCTCCGTCCGCTGGCGCCTCTGCTCTGAGCGCCCCTTACTCCGAGTGCCGGACGGCGCGGATGTGAATCTGCGGTGACACCGTTCCCTGCCAGTCGTTCCGTTCGATGTGGAAGGCGATATCCCAGGGCAGACGGGGCAGGGCGTGAGCGGCGGCGCCAAACCACACCGCGCGGTATTCGTCGCCCCCCTGCCGCAGGAGCAGCGAGAAATGCTTTTCCTTCATGACTCGCGGCTCAGCGGCCAGCGTCACGCCGCGGGCGCAGAAGAGCGGCTGCGGATTGGCCATGCCGAAGGGTTGCAGCGCCTCGTGCTGGTCGAGCAATTCATAATCGATCTCGCCCAGCGTGATTTCCACATCGACGCGCAGGCGCGGTTGCAATTGCTCCGCGGTGAGCAGCGCGCCGGCGCACTTCCTAAAGTTTTCCCGGAAATCCACGAAGCGCTCCTGCCGCAGCGTGAGCCCGGCCGCCATTTCGTGTCCGCCGTGTTTTTCCAGAAACTGTCCGCAGTGCGCGAGGGCTGCGACCAGGGAGAACCCCTCGATGCTTCGTCCGCTGCCCTTGCCGAACCCGGCCTCATCGAAACCGATGACCACCGCCGGACGATGATGATGCTTCTGGAGCCGTGAGGCCACGATGCCGACCACCCCGGGATGCCAGCCCGGCGCACCGACGACGATCGCCGCATCCCGTTCCGGATCGAACCACTCCGCCAATTGCGCCTCGGCCTGCCGGAACACGTCCTCTTCCACCGCCCGCCGCTCGCGATTTTGCGCGTCGAGATTGGCCGCGATCGTGCGCGCCCGGACCGGGTCCTCGGTCATCAGCAGTTCGAGCGCGTCCTGGGCCGTGCCGAGCCGGCCGGCCGCATTCAGCCGCGGCCCGAGCCCGAAGCCGATATTCGCCGGCGAAAGGGGAGCCTTCAACCCGCTCACGTCAATGAGCGCTTGCAGCCCGACCCAGCGCGTCTGCGCGAGTTGCGTGAGGCCGCGCTTCACCAGCACGCGGTTTTCATCCCGGAGCGGCACCAGGTCAGCCACCGTTCCCAGGGCCACGAGATCCAGGTATTCGCGGAGGACAAAGCCCTCGATCGGCCGCCGCAGGAGGAGCGCGTGCACCAGCTTGAAGACGATGCCCACGCTGCACAGATATTGGAAATCGTCCCCGAGCTTGGGATTGACCAGCGCGGCGCAGACGGGCAAGGCCGTTTTGCATTCATGGTGATCGAGCACGAGCACGTCGATGCCGTCCGCCGCCAACGCCGCGATCTCCGCGACCGAGGAGGTGCCACAATCGACGGCCACGACCAGCCGCGGCGCATGTTCGCTCACACAACGGGCCACCCCATCCGGGCTCAAGCCGTAGCCTTCATCGGCCCGCGAAGGCAGGAAACAGGCCGGGTCGGCGCCATAGGCCCTCAACACCCGCGCCAGCAGCGCGAGCGAAGTGACGCCGTCCACATCGTAGTCACCGTAGAGGGCGATGCGCTCTCCCCCGTCGATTGCCGCGAGGAGGCGGTCGACCGCCGCGGGCATCGCCGGCAGGCGCAGCGGGTCGGCCAGCGTCTTGAGTCGGGGCTGAAGATAGGATTCCGCCGCGGCCGGCGAAGCAAAGCCGCGGCCAATCAGTAATTCCGCCGCGAACCGCGTGCTGCCGATGGCACGCCGCAGCTCGCTGACGATCTCCGGGTCGGCGAGTTCAGGAAAAATCCAACGGCAGGGCAGGGCAGGCACACGGCATTTTTCACCGATGCTTCGCCCGCTTTCAATCCGCATCGTCCGGCGATGCATACGATTATTGTTTCGCGTCTCGCGGATCCGCCCAGCGATGCCGCAAATTCCCCACTCACATCTCTTCCGGCGTTTTCCCCTCATCTTCCCGCGCCACCATGTTCATGCAGCGCGTGATGAGCGCGGTCCAGCCCGTCTGGTGCGTGGCCCCGAGGCCCCGGCCCGTCTCGCCGCAGAAGTGCTCGTGAAAGAGCATGTGATCCTTCCAATGGGGATCGCTCGCGTAGCGCGGATCTCCGCCGAAGCACGGCCGGTGGCCTTTTTCATCGGGCAGGAAGAGCAGCGTCAGCCGCCGCGCGATCTCGTGCGCGATTTGCGAGAGATTCATCAGCGTGCCCGAACCGGTGGGAAACTCGACCTGCAACTCGTCGCCCCAATAATGATGATAGCGCTCCAACGCCTCGATCAGCAGGTAGTTCATCGGCATCCAGATCGGGCCGCGCCAGTTCGAGTTGCCGCCGAACATGCCGGTCTCCGACTCCGCCGGCTCGTAGTTGATGCAGTACTGCGCGCCGTCGAGTTGCAGTTGATAGGGCTTTTCGTGATACACCTTGGAGAGCGACCGTATCCCATGCGGCGACAGGAACTCGTTCTCATCGAGGAGATATTTCAGCACGCGCACCAGGCGCTCGCGCGATGGGATGGCCAGCAAGCGCTGCACACAGCTTCCCTCCGCGGTGGTCCGCTTGCGGTAGGTGATGTTCTGCGCCAGGTCGTAACGGTACTTCACAAACCACTTCAGCCGTTTCTGGAATCCCGGCAGCCGATCGATGACGTCCTGATCGAGAACTTCCACGGCCAGGAGCGGCAGCAGCCCGACAATGGAGCGTACGCGCAGCGGCACCGTTTCGCGGCCTTCGATGAGCAACTGGTCGTAGTAAAAACCATCGGTCTCGTCCCAGAGTCCGCCGTCACCGACATTGTTCATCGCATCCACGATCTCGACCGTGTGCTCGAGAAACTTCGACGCGATGTCCTCATACGCGGGGCTGGTGCGGGAGAGTTCCAGGGCGATGGACAGCATCGTGCCGCAGTAAAACCCCATCCACGCCGTCCCATCGGCCTGGGCGAGAGACTCACCCGACGGCAGCGGCTTTGATCGATCGAAGAGCCCGATGTTGTCGAGCCCCAGAAAGCCACCCGCGAAAAGATTTTTACCCTGCACGTCCTTGCGATTCACCCACCACGTGAAATTGATCAGCAGTTTTTGAAACGCGCGCTCGAGGAAAAGCGTATCACGCTTTCCCGGCTCGCCGCTCATTTTGTAGACGCGCCAGCAGGCCCAGGCGTGCACCGGCGGATTCACGTCGCGCAGGTTCCACTCGTAGGCGGGCATCGCGCCGCTCGGGTGCATGTACCACTCGCGCAGGAAGAGCAGGAGCTGCTTCTTGGCGAAATCCGGATCGATCCGCGCCATCGGGATCATGTGAAACGCCAGGTCCCAGGCCGCATACCAGGGGTATTCCCATTTGTCCGGCATCGAGATGACATCCGCGTTGAAGAGATGCCGCCAGTCGTGGTTGCGTCCGTGCAGCCGCTCCTTGGGCGGCGGCGGACAGTTCGGATCGCCCGCCAGCCAATCCTTCACGACGTAGTGGTAAAACTGCTTGGACCACAGGAGCCCGGCATAGGCCTGGCGCACGACGTTGCGTTGCCCGGGAGTCAGCGCGCGGGCGCATTTCGTATCGTAGAAGGTATCGGCCTCCGCGCGCCGCAGGGTAAAGAGCTCGTCGAACTGCGCGAAAGGAGCCGCCGGGCACTGCGCCGCTGAAGCCAATCGAAACCGGAGCACCACCTCGCCGCCAGCAGGAATGTTCAGCACATAATGCGGCGCCGCCTTCGTCCCGACGCCGCGCGGATTTACGGCTTCCCCGCGGCCATGCACCACCGCCTGATGAAACGCGTCCTTCACATAGGGCGAGAGACTCGGAGAACTAAAAAGCAGCTCGTTGTTCGTTTCATTCTCCGTGAAGAGCCACGGCGCCTCTGTTTCCGCGGCAAAGCGAATTTCCCCGAGCGACTCGTGCTGCAAAGTGAGCAAATGCTCGTCGACCTTGGAGATGCGCGGCTTCAGCGTGCACCCCTCATGCGCACACCCCCACACCCACGCATTGCGAAACCACACGGTGGGCAGAACGTGCAGCGTGGAAGCTTCGGGCCCGCGATTCGCCAGGGTCAGCCGGATGAGCATGTCATCCACATCCGCCTTGGCGTACTCAGCGATCACGTCGAAATAGCGGCTTTCATTGAAGATCCCGGTGTCTTCGAGTTCGAACTCCCGTTCCAGGCGCCCGCGCCGCCCATTCTCCTCGACCAGCCGCGCGTAGGGAAACTCCGCCTGCGGATATTTGTAGAGCGCCCGCATATAGGAATGGGTCGGCGTGGAGTCGAGATAGTGCCAGATTTCCTTGGGATCCTCGCCGTGATTTCCCTGCGGATTCGACAGGCCAAACAACCGTTCCTTCAAAATCGGATCGCGCCCATTCCAAAGGGCCAGGGCAAAGCACAGCCGCCCCTGGCGGTCGGAAATCCCGAGCAAACCATCCTCGCCCCAGCGATAAGCCCGGCTGCGGGCGTGGTCGTGCGGGAGGTAATTCCAGGCATCGCCGCTCGCCGAATAATCCTCGCGCACCGTGCCCCACTGCCGCTCCGAAAGGTACGGTCCCCAGCGTTTCCAGTTCTTCTCCCGCCGGGCATCTTCTGCGAGGCGGAGATGTTCGGGCGTCGGTTCGTCAGACATTCCCGAGAGGCTGACGATGCGAGGCCGCGGCGTCAATTGGCCCGCGCATTCATTTTTCCAACGGCTCGGGCGGAAGATGAATTTTATGTCAGGCCGCTGCGACCCGACAATCGACGGGGGAACGATCTTTTCGCGACGCCCCGCGCCCTACCTTTTTTTCTTGGGCGGGCTCACTTCTGCCGGTTGCGCCGGCGGATGCTCGCTGCTCGGCTTTTTCCGGATACGCCACGAGCTGCCGTACGGTTCAGCGATCATATCGGCACCCGGCCAGAGACGCGTGGCGCCCGTGAAGGCAGCCTGATTGTCGCGCCACCGGCATCCTTCCGGGAGCGGATCGATTTCCTTGCCGTTGCCGCCGCCGATCACGGTGTCCTCCGGACGGAACACATCCCGCATCATCTCGATGGCCTCGTAGGCCGATTTCTGCCAGCGCTTCCGACCGTTCTTTTGCCGGGCCGCATCGGACAAAGCGTCCATGAAATGGATACGCCGCGAGAGCCGCAGCATGCCGATTTCGAGGGGAATGACCACGTCATCCACAATGATCGCCGCCCCGGTGCTGGTGCCGAATCCGAGAAAAAGCATGCGCCCCTTTTTGTAGCTGGCGAGCGCCTGCATCGCGGCATCGTTGATGAATCGCACCGGGCGCTTGAACGCCTTCTCGTAGTCAAAATTCAACCAGCCACCACCCAGGTTCAACGGCTCCCGCGCCGGGCGACCGTCATTGATCAGACTCGGGTAGCCCATCGAGATCGCTTCGTATTCCCAATCTTCGGTGGCCTTGATGACTTCGCGCACCATCTGCGCGGCCGTGAGCGTGGACCCGCTCGGCACTTTGCGCCTTCCTTCATGGCCGGTGGCCATGAGTTTCACATTGGTGCCGCCCACGTCGATCATGAGGATTTTCATTTGGTAAATCTTTTCCGAACAAACGTATCGAACGCTCCGCTGAGCATTCCGTCGATCAATTCCGACACGCCCGCCCCGTGACCGCCCTTCGTCACGTGATCGGCGCGCTCCTTGAGCGACGGCAGCGCGTTCGCCACGGCTACCCCCATCCCGCAGGCTTCCAGGAATGCGTGATCGTTTTCGGCGTCTCCCACCGCCACCACTTCGGCCGCGGAAAGCTTGATTTCCTTGAGCGCAGCCGCCAGCCCGCTCGCCTTGTTCACGCCCGCGGGCAGGATCATGACGGCGCCCTTGTTGAAGATGACGTTTAACTCGAGCCCCATGTCCCGGATGGTTTCCATCACGGCCACTTCGTGCGGCTCCCAAGTCGCGACGATGCTGGTCCCCACGGAGATCGGCGCGACGCCGCGCCGATGCAGTTCGGCGACAAATCCGTCGGGCGGCCCACCGGCGAGCAGCCGCGTTTCGCCGTCACCCGGGCGGAAAAGGACGCCGCCGTTCTCGGCCACGATGAGATCGAAAATCTTCAGGTCCAGCGGAAGCCGAAGCAAATCGCTCATCTCGCGGCCCGTCACGAGGAGGACTGGCACGCCATTCTGGCGTAGCCGCTTCAACGATTCCGCGGCTGGGGCGTCGAGCACACCGTGCGTCGCGATGGTGCCGTCGTAATCCGTCGCGAGCGCCTTCCATTTCATCGGGCAAATTCCTCCTCGCCGACATTCGAGGCGTCCAGGAAATGGGGGGTGAGCATGTTGATGGACAATGGTTCGCTGTTGAATCGCGTTCCGAAAACTTTTCGGACGTATGGTCAGCTATTCGCCGTTACGGCCGGCAAAGCACTGCGACCGGAAACTCGCCCAGAATGTCGTGCAGCGATCGCTTGTCCGAGCCATGGCTCCAACTGGTGAAGAGATCCTTCCATTCGCCGCCCGCTGGCAAATCCAATGCCGTATCCCGCCACGCCACACCCAGCGGCGGAACGCCGACCCGGGACGCAAAACGCGGGACCACGATCACGATCGACTTTGCGTCCAGCTTCCGCTCGAAAGCCACGACGCAATCCGCGAATTCACCCGTGCCTGGGATCGGCGTATAGCTGCCCTTGGCAAACAATTCGGGATTCTCCCGGCGGAAGCGCAGCAGGCGGCGAATGACAGACATCTTGATCCTTCCATCCCGCCACTGCTCGACCAATTCCCGCGCGGGCACGCCCCCCTCCAGACTCGGCAGAAAGTCCTGGCGCACGCGGTAATCCACGGGCCGGCGATTGTCGGGATCGACGAGACTGAAATCCCAAAGCTCCGCGCCCTGATAGATATCCGGCACACCGGGCACGGTGAGCTTGAGGACGGTTTGCGTCAGCGAATTGATCATCCCGAGCGGAGCCAGACGCTCGGCAAAGGGCTCGAACGTGGACAGGAAACGGCTGCCGGAATCCGGCTGAAGAATCCTGGCGACGAATTCCCGCACCGCCGCATCCCAGGCCTCACGGGGCTCGATCCAACTGCTGTTCACCTTGGCCTCGTGGAGCGCCTTCAGCATGTAGTCCTGAATGCGCTGCACGTAGAGCGGACGCGTCGTTTCGTCCAACGGGGCCAGCGGCCACGAGCCCAGCAGCGTCTGGTAGATCAGGACTTCTTCATTGTTATCGGGCGCCCATTCGCCGTCGATTTCCTGCCGATGACGGCGGTTCGCAGTATGCCACCGCCGCAGGGCCTGCGCCCAGTCCCGTGGCATTTCTGAAATCGCCGCCACGCGGGCGCGAACGTCCTCGCTGCGCTTGGTGTCGTGGGTCGAGCTGGCCAGCAGGCAATGGGGAAACTCCGCCAGCCGCGCCGCGTTCTGCCGGTGAAATGCATCCAACGTGGCTCCAAAATCACCCGGGTCTCCGCCCACCTCGTTCAATGCCACGAGGCGGTGATAGACATAGAATGCCGTGTCCTCCACCCCCTTCGCCATGATCGGGCCCGTGCACTGCTGGAACTTGATCACGAAGAGCCGCCGGAGTTCTTCCTCGACCGGATGCGGATTGGGATCAGGCGGCAGAAGCACGTCGCGCAGGAAATCAAACACGGTTCGCTCGAGGGCGGGATTGCGGCGCCGGGCCTCGGCCACCGCGCGATTGATGATCTTCACATCCGCGTCCGTTGGCGGCTCTCCCGGCACCAGGTAGGTGCGATACACACGGAAACACGCGATGAGTTCGCGTAGCGCCGCGGTGAGCGCGTTCACGGTGAAATCGCGATACCAGCGATTCGATTCCGAAAGGCGGTTCAGAATATGGCCGAGCACATTGACCTCGCTGGCCAGCGCCACCTGCGTGACCAGCCGCTTGCTGCGATAGACGATCTCATGAAAGCCGAGTTGGCGTCCGACGAAGCGATTGTAGGTGTCGGTCATCAGCTTCTCCGCGCCACGATCCACGAGGATGGCATTGACCTGGGTGGCAAATTCATAACCGGTCGTGCCATCCACCGGCCAATCCGCGCGCAGCTTCTCGCCGCTCGCCAGGATCTTTTCGACGAGCAGATAGGTGGCGTGCTCGCCGCCCTCCCGCGTCGCAATCCCCGCGCGCGCTTGCAAGGTGCGCAAATACTCCCGCGGATTGGCCAGGCCATCGATGTGATCGATCCGCACCCCGTTCACCGCGCCGCTCTCGATCCACTCGAGCAGCAGCCGGTGCGTGGCGTCGAAGACCTCCGGGAGTTCGATGCGAATCGCCGCCAGGGTATTCACGTCGAAAAAGCGCCGGTAGTTGATCTCCTCGGCGGCGACCTTC
>JBBRPL010000035.1:0-65655 GCA_038228205.1 Chthoniobacterales bacterium
CGCGCCATGACCTCCGCCCGCTCCTCAAATGTCCGCCGCCGGCGCTTGCCTGTTTGCCTTGTCGATCGTGTCCTGCACATGCACGCCATATTCCCAGCCATCCCACCCCGCCGAAAGATGGGTTCCCCTTACGCTTACGGTAAACCACCGTTTGTCATTGGTGACAGGCATCGGAGGGTTTGGATCATCAATATTGATTATTTGAGCAATCAAACATAGGTCAGGGGTGCTCGCGATGCGTAGGGCTTCGAGTGTAATTGTTTGACCGACAAATCCCTGAGCCCGGTTCTTTTGACCAGCCGTCGCTGCTTTACAGATTGATTCCCAAGTGTCTTTGGCGGCCTTGTAATCAGGCTTTACCGCGTCCTTTGCCACCGCCGGTAAAAGACCAAGATGCGTGAACAAAAGGAGAGACAGACATACTCGATTCATGTAGCGCATCGCAGACCCTCACTCTGAAGTGGGCGAGACAACATCGCTATGATCGCGCCTACCAGCGCCCGTCTGTGGACGATGAAAGCATGCGTTAGGTCATTGCTTTTCACGGGGTGAGCATCCCAAATGCCGAAAGAGATGCAAGTTCGATCTCGGTGAAAGACGAGTCGGGCCTTGCGGCTGCGGGTTCGGGGGAACATGCACCGCGCTTCGCTTGGCCCTTCGGGAGCACTCAGAACGGTTGACATGTCAACGGAACGCGAAAGTCGACTGGCTGGCAGTCTCCCGCTTCAGGCCAGTACATGGCTCGCGCTCATTGCAAATGTTTCTGCTGAAGAAGTGACCGTTTTTGGAATTCCAACTTCCCTTTGCTCGCGAAGTACCGCCGAAGGAGACGGCGGAGGCGATGCAGCGCTTCCCTTCGATTCAGTGCACCACGGAACCGGCCTACGCGCGTGCTTGGGAGGTTCCGCGAATGAATTCGCGGCTACGTCACTGACCTTCTCGCGTGACACGGAAACTTGGGACTCGATGATCCTCGCTTCGGAACTGGCGATTGTGTTCGATGGCCTTCGATTTCTTGATTTGCTTGCCCCAAGCGATGAGAAGCGCGAAATACGGGACGGTTTCCTTCTGCACCCGTAGCTCAGTTGGATAGAGCAGCGGATTTCTAATCCGCCGGTCGCTGGTTCGAATCCAGTCGGGTGCACCATTTCCAAATGACTCTGGTTGCGGGCATATGGAGCGAGATTCCGGATGCCGGGGATTTACGAAGGGTGCGCGGGCGGAGACCACCTGCTTTTCGTCGGCTGGCAAAGCGCCAAAACGGGCATCAAGGCATCCGCTGGCTCACGGCTATCCGATTTAGCGGCAAGACGAAGCCCTCGCAAAACGTGAGCTGACATTTCTGAGTCCAAGCTTTGTCCGCCCCACCTACCATCCGATGAGCATCGCTCGACCATTCAAAGCTTTGTCGCCACTCCGGCGGGCACCCGCTTTAGCATGGCCGTGCAGCGAATGGTGAAGCGTCTCGGTTACGAAATTCGCGCGGCGGCGAATGAAGTTTTGCCGTCCTACGATGCCGAGATCTACGAGCAGGTCCGTCCGTACACGATGACCTCGCGGGAGCGCATTTGCAGCCTGATCGGGGTGGTTGAGCATCTCGAAGCGACGAGGGTTGGCGGAGCGATCGTGGAGTGCGGCGTGTGGCGGGGCGGCAGCGTGATGGCCGCACTCTACACGCTGGTCCGCATGGGCAGGTTGGATCGGGAGATTTTTCTCTACGATACCTACGGCGGAATGAGCGCGCCGGGACCGAATGACGGGCCGGAAGAGCACGAGCTTTTTGACCGACTGAAGAATGAGCAGGGCCTGTCGAGCTGGTGCGTCGCCTCGCTCGAGGACGTGAAGGCCAATATCGGCCGCTGCCAATACCCGTTGTCCAGGATTCAGTTCGTGCAAGGCGAAGTGAGGGACACGATCCCCGCGCAGGCGCCCGCGGAGATCGCCCTGCTCCGCCTGGATACGGATTGGTATGAATCGACCCTCCATGAACTCGACCATCTCTACCCGAGGCTCTCCGAAAGAGGGTTCCTGATCATCGACGATTACGGCAGGTGGGGAGGATGCCGCCGTGCGGTCGACGAGTATTTTGAGATGCACGGCCCGCGTCCATTTTTGCATCGAGTCGATTTCGCCTGTCGAATGATCGTCAAGCCCGCCGCAGGCGATGAGCATTTCACCGGCAAGTTGGCGCCGAGCGCACCGGCCTGGGGTTTCTTCACCAACTAAGGACCGGCCCTCGTCCCGCCCGCGTCTCAGAATCTGATTCCGGACGGGACGCTACGAATTCTGGTAGGAGTTGAGCACTTCCGTTCGCGTCCATCGCCGGAAAAGGCCCTCGCTGTCCACGGGATGGAAGGGCAGGACATCCGAATAGCCGGGAATGATCACCTGGGCGGCGGGGAAATTAAATTCGGGGTCGGTCAGGTCGACAACGAGATAGTCCTTGCCCAAAGTCTCGCAGATCTCCCGGGCATGCGCGATGTCATCGAGGCAGTCGTTGTATTGCGGGCCTTTGTCGAAGGGCACGCTCTCTCCTTCCCGGAGAAAATCCGCGTTTCGATACGGGACGAATCCGAACATGAATGAGGACATGAAATTGTCGCAATCGTCGGGCTGGGTGCGGAGGTTCCGGAAATCGTGTTCCAGGAGGCGCGCCAGTTGGGCGTCGCGGTCATCGGCATCGGGCGCGATAAATTCATGTAACCGGCGCCCCTGCACGTATTCGGTGAAGGTGCGCAGCAACGCCTCCTCACGATCGAAGGAAGCGCCCACTTTGAAGAAGTGCCGGAACTGGTGAGTCTCGGGGATACTATGATCGACGAAGTAGGCTGCGAGACACGGGAGCACGCCTCCGAAGGACAGATCCTTGAGGATGATTTCGATGCCTTTGCCCTGGAGAAAAGCCACCTGTTCGCGGACGATCGGGTGCTCGACGGTGGCTAGTTCGATGGTCGGGACGATCATCCGATTCCGCAGCACGGTAATATGGGCGCGGCGCTCGAAGACCTCATGCGTGGCGTGGACAATCGCTTCCTCGAGGTTGTTGCCCGTCGCCTTGCCATTGGGTCCGCTGATGAGGCGCGCGTATTCCAGCGGCACCTTCCGCGTTCGCTCCTCGATCAAGGAATAGCCGTCCACCCAGTGGTAGGCATCATCGAGCGCGCGGATGCGCTCGAGGACGGGCGGCGTGGCGGTGGCGATGTGGCCCACCAGCGCGGCAATGGGCAGCGCATCGGGCACATCGGATTCCCATGCGCCGAGGTAGCCGGGCAAGGCGCCGGTCTCGCGCGCGGTGAGCCACTCCGCGCCCTCGGCCAGCGCGCCGGCGGTGCTGCACGCCACGGTCGTCCCTTTGCCCATGGACCGAAAGTCGAGGCCGTCGATGAACATCGCGGTCCAGTGCAGGTGCTCCGCGATGGTCTCCTCGTGCAGCCAGTAGTCATGATAGGGGCGGATGATTGCTTCCAGCCGGGCGATGGTCTCGGCGGGATCCACGCAGCGCCCATGCGCGATCTTGAGTCGGGATTGGAGTTTCATGAAGAAATGTCGCGATGAATGGCGGCCGCGGCGGCTAGACCCTCGGCGATGCAATGACCGACGGAGGCGCCGCCGTTGACGAGAGCGCCGGCGGTGTAAATGCGGGTGCTCGCGGGGATGGAGGACCGGCGGTCATCAGCCGCCGCGACAGCGGCCTGAACGTGGCCGGAGGATTGCAGTGCCATGGCCTCGATGACGAGTCCCGCGGAGAGGGTCGCTTCGGTGTGCAGTTCCGAGTGGCGGAGACGCACGGCGGAGACATGGCCGTCTGGTTCCGTCTCATACCCCAGCGGCTGCCAATTCATCATCGCGTGTACACCGGGGGTCGCAAACCAGCTTTCCGGCATGTGCCAGTGCATCGCCGAGCGTGGCCCGCCGAAGATGATGAAGATGTCCTTCGCGCCCCGGCTCTGAACGATGCGGGCGGCATCCATGGCACTGTCGCCCCCCGCCAGGATCGCGACTCGATCGGGAACCACCGGATTCGGGGATTCGAGGAATTCAAGAGCGCCAATGACTCCCAGCGCATTTCCGAGGGAGCGTTCCTGCCAAAGGCCCGTCGCAACAAGCACGGCGTCATGATTCGCCAGAAAGGGTTCGTCCAGCCGCAGGTCCATTTCCAGCGTCACGCCGAAGTGAACGTGGAGGCGGGCCGCAGCGAATGCCGGCGCCAGGATCGCTTCGATTTCGGCGCGCGGGCTGACCATCGCCCGGTGGGCGGACAGCACGCGCTCAGGGACGCCACCAAGCCGATCCGACTTCTCGTAGAGATGGACGACATGCCCGAGTTCCAGCAAGTGAATCGCGGCCGCCAAGCCCGCGGGACCAGCGCCAACGACGGCCACCGTCCTGCCGGTCGCTTCCGCGGGAATGCGGGCGCCAGTCTGGCCGCGCTCACGCGCCCGCCAGGCGATCGCATATTGAAGGTCGAGGATCGGAACAGGCACACCGGTGAGGGTCGTCTCTATGCAGGCCCCCTCGCTCTCCATCCACGCGGGGGAAAGGCGCGAGGTCAGCTCCGGGAGCGGGTCGCGCTCGCGGATGATCTCGTAAGCGCGGCTTTCGTCGCCATTTCGGAAAGCCCGAATGAAGGCCGGGATGTCCGTCTTCGTCGGCGATGCAGCGACGCAAGGAGCGGCCTCACACAGGTGGCATCGGCTGGCGCCCGCGAGAAGTTGATCGGCATCGAAACGCCTCATCTGCCGATAGACCGGGCCATAGGTAACGGGGTCGCGCAGGACGCAGCCGACAGTCTCTCCCTCGTCGCGCAGTCGCGAGCAGGCATGGCAAATCATGCACGTGGAATCCGCTTCCAGCCGACCGCGGACGAACACTTCGGCAGGGATGGCCGGATGCGCCAGGGCGCCCCGGCCCAGGCCGGCAAAGTCGATCCAGCCGTCGCAAAGCGCCCCGGCGGCGACGTGCGGCACAAACTGGCGCAACCAACTGAAACCGCTTCCGACGACCGGCAGCCCCGGCACTGCTTCGCGCAATTGACGCACCAGGCTGAGCTGTCGGTGGAGGGTCATCAGGGGGTGCTCATCCGGGTTTTCAGAATCAGAGCGCGCACGCCCTCCCCTCTCCGGCCCTCGCAAAGTGGGGCTCGCCGCGGTGATGTTGAGCAGCGCGAGACCGTGGGAGTGGAGTTGTTGCACGAAGCGAATCGGCTCGGCCATGGCGGGCTGGCGATAGTCACCGGGCGCCACTCCGAAGCCGCCGCGGACCGCCTCGTAGACGCAGAGACGAGTCGTCAGCAACAGGCCGGGCACCAGGGATTGCATCCCGGCGACGGCCTCCGGGAGCAGATCACGCGAGCCCTGGACATCGATGCCGTCGAATCCAGCTTCCGCCGCGAGTTCCGCAGCGGCGAAGAGCGTGTCCAGACTGGCGGATGCGAGTTGGAGGATAATCGTCGGCGTCTCCGCGACGGAAGCGCGCATCTCCTGCACCATGGCGCGGAAAGCTGGGAGGCTGCCCGCGTGGAGGCAGAGCTGCCCAGGTTTTTCCGCCGATCCGGCGGTCGTCCGTTCCACCCAGATCAGCCCGAAACGGCCTTCCGCAGAGCGACGGTAACGGCGGCGCGTCAACTCACCTGGAGCGCCATCCGGGCCGGCGTCACCGCCAGCGATGGGTTGGGCGCAGAACCGATTTGGAACCTGCACGGGACCGATGGCCAGAGGCGCGGCCAGCGGGGTGAGGTCATCGCCGACCGGAATTTCGAGTCCGAGCCGGGTGATCTCCGCGCGCAGAGCTTCCACCGATTCGATATAAAATGGCTGGTATCCGGGAATCTCCATGCCGGTGCTAGTCGGTCTTCGGCTTACCCACGCAGGCCACGTAGAGAGCGAACTCATCCTTACCGTCCACGCCCAGCAATTCATCCAGGCGGGGCTGATGATAGGAAAGCGCGGCGCAGCAACCGGAGCCGCAGGACTCGGCGGCGAGGTAGAGGTTTTCGCACACATGCCCCGCTTCCATGGCGATCATGCGATGCGCGAGATAGGTGTATTTCCATTCGGTCCGGTAGGGGATCGCGGACCAAATGAAAACGACAGCCGCCCCACCCACCGCCGGCATGCCGTAGCAGGCCGCCTGGAGCTGGCTGCCGATTTGCGGGTCTTCGCGAACGAGAACGAGCTGATGATCGTTCGGCAGGTATCGATAGAGGCCGGGGGCCAGGCCAGCCACGCGGTGAATGGCCAGGTAGGTCTCCAGCGGATAGCGGCCACCGCCCGAGGGCGCGGCGCGGAAACGCTGCACGATGGCGCCAGCGTCGTCCCGCTGCACCGCCGTGACACCCTGGGTCGCCCAGAGCAGGAAGCTCAGCTCCTCCAACGAGAGGGCCGCATCGGTGAAATCGCGAGTGCTCCGGCGGTTCGCGATCGCGTCGCGGACCGGCATGTCTCCGAGATGGATGTCCGAGAGAGGAACGAGCGCGATCTTGCGCGCGCCGTCGGGGATGAGCTTCTCCGCGGGAGGCTCGGGCTGCTCGTGGCTGCGGTCGCTGTCGGGCCGCCATTCGCCGGGGTAGCCTTTGATCAGGACACGGAGTTGCTCGATGGGGATTTCGTTGAGCTGGCGGATCTTTTCGGGCTCGCGTTGCTTTGGCTGTGGCTGGTGCGAGTCGCAGGCGGCAAAAAGGAAGATCAGGCTGAGGGAGATGATCGCGGCGAATACCGGACGCGGGCCAGAGGCCCGCGCTACCCGGACACCGTGTCGGCTCTGCGTTGCAAATTGCCGCGCGGCAAGGGCGGAATGGCTGCAGACAATCGGCGCAACAGCAGTCACGCCGGCGTATGGGGACTCCTCAGGAGGACGCTCTCTACAGAGCGCCATTGAGCGCTTTGTAGTATTCGGCGACCTTGTCCCGATACTTCGGCGGCGCCTGGTCCGGACCGCTCTCCACGGCGCGATCGAGGACCCCGGTCGAGCCCTTGGCTTCCATGGCTCCGGAGGGTCCGGCCGCGAGGTTGGCCTCGGCGCGCTGGAGCGAGGACATCGCCATCTTCCGATATTCCTTCACCTGCTCGATGTTGCCCTTGGCAATCGCGTCGGCCGACTGGCGAAGCTCATGCGCGGCATCCTTGAGCGAATCGACGCGCACATTTTTCATCGAGGCTTTCGCGTAGAGCGCGTCCGCCTGGCGGGCCATCAGGGCAGCCATGCCTTCCGCGGAACCAGCCTCCTTTGAATCCATGCGCTCGGCGCCGCCGCCCATGCCCATGCCGTCGGCTTTGCCTGTGCCAAGTTTGCCGCCGCCGGTTGCCTTGGTATCGGCTTTGCCGGCGAGATCGATCTGGCCGCTCTGCAGCGGATCTTCCGTCCGGCGCGCTTCGATGTTCTTGTCTCCTTCGCCGATCGTGCCCGATGATGCCGCGGTCTCGCCGCTGGACATGCCCTGCCGGCCCACGTTCGAGCGACCGTCCTGCTCCTTGTGATCAGGCGTTTGATTCCCCGATTTCCCCTGCGCGCCGAAGGAGGCTATATCGCCTTCCATCACCGGGCCGCCCGACTGGAAATCCGGCATGGCGTGATTGGTCGCGCTGTCATCCGCCTTGTCGGCCATCTTTTTGTCCTCTTTGAGCAGGTCGCTCATGAGGTCCTGGGCCGCCGCGGCCAGTTCCGCCAAGGCAATGCCGGATTGCGGCATTTCGGCTTTGTCGTGAGCTTCCGTCGTGACCTTCAAATCGTCCGGCTTGGGTTCGAGCCACATTTCCATGGCATCGAGCCGCTTGGAAGCCTCGCCCATCTGAGCGAGCAATTCGTCTTCCTTCGCGTATCCGAGTTCGGTCACCTTGTCGGGCGTTTCTTTTTCGGAACCGGCGGCCTGTTCGATTTCCTGGAAGACCGAGAAGACATCCTCGACCAAGTCGTTGGACACGTTCAATTCCGTGAAGATGTGCAGATCGGTGGGAACTTCGAGCAGCGCTTCCTTCGTGTTTTTCGCCATCTCCTGGAAGGCTTCCTCCAGCGCGTCCATCGCCTTGTCATCCTTGTTCTTCTGCCCCTTCACCTGCTCCATGGCTTCCTTCATCTTTTGATTCAGCGCCTCGAGTTTCTCGATCTTGTCCTTGGCCTGTTTCACGGCGTCCACCATCGCGTCGTGTTTCGCGGCCTCCTCCTTGACCTTGATCTGGTCGAGCATGCCCTGAAGCGTTTTCAGACTCGCCAGCGCGTGCTCTTCGAGCGGCGCCGCCGCGGGAGCCTGGTTCTGGTCGAGGCGCTCAGCGGCGACCACGATGTCGTTGCGAATCTTGAGTTCGCCGGCCCGCGCCATCATCTGGTTGATGGACTCGGCGAGCGCGGCATCGGTCTGCAAGGCCTGCGCGGCCTCGTCCTTGGCGGCCGTGAGGAAGGTCGCCATGTCGGTCCCCAACCGGTCCTGCGCGTCGATCAAGGGCCGTC
The DNA here is from genome assembly GCA_038228205.1 of Chthoniobacterales bacterium. Lineage (GTDB taxonomy): Bacteria > Verrucomicrobiota > Verrucomicrobiia > Chthoniobacterales > Chthoniobacteraceae > Chthoniobacter. The sequence continues at coordinate 8,443 of JBBRPL010000035.1, forward strand.
CGACCTTGGCCTTGCTCTCGACAAAGGATTTCGTCTGCTCGAGCGCGCCCCCCTGGTCGCGCACGAGGGACTCGAGCATTGCGCTCAAGCCCGCCACCCGACGATCGATCTGCGCCGTGCCGGCAGCAGCCACGGCAAAGCTGAGCTGCTTGAGGATCTTGCCCTGGAGCGCCACGGACTCCACGGCGAGCGGGGCCTTGCGGGCGTCGTCCGCCACGGGGATGGATTGGATCGAATCGATCGCGAGCACCATCTCGTTGACGTAAAGCTTCTGCGCCGCAGTGGTCAGGCCGCCGAGCGGCTTGATGGGACTGACGAGCAGCTCGTGCATGACCGCGCGCACTTCTTTCTGCCGTCCCGCGACTTCCTGCCATTGCGCCTCCGCCGTATTTTTCAAGGCGCCCTGGTAGCGCGTCGTGTCGGCCAGGTTGCGCTTTTGCAGATCGATGACTTTCTGCAAATTCGCCATCGCCGCCTGTTCCAGGTCGCCGCGTTGCTTGGCGATCTCCGCCTGGGTGGCGGCGTTGTAGATCACATTGGCCGAGAAAGACTCGTTCGGCTGCCCGGGGCGGTTGTCGCGCGCGACAATCCGGTAAGCGACGTTGCTCCCGGGAATCGGCGCGGTATCGCACTTCCAAACCTTTCGAACGTCGCGCGCACCCGCAATCGTCCAGCGCTTGAGTTCGGTGCCGGCATCCTGGCGCGTGGAGTTCGGCGTGACCTGCTCGACCACCACTTCGGTAATGCCAAAGTCATCCGCCACCTGGAACTCGATTTGCGCGCGTTCGCCGGGCGGCAGAACGGCACGGCCATTGGGCGAAACGATCTCGATGCCGGGCGGCTTGTCGGGATCGAGCGCAAAAGGAAGCTCCTCGGCGACGGAGCTGCCAAAGGCGTCTTCACCTTTGAGCGTCACCGACGTTCCGCTCGTGAGCGTGGCAACACCCTTCCAGACATTCGACTGACCGACGGCGGCAAACTCGACCGCTTCCCGCGCGGCGCCCAACAGACGGGTGGTCTTGAGCGCCGTATTGGAGGTCGCGGTCACGCGCAATTCCGACCCCGCGGGGATGACCAGGCGTCCGTCCCGAGCGTTGGCCGCATGCGGAGGAAGCTTCATGTAAGCTGGCGGAACCACGACCAACGAGATGGCAGAAAACGCGGGCTGCGGGCGGGTGGCGATGCCAAACCAAGCCGTCGGCGAAGCGTCGCCGGCGCGGAAACGATAGCGCAACCCGGTGGCAACCTTGGCCATGTGATAGGTGAAATCCTGCTGGTCGCCGCCATGGATACGGCCGAGCGCATAGATGCTCTTGTGCGAGTCCACAGGCTCGATCTCCACCTTGACCTCGTGCCCTTCGAAGCCTTTCACCGTGCAAGTCAGAGCCAACGGCTCACCCTGGAGGACCGTGGATTTGCCTGGCGCCACCTGGAGAATCTTGGTGAGGCTCGGCGGCTCCACGTTGGAAAATGGATTCACCGTGCGCCACACCGCCACCACCCACGCCTGACCGAAAAAGAGCACCGGCAGGAGCAACAGCCCCGCGCCCGCGGAGAGCATGATCCGGCTGCGGCGATGGGCTTTCTCGTCGCGCATCTTACGGAAATCGAGGTTTTGCCATTCCGGCACTCCCGCCCGGACATAGGCCATCTTGAACGGGTCGCCCTCGGGATTCCGGGCGAGCTGGAGATAGTTGATGAGATGGTTATCGAGCTGGGGGAAAGTCTTTTCCACGGTTGCCGCGACGCCCTCCGGCGTGAAGCGCAGCCGCAATGCGCTGCGCACGAGCCATAGGGTAACTCCGACCAGGGCGAGGAGAACGGTCCAGGTCACGATGCGGTCGGTCCGTTCCAGACGCAGCCAGAGATCGACGAGACCGAGCGCCCAGACCCAGCCCGCGATCACCGCGAGTCCCAACGTCAATTTCAACTCCGCCTTCCAACGGACCAGGTTTTTTCCGATCTGCTCGAGTTTTGCCAGGTATTGTGGAGGCATAGCGTGGGTGGGTTAAATCAGAACTTCATCGCCGGGTCGGCGACCTTGATCAGCGTTACATTATCAATAAAACCGGGTTTGGCCATCCAGATATAAACCGATATAAAACGGACCTTTTTCAGGTGTTCAAGGGCGTCGTCCGACAGCTTCACCCCAGGCAACTCCAGCTTTTCCGGCTTCCAGTCGTCGGTCGATCCGATGGCGGCCTTGCTCTGGTAGATCTTCCGCAATTCGCCGAGTTCCGGCTTATCGTGCGGATGCACGCCGGGCGCCCATTGATAGCCGGCAAAGTAGATGCGATAGGCCCCGCACTTAATATCGAGATTACAGATATATTTAAAGCCGGGCTCGAGGGGCAAGGCGCGGCATTCCATCTTCACCCCGGCATCGCCATTGGAGTCGAATTTGACGACGTTCTTGTGGGCTCCATCCGTGACCACGGAGATGTGAGTCTTATTGGCGACATACCAGCTATTGCCCTCCCACTCGTAGTCCACCACCCAGCCCTTGAGCGGGTCGCCCGGATTTTCGAATGCCCCATTTTCGAGCAGAGATTGCGCGTGCGCGAAAGTCGTGGCGAAACCGGCAAAGGCGAGCAGGAGGAAACAGAAGGGGGAGAAACGCATGGCGGAAACCCGTTGTTTCTAGCGGATTACCGCAAGAAATCACGGCATATTACGAAATTTTCGCATCCCCCAGGAAGCGGCGAGCATGATCATGAGCGCGGTGACCGCCGGCCACTCCCGCCACAGGGTACGGTATTCCGCGCTCTTTTCCTCGGTCGCCTTGAGTTTGAGGGTCGATAATGTCTGGTTCATGACCTCCACGTTTTCGAAAAACTGGCCGCCACTGGCCTTCGAGATGGCCTGGAGGATGTCCACCCGGGCCGGCCTTGGCACGGTCTCGGGAGAGTAAGGCTTGACGAAAAAGCTGAACGGCTCGCTGGTCACGGTCTGGTCCTTCACCTTGGCCGCGGCCACCACCTTGTAGAGACCCGGTTCGTCGGCCGAGAAAGGCAGCCCATATCCTGGGAAGCTCTTCCCGGAGGCGAGGGTGACGAGTTGGGGGGCCATGTGGTAGGGAATCTCGCGTTTGTCCGGAAGCGTGATCCGTGCCTCGACCGAGTCGGCCTTGGCGTCACCGCCCAGTCTGGCGTGCAGTTCCACTTTCTCCCCGAGGAAGAGTTGGTCGCGGTCGGAAAAGACTTCGAGGCGCACGGCGTCGAGCGCCTCCTCGCGCGGCAGGAGCCAGGAGATCATTTGCTTCCAAAAGCGGTCGTAGGGCTTGGCCTTGCCGGCCTCGGGCCCGAGCTGCCACCGCCAGAGCGAATCGGTCATGATGGCGGTCACCTTCCCCTGGCCGAAGCGCTGCGTCACCACCACCGGCTGCGGTCCTTGAGGAGTGTCGGCCGTCACCAGAGCCTCCGCCGCCGGGGAAAGCGTGAACCCGGTAAAAACCGAAAGAACCGGCGGGATGTTTTGCCATAACGCGGAATCGCCGGCAAAGGCGGGGTGTCCGCGCGCCGCTTCGCTGAGCCGCACGGGATAAGGCTTGTCGCCTTCCAGCGTCTTTACCTCGGTGGCGCGCACGGGCATCGTTTTGCCGAGCTCGGTCTCCACCAAGCCCCCGGCGTTCCACGCCTTGGTGCCGCCCAGCAGGATGAGGCTCCCGCCATTCTCGACAAACTGGGCCAGATTTTTCGCCCGCGCCGGCCCGAGTTCCTTGGCGTCGATGTTCCCGAGCATGACAATCTTAAAGAAGGCCAGTTGTTGCGGCGTCATGTCGGCCGTCACATTGCCGACCGGAGTGCCGCCGGTCGGCGCGCCATCCGCCCCGGTGAAAAAAATGACGGGCGAAATCTGCTGTTCGCCCAGCAGTGTGCGGCGCAGGAACTTGTATTCCCAGCGCGGGATGCCCTCGATGTAGAGCAGACGGTTGCGCGCATCCACCACCTCCACGTTGACGGAATATTCGTTGTCGTCCTTGTTCTTCTCGCCGGGCAGCGGCGGAACCGCCACGCGATAGAGGTAGACGCCCACTTTGGGATGCTCGAATTCGAAGCTGAGTTCCCGCTCCCCTCCTTCATCCGGAATCTGTGTCGGCTTTTCGCTGCGCAATTCCCCGTTTTCAAACACTTGCACGGTGACGGGCGCCCCGCGCGTGCCCTGCCCGGAGACTTTCACTTTCAGTTCCGATTTCCAACCGACGGTGACGCGCCGGGAAGTGGTCACGGAATCGAGGCGCAGATCCGGCTCCTGCTGCCACCCGCCGGGTTTCTCGGGCCGCAGCGTATAGACGGGAAAGGGCCGTTCGGAACCTGACCAGTCATCCATCGCCTCCCGCGTGTCCGTGCCGTCACTGAGCAGCAGCAGACCCGCCACGTTCAAGCCGGCGGAACGTTCGGCGATTTTCTTGAGGGTATCGCGCAGGCGGGTCGTGGCGCCTTCGGGTTTGAGGGCGGCTACTTTCGAGAGCGCCAGGTTGTCTCCCACTTCCGAGGCAAAGGGATAAATCTCGATGTCGCACTCGCTCTCCAGCGCCTGGAGCCACGGCTGCTTGAGGGCCTCCTGCGCGATGTCCCAGCGGGTCGGGAGGTCCTTCGTCGCCGCGAGCGTCATGCTCTGCGAGGTATCCAGTGCCACGATGAAACGCGGCTTCCGCAATTGCGTCACGGCATTCTTGTAGCCCGGCATGAGCAGGCACCAGCCCATGCCCGCGAGCACCAGCACGTAGAGCAAGACCAGGACGCCATTGAGCGGTCGCCGGGGCAGATACCGCCACGCCGTGAAAGCGCCCGCGATCAGCGCCGCAGCCAGGGCAATAATGATCGCCGAGACCGGAAACGTATGTTCATAAACTGTCATGCGTGCGCCGCGGCGTGGGCCTGCACGTGGCCAGCGGAATCCACGGTTACTGTCACTGGTTTGCCTTTGCCGGCCACGAGGAAATTGGCATACACGAACTCGATCGCCGTGAGCACGAACGCGAGCCAGAGCAAGTGCTCGCCGTAGGTGCGCCCCACGCGATGCTCCTCGATGAGCCGGCGCAACGACGCGAGATCCACGGCCACATTGGCGTGTTCCGATCCCATGCGTTTCGGGACGTCCTTTTCAGCGATCGGCGTGAGGTCCGACTCCTCGCGCTGCACGTTCACCGCGAGCGCCGGTTTCGTGTCCGGCTGTTCCGCGCTGGAGATCGTGTAGATGCCGGGCATCTCCAGGTTTTCCGCGTTGAGCACGGTCTTTCCCTGCACCACCGCGCTGCGAATCGCGACCGGCCTGGCGTCCGGCGCCATGAGCACCGGCGACCCCTTCAATTCCGGGAAACGGTCGCTGATCGATAGCGTATCGGTCGCCCAGACGTAGGGCGCCTTCGCCCCCACGCCAGCCCCGTAATCCGCGCACTGGAGCACCAGCGGAAGAAAAAATGGCGAGAGCGGAAAATCACTCCACGTGCGATCCGCGGCGACGGCAAACATGAGCACGTGCCCATCGCCGAAGGGCCGGTCGAGCAGGAAGGGCTGATTGGCGCCCATGGAGACGATCCGCTGGGCGGCATCGTGAAGTTTTTCCCACGTGATCCGCCGGCGGATGGCCAGCGTCGGGATGCCGATGCCTTCGCGCAAGGTGCGCACGAGCAGATGCTGCGGCTGGTCCCACGTGAGGGTGCGGTTGCGCTGGGCCAGTCCCAACTCTTCGATGGACTTCGGCACTCCGGGCAGACAGTTCCACGCCTGATAGGCATCCACTTTCGCCGCCATGCCAGGGAAGATCACGAGTTCCCCACCCGTTTTCACATAGTCCTCCACCGCGGCGATGGCCTGCCCCGATAGCGGGAGCGCGTTGCACAGGAAGATACAGGCATAGGCCGAGAGCGGCCCGGCCAGGATTTGATCGGGCTTCAGCATCGTCACCGCACCCGTCCGCCCGAAGCCCGTCCGCAACGCCGTCCGCAGAAAGAGCGTTTCGTCATCCTGGCCGACGATGAGCGTAGGCATCTGGTCCTGCACCTTGATCAGAAAATAGAAAGAATCATCGATCGGCAGATTGTCGTCCGGCGTCTGGACGCGCGCGGTGTGCATGCCCACGGAGAGCGGCGGAATGGTGAAGCTCGGCGACGCGGATTCCGCGTCACCCGCCTTGATCGAGCGGCGTCCGGCCTCGTTTTCATCGATGAAGAGGGTCGCCACCGAATCCATGGCCGGCCCGGTGCGCAAAAGCTTCGCGGTGATCTTCACATCCGCGCCCTTGCGCACGATCGGCGGCTGCAATTCCACGGACGCGACGCCCGAATTTTCCGGAGCCGGCACCCCGAGGAGCGACACGAAGATCGCGGTCTTCGCGTCGAGGTCGATCTTCTCCTCAGCGAAGCTCTTCCAAGGCAAGGCCTGGTTGTCCGTGACAATGTGGATCTCCCGCTCGCGATGCGCGTCGGCCTTGAGCAGCGCCTTCATGGCCATGGCCACGGCTGGCGCAATCCGTGAACTGCCCATCCCCGGCTGCAAGGCGCGCAGGCGGCTCAGGCCGTCGGGCTTGCTGACGATCGGCTCGGCGATCAGCGCCTCGGGTTGGTCGCGCGCCAGGTAGATGCAAAAGCGGTCTCTATCGCTGAGGCCCTCGATGATCGCCGACGCCGCTTCGAGGCTCTTGTCCCACACCGAGCCGCGCTCCGTGTGGTAGTTCATGCTCGAAGAGACATCGAGGACGATGGCCACGTCGCGCGGGGAGTCGCCCAGCCAGGCCAGCCCGCTCCGGCGGATCATCGGCATGGCAAAGGCCATCCCGAGCAGCGCCATGATCAGCGTCCGCAGGAACCACAGCATGAAGTTCTCCAACCGGATGCGCCGCGACGAATGTTTCTCGGCCAGCTTGAGAAAACGCAGCGTCGGAAAAGGGAGCTGCTCCTTCCGCTGGTTCTGCATGAGATGCAGCATGAGCGGGACGGAGGCGCCGAGGCCGGCGGCGATGAGGAAGAAGGGGGCGAGAAACATGACCCGGCGTTATCGCGAGAGACGGCGGCGCTCTTCGAGGTAGGCGCGCACAAAGGATTCCAGCGGCTGATCGGTGCGCACAAGCCGGTAGTCGATATTCATGCCGGCGCAGGCCTTTTGGTATTGCTCGAGAAATGCGCCGAAGACCTTCCGATACTCGTCGGCCAGGCCGCGCGGATTGACCGGCAGGCGCTCGCCGGTTTCGAGGTCCTCCAGTTCACAGGGCTTCTTGAAGGTGATGTCCACCTCCGCCCGATCCAGGATCTGGAAGACGATCACGTCGTGCCGCTGTTTGCGCAGGTGCGCGAGGGCCACGTTCACCTCCGCCTCATCGCCCAGCAAATCCGAGATGACCACGATGAGCGCGCGGCGCCGCACGGAGCCGGCGATTTCGTGCAGCGTCTTCGCGATGCCCGTGCCGGACCCGGGCGGGTGCGATTGCACGTGCTTGAGCATGTTGTTGAGATGCTGGAAGGAGTTCCCCGCGTCCATTTTCACATCCACTTTTTCCGCGTGCAGGAAGAGGCCCACGGAGTCGCGCGCCTTCACGATCACGTAGCCCAGCGCCGCCGCGAGATGGCTGGCAAATTGAAACTTTGTCGGGCCGTCGTTCGAGGAGTAGCCCATCGACGCGCTGCGATCGAGAGCGATGTAAACGCGCAGGTTCGTCTCGTCTTCGTAACGCTTGACGAAATAGCGGTCGGTGCGCGCGAGCACCCGCCAGTCGATATGCTTGGGATCGTCGCCCTGGCCGTACGATTTGTGGTCCGCAAACTCCGAACTCGGCCCGCGCAACGGGCTGCGATGCGCACCCGCCAGATTACCCTCCACGGTGTAGCGCGAAAGCAGCAAGAGCCGGCCGAGTTTGTGCATCTCGGCGGGATTCAAATAGGCGGCGATCCCCTCCTTTTCCTCCGATTTGGAGCCGCCCTTTCCTTTCGATGGTGCGTCGGAGGCCATCAGGGTCGGGGCAGGACTTTCCAATGGGTGTAGTCGCACACGATCAGGATACGAGTGCCGACGAAAGCCAGGTAGAGATCACCCGCCGACTGCCCCACCCCCACCACCGCCGCGCTGCCGGCGAGGTTGAACTTGACGGCCTGGGTATTTCCGGGCGCCACAATCACCTGGAGAGGCACGGCCTGGATGCGTGCGGCGTAGGGCAATTGCAAGGCGGCCTTGAATTCCGAGGCATCGCCGAGGTTGACGCTCTGCAGCGCGTATTTCTGGTCCGTGAAACCGGGAACTTTAGCGAAACCGGTCAGTTGATATTTCCACGGCTTGCCGAAACGGTCGTTCATCGGAGGGCGCGCCGCGGGAGGCAATTTGTCGAGACTCGGCGGGTAGGCGACGTTCTTCCGGTAATAGCCCTGCAAGGCCGCCACAACCTGCTCGCGGTCCACCCGTGTCATCCACCCCAGGGCGATGCGACGCGTGCCCTCATTGAGCGGACCTGCCGGAACCGCAAGATCCGCCACCAGCATTCGCAACCCCTCCTCCTTCTGGCCGGCGCGCAGGCGATGCCACTCCTCGACCCCGCGCACAACCGGCAGCAGTGGATCGCCGGCATGCGCTTCGGCGAACTCGTGGCAGGCCTTGAACATCGCCTCGTGATCATCCGGCGTCGCCAGGTGTTGCTTCCAAAATTCCTGGAACCCCTCCTCGTCGGCCGCATGCACCGCCACGCAACACAAGAAGACCGCGCCAACAAGGAGAAGGAACCGCCCGCAACCGAACCGCCGCCGGACGCGGCGGGAATCGTGCATGTTGAAGATCGGGGGAGACATGTTCGCCTCCCATCCTTGCCGAGCCCTTGGCCTCTTGGCAGCAAAAACCGTCAGGTTCGCATCGAAAAATGGACCGGGGGAAGTGATGCCGTGGTTCAGTGCATGGCACGCATCGGTTGGAGCCGGGGCCGACTTCACGGGATTGCGTCGCCCGGCCTGAATGCGATGATCGGTCCCCGTGCCGCTCTTTTCGATCATCGCGATCCACTACCAACCGGTCATCCCGCACCCGGTCTTTTGCCGGGGGATCGCGTCGCTGCGGAACCAGACCTTCCAGGATTACGAGTTGCTCTGTTACCACGACGGGCCGCTGACGGACGTGACCGTGCAGATGCCGTCACCGGTGCGGTGCAGCCCGGTCCGGCACAACGATTGGGGCCACAGTCTGCGGGACCGCGGCATCCACGAGGCGACCGGCGAGTACATTCTGCACTTCAACGCCGACAACATCCTTTACCCCGACGCGCTGGCGACGATCGCGGCCGAGATCGCCCGGCCGGCGCGGCTGAGGGACCAGAATGGCCGCAATTTGGACCCGAATGACATCGTCATCTTCCCGGTGAAGATGATCGGATTGCAGCGGGTCAACGGGAGGGTCGTCCAGTTCAAGGGAAGCCCGCCGTTTTTCACGATTTTGACGGGAAATCCGCCCGTCGTGCAGAACATCGACTGCATGCAATTGGTGATGAAGCGCAGCCTATGACTCGCCGAGGGCGGTTGGGCCGACAAGAGGGAGCTGAGCGACGGATTCCAATACCAGCGGTTCGCGGCCAAATATGGCTACCGCGAATGCGGACCAGTGCTGGGAGAACACCACTGAGCTGAGCCTAATTTCGCAAGGCGCGGTGTGAGCGTATCGCAAGCTGAAGCTCCTCTCTGCAGTGCCAACTTCAAACGCTTCGCAACTTACGTAGATTTTTTTGCAGCACGGTTCATCCGCGCTGCTCAGGTCAAAAGCCCTCTTGCGCCTTTTGTGCCTTTTTGCGGCCATTCTTCCTCCCTGTCTTTTGGATGCGGCTCCGCCGCGCCGGGCCTCTGCCTCCTAATCCTATTTCGGTTTTTCGGCTGAGGGCGGCGGGGCCGCCTTTGCCGCTGCCGCTGCCGCAGCTGCCGCCGCGGCGCGCGCCTGCTTCCGCTTCGCAATTTCCTTCTCCAAATATTCCGCCCACCCCTTCGGCCCACCTTCCGCGAGGATCCTGTCTCGATCGGCGAGCAGATCCCGGTCGCGATACTCCAATTTCACCGGGCGCGGTCCCTCGGTGTAGCTGTAAAATGTCGCGTCAGGCTTAACCTCGCTGAGCAGTTCCTGGCCCATTTTCGGACTCAGCCGATCCTTCGAACGCATGATCGTATTTTCGAGCAAGATCACATTCTTTCCCGGCTCGATCCCGGTCAGTTTGCCCGTCACCGCGATCGCATCGCCCACTTTCGATTCGGGATCGGCCCGCAGCATCGCCAGCGATACCGACATGGTGATCGAAAATTTCACGTCCATGAACGACCCAGGCTCGAAGGCCGTGATCTTTATCCCAGCCCGCCCGTCTTCCGTGACCGGAGCCATCTCCATGATCTGCAAATAGCGGAAGAAATGCGGACGACCGACGGCGTCATCCACCAGCGCTTTCTTCGCGGCTGGAGTCTTCGCTTCCATGAAGGCCAGCGCGAATTCATTCCCATTGGAAGTCGCGGCGGATGCGCTCGCCACCAGCGCCAGCGACAGGATCGCAAAAAGAAGCGAGGACGGTCTCATTGGATAGGCGCGCTCAGTGCGTGACGGAATACATCATCACATTCTGCCCAATCTGAATGGCGCTCACATCGTTGACCCCCCGCGCGTAGGGCGACTGGCTCATCTCCCACCCACCCGACAAGCCGAGCGGACTGTAGATCACGCCGTAGTTCCCATTGATCTCGATGCCAAGAAGCATCGGTTCGGTCCGAGCCTGACCCGTCTCCTGCATCAGCGCCGGCGTCACGCCGACGGCCGAAATGTTGTTCGGTTCCTTGAAAATCCCCGTTTCCAGCGGGATGCGCTTCAGTGGTTTGTCCGGCAGCACGGACCGGATCATGTCCCGGAAGGATTGATCGAACCCCTTGCGCCCGCAGCAGGCCTCCCCAAAGAGGAAACCGCCATTTTCGAGATACTTTTTCAGCGCGGCCTTCTCCGCCGCCGAGAGTTCGAACGACTCGTGGCCCGTCATGTAGATGACCGGTGAACTGTAGATCGCCTGATCGGTGAGGCGCAGTTCCTTGAGCCCAAATTTTACCGGAATACCCGTGCGCGCATTGAAGGTCTGCAACATGACCGAGAGGCCGGCGTGCCGCGTCTTCCAGACCCCGTCGTAAACGACCTGAGCCACCGAGACCGTATCGGAATACGATTGCAGTTTGTCCACAAACTGCATCGATTGCGCCGCGTTTTTCGCCCAGGCCCGCATGGCCGAGGCATAGGAGAGGATGTTGACCCCGAGGCGGAAGGCGGATTCCGGCTTGTAGGCCTGCCACTCATCCTTCGTCTCACCCTGCCAGCCCACCGCCATGCACCAGCGGGAAACCAATGCCACCACGCGGCAATTCACCTCGATCCCATCGAACCACGGCTCATCGCCGCGATAGCCGGACGCCCCGACCGCCTTGGTGTACTCCACGTGATCGACATCGAAATGGGAATGAAAGATCGGGTGATCCGGAGCCAGCTTTTGCAGCGGTTGCTCGGGAAACACCTGTTTGAGTTCCGCCACCACGGAATCATAAAACGGTTTCGAACCGAGGCCGGTATTGTAGATAATCATGCCGCCATTCAGCAGGTACTTGCGCAGCTTCGCCCGTTCCGCCGCGGTATAGGTAAAGTGGTAGTGACCCGACCGGAAGAGCACCGGGTTTTTCTCAGGATCATCGTCGACCTGGGCCAGCGTCCGGATGTCCATCTGGAAGTTGGCATCCGTCTGCTGCTTCATGGTCTTGAGCAGGTTATTGACGTCGTTCGGTGTGGCGTTCCAATACACGTCCGCCCCGTAAAGGTCCTTCCCGTTTTGGGCCAGAATCCGCTGGGGAAGGAGGATCGTCAGCAGGAGCGCCAACCAGGCAATCGAGGAGCGAGCCACCGATTTGGCGCGGACCGGCGCCATCCATCGATCAAGGGGGAAATATCGCATAGGATTTTGTTTGCGTTGGAGGGCGTTTGTCGAGACTGTGAACCTAGTGGCAATAGCAGCGTCACTACCCCCGAGCAAGACGTTCCAGAAACTAACTTCCTCAGAACATGAAGAATTCCACAGCGCGCAAAGTCATGAGTTCAGCCCTCGCGGCGACTCTCTGCACCGGTACCCTCCTCGGAGCGGGTGACGGAACCGGCGAATCAGGTTTTGTCGCGCCGCCTCGTGAACTGAAGAAGCCACCGGCCCCGCCGCGCGTGGCTTCCTCCGCCGAAACCGTGCTGGCGTGCTGCTGCTGCCCAGTCACTCCCATGTCTCGCACCGAGGCAAAAAAGCCGCCACAACCCCCCATCCTGATCACGAAGATCCGGGAAGACGGGCCGGCGGATGGGAAGAAGTAGAGAGCCGCTTGCGCCCGTTCCGTTTCATGCTCGGAAGTTCCGCGCCTTGTCGCTCCGTCGCGTGGAGCGGTCTCATTCTGCTCCTCACGGCCCTTCACCTCGTCGCCGCCGGTGAATGGCAGGCGCCCGACGCCGCGATCCGCTACAAGGTCCTACTCGGCCGGAAACCGAGCCATCCGACGGCTGGCTATTACGTCCGTTTGCCCGATGGAGGCATCCTCCGCGGCGTCACCCCCGCCACGCAGGTGATGACGGACGATGGCAAGATCATTCCCAGCTATCTCCTGTGGTCCAATGCCGACAGTGGATTCTCGATCGTCTTTGCCGATCCTGGCAACCAGGCGAAATCGGTGAACGTCTACATTCAAGCTGCGCGCCTGCCTCAAGTCTGGCGGCCTGAATCCGGCATCACTCCCAGTCCGATCCTATGCAGCTATCCCGGCCGGGAGAATATCGGGGCCGCTCAGGCCCTCTCCAAGTTTGGCCACGTCGAACCAGTCGTCCATTCCGCCCTCAATGCCGGATTCCCCAAGGCGGCTTTCAGCATCGGGGGCGACGAGCAAGGGCATCCGCACCCCGGCGTCTTCTACCAACTCTCCTACGTGGAAGTCGCCACCGCGGGCAAACACTGGATCGCGCCGTTCGTCAACGTCGGCCAATGCGAGATCGCCGTCGACGGCACCAAGATCCTGCCCAAGGAAACGTCCAAGCTGTGGGGCGGGACGGGCGCCTTCGTCGAAATGACAGTCGGCGTGCATCGGGTCGAGGTGTTCCAGACCGCGCCCGGCACAGGCCCGTATGCCTCGAATCAGAAGGGGGGCGGCCTGATGTTTCTCACCTGGCGCCCGCCCAAGGCGCAGATGACCAAGGGAAACGAGTCGCGCGTCCTCGAACCGGGCGAAATCGTGCATTCCGGCGATGGCACGCTGACGGCGGTCGAATCGCGGGATGGCGCCCCCGTCGCCGTCGCCGTGGCGACCCCAGGCCTCTGCTATTGGTTCGAAAATGAGGAACCGCTGATCATCTACGAGTTGAAGACGCTGGCCGCCGGCGGCACGGCAACCTGGACGCTGCCCGAAGGCGCCGCTGTGGAAGGAAACAAGATCCAGTGGATCTTCCCGGGGTTCCGCGACAGCAAGGTGAAGCTCACGGTCAAGTCTGCCCAGGGGACCTCATCGAGCATCCTCCCGTTTTACGGATTCACCACCCAGCAAACGAGTCTGGAGAAGCCCGCCCATCGGGAGGCTTTTCGCAACGTGCTCGCCTCGATGCTCCAGGCTTTCCCGAAGACACCGGACCCGGTGGCCGAGTGGAGCGACGCCTGGTGGAACAACCTCTTCCGCACGGTGGAAGGCGGCGAAGGCTACCCACTGCTCGTCCGGATCTTCACCGACCGCTTCGAAGCCGCCCGCAAGAAATTGTCGCCCGGCCAGCGCCTCGCTCTGGAAGATATCTTCCTCGACCTGGCGCAACGGCAGGATCCCCGTGAAGCGCTCCAGTGGCTGCAAAGATTCCAGGCAGGCACCGCGGGCATCGCATCCGCTCCGCGCCAGGTGGAGCTAAAAGTGCGCGAAGGCGAACTCCAGATGTATTACCTGGGCGACCGCAAACAGGCCGAAAAAATCTTCGCTCAACTCGCGGACCTGCCCGGCGAATATGGCGAGCGGGCCAAAATCCGCCTGGGAGATATCGCCTTCCTCGGAGGAGATCTGAACAAGGCCACGAGCTTCTACGCGGACGTGCAGAATCGCGCGCGGACCCGGCGCAACAACGCTCCCTCAAACGTCGGCGCCCTGGTGGCAAATCAACTCGTCCAAGGCGGTCCTCCGGTCGCCGCGGGCAAGGCGACGCCGGCCCCGGCGACGCCGGATTGGCGCAGTTCTCCGCTCGCGCTCCAGAACTCGACCAAACCAGGCGCCGCGCCAGCCGCCGGTGGTCCCACGACGCCCGATCTCCGAGGCGGCGCCCTCCAGGAAGTGTCGCTCTCCGAGAATGTGCGCTCGCTCACGGAGAAGGATTTCCTCCTCGAGGCTCGCCACGGCCTGCTGACCTGGGAGAACGAATTTCCCCTGAGCAAGATCAGCGGCGATTATATCCTCCGCGAATCCGGCCTCTACATTCAGATGGAGGATTGGAAACGCGCCGAGCCGATGCTCGAGGCGTATTGCCGCGAAATCGATGCTTCCAGCTACCTACCAGAAGCGGCCTCCCTGCTCATCGCGTGCGTGAAAGGTGGCAAGCAGCCCCCGGACTCGATCCGCGACGTGATCGAGAAAGTGAAGGGCCGGCTCAAATACCATCCCGTGGCCACCGAACTGGACAAGTTTCTCGCGACCGTCCCGAAGCCCGCCCCTCCCAAGGCCACACCCTGAAGCAATCCATGGCCCTTCGTATCCTCCTGCTGACGATCGTTTTTGCCGGGGTCGCACTGGCGGAGCCCCCCCCGCCCGAGCGGACCCGGCTCTATACCAAACCCGACCCCGCCAACTCGGGCGGCCTGCGGGGCCACATCTCGAAGCCAGGCCTCCCCATCGAGGAAATACTCGCGACACCGGCGGACAATCCCGAAGAACTTTACGAGGGGGAAGTCACGGGAGCGAGCCGCGACACCTTCCAGTTCAAAGGCCTCCCCGTCGGCAAATACGATCTCATTGTCGTCTATCCCACGGCCTTTTACGAAGGGTTCCAACTCAACCGCGAGGCGAGCACGCTCACGCCCGACGACGTGAAGAAGATCGACGCTACCATCCAAAAGTCCGAGCCCTTCTTCACCAAGAAATTCATCCACCGGGTCGAGGGCGAGACTGGCCGCGCGAGCGGCGCCCGCTGCATCTGTACCTACTATCGTGACAAGGGTTCTGAACTGCTGATGGAGACATTTAATGGGAACTCCAATCGCCCCGATTTCCGCCGGACCTTCAAGCTCGTGCTCCTCAAGGACGTGGGCCCCGGATGGCAAATCGTCCGGGCCCGCGATCTTTACCCAATGTGGGTGAGTCCGAAAAGCACACTCCCCGAGCACCATTTCAGCGCCACGCTCAAGCAAATCCGCGTGGCCGACCAGATCAAGGACCTTGGCGAACTCGACCTGAGCCACTGATCCCGATCTAATCAGAACGCCTCATCATTTTCCTATGCCCGAAATCGAATTCAAGGAAGGCCCCCTGGCTGGCCGTCGTCTGACTCTCGAGTCAAAGACCTACTCTTTGGGGCGTCGCCTCGAAAATGACCTTCCGCTGGATGACGTCATGATCTCCGGCGAGCACGCCGAACTTCGCTTCCAGGACGGCGGCTGGGCCATTGTTGATCTGGGCAGTTCCAACGGCACAAGCTTGAACGGCAAGCGGGTCTCTTCCGCTCTGCTTTCGCCGGGCGATTTCGTCCAACTCGGCGGCAGCCGTTTCGTCTTCCGCGGGGAGCACGGCGAGCACACGGAGAATGCAACGGATCCGGCGCTCGCCGCGATCGCGGATTCCGATGAGCTCGAACTCGTGGAAAAAATGCGGGATCACGCCGACCGCATTCGAGAAGAGGTGGGCCGGATCATCGTCGGCCAGCGGGATGTGCTCGATCAGGTCCTGATGTGCATCCTGGCCAATGGGCACGCGCTCCTCATCGGGCTTCCCGGCATGGCGAAGACCCTCATGGTTCGCACCATCGCCCAGGTCCTGAATCTCAAATTCAAACGCGTTCAGTTCACCCCCGACCTGATGCCCGGCGACATTATCGGCACGGACGTGCTGGAAACAAATTCCGCCACCGGCGAGAAGGAATTCCGATTCATCCGCGGCCCGATTTTCTGCAACCTGCTCCTCGCCGACGAGATCAACCGCACTCCGCCGAAGACCCAGGCCGCGCTGCTCGAGGCGATGCAGGAGAAAATGGTCACCGCGGGTAATACGTCCTACACGCTCGAAGAGCCTTTCTTCGTGCTGGCCACCCAAAACCCGATCGAGCAGGAAGGCACCTACCCGCTGCCCGAAGCCCAGCTCGACCGGTTCATGTTCAACATCTGGGTGGACTACCCGCTCGCCCACGAGGAGGAGGAAATCCTGCGATCCACCACTGGCGGGAAGCGAGCCGAGCCCCAGGCCGTCCTGACCCAGGCTGAAGTGCTTCAGCTTCAGTCCGTGGTTCGCAAGGTCCCCGTCTCCGATCACGTCATCAAGTACGTCACCCGGCTCGTCGGCGCCACCCGCCCACAGAATCTAGCCGCCCCTCAAGTCACGAAGACCTACGTCAGCACTGGCGCCGGCCCGCGCGCCGGCCAGTACCTGATCCTGGCGGCCAAAGCCATGGCGATTCTGGAAGGCCGCATCCACGTGAGTTGCGCCGACATCCGGCGTGCCGCCCCTCCCGTGCTGCGCCACCGCATCCTCACCAATTTCGCCGCCGACTCCGAAGGCCTGACGCCTCTCTCGATCGTCCACAAGCTCCTCGCCGAAGTGCAGGAGCCCGGCGCGGAAGCGTACGTCGCGGCGAAGTAAGGAGCGGACTGCACGGTGCCAACCGTGCGTACGGATAGACCGCTTCCGGGTGCCGATGCCGTGATCGGCAGCCCATTTTAGTTAGGATAAACAGCGCCGAGGCACTTGCTCACCACCAAAGAGTACGGAATATTGCCGGCGCGGGACACCGCCGCACGCCGCCGTGCGAACCACTTGCAAAGGAGCTTCTTATGACCCTGCTTCTCCTGGCCGTCCTCGTATTCGCCTTCGTGGCGCTACTGCCAATGTGGGACTACAACGCCCAATGGGGCTATGTGCCGAGCGGAGGCACGGGATTGCTGGTGGTCGTCCTGACGCTTCTTCTCATCGCCGGCCGGCTCGGTTGAGACCCTCCTGGCTCGGACTTCAGCGGTCTTTGTCGCTCTTCTTGGCGGCGCCACCCAAGGTGACATCCACGCCATAGATTAGTGCGAGATCCTGGTGGGCTCGGCCAGCCCAAGGTGTGGACAAATGCACTTTGCACACGGTCTTGAGGGTATTGATGGCCGCCTCTTTGTCGCCTTTCGCGGCATAGTGGCCCGCCATCCGGTATTGCGCCTCCGGGGCGGCGGACTTGAAGAAATTCAATACTCCGACCAGCGTCTGGATCGCGGCATCTTGCTGTTTTAGCGCGCCCTGGCATTCCGAGATGCGAAAGAGCGACTGCGGTTCCCGCTGCGATTGCTGGTAGGCGGCGATGGCTTCCTGCGGTTTGCCGGTTCGTTGCAGGACTTCTCCCAGGCGCCACTGGATCGCGCCTGCCTTGTCCGCGTATTTGCTCAGCATGGCCTGGTAGGCCTCGATACAACTCTTCCAGTTGTTCTCCTCACCGTAGGTTTCCGCGATTTCGGTGTCTCCGACGTACTGATTCTTCAATTCGTGATAGACGAGGCGGGCCTCGCCGCGCGCGCCCGTTTCGCGCAATAGCACGGCGTACTCCGTCCGGTAGGTGTCGTTATCGGGATTTTCCTTCACCAGCGCGGCGAATCGTTGCTTCGCCTGATCCACCACTCCGGCGCGCGCGTAGATCCGCGCATACCATGGCGTAAGAGCGGGTTTCTGAGCAGGATCGGCCATGTGGGCGGATTGCTTCTCGATGAAGGCCACCGTATCCGCCGCGATGGTCGGAAGGGCTTTCTTGCCTTTCTCCCCGTAAATGGTGGGGAGGGCTTCAGGACGGAGCGCCTCGGCGACCCAGTCGGCAAACATGACCAGTGGGTCTTTTCCCCCCTTGCCCGGCGGCACAAGCGCGAACGCCTCGGCCGTTTTCTTCTCCGTCAGCTTATGCATCAGGAGCCGCCGTTGTGAATAGTGGTGAAGATTCTGCGCGTCCTTGTACTCCCCGGTGGCGAGATACTGCATGTGAGGCACCCACTTGTCGATTTGGTTCAGGCGCCAGTAGATCGTGCACACTTCATTGCGCGCGGCCGCGCCGAAATCCTCCGCGGGCCATTTGTCGATCACCTTTTCGAATTCCTTGACGGCCTTTTCTGCGTCTCCCGTTTGCACCAGGCAGGCGGCGATGGAGTATTGCGCCGTCCCGGCGTCAGCCGAATCCGGGAAATAGTCGAGGACGTTGCGAAACTCGTTGATCGCCGTCGTGACCTGGCCGAGTTGCCGGGTGCACTCGGCAAACATCAACTGGGCGTAGGAGCCGATTTCCGACTTGGGATAGAGTTGCAGGAACAGCTCGTACTCCGAAAGCGCGCTCTTGAATTCCCTCTGGTCGAAGTACCGCTCCGCGCGCGTGAGCTGGTGACGCTCTTCTTCCGTGGCGCGGCCCCACCGCTCTGCAGCCATTTTCGCCCCGCACGGGAGGGCCAGTAACAGCAAGGCCAGGAAGGTATGTAGTTTCATTTGTCGACCTCGGTTGCGAGCACGATGGCGGCATCGGAATCATTAATGATGTCCATGAGTTTCACGGCGCTGCCGTAGTCAACGCCTTTGTCGATGTTGACCACCACCGCACGGTCCTTGGTGCCCGCGAGCTTGCCCTGGATGCCGCCTTTCAAGGCTTCCCAGGTGGTCTTCTCACCGTTGAGGAAAAGGTCCTTCTGGATGTTCAATTGCACGGAGACACTTTTGGCCTCGGCGTTCTTGGCGGTGCTGGCCTTGGGCAGTTTCAAGTCGATCCCCGTCACGGTGACGAAGGTGGTGGCCACCATGAAAATGATGAGCAGAACCAGCGAGATATCGATCATCGGGATAAAATTGATCGCCGCGATCGGTTCGTCGGACTCGTCTTGAATATCCATGGGCGGGATTCGTTAGGAACGCTGAGTCGCGCCGGGGCCCTGTTGGCGCAGGTCGCGATAGATCTGAAAGGCGGACGACTCCAGTTCCAGGGCCAGATTGGCGATGCCCTTGGTGAAGTAGTTATAGAACATGAGCGCCGGGATCGCGACGAGCAACCCCGTGGCCGTCGAGACAAGCGCTTCGGAAATGCCGGCGGCGATGACGCTCGGACCACCCATGCCCTGGGTGCTGATATCAGAAAAGGCGGTGATGATGCCTTTGCAGGTGCCGAACAATCCGACAAACGGCGCGATGGAGGAAACGGTCGCCAGGACGGGAAGGTATTGTTTCAGGCGCGCCATCTCGCCGCGCATGGTGAGGATCATGGCTCGCTCCGCGTCGGCGCTCTCCGCCTCGCGGCCGGACGCGGCCTCGGCCATGATCATCGCCGCGAGCGGCGATTGACTGCTGTGGCATTGCGACAGGACCGCATCGTAGTCCTTTTTGGCAAAAGCTTCCTGGATGCCGTTTCGCAGCGCCTGGGTGGCGCGGCGGACCAGCTTGAAAAATGCCAATCGCTCGAGCACCACGCCGATACTGATGATCGACATGAGGATGAGCGTGGCCATGGTAAAACCACCGGCGATAATCCAATCCCACAACATAGGTATTTTTTAGTTTGCTAGTTTAACTGATTCTGAGGCGTTTGCTTAGTAATTGTGACGACGTTCGGTCACCTTTTTTTACCCTCCAGGGCCATCTTCCACTCGCTGTATCCGGCCATGGCTTGGGCGAGAATATTGACCCCGAGTTGGTAAGCCTGTTCCGCCGACTCGGCGCTGGTCCCTCCGTGGGTGTCTTTCCATGCATCGGAGATGGATCCCTGGTGGTAAAATGCGATCCATCGACCGTCCTTTTTCCAGCCGAGCGCGCGGGTCCCGCTGTGTGCCCAGAGGGGCGGGCACCCATTCAAAGGATAAGGCGCCTGGTAAATCGGGTCATCGTCCGGCACTTCCACGTAGGCAATCTCCGGGAGGGCCGTGCGCATCAACCGGAGGAAGGCGACGTGGAATTGATTGCCACCATTGTCCGCGAAGATCATGCCGCGGTTGTCCAGCAGATAGCTCCGCACCGCCTTCACGTCCCGCGGCTCGAACCGAAAGTTGTTGCTCCCGCACATGAAGACCACGGGCGGCGCCTTGGCCTTCACATAGTGGCCCAGCTCCATGAGCGTGGAATCGAGCGGAATCGTGGAGACGGGCATGTGGGCACGCTTGCCGAACTCCTTGGTCATGTTCTCATCCGCCCCATTGCGAAGATTGTAATCCCAGTCGCCCCCGTCATAGCGCACCCGGACAAACGTGAAACGCGCACCGTCCCGGCCTGCGGCGTAGCCCGCGGGCCCGGCGCCTTCACCCTGGCCGATCTTGTATTCGTTGGCCGTGACTTCCTTGAGATTGAGCGGCGTCAGCTCCAGGGGCGGCACCTCGAAGATGATCGCGCTGTTCGAGTTCACGAGGATCTTCTTCCGCTGCACCTTTTTCACCTGCACCTTCATCTGCTTGATCATCGCCTGGGGCTTCCCGGATCCTTTCACGAGATCGTAGGTTTTCTTGCAACTGGGGATGAACATCACCAGGACCGAAGCCGAAATGACCAACGCGTGCCCGAGGAAGGAGTAGGTCAGGAAACGGCGCAACCGGCCGTGCTTTCCCTGCCAATAGACGGCCTTTCGTCGAAATGGATTCCAGACGCGGCGAACCGATTGTTCGGCGGACAAACTCATCTCGGACGAAGCGCGCAATTCGAAAAGCGGCGGCCGGTTACTTCAAATCCTTGAGAAGGTCGTCATTGGACCCGCCAAAAGGGCTCTTCGGGGTTTCGCCCGGCTTGGCCACCTTGTCGATGCCGAGGATTTTCTCCGCTTCCGCCTGCGGCGAGGCTGCAGGCGTGCCCGCCGGTGCAACGGGAGCAGGCGCCGGTGTGGCCACCGCTTTCTCCGTCGAGGCCGTGCTCTCCTTGGCGGGAGCGCCCGCGGGGGCCGGGGTCCCCGGCGCTCCGGCGGGATGTGGCGCGGCGGCCGCCTTGGCGGCTTCGTCGGCTTCCGCTTTCTTGGAAGCGGCATCCGCCAGCTCCTGCTTGGCCTTGCTGGCGGCTTCGCGTTTCAAAGCGCCCAGGTAGCTGACCCCGCAAAGCGCCGCGATCATCAGGGCATGGATTACTGCGGAGACACCCGTCCACATCCACAAGACCTTCTGCGGCCGGGGAGCGCGGATGGCTTGGGAGTCGATGGCAATCGTGGCGGGCACTGCTGGATTATTCAAGGCGATGGAAGGTTCTATTGCTGGGCCTCTTTGTCAGAAATATTCACCATCTCGGGCAGGACCAGTTTGCCCCGGGCGAATTTCGCCGCGTCGGTTTCCGGGAAATCCCAGGTGACCCGCTTGTAGCGACGGAAGGCGTTTTCGAGCTGATTGGCGCTCCGGTAGGATTCGCCCGCCCAGAAGAGCGCGTCAGGCCGGAACTTGCCGCGTGGATAATTCTCCACCAACAGATCGAACTCGGCTCCCGCCTGCGCGAACTTGTCGGCCTTGAACCAGCATTGCGCCGCGCGGAAGAGCATGCGCTCCGCCCACTCGTGCTGCGGGAAGCGCTCCACGAATTTCTTCGAGACCTCGGCGGCGGTCGGGTATTCCTTCTTGTTATAGAAGTATTCCGCGATGCGGACGATGACGTTTCCGACGAGCGGGTTGTCGGGCCAGGTGTAGGCCAGCGTGACGTACTCGGCGCTGGCGGCGTCCATATCTCCCTTTTCTTCGTGGCACTGGCCGAGCTTGTACTGCGCGTCTGGAGCCAACGGGCTGTCGGAGTGATTCTGGACGATGTGTTTGTAATAACCGATCGCCTCGTCGTATTGCTTCAGCTCCTGCGCGAATTGTCCCAGCAGGTAGTCCGTCCGTGCCTCGTAGGCCTTGCTCGGATAATCACTGCTGAGTTCCTTGAGGAGAAGCATGCCGTCGTTCAGCGCGCTGGTCGCCTGCGGGGTTTGCTTGAGCGCCCGGTAGTTCTTGAACAGCTCGAAGTAAGCCTCCGCCATGCGGAATTGCGACTCGATGGCCACGCGCTCGGTGGCGTATTTCTTCTCGAAGACGAGCATCTTGCTATCGGTGCCTTTGACCACGTTGATCGTCTTTTCGAACTTCGCTGTCGCGTCGGTCTTGCTCGCGTAGGTCAGGGTGATCGCATCACCAAACCACGCCTCCATCTTGTCATCTCCGGGCATCGGTTTTTCTCCGGGCACGAGCGGGAAGCTGCCGGTGAACTGGCCGCTGTGGCTCAGCGTTTCGTCGAGCTTCACCGTGAAGGCCTCACCGCGCGAGCTGGTCAGTTTCACCTCCACGGAGTCGCGCTCGGGCGTGGCGTCTGCCGTCAGGTCACGGACGGCGACAAAAATCTTGTCGCCGATATAGAGGTCCGTCACCGGTTTCTCGTAGGAATTGTCGGTGAACTCCACGGTCGCGGGCACGGCCAGGCGGGCCTGGTCTTTGTATTCCTTGCCACCCGCCTGGTAGCTCACCGTGATGACATCCTGGCCATTGAGGTTGAGCACCGGCACGACGTTGGCGATCTCCTGGTCCTTCACGCCCGCGGGATTGCGGCGGGGCACGATGGTGCGGGTATCACCGGGTTCCAGAACGATGGTCGGCGGCGAATCCTTGTCGCCGAGGTTCATGAAGATCTGGCCGATGAACCGGCCCGCCTCCAGCGCCTCGTCCTTGTCTTTGAGCGGCACGCGCTTGGATCCAGGCGCTTCCGCGAGAGGGCAAATCACCTCGACACTGCTGCCACCCGATGTCGTTAGCGTCGCCTTGATCTCGCTGAACGAATCCCGGGCTGCCTCGGTATCGATAATCTCAAACGTCAAGGGCGCGCGGAAGGCCACCGGCTTGACGGGCGGCACGGGGTCGGTGACTGGCGTATATTCGTAACGTTCGTCTCCGTTCTTGGTCAACTGCACGGAGGACGGGACAAAGGCAACTTGCGGTGTGCCAGGCGTCGCGGCCTCGAGGCGCGCGGTCCGCGCCACGGGGGCGCCGGGGTCGGTGTTCTGCTCGTCCAGGTAGATGGCTTCCAGATAGGCGCCCGCAGCGATCTTGACGCCGTTCGGGTGTTCGGCTGACCAGATGTCGAGTTCCTTGGTGAAGACGCCCGTGAACGGTTCCGTCTCCGTGGCTTCCATGGCCGTTTCCGTCCCGTCGGACACCTTGAGGGTGAATTTCACTTTGTCCCGCTGATCGCTCACGTCGCCATCGTAATCCGTGATCCGCACGACAACGCGCTGCCCGGGTTCGACGCGGCGGACCTGTTTCACGAATTTCTCGGGGACGTTCTGGCCCTTCACGGGTTTGAAATCGTAGGCAATGAAATCCACCTTCCCGTTGTAGTAGGTGGCCTGAAGGCGCTGGCTCAAGGTGCGCGGCTTGCCGACGGAAACCATGCTCACTTCATCGTCATAGGTCGCCGTGATGCGGTCGCTCGGAGTGAGACGCAAGGCTTCACCAGCCACCGTCGGCGCTTCCTCGTGAGACGGGATGAGCGTCGCCCCAGCCTCGTCACTGACTTCGATTTCCGAGATGCGCGGCGCACTCCCGGAGAATTTCTCGATCAGGACGCGGACGTAGCGGCCTTCCGCGCCGTTCAGCTTGGCGGATCCCTTCACGAGCGTCGCGTCGGCCGTCCCCGTAAGCCGGTCGGTCTGTTCCTTGGTGGCGCCGGTAAACTTCGCGGTCGCGGCCACCGTCGTCCAATCGGCGCCATTGGCGGAAACCTGCACGGCATACTCCTGCAGCACCTTGTCCTTCACACTCGCTGAGCTCCATTGCAGGGTGCCGAGCTTGGTCGGCTTCTTGAGGTCGAGGACGAGGTATTTCGGCGCACGCCCGTCGTTCAACCCTTCCCAGAAGGTTTTGGGATCGTTGTCGATCGCCCGGACGGCTTCGTTATTCACCGACCGGTCACTCGCGAAGATATTGGCGGCGATTTCCGTGGTCTTGAGAGTGCCACGAAAGATGCCCGTATGCGGACCGGTTTCCGTGAGCGGCACAGTCACCCGGCTGCCGCTGGCCGCGGTCACCAGCACCTGCAAGGTGTCGGCTGCCTTGGTCGAATCGCGATCCGCGTCCTTGACCTGGAGATAAACGTTGTTGCCCGGCTTGAGGTCATCGGCGCGCCGGAATTCTTGGCGGAACTCGAGGCCGACTTGTTTGCCGGCCTTCTGCCGTTGTTCGCGCAGGCGATCTTCGAAGCTGATTTCCACCTCGTCCGTGATCTCCGTGGACGAGATCCTGAATTCCGCATCCGAAGCGAGCCGGATGTTGGAAAGCGGCGGCGCGATGTTGGTGAACTGTTTCTTGAAGTCATCCGGGTAGTCGTAGGTGATGGTGTCAGACCCATTGACCTGGAGAACATTGTCGCCGGGAGTCGGCTCACCGAGTTCGGTGGGCAATTCCGCGCGGAAGAAGCCTTTGCCGGCGGAACCGGATTCCAGCCGGACGGTCTCCCGATCCCCGCTGCTCGTCGTGACGACGACAGGAACATAGCTCTGCCCGCGGCTGACACCGAGATCGGAGTCCTGGATAACGATATTCAGGGGCATGCCCGGAGGATGCCACTGCTTCGCGCTGCTGCCGATGAGCCCGATGCTGCGCAGCAAGAGGAGCTCGTCGCGAAAGCGATTTTCCTGCCCGTAGAGCTCGGACAACCGGTAGAGGATGGCGTCCGCCACGGCGCTCGTCGGCGCGAGATCCATCACGTTGCGGAAACGCGCCTTCGCATCGTCCGCGTCGCCCCGTTGCTGGGCGAGCACGCCGAGCAGAAACTCGCCACGGCTGGCGCTAATCTTGTCCTTCGACTTGGCCATGCCCTCGAAAACCTTGGCCGCATCGACGTACATTTTCTGGTTCAGATAGCATTCGCCAATGCGGAATTGCGCATCGACCGCCTCCGAAGTCTTGGGAAAGCGATTGATGAGCGAAGTGCACTCGGAACGCGAAAGGTCGTAGCGGAGCGTCTTGAAGTAAAAGTCCGCAAGCTGGAGCTGCGTCTTGGCCTTTTCATCTTCCGGCACGGCGGGCGAGTTTTCGTTGGCAATGATCCAGCGGCGAAGAATCCGCTCGGCGGCATCGCGCGAAGCTTCGTCTTCCCGTTGCAGCAACCGGTCGGAAACCCAGCGCAGGAAATCGGCGGCGAGCTTGTCCTCGTGCTTCTGGAAAAGGGCCTCGTTTTCCTGATAAGATTTCCACGCGGCGGTGGGATCTCCCATGCGGTAGCTCTGGGCCGCTTTGAGCAACGGCGCCCACTCGAGCTTTTCATCGATTTCGGATGCGGCGAACCCGAATTTGTTGCTCATGCTGGAGAGAGCCTGCGAGGCTTGCGCACGCAGCTTGGGATCGACGCCGGTGAAACGATTCACCGCCGCGCGCAGCACGAGGCCGCCCAGCTCCGGCCGGTTCAGGGTCGCGAGCTGTTGCGACCAGACCAGGTAAGCGGTGGTCAACGCGCCGCTGTCATTCGGATTCTGGTTTGCGGCCAGGCGATTGAGGGTTTGCGCGAATTCCATGGGCTGGCCGAGTTGCGCCTGCCGCAGCAGGATGCCGGGGAGCCAGGTGGGCTGCGCCGCGCCAAACGCGGCCACGATCTCGGAAAGCAACACCACGTCCTGCGGCTTGGCTTCCTCTACTTTGGCTTTCAACACGTCCTGGGCGAGCGTATCGGCCCATACGGACGGCACGGTGCCGATCGAGAAGGCAAGATCCGCGGGACGCGCGGCGGCGAGGTGCAGTGCCTTCAGCGCGCCCGCAGTGTCTTGCTTTTCCGTGAGGAGCAAGTGGCCCCGGAGAAGCTGGATGGCGCCTTGCTGCGGCCCGCGATTCGGACGCGCGAGGTAGGCATCGAGCAGCGGCAGCGCCCAGTCCGCGGCCTTGGGGAAGGACGTGGCGATCGCGTAGAGGCTCGCTGGATCGGAGCCCGTGGGCTGCGCTCCCTTGGCCGCGGCGAGAAGCCATTCCTTACCTTTGTCCATTTCGCCGGTCGCGGCATAGGCCACCCCGATGCGGCGTTGAAACTCAGGGATGCTCTGCACGCCGGGGTAGAGAGTGCCGAGGATTTTGAACTGGGCTTCCATCCCAGCCGGCAGACGATTCTGATCGAGGATCTCGAAATTGGGCCGGCGAACCTGCTCCCATCCTTCATGCGGCCAGTAATTGTTGCCGGATTTGGCCAGCGCATCCTCGATCATCGCCGACACTTCGCGGTTCTTCGGCGCGCCGAGTTGCTGCCCCGCGATGGCCAGATAGGAAAGCGGGCCGGTCGCGCCAGGATACTTCGCGAAGTATGCCTTGGAGGCGGTAATCACTTTTTCGAAATTCCGGGCCCGATAGATCGCGCCGATGACGTCGTTGCCACCTTCGAGACCGAGCGCGCCGCCCACCTCGAGAAGCTTGGGCAGGAGCTGCTCGCCAGCCTGGCTGGCCTTGGGCCAATTGGCGGTATCCCGGGCCGATTGGAAATTGGCCCCGTGGTTTTTCAGCATCTCCTGCTGTTTCACGCCCTGAACAATTTCACCGAGTTTTCTGACTTCAGGAGAGCGGGGATTATACGCAAAAAACGGCCTGAAGGTGGTGTTGACCGTGTCCAGCGTCGGTCCCCAGGCGATCGTGCGCGTCAGGTACTTTTCCAGCGAGGGCAACAGCGCTTCGAACTTCGCCGACGATGCCGTCCGGACTTCTTCGAGAGCCTTCTGCGTCTTCTCGAAAGCTTCCTTGGCCGGGACGGCAGCCGGTTTGCCATCGGCCTTGGCAGCCTTGAAAGCGGCTTCGGCTGTGTCATTCGCTTTCGCGGCTTCCGCCACGCCCATGAAGCAGAAATCGGCGGCCAGCTTGATCATGAGTGGGCCTTCCAAGGACAGACCGTCCTTTTCCCAATAGGCCCGCAACTGCTTCTCGACGGCGGGATAGTCTTTCTGGACCCACGCGAGCTGCGCGAGGCGATACGAGATCTGGCTCTGCGCAGTCTGCTGCTGCGTCAGATTCTTCAAGGCCGGCAGGGAAGCCTGAACTTGCTTGAGCAATTGCCCATAAGCTTCCGGGCGCTTCGCGACCGAGACAATGGCATAATGCCTGTCCCACGCGGCACCGTTGGCGGGGTCGAGAGCCACGACGGCGGCGAATTGCTTCTCCGCCTCGTCATTATTTTTGTTGCGGTAAAGGGCGTTGGCCAGCGCGAGATGCAGGCGGATCGACCATCCGGTTTTCTCCAGCTTCGGGAGCAGTTGATTTCCCAGCGCCACCGCCTCGGCGGTCAGTCCGGCATCGGGGAGATATTCAACGGCGGTGATCTGCAACTGCGGATCGCCCGTCAGTGTGGCAAATTCCGTCGCCAACGGCAGCATGAGGGCATAGCCGCTCTGATCCCGATGCATGGCATCCATCGCGATGACCGCGATCGGATAGGTCAGCGTAAAGGTCGGCAACTTGTGTTCCGCCTGGAACGCCGCGATGGCGCCCTTGTTATCCCCGAGAGCTGCCAGGTGCACGAACTCGTAAAAAGCAGCGCCAGCCGGATCTTGAGGGAAAGCGGCCTTGTAGCGATGAGCTGTCTCCGCCGCGCCCTTGTTGTCGCCCTGCACCACCCGCTGCCGGTAAAGGCGAAGCATGAATTCGCGGGTCCGCGCATCGTTCGGGAAAGACTCGGTAAATTCCCCGAGCGAGCGCTCCACCATCCCCGTGTTATTCAACAACGCCGCCGTGCGAATGGCGCCGGCCAGCGCGTCTGCCCGCTCGGGCACAGCGGGGCTCACCTCGGCGATGGTCCGGTAGAGGGAAAGTGCCTCGGCGGGATTGCCGACGGCCTCCCGCAGTTGCGCGTTCAGCAACGCAATGGCCTGCCGATCGGCGTTCGCCGGGGTTTCACGCATGAGCCGCTCGACCGTTTGCTGGGCGGAAATCAGCCGCGCCGCCGCGATCTGGGTGCGCGCCAGTTCGAGCGCGAGGGCCGGTTTGTCGGCGCCGCCGGCACGGACGGCCGCTTCGAGTTTGGCGATCGCATCGTCGAGTTTGCCGGCCTTGACGAGGGCGCGAGCGTCATCGAGCGGGGCGCCATAGGCGGCGAGGCAGGCGGCAAAAAGGGCGGGAAGGGCGAGGGAGAGTCGGGCTTTCATCGAGTCAAATGAGTTCTAGGTGGGAGAGAGAGTTTGGAAGATTTTGTCGGTCAATATCAGTGGCAACCTGGGAGGGGCGCCGTCGGAGGATCCTGTGAAATCACCAGCGACGGCACATGGAAGAATCCTAGTTGGTCCCGCCGGCGGGAGCGGCCCCGGCGCGTTTTTGGATCGCCTCGACGATCTTTTGCGCGTTTGCGACCATCTTGCTATTGGGATAGCTGGAAATGAGCTGGTTGAACTTTTCCACGGCGCCATCGAGCTTCTTCATCTTCACCAGGCAGCGCCCGTAGTTGTAGAGGACAACGTCGATGAATTTGCTGTCCTGGTATTGCTGGAGCGCCTCCTCGTAGAGATCGAGGGCGCGCGTGAAGTCCTCTTTGCTGTAATAATACTCGGCCATCTTCGAAAGCGCGTCGCCGGCCTGGTTCGAGTTCGGGAATTTCTCAAAGCACTCCTTGAACGCGAGGAACGCCTCGTCGTAGTAGTTCTTGTTCTTTTGCCGGGTGCCGAGTTCTTCGTAGCACTCGCCCACGGCATACTGGGCGGCGGGCGCCAGCGGCGAGTTCTTCAACGCGGCCAACCGGCGATAGACGCCGACGGCCTCCTGGAACCGCCCCTGTTTCTGGCTGACCTGCCCCATCAAGAGCAGCGCATCATCGACGAAGGGGCTTTCCGGGAAACGGCGTTGCAGTTCCAGACACATCTGCGCGGCCCGTCCGAGATCGTCCATGGCGTAATAGATCTTCCACATCTGGACGTAGGTCTGCTCCAGCAGTCGCTGATTGAGCGCGCCGTAGCTCTTGGCGACCTGCTCGGTCTCGGCCAGGGCCTGGTGGTATTTGTCCGTCGCCTGTTTGGTCAGGCCGAGGTCCTTGTAGATGTTGCCGATGTTCTTCAGCGCTTCGCTGGTCTTGAGCGCGGTCTTGAACTTGAGTTCCTCGTCGCTGATCCGCGCATTGGCGACTTGCAACGGGTTCAAGTTGCCTTCGATCACCTTGGCCGTGGCCTTGCGCAGCACCGGTTTCGGATCGAGCGAAACGTCATCGGCGTACTCGATCTCGAGGAGATCGCCGACATCGCCGACGAGTGCGCCGGGCTGCGGCGTTTCCCCCTGCCGGGCCAGGGCGATCATGCCCACGAAGATGCCCGTGTGCACGGGGGCGTCAGCGGCGGCTCCTTCCGCCGGGCGCTCCACCAACTGGACCTTCTTTTCGTCCACCACTTTATAGACGGGTTCCGCCTTTTCGACATCGCTCGCGGCGGGCTTCTCGCCTTCCGTGGGCTCCTCGACCACCCGCTTGGTGCGGACAGTCGCCTGGATTTGATCGGACTTGGCCGAGACGTCGCGGTCGGAATCCTGCACGTAAAGAAAGGCCGGCTTGTCCAGGACCACCGCGCCGACCGCCTCGGCAAACGCGCCATCCACCACTTTCACCCGCGCATTCCCCACCACCTGAATTTCTTTGACCCGCGGGACGTTGAGTTGCGCATCGGCGGTTTGCTTGTCGATACTGGTGACTTTGATTCGGTCGCTGCCAATCAGTTGCAGGACTCCGTCTCCCGGCACGGCCTCCCCCAGTTGCGTCCGCAGGCTGCCAATGAGAATGGACGCACCGGGCGTGACGGGAAAACAAACGACGGTCTCCTTGTCGCCGGAGTTTGTTTCCACGGTCGCCGCGATGCCAATATCGCTCGCCTGCGCCGAGAGATCCTTGTCTTCGATCTTGATGTAAAGCCGCTTGCCGGCGTCGAGCTTTTCCGCTTCCTGCGCGGTGGGATCGATGGACGTGCCGACGTTCTTGAAGGCCTCGATGGCATTGCCGAACCGGCCCAAATTAAAGTGCGCCTGCCCGATGTAAAAGTAAGCATCGTTCGAGTAGGGCGTCCCCGGATGAAGCTTGATGACCTTGCGCAGTTCGCCGAACGCTTCCTCGAACTTGCCCATCTCGTAAAAACAAATCCCGATCTCGAGGCTCGCCGATCCGACCTGATCCTGGTCCTTGTTGTCTTCCACGGCCACGCGGCGGAATTGATCAAGGGCGAGATCGAACTTCTTCTCGGTGAGGAATTGCTTCCCCATTTTCAGCCGGGCCAGGAAGCGCCAGCGCGAAACGGGGTAGCGATCGACGACGGATTTGTAGAGATCGATGGCGGCGGCCAATTCGCCCGCTTCGAAGCGGGCATCGCCGGCGTCCAGGAGCGCCTTGGCTTTTTTGTCATCGACCAGGGAGGCGGCGCCGGCGCCGGCGGCACCGGGAGCAGCTTGGGAAAACGCCACGGGGGTGGCTGTAAGAAAAATAGCGGCCGTGGCCGAGAGGAGTAGTGTTTTCACGAGGGGCATGGCGTATCTACCTTTGGAGCGGAAGTTGATTAGCACGAAACGGCGGCACCATGGTGTGGACGCCGGCGAAACGGGGTGGTTTGGGGACCGAGGGGACGATGCTCTGGCATGGGAGGAGCGCGAAGCTAAGGGTTGCGTCTTTCAAAGATCAACAGCAGAAACTTTAAAAGACGCAGGCCCCTGTTGCTGACGCGTCGCCCACTCACCCGCCTCTCTGCCTGATATCCACCGGTCCGTCGCCCCTTTTATGAAGTGTTTTCCTGCCGTCATCTCCGTGCTGTTCGCCTCCCTCTGTCTTGCCTCCGCGGGGCCGATCCCCGACGCCGTGCAGCCGGCGGATCTGGATGTCGCCGCCTGCCAGATCCTGCGCGGGAGCGAGGTGGAACCGCTCGAGGCCGATGATTTGCGCGTGCTGCTGGGACTTGGCGAGGCGCCGAAGGAGAGTGGCAAGCGGCGCCATCCCGCCCGTGAGCCCAAGAAGGAGGACACCGCGCAGTATCTCCTCGTCTTCAAGAAACCCATCGCGATCGGCACCATCCTGGGGGCACACGACGAAGTGCGCGTGCACAAGCCCGGGGCCCCGCTGCCGGCCAACCCCGCGAATCCTTCGGATTGGATCGCGGTGGAGGTTCCGTCGAGTCAATCCGAGCCCCGCTTCGCCGCGCTCCCTCCCGGAATGCTCACGCGCGCCATCCTGGCCATCGTGCCAACGCGGAAGGAGGGGCCCTATCTCCGCCTGCTGCGTCCCCGCCTGACGAACCACACCCCGGACGCGACCGCCAATGCCGACACGGAATACACGACCGAACCGATGCTCAGCCCGCCGTACACCTACGATGCCGGCCACATCACGCGTGGGCGGGGGGAATGGATCAATTCCGGAAAGAGCGGCAAAGGCATCAACTCCCGCGCACCCATCACCGACGTGGCGCCCGCATGGTTCATCCTTTCCTGGTCGGAAAAGCGCCAAATTCAGGGCGTGGTTCTGCAGGACAATTTTGATAAATTCGACCTTCAGACTTTCGAAGGGCCGGCGGGCATCAACGCCGCCGCGGCGACGGAGCAGGAGTGGAAAACCGTGCGGAAAGTCCAGTCGGCCATCGTGAACGGCCAGCGTTGGCTGACTTTTGCGCCCGAGGAGACCCGGGCTCTCCGGGTGCGCATCACCAAAGTGACCGGGAACGAGCCAGCCGTCGCGAAGCTGGCGGGCTTCCACGTTTTTGCCGACCTCGGCGAAAAACCCGCCCCGCCCGTGACTCACCGGGTTCCAGAGGAGCCGCCGGTGAGCATTTCCTACAGCCTGCCGCAGGCGGGCCAGGTGACACTGGTGGTGGATGGTCCGGATGGCACGCGCGTCCGCAACGTGATCGCCAACGTCACACAAAACGCGGGCGCCAACGCGGTGGCTTGGGACTTGCGGGATGAGAATGGCGGTTACGTGCCGCCCGGAAAATACCATTGGAAGGCCATCGCACATCCTCCGCTGGAGGCGCGCTACGAAATGACGGCATATCCGAATGTCACGAGCTACTTCCCCGAGCGTCCGGCGTGGCTCACGGGCGCCGACGGGCCCGGCGGATGGATGGCGGATCACACCCCACCCCGCGCGGCCTGCACGACCGGCGACCGGGTCTTCCTCGGCTCACCCGTCGCGGAGAGCGGCGTCTCGCTCATCGAGTGCGACCTCGAAGGCCGCAAGCTCTGGGGGCATCACTCCTTTGAAGGGTTCACCGGCTGCGAAATGCTCGCGACCGACGGGAAGACCCTCTTCAATACGATGACAGCTACGAACTTTGCCGCCAGGGCAGGGATCGACCGGAGCACCGACGCCATCTGGGCGGTGGATCTGAATACCCGGAAGGTTCGCACGCTGGCCATGCTGGAGCCCACCGCGGAGCGCAAGCGCGGCATCCACGGCTTCGCGGCCCGGGACAACAAGGTCTACGTGGCGATTCGCTCTTCGGAAAATTGGCTGAACAATGCGGCGGCTGCGGCGGATGTCGATCCGCTGAAGTGCCTGCCGGCGTATGGAACGCCGCGGGCTGCCCGCGCGCCGCACGAAGTCGTGCCGGATTCGCGTGCCGATTTCCAACGCCTCTTTCGATTGCGGGACGCCCCCCCGGGGCAGAATTTAATCTGGCTGGAATCGACCAAAGGTTCCGAGCCGCAGCAGCACATCCTGCTGGCTTTTGCCAAGCCGGTCGCCCTTGGCAGCCTCGTGTTCCCCCCGCCGCCGAAGGAGGACAAGGTTCAGTTCCAGATCAGTGTCCTCAAACCCAACGCGCCTTATCCACCTCGTCCGGAGGAGAAGGGCGACTGGCAGGTGGTGCCATTGGCCGACAAGAGCGCCTGGGCCGTAGTCCCCCTCCCCGCCGGCACCACGACGCGCGCCTTGCGGTTCACCTTCGTGAAGGGCGGCGCGGGTGCGGCGGACGATCTGCTGGCCGAGGTCGAGGACAAGAAGGGCGGTCCTTCGTTGGACAAGGTCGATGCGGCCGTGGGCAAGAAGGCCGGCCTGGGCAGTGACACTGGAGGGTGGCAGCGCCGCATGGAGGGGGTGAAACTACTCAGCCGCCGATTCGAGAATCTCTACGGCACGGCGACGGTCCGTGTGAATAGCGGCAAAGTGGCGCCCGATGGCGCCTGGGATGCCAGCCGGACCCAGCCGCTCAGCGTGGCCGACCCGGCGGTCTACGCCCTGGAGTGGAATCAGGCGCAGTCCCTGCGGGGAATCGCCATCAAGGAAATCGACGGCGCGGTCACTGAAGTCGATGTTTTCAACGGGGCCGACGGTCAACCCGTCAACATCGACGCCGCGGACGGCTGGGAGAACGTGGCCACCTATCAGCAACCCCTGCGGAACTACTATCAGCCGGACGTCACCCACAATTCCGAAGCGCGTTACCTGGACGGCTACGTTGATTTCGGCCGCGAAGTCAGCACGCGCGCCATTCGCCTGCGGGTGGTCAAACAATGGGATACCAAGGCCCACTACCCCAGTGGCGTGCGAGCCGATCAAGGCGGCCAGATCCTCGATTCGAAGCGCTGCCACGTCTATGGCATCGCGCCGCTCAAATATCTCGGAGGAGAGAACGCGGTCGACCCAATGGTGACCGAGCGCCTCGAAGTGATCGACGGAACCAACGGCAAGCTCGTGCAGGAAATACCCCTTCCCAAGACCGGCGTTCCGAGCAACGCAGCGGTGCGGAGCAACGCGCTGGCCTTCAATGCGCGTGGCGAACTCCTGGCGATTTCCGACAACAAGCTCGTGCGGGTGGCCCTGCCGGGCGGCCAGATTCACGCGCTCGCCAGCGACCTCCTGCAGCCGACGGCTCTGGCTTGCGGCGCGGATGGACAGATCTTCATCTTCGACGGAGCAAAGGACCGGAAGAACATCCGCGTGTATGATTCGAACGGGAAGTTCACGCGTGTGATCGGCACGCCGGGCGGCTACCGGCGCGGCGCGTGGGATCCCACTCGCTTTGAAAACATCACGGGGCTGACCGCAGATGCGAAGGGGCAGCTCTGGGCCGTGGAATCGAACTATTGGCCCAAGCGGGTCAGCCTCTGGAGCAAGGAAGGCCAGTTCCTCAAGGAATTCCTCGGACCCACGGAATATGGCGGCGGCGGCTGCCTTGATCCCGGCGACAAACGCAGCCTCTTCTACGGCCCGCTGGAGTTCGAACTGGATTGGACGACCGGAAAAACGCGCCTGAAAAACCTCACGTCGCTCGATGGAGCCGACACCGGGGACGTCCCGAAGCGGGTGAACGATCGGCTTTATCTCGTGAATACCAAGCCGACCAACAATCCGAACTACGGCCTCGTTTATCTCCATGAGGGCGACCATGTCCGCATCGTCGCGGCCATGGGGGTGGCGGGATATTGCAAGCCGCTTCTCGATCCGAAGCTGGTCAATGCCTTCGGCGGCAAGACGCTCCTCGATTACGAGTGCGTGTGGTCGGATCTCAACGGCGACGAACAAGTGCAGCCCGAAGAGGTGCAGCTCTGGCCAAAATCCAAGGGCAATACGCCGGTCGTGTTCGACTCCCAACTCGGGGCGCAGATCGGTCCGGAAGGCCTCCATGTGAAACAATGGCTCCCCAACGGCGTGCCCGTTTACGAACGCGTCGACTCACCGAACGTCTGGACCGGCATGACGCTGAAGCTCGACAACGGGAACTTCTACCATTTCGAGAACAACGAACACGCCATGGTTTGTGCCGCGTTGCAGCCCGACGGCAAACCGCTCTGGACCTACAAGACCGAGGGATTCGGCGTCCACGCCCTGACCAAAGCTTCGCCGCTGCACGACGGCCAGATCGTTTGCGAAATCGGTCTTGCGGGACACACGACCTCCCACGCCGGGGATCTCGGTGAATTCATGGTTTTCAATTCCAATGTCGGCATCTTCAACATCATCACGGCAGACGGCCTGTTTGCCGGGCAAATCTTCCGCGACATCCGCGACCGGGAAGCGCGCCCCTGGAGCCGCCCGGATACCGCGCGCGGCATGATTCTGAACGACATGACGCCCGGTCAGGAGCACTTCAACGGTTACTTCTGCCGCACGGCGGACAACCACTACTACGCCGTCGCCGGACACAACCACGCGAGCGTCATCGAGATCGTCGGCATCGACAAATTCAAACGTTTCCAGGGAGAGATCGAAGTCAAAGCCAGCGAGATTGCGGCCACTCAGGAATGGGACCGGGATCGCCAAACCCGCAAGGTGTACGCGCGCGCGCCGGTGGTGGATTGCTATCGTTTGCAAACTCCTCCCAAACTCGACGGCCAACTCAACGACTGGCCTTTCATCAGCGCCGAACTCGATGCGAACGCAAAATTCCGGGTCGGTTACGACCAGGAAAATCTCTACCTCGCCTACGAGATCTCGCGGCGCGGTCCGCTCAAGAATCAGGGCCAGCAGTGGGATCGGCTGTTCAAGACCGGCGCCAGCATCGATCTTCAGATCGGCACCGATCCCGCCGCTCCCGCGGATCGCCGCGGACCAGTCGCCGGAGATGAGCGCTTGCTCATGACCTTCACGGGCGACGAACCGACTGCGGTGCTCTATCAGGCCGTGGTTCCAGGGACGCCACCCGATAAAGCCTGGCA
This sequence comes from Chthoniobacterales bacterium, assembly GCA_038228205.1. Taxonomy (GTDB): domain Bacteria; phylum Verrucomicrobiota; class Verrucomicrobiia; order Chthoniobacterales; family Chthoniobacteraceae; genus Chthoniobacter. The sequence goes on from JBBRPL010000035.1 coordinate 44,173, forward strand.
CGTCGTGAGCCCCGTGGGGTCGTGCAGCTTCGATCGAGTGACGATGCTGGAGAAGCCAAAGATCGTCACCTCCGGCAACGAGGACCGTTATGTCGTCGAGGCAGCGATTCCGCTGGCGTCGCTGGGCCTGAAAATCACTCCCGACCTCCGCCTCAAGATGGATTGGGGCGTGCTGACCAGCGGTCCGGACGGGACGGAAGTGTTACGCCGCGAATACTGGGCCAACAAGGCGACCCAAATCACCGCCGATGCCCCCAGCGAAGCCGAGTTGCATCCTTCCCTGTGGGGCCACATTCGCTTCCACGATGAAACCGCGAATGCGCATCTGGACCCCACCGCCAGGAAGCCGGATCGGGCCCTGAGCGATTTGCTCAACGACCTCAAGTAAGATTCGCACGATACGAAGCGCCCTCGCGCTTCGATCCCGCCACCCGATCTACGCCTTGATGGGTTTCTCGGGGTGCTTGCCGGTCTTCTTCTTCGCCGCCTTCGGTTCCTCGGGGGCGACCTCAGCGATGAAATGGAACGGTTTCGCGTCGTCCAGCGGGCTCTCCCAGACCGTCCCGTACCACAACTTCACATTCACAGCTCCCGGTCCCACAGCCTCGAAGACCATCGTCTGCTCCCCTGCCTTGCGCGGCCCTGGCTTGTCCTTCTCCGGACTGGGGCCGGGGGTGTAGCCCTTGGAGACCAGTTTCAAGACTGTCGGATCCGGCATCTCGCTCAGGTGCCATTGATAACCGTCTTGCTCCATCGCCGGCAGTTTGAGTGTCACCGTCTTGGACGGACTCAAGCCCACGGTTTTGTTGAAATCTTTGAATGTGACGGTCGACATGCTTTCGGACGGCCCCTTGGCCACTGGGGCCGGCATCCCGTTCATTGCCATTTTCTTACCTTGCGGCGCCGTGCAGGCGGTCAGGCATACAAACATCCCTAGCAGAATTATTCTCGGCATAATGTTGGAAGGAGGCAACACGCCCCCTGGACGAATTAAGGCTCAGCTCTTTCTGTGGTCAATACGAAAATATGCGGTACTTGCGAAAATTCCAACATTCACCGCTCGTTTAACATTCCTCCCCGCCCAACACCGGCACAGCTTCACACACCTCCCGCCAACCCGGGAAGTTCCAGGTATTGGGAAATCCGGCGCATTGTCGCGGCTTGACGGGCTGGATGGCGCAGTCACGGCCTTCCAGGAAAATACACGCATGATCGGGCGTGCCGTCCGCCGCGGGCGAACGTTCGATGAGGGCCAGTCCATCGCGCTGAGGCCGAAGCCGGGTGAACTGCTGGATGAAATCGTGCTCACTGACACCAAGGTGCCGGGCGATGGGAGCGGTCTCGTCGGGATCGATCCTGACGAAGCCCGGCCAGCGGCAGCAATGGGTGCAACGCTGGCATTGATAGTAAATTTCCGTAGGCATACGCGCTCCGCTCGTTGACACCTTTCGCTGAAGAAGTCAAAACTACCCCTCCCACTGTATGAACACCCCGCGCATTTTCCTCCTCGCCGCCCTGGCTTCGCCCGCCCTCAGCCTCCACGCCGTGGACTTCGTGAAGGACGTGCAGCCCATCCTCGAACAGAACTGTGTGCGGTGCCACAACCCCAAGGGCACGGATTTCGAGAAGGGCGACACCGATTTGAGTTTGGAAACGAAGGCGACGGCATTTGAGGCCAAATCGACCATCGTCCCCGGCGACCCGACGAAGAGCAAAATCTACACGACCACGGTGCTGGGCGATGACGCGAAGAAGCTGATGCCACCGAAGAACAAAGTCACTGGCTCCATCGAGCGACTGGCCAAGGCCGACACCGAAATCTTGAAGAAGTGGATCGAAGAAGGCGCGAAGTGGCCGGATGGCGTTTCGCTCAAGGCTCGAAAGAAGGAAGCCGCGGGGCCCGGCTCCGCCGCGGAAGCCGCGCTGGTGGTCAATATCCACCAACGCATCCTCAGCACCCCCGCCGCCGCGACGTCGGCGGAAATGAAGCCGTATACGACGAACATCATCGGTGCAGACGTCAACTATGACATGGTGCCGATCCCCGGCGGCAAGTTCAAGATGGGCAGCGCGGACAACGAAGCCGGCCGCAAGCCCGATGAAGGCCCCCAGCATGAAGTGGAGATTTCACCCTTCTGGATGGGCAAGTGCGAGGTGACCTGGAGTGAGTTCGAACTCTTCATGTATCCGAACGAGGAGAAAAAAACGCGGGAGGGCAAGAATGTGGACCCCGCGATCAATGCGCTGACCGACGCCACAACGCGCCCCACGCAGCCTTACGTGGAGATGAGCTTCGGCATGGGCAAGGAAGGCTTCCCGGCGATCTCGATGACCCAGCATGCGGCCAACAAATACTGCGAGTGGCTCAGCGCCAAGACGGGCCACTTCTACCGGCTGCCGACCGAGGCGGAGTGGGAATACGCCGCGCGCGCCGGGACAACGACAAAGTATTTCTGGGGCGACGATTCCGACCCCAAGACCATCAGCGAATACTGCTGGTGGGGAAAGAATTCGGATTTCAAGTATCAGAAAGTCGGGAAGAAAAAGCCGAACCCGTGGGGCCTCTACGACATTCTCGGCAACGTGATCGAGTGGACGCTCGATGGATATGATCCCGAATTCTACAAGAAGTCACCAGCCGTGGATCCCTGGAACAAGGCGACCAAGCCGTATCCGCACGTGGCCCGCGGCGGCTCGTGGGATGACGACAACGCGGACAAATTGCGCGTCGCGGCCCGCCGCGCGAGCGACAACTCGTGGAAGATTCAGGATCCGCAGCTTCCCAAGAGCGTGTGGTACCATACCGATGCGCAATTCCTCGGGTTCCGGATTGTCCGCCCATTGAAAGTGCCGACGGCGGAACAGGCGCAGGCTTACTGGAATAGCGGCGTGGAAAAGGATAACCCCGATCTCTCCAAAGCGGAGTAGCGTCACTCCATGGGCTACACCGATCTGTGGCATTGCAAACGGTGCGGGACGATGCCCGAGATTCTCATGCTCGGGAAAAACTTCATCGTGCGATGCAGCACCTGCAATTCAGAGAAGGTGAACGTCTACGCCGACAACATCGATGAAGTCGTCTCCAGGTGGAATCGGGCCAATGACCCAAGGCGGCGCAGTTTTCTCGAACGTATCCGGTACTGGCTCCGGCGGAGCTGAGCTTCCGCCAAAGCTTTTGCCCACGCCGCGATTAAGAAGTTCGTAGCCAATCACCAGGCGCTCCTCTAGCGTTGCGCCCCACCCTCACACTCCATGAACAAACCATCCCCGATCATTCTCCCCGAGGCGTTCAGCCGTCGCAGCTTCTTGAAAACGTCGTCCGCCATGGCCGGAGGCACTCTGCTCGGGGCGCTCTCGCCCGAACGCTTCGCGCACGCGGCGACCGGCACGGATGAAATCAAAATCGCGCTGATCGGCTGCGGCGGCCGCGGCTCCGGCGCTGCCAACCAGGCGCTCAGCACCTATCCCATCGGCCCGGTGAAACTCGTGGCCATGGCCGACATCCACGAGGATCGGCTGCAAAGCTCGCTGGCCAATCTCCAGAAGACCCACGCCGACCGGGTGGACGTCCCCAAGGAGCGCCAGTTCCTCGGATTCGATGCCCACAAGGAAGCCATCGCCCTCGCGGATGTCGTCATTCTTTCCACACCTCCCGGCTTCCGTCCGCAGCACTTCGAGGCCGCCGTGGCCGCGGGCAAGAATATCTTCATGGAAAAGCCCGTCGCCAGCGATGCCGCCGGCGTCCGCAAGGTGCTCGCCGCCGCGGAGGAAGCGAAGAAGAAGAACCTCAAAATCGGCGTCGGCCTGCAACGGCATCACCAGGCGGGCTACATCGAGACCATGAAGCGCCTGCACGATGGGGCCATCGGCGATATCGTCTCGATGCGCGCCTACTGGAATGGCCAGCGCCCATGGCAGAAAAAGCGCGCGGACCTGAACAAGCTTTACGGCAAGGAATTGACCGAAATGGAATATCAACTCCGCAATTGGTATTACTTCACGTGGATCGGCGGGGATCACATCGTCGAGCAACACATCCACAATATCGACGTCATCAATTGGCTCAAGAAAGGCCACCCGGTGAAAGCGCGTGCCGTGGGCGGCCGTGAGATCAACCACGGCGGCTCGGATGATGGCGAAATCTTCGATCACTTCGCCGTGCAGTTTGAATACGAGGACGGCTCGATTTCCTTCAGCGAATGCCGCCACCAGCCCGGGTGCTGGAACAGCGTCAGCGAATGGGCGCAAGGCACGAAAGGCCGCGCCGAGATCAACGGCTACAAGATCCTCAACGACGATCCGTGGCGCTACAAGGCCGAGGGCGCGAAGGACCCATACCAGCAGGAGCACGACGATCTCTTCACCGCGATCCGGCAGAACAAGGAATACAGCGAGGTCGTCTACGGAGCGGAGAGCACCATGACCGCGATCCTCGGCCGCATGGCAGCCTATTGCGGCAAGGAGCTCGAGTACAGCAAAGCGCTCGCCTCGAAGGTCGAGTTGCTCCCCGAAGTGATCGCCTGGGACGCCAAGCCGAGAAACCTGCCCGGCAAGGATGGGCTCTATCAGCGTGCCGTCCCCGGTCAGACAGACGTGCTCGGGTAATCGCGTTCCCATCTTGAAATTCACCGCGCCCCGTCTCCTCGCAACCGCCGAGGGGGCGGGGCGCGTTTCTGTTTCCGAGTTGATGAAATTTGCGGGGTGGATCGCGACGAAGGCACGCGGATTTCGGTGCCCGGCGAGGCCAGCCGGAAGTTGAGGCGGGTGGGCCAAGAACGCGCTCCCACGCTCATGCCTAAACTCCGAGACTCTGCGAAAACTCCAGCGCGATCACGCCGACGGATCACTGCCTCAATGTGGGTTGATCACTGATTACTTCCTCCGCCTTCCACCTTGGGCACGTCCTTCCATCGGGCTGACTCGAAGAGTTCGACCGTCTCACCCGGCTGGCGGACGATGTGGGCGGCGGCTCCGGGCGTCGCCTCGACGAGCCTCAGGCCACGCTCGGGACCGAGGACGCTGATCGATGTGGACAGGCCGTTGGCGGTCATACCGTCGGGCGCAATCACGGTCACGAGGCTATGATCCGTGAGACCGAGGCCGGTGTGGGGATCGACGATGTGCGAGTAGCGTTTTCCGTCGATCTCGACGCGCTGAAACATGTCCCCGCTCGTCGCAATGCTGCGGTTCTTCAGATAGACGATTTGGGAAGGAGGCGCGCCGGGGGCATCGAGCGGCGCGACTTCGATCCGCCAGCCGGGAAGTCCGGGAGGCGCGTCGGAGGCGGACATGTCACCGCTACCGCCCACGAGCGCACGCGAGATGCCGCGAGCCCGGAGGACGGCGATCGCTTCATCGACGGCAAAGATCTTGGCGATCGCTCCGAGGTCCAATCGCATTTCGGGCAGGAGCAATTCCGCCGTCTGGCTCTTTGGATCGAGCCGCAGATTGCGATAGCCCACCCGGGTTTTCATCTCGGCGAGCAGTTCGGCACTGGGCATTTCCTGTTTGCGGCGCGCCCGGCGCCACACATTGACTAGCGGCCCCACGGTGATGTCAAATGCACCGTCCGATTTTTCCGCAAATTCCTGAGCCCGGGTGAGAACCTTCCACAAGATCGTGCTGACCGGGACTGCCTTCCCCTGCCCTGAGGTGTGGGACAAGCGGCTTAATTCCGAATCCGGGTCATAGTCGCTGAGAATCCCATTGAGCAGGGCGATGCGCGCAAACGCCGCATCCGCGGCGGCCTTGGCGGTCGTTTGATCGGGCGCATAGAGCGAGACGCGGAACGGCAGCCCCATCTCGGCTTTCTCGAAGACGAATTTTTGCAGGGCCTCTTCCGCCGCGTCTGTCGGCATGCACGCGAGCAGAATTGCCAAAATCGCCGCCAGAGAAAACCGGGTCACTGGTGCGAAAAAATGGAAGCGGCTTTCCGCCGCCTGGCGGGGAGGAAAAGCGGCAGGGATGCCGCTTCTACTTTTTTGACTGCTCTTCGCATCGTTCCTGTGCCTGGCATCATCCGCCTGCGAACCACTCCGCGAAGAGAAGCGAGGGTCTCAGGATGAGAGATTCTGCCGAGGCTTTCTGGCACGCGTCAGACCTCGGTCGTCTGATCCTTGAGCAACACCACGCCGGTGATCCGCCACGCCTCACCGTCCCGGCGCAGCATATATTGGTAAGACGTCGATTCATCCCCGGCACCCGCGACGCGGACATTGACCACCGCCTCATCACCGTTGTCGAAGGTCAGGCCGAACTTTTCGGATACGGAATGGGCAATGAGCGGGTAGCCGGTCTTCACCATCTGCTCGAAACGCTCGAGTGGAAACTGGACCTTGATATCCCGATCGGCAAAGCCGTAGGCCGTCGCGAAATCCCCTTTGCGAAAGGCGGCGAGCTGTCCGGAGATCACCGCGTGCAGGCTGTCCTTGATTTTCATTTCACTCGGTTTCATCCCATCGGACCCCCAGGCGCAACACGAGAAAATAGCCAGCAGGACGAGCGCGAGGAAACGGCGTGCTTTCATAACTTCAGATAGGTAACCCATCCGCCGCCCGGATTCACGATGAAAACGAACTTTCCGAAAACTTGCCCCCGGCGGGTGAACGCCACACACTCCCGCCTGTCTCACCCTCCCTTCATGAAGCTCGCCCCCTTTGCGGCCGTTTTGGCCGCGCTCTCCATCCCCCTCGCCGTGCACGCCGCGGATACCGCGGCTCCGGCGCGCGTGACGCTCAAGCCCATCAAATTCGTCGAATACGACCTGTCCAACGGACTCCACGTCATTCTGCACGAGAATCACGCCGCCCCAGTCGTCTCGACCTACCTGCTCTACCATGTGGGGGCCAAGAACGAGCGATCGGACCGCACCGGCTTTGCCCATTTCTTCGAGCACCTGATGTTCGAGGGCACGGACAACATCCCGCGCGGGACGATCGACAAGCTCATCTCCGGCGCCGGCGGCAATCTCAACGCGAGCACCTCTTTCGACCAGACGGATTACTTTTTCAATGTGCCGGAGAACCAATTGAAGCTCGCGCTGTGGATCGAGAGCGAGCGCATGCTGCACGCGAAGATCGATGAGATCGGCGTGGAGACACAGCGCAAGGTGGTGAAGGAAGAGAAGCGGATGCGCTATGACAACCAGCCCTATGGCTCGCTCTTTGAGCAACTGGCCAAGCTCGTCTACGCCAATACTCCCTATGCCTGGGTGCCGATCGGCTCCGTGCAATACATCGACCAGGCGACGATCGAGGAGTTTCGCGATTTCTACAAAACGTACTATCTGCCGAACAACGCGACGCTCGCCATCGCCGGCGATTTCGACGTCGAAAACGTGAAGAAGCTGGTCGCGGATTACTTCGGCGACATTCCACGCGGGGCGGAGATCAAGCGGCCCAAGGTGGAATTGCCGCCGCAGACGGCGCCCGTACAATTCGACGTGAAGGAAACCAAGACCCCGCTCAATGCCTCGCTGCACGCGTGGCGCGCGGTGCCGGAAACGCATCCCGACGCCTATGCCATGGAACTGCTGGGCAGCATCCTCAGTTCGGGCCGCAGTTCGCGCCTTTACAAGCGCCTCGTTGAAAAGGAACAGGCGGCCCTGAACGTCGAAGCCTTCCCGTTCCTGTTGGAAAGCGCCGGGTTGCTCGGCGTCTTCGCGACCGGCCAGCAAGGCGTGAGCCTCGACCAACTCGACACGCTCATCGACGAAGAGGTGGAAAAAGTAAAAGCAGAGGGGGTGACCGAGGAAGAATTCCGCAAGGCCCTCAATCAGGAAGAAGCGCAGTTCGCCAGCGGCTTCGGGACCATGTCCACGCGCGCCCGCAACCTCGCACGTTATCACACGTTTTATGGCGACACAAACCTCATCAATACCGAGCTCGACCGCTATTTCGCCGTGAAACGCGAGGACCTCCAGCGCGTCGCCAAGCAATATCTCACCAAGGAAGGCGTCAATGTGTTGCGCTATCCCGCACCCGAAGCCCCCGCCACCAAGTGATTTGATCTCCATGAAGACTCTTTCCCTCGCCCTCCTGGCGGCTCTTTCCGCCACCGCTCTCGCCGGCATCGACCGCACGAAAAAGCCGGAACCCGACCCCGCACCCGCGGCCTCCTTCCCCAATTACCGCACGGAAACTCTCCCGAATGGATTGAAGGTTTTTGTGATCGAAGACGATCGCAAGCCGACGGTGAATTTCCGGCTGATCATCCGCAGCGGCACTTCGGCCGATGGCGCCAAGTCCGGCACGGCCAGCTTTGTCGCCGGGTTGCTCAATCGCGGCACGGAAAAGCGGGATGCCGCCACCTTCGCCGTGGAAACGGATTCGATCGGCGTGAGAGTCGAAGCGGCCGCCGGCCCGGATGCCATTTCCATCGGCGCGAGTGGATTGACGAAATATACCGATCAGATCCTTGATCTGCTGTCTGATGCGCTTCTGCATCCCACCTTTCCGGCGGATCAGTTTGCGCGTCTGCAACGGCAGACGCTGTCCTCGCTCAATGCCGAGAAGCAGCAGCCCGCGAGCCTCGCCAACAAACTCTCCGGCAAGGTGATGTACGGCAGTTTCCCGTACGGGGACTATCTCACCCCGGAGACGGTCAAAGCAATCCAACGGGAAGATCTCAGCGCATTTCACCGCGCCTATTTCCTGCCCAACAACGCCTCCCTGGCGATCGTGGGAGATGTCAAAGCCTCGGAGATCCTGCCGCTCATCCAAAAGACGTTCGGAAATTGGGCCAAGGGGGAAATCCCGGCACTCAAGCTCCCGGAGATTCCCAAGCTGCACGGGCTCACCATTCACCTGGTGGACCGGCCTGGCTCGGTTCAATCCAATGTCATTGTCTGCGCATCTGGTCCACCCCGCAATTTTCCTGATTTGCCGGAAGTGAACGTCCTGACGTCCACGCTGGGCGGCGGATTCAGCGGGCGCCTTTTCCAAAACCTCCGTGAAAAGCACGGCTGGACCTATGGGTCGTCCTGCGCCTTCGACTACAAAAAACTCGCGGGAACCTTTGAGGCGACTGCGGAAACCCGCAATGAAGTGACGGCGCCTGCCATCGCGGAAATCCTTAAGGAGATCGCGCGCATCCGCGACGAGACGGCCACCGATACGGAGATTACGCTCCAGCGGCAGTACAACGTGGGCAACTATCTCCTGAGCCTCGAGAACAGCGGCCGGACCGCCCAGCGCGTGCAGGACATCGACCTCTACGGATTGCCCACGGATTTCTACAAGACCTACGCGCGCCGGATGTCCGAGACGACGCCGGCGAAGGTCCAGGAATTGGCGAAAAAATACCTACCTACCGGCGATATCGCCGTGATCGTCGTCGGCGAGGCCAAAGAGATTCAGCCGGAGTTGGAAAAGATCGGGAAAGTCGTGGTCTATGATCAGGACTTGAAGCCGATCGGGAAATAACGGGCCGTCGATCCTGGAGAGTGGTCAAGCCTCTCGTGAACGTGCGAAGCGCCGGTTTACCATCGTTGCCGGCTCTGGGGGAAGCCGTGGCCTCGCACGGGATTGATTCCTTCTGAGCCGCATGATCCAGGTTCAGTATCGCGACCGTTTGGGCAACCAACTTTTCCAATACTGCTTTGGCCGCATTTTAGCCGAAGAACTCGGCTATCGGTTGGAGGCCAAACCTCTGCCTCACTTTCCAGGCACCTCGACGGTCGTCGATGGGCAAGCCATTGAGTCGCCGGTCTGGGACTGTCCTGAGTTGGTCACGCTGGACGAGATTCTTGCCGATCGGTCACCGCGCCGGATCGTGATCAATCGCTACATGCAACAGTACCGTCATTATCGACCCTACCGGGATAAAATCCGGGCTTGGGTGGAAATCGGACGATCCAAAGTGCAGCCGGAACCCGATAGCCTGGTCCTGCACATGCGCTTCGGCGATTTCCGCCAGAAGGGCTGGGTTCTGTCGCCGGACTACTACCATGCGATTATCACGCAAGAGACCTTTAGCCGCCTCTACATCGTGACCGACGAACCGGGTTCTCCCGAGCTGGAATCATTTGTCCCCTACCAACCCACACTCGTCACGGGTTCACCCATCGAGTCGCTCCGCTTCATCCGGTCTGCGCGGCGGATTGTGCTCTCCCAGAGTACTTACAGTTGGTGGGGGGCATTCCTCTCGGAGGCAGACAGAATCTACTTTCCCCTCCCGCGGCGTTCGATCTGGTCTCCAGGCGCGACGTTTGTCGATCTGCGGGTCGATGAAAGCCGCTACATATACGTCACGGGGGCGGAAACCCTTCCGAAAATCGCCGAGTAAAGGCCGTCCACCGGAGACGCCCATGTATCACCAAAGCACGTGCCTTTTCCAGTAGCCCCCGCCAGCAGGTGCGGGCGATAACCATCCACCATTGACTCTTCACCAAAGGAACATGTATCGCGGGCGACTGGCGCCGTCACCTACCGGCTTCCTGCACCTGGGGCATGCGCGCACATTTTGGATCGCCCAGCAGCGCGCGGCCGCGGCGGGAGGCGCCCTCATCTTGCGCAACGATGATCTCGATGAGCCGCGCTGCCGTCCGGAGTTTGTCGCCGCGATGTTCGAGGACCTCCACTGGTTTGGCCTGCGCTGGATCGAGGGGCCGGATATGGGAGGGCCGCACGCGCCCTACGACCAGAGCGGACGTATTGCGCATTATGTCGCGGCGTTTGAACAGCTTCGTGCGGGTGGCGCGATCTATCCGTGCACGTGCTCCCGGCAGGATGTGCTGCGCGCCCTGACCGCACCGCACCAAGGGGAGGAAGAACCAGTCTACCCGGGAACGTGCCGCCCGCCGACCGGCGGGAAATCGGAAACGGCCAGAGCAGGCGTGAACTGGCGGTTCCGCGTTCCCGATCGCGAAACGGTTTCCTTTCACGATGGCGCGTGCGGGGATCAAAGCCACGTTGCCGGGAGCGACTTCGGAGATTTTCTGGTCTGGAGGAAAGACGATTTTCCGAGCTATCAACTCGCTTGCGCCGTCGATGATGCCGCGATGCGGATCACGGAAGTGGTCCGTGGGGCGGATCTGATCACGAGTACGTTTCGACAGCTTCTGCTTTATCGGGCCCTGGGTCACGATGCGCCCGATTTCTACCACTGTCCGCTGGTGACTGACGAACACGGGGTGCGGCTCGCAAAGCGTTCCGACGCTCTCGCGTTGCGCACGCTGCGCGCGCAGGGCCACTCTCCTGAGGATCTGCGCCAGGCTTGGTCGTCCGAGGACGGATTCGCGCCTCATCCCGGCGAATAAATTCGCCGCGACGTCCGACGCGAAGACGGCCGGGAGCGCCCTCGAAGGCCAGGCATTGGCCATATTGAATCGTCGCAATCAGCGCACGCTTCCGCGAACCGGTTGCGGGTGGAGTGCGCGCGCCTCGCCTTACCTTAGTGCGGCGCGTTGCCGCCGCCGGAAGTCGCGTCGACGTTTTTCGGCGGATGAAACGCCACCGCCAGCAAGGCCATGGCCAGCAGCGCGGCGTAGCACGGGACCAGGAAGAGGTGTTTGAAATCCGTGAGTCCATCGTGGGTGAAGGTCTTCTGGATCAAACGCGGGCAGATCGAATTGGCCAGCAGCGCGCCGATCCCAAGGATCATCACGTTGAACAGGCCCTGCGCGCTGGCGCGCACGTCCTTCGGGAAATAGGCGTCGACGAAAATGTAAACCGTGGCGAAGAAGAAGGCGTAGCAGATGCCGTGGAGGATCTGCACGGCGATAATCAATCCCGCCGACTGCGGGAAGTAGGCATAAACCGCGAAGCGGGCAGCATGGCCGAGAATGCCGATGATCATCGTCATGCGCCAGCCCAGCTTTTTCAGCGTCACCCCGAGGACGAGCATCGTGAGGAGTTCCGCCACCTGGCCGATGGTCATGACCGGCATGATCCAGTTTCCCGCGATGCCCACGCCCCCGGCGGACGGGGAGGTGCCGAGAAAGGTGCCCGTCCAGTTGAAGTAGCAGTTGTGGACGAACGAATCGACAAACGTGACCAGCCAAAGGATGAGCACAAAGGGGTGCTTGAGCAGGCGCATCGCTTCCAGCCACGCGAGACTTTCCGCCGCGCCCTCTTCTTTCTTTTTCGGCGGCGTGTGCGGCAGGACGAGGCTGAAAGCGGCCAGCGTCAGCGAGACAATGCCGGCGACGATGAAGGTCCATTTGGTCGCGGCCCGGAGCGCGTCGCCGGTGAGCCCGGATTTCAGCACGATGTCGAACCAGGCGACCACCCCCTGCGGATGCGCGGCCTCGACGTTCGCCCAATCGACCAGGATGAAAGTGAAAGGCCACGCCGCCAGGATCCAGCCGACGGTTCCTCCCATGCGGATGATGCCAAACTCCTTTTGCGCATCCTTCATGCTGGCAAACGCGATCGAGTTGGTGATCGAGATCGTCGGCACATAGAGCACGCAGTGAATGAACATCAGCCAGAAGAACGGCCAGAAATCCTTGACGAACCCGCATCCCAAAATCGCCAACCCGCCCACGAGATGGCTAAAGGAGAGAAAGCGTTCAGCGGCAAAATGACGATCGGCGTATTGATTGCTAAAAAACATGCCGATGATCGCGGCGACGGGAAAGGCGTTGAGGATCATTCCCTGCTCGGAAAAGAGCCAAGCGAGGAAATCCGGCACATAAGGCGCGAGAATTTTTGGCGGTTCCGAAGGCGAGAATCCGAGGCTCGGCAGGTAGCCGAAGATCAGCGGCAGCCAGGCGCCCCAAATGGCGATTTCCAAAACCATCATGAGGAAGAGTTTGAAGCGGGGGGATTGGCTCATACGGCGCACAGGTTTAGGGAGCGCGGCTTCATGGAGCAAGCCCAGCGGCGGGGAAAATCGTCGGAATCGTTAAATGGAACACCCGGCGTGCCTCCGGATTCCCATCGCGGCTCGATCGTCTATGATGGAGCCATGCCGAAAGCGAAGTCCAAAGCGTTCGCCCGCATCCGTGCGGAGGTGATCCGTCTCGTCGGACTGATCCCGCCCGGAAAAATCACGACCTACGGCAGCATCGCCATTCACATGAACGTCATGGCGCGCCATGTGGCGTTCGTGATGAGCAGCCTCACCGAAGAGGAGTCGGCCAAACTGCCGTGGCATCGCGTGGTAAGTGCCGAGGCGCGCCTCAGCCCAAATATGGATGCGGCCCTCTCGAAGGTGCAGCGCCGGCGGCTGAAACAGGAAGGTCTCAAGATCAGCTCCCCGGGTTATATTCAGGACTCGGACGCCCACTTTCACATCGTCGGCATCCGCCGGAACATTCGCTGGGCGGACGTCAAAGATGATGCCATAAACACCCATGCCCGAAGTCCTGATTGACGGGTTCAAATTCTCCCAATGGGCTGGGGGTAGACAATTGTTGATCGTGGAGAGCGACCGCCTCGCGGCGTGCGTCGCCTATTGCAATAGCCAAAAGACCCCATGGCTGCACATCAGCCCGTACCACGGCTATCACCTCCAGGATCTCGATTTTCTCCGCGACTGCGAACACGTCACGGGAATCCATTTGCAGGGAGGATTTGCCAGCTACAACGGTCTCTATCAACTCCCGCGACTCGCGTCTCTGTCGGCCATTTTTCCCCACGATATCGACGCCGCGGCGCTCCCCGCCCTGTCAGATTTCTCGACGGATTGGAATCGAAAGACTGATGCGTCACTCTTTCGAGCAGGAGGTTTGCAGAGATTGTGGCTCCGAGGCTACAAGCCGAAAAGCCGGGATTTGGTCCGCTTGGAAGCACTGGACAAGCTGGAGGATTTATCCGTCATCCTGTCTCCGATCAGCTCCGTCCGCGGCATCGGAGCCCTGCCCGGGCTCAAGAAGCTGGAACTGAGCTATTGCCGAATGCTGGAGGATATATCTCCACTAGCCGGACTGGCAGAGGTGCTGGAGGAATTGGAAGTGCGAAGTTGTAAGAAAATCGCGGATCTTCGCTTCATCACCGTGCTCCAGCATCTCCGAAAAGCGATCCTGTCGGACAACGCCAGCCTTCCGAGTCTGGCATTCATCCAGCAAATGCCCCGGCTGGAATTTTTGTCCTTTGTGGGAACGACGATCCTCGACGGCGATATGACGCCCTGCTTTCCGCTCGAATATGCGGGTTTCATCAAGAAACGTCACTATTCCCACAGCCCGGAGGAGGTGGCGGAGATCATCCGAACGCGAAGGCAGGCAGATACCCGGTAAGCCCTGCGGGACGCGACTTCAGGTGGCAAATGCCGGGCGGGGCTCTCGATCGTGCGGGTTCATGGAACGGTTGCTTTCCGATCACGTCTCAGAATGATCAACCTATGAAATCGTTTCGGAAGGAGCTCTGGTTCGAACTGCCGCGCCGCCGGCAACTGGTCAACATCACGCCCGAAGTGGAAGCGGCATTACGCGAGAGCGGTGTGCGCGAGGGGCTTTGCCTCGTCAATGCCATGCACATCACGGCCAGCGTTTTCATCAACGACGACGAGAGCGGGTTGCATCATGATTTCGAGGTTTGGCTGGAAAAACTCGCGCCGGAAAAGCCGCATCGCCAGTACCGGCACAATGGTGGCGAGGATAATGCGGATGCGCACCTCAAGCGCACGATCATGGGACGCGAGGTGGTCGTCGCCATCACCGCGGGGCGGCTGGATCTCGGGCCTTGGGAACAGATTTTCTACGGCGAATTCGATGGGATGCGCCGAAAACGAGCGCTGATCAAGATCATCGGCGAATGAGCTTCTCTCCGGGTCCAATCACTTCCGACCTCCCACTGCGGGGTTGCAATCCCGCCGGGTCATTCGCATCTTTCCCTCCGCAATGGCGAAAGAAGATGCCCTTAAAACTGAAGGTGTCGTCAAGGACGTCCTCCCCGGGACCATGTTCCGGGTGGAACTCCCCAATGGCACGCTCGTGCTCGCCCACATCTCCGGGAAAATGCGCAAGCACTTCATCCGTATCGTGCCCGGCGACAAAGTGGAGGTGGAGCTGTCCCCCTATGACTTGAGCAAGGCGCGCATCATTTTTCGCGAACAATGAGCGCCTGTTAAGCGCAACTGTCCCTCTTACCGCGAATCCGATGTCACCACGCGCCCATCGCGGAGTGCATCGCCAAAAAATCGTTCACCAAAAGAAAACCAACCGCCATGTCCGACGAAACCAAACCCAACTCCAATCTCGAAAGCGCCAAGGCGCATGCAAAAGAAGCCGTGGATGTGACCAAGTCGCACGCCAAGGAAGCCGTCGACGCCACCAAGGCGCACCTCAAGGAAGCGGTTGATCAATCCAAGGAGCACCTGAAACACGCCGCGGAGGATCTGCGCACCGCCGCGGAAGCGAAGGCGCGCGAATTCCGTGATACCGCCGAAACGAAGGCTCGGGAATTCCGCGCGACGGCCGAGACGAAAGCCCGCGAATTCCGCGGCAAGGCCGAACAGACCTACGGCGAAACGCGCGAACGCGTGCGGACGTTGCAGGAAGACAGCGAGGAATACGTCCGGGCCAACCCGGCGAAGGCCGTCCTCACGGCCGTGGCCGCGGGCTTTGTCCTGGGGCTGTTGTTCCGCCGCTAAGGCGGCCGGCGCATGGCCACGCCGTCTACGGAAGATCCGCGCGCGGCGGACGGTGCCGGAATCCTCGGGCACCTTTCCGCCTTCATCGCCGCCAAGCTCGGCTACCTGCGGGCGCGCCTCAAGCTGGCGGGTATCGAAGGAAAGGAAGCCGCCGTCCACGGCGGGATCATCCTTGGGCTGGCGATCGGCGCGCTGGTCGCGCTGATCTTTGGCTATTTCCTCCTGATCATCGGCCTGGTCTTCCTTATCGCGCTCGCCTTTGGTGGTGGAAATGCGTGGATCTGGGTGCTGCTGGGGGCGGCCGTCCTGCATGTCCTCATCGCGGTCGCGCTCGTGCTCGTCGCCCGGGCGAAGCTCGGCACCCCTCTCTTTCCGCTCACTCTCGAAGAATTTCAAAAGGACCAGGAATGGCTCAAGACGAAGACAAAACCGAACTGATCGCCGAACTGGCGCGGGCGCGATCCAGCCTGACGGCGAACGTGCTGGCCCTGCGCCGCGACCTGGATTTTCCCGCGCGGGCGAAGAAGGCCTTCAAGAGCAGTCCGCTGCCGTGGCTGGGCGGCGCGGCGCTGGTGGGAATTCTTGTCGCCCGGTTTCCGCGACGAACAAAAAAGGTCGTCACGGTTTCCCGGAAAAAGGAGCCCGTCCTGGAAGAAGCCGGCAAAGCGGGGTTGCTGCTGGGCGCGCTAAAAATCGCCTTCGACTTCGCCCGGCCTGCGCTGCTGAAATGGGCGACCCGGCGTTTTACCGACTACTTCGCGTCGGCCCAGACGCGGAATTCCCAAGGGTCTTCCCCGTACCGGTCCTGAAAGATTTGGCCTTTCGAGAGGTGAGATAAAACTTTCGATTGCATTCCACCGTCCGGCGGGACCAATTTTCGCGCAGGCATGGCAGACGAAACATCCCCTACTCCGAAAACGCCCGAGGGCGAACCGGTCCACACGCTCGCGCACGTCGACCAGTATCTCCTGATCGCCCAGGAATCCGGCGCTTCGGACATCCATCTGGGCGTCAACGCCCAGCCGATCTGGCGGCGCAACGGCATCCTCGAACCGATCTGGCTGCAAGCCGACATCCTCATCGCCGCGGAAACCGAGGCCTTGGCCAAGGGCTTCCTCGACGAGCACCAGAAAAACCTCCTAGCCGACCGCGGGGATGTCGATTTTGCGTATGCGACCAGCTTCGGGCGCTTTCGCGCGAGTGTCGTGCGGCAGCGCATTGGCATCGACATCGTGTTCCGTATCATCAGCACAAAGCTGCGAACGATGGATGAGCTCGGCCTGCCCGAATCGCTCAAGCTCCTCACCGAGTATCACAACGGTCTCGTCCTCGTTACCGGCTCGGTCGGGTCCGGAAAATCGACGACGCTGGCCTCGCTCGTCGAGGAAGTGAATCGCAGTCGTAAGGACCACATCATTACGCTGGAAGACCCGATTGAATACGTCATTCAATCGAAGGGGTGCCATGTGACCCAGCGTGAAGTCCACTCGCATACCAAATCCTTCGGGGCCGCCCTGCGCGCCGCGCTGCGTGAAGATCCTGACGTCATCATGGTGGGTGAAATGCGTGATCTGGAAACGATCCAGCTCGCGATCACGGCGTCGGAAACGGGTCACCTGGTCATGGGTACGCTCCACACCGCCAACGCGTCCCGCACGCTCGACCGCGTGCTCGACGTCTTCCCCGTCGATCAACGCGAGCAGATCCGCACGATGGTGAGTGAATCTTTGCGCGGCATCATCTCGCAGCAGCTCGTTCCGAGGAAGGATGGCCGCGGCCGCGTGCTCGCCCTGGAGGTCCTGACCAATACGCCCGCGGTCGGCTCCCTTATCCGCGAGGCCAAAACGTATATGCTTCCGGGCATCATCCAGGTCGGCAAGAAACAGGGGATGCGCCTGATGGACAATTCGCTCGCGGAACTCTACGACGCCGGCCTCATCTCGCAGGAAGAGGCCTACATCCGTGCCGAGCAGAAGGGACAAATGAAGAAGCACTTTGCCGCCTGATTTTCCATGGCCTACATCGATCAGTTCTTCGAAGTCCTCGTCAATGCCGGTGCGTCCGATCTTCACCTTGGGGAGGGCCAGCCGCCGAAGATTCGCCGCCACGGCGAGGTGATGCCCATTCGCGAGGAGATCCTCACCCGGGACGAGATGGCCTACATGATGAGCGAGATCAGCGGCATGGACCGCTGGCAACGGTACGAGGAGGCGGGAGACCTCGACTTTGCCTACGAGATGAATGAGCACTCGCGCTTCCGGTGCAATTTTCTCAAGCAGACCCATGGGTACGGATGCGTTTTCCGCCTGATCCCGACGAAGATCCTGACCCTCGAACAACTCGGCATTCCTGCGGTGGTCAAGGAATTCGGCCACCTGCGTGGAGGGCTCGTGCTCGTCACCGGCCCGACCGGTTCGGGCAAGTCGACGACGCTGGCGGCGGTCATCGACTATATCAATACAAACTTCACCCGGCACATCATCACGGTCGAGGAACCGATCGAGTTCGTGCACAAGAACAAAAAGAGCATCATCACGCAACGGGAGGTGCCGGAGAACACGACGAGTTTTCCGCAGGGTCTTAAAGCCGCGCTTCGAGAAGACGCGGACATCGTGCTCGTGGGCGAAATGCGCGACCTGGAAACCATCCAGCTCGCGCTCACGGCCGCGGAGACCGGGCTGCTCGTCTTTGGAACCCTGCACACGAACAATGCGCGCAAGACCGTGGATCGCATGATCGACGTGTTTCCCAGCGACCAGCAGGCGCAGGTGCGCACGATGCTGGCCAGCTCCCTGCGCGGAGTCGTCGCCCAGCTCCTCCTCAAGAAGACGGCCGAGGCCGGCGGCGGACGCATCGCGATCAATGAGATCCTGGTCGTGAACAACGCCGCCTCAGCCATCATCC
This sequence comes from Chthoniobacterales bacterium, assembly GCA_038228205.1. Lineage (GTDB taxonomy): Bacteria > Verrucomicrobiota > Verrucomicrobiia > Chthoniobacterales > Chthoniobacteraceae > Chthoniobacter. Next base: position 62,614 of record JBBRPL010000035.1, read on the forward strand.
GCGAAGGCGCGACGCAGAAGCTGCAGGACGTCATCGTGGCCGGCGCGGGGGAAGGTATGCAGTTCATGGACGACGCCATCTGGAAACAGATGCAGCAAGGGATCGTGAGCCCGCACGAGGCCTATATGAAGGCGATCGATAAGAATCGGTTCCGCGTTTTCCTGCCGCCGGAAGAAGAAGGGCTGTAGGGCCGGGTCTAAAATTGAAAGTAGATGAACGGCTTGTACTTCACGGGCACAAAGAGCAGCGCGATGGGGACGCCGGCGCCGAGCAGGAGCGCGCAGGCCCAGTCGGGCAGGCGGCGCCAGTATGAGGAAAGGACGCGCCGCGAGTTTAGCCAGTGCAGCAGCGCCAGCACCGCGAGGATGCCGACGCACTCCATGCTAAAGCCGAGTTTTCCCCGGTGGCCGGTGAAGGTGAAGGCCTTCAGCGCGAGCCACGCATTCTGGAAGCCGGTCGCCACGAGCGTGTGAGCGTCGCCGCTATAGGTCGGCGCGGCGCGGAAGAAAATCCACGTGACGCAAACCCAGTAAAAGGTGAGCGGGACCGCCAGCACGGCGAGCACGCGGCGGAATATCAACCCGGCGTTTTCCGTGAGGCGCGTCCACTCGCGATGGACGATCAAGGCGAGTCCGTGCAGGCCGCCCCAGATGACGAAGTTCCAGGAGGCGCCGTGCCACAAGCCGCCGAGCAGCATCGTGAGCATCAGGTTGCGATAGGTGAAAATCTTCGAGCCGCGATTGCCGCCGAGCGAAATGTAGAGGTAATCGCGCAGCCAGGTGCTCAGCGAAATGTGCCAGCGCCGCCAAAACTCGGTGATGTTGCGGGAGAAATACGGGAAATCGAAATTGAGCGTGAGCTCGTAGCCCAGCAACCGCGCGGTGGCGATGGCCATGTCGGTATAGCCGCTGAAATCGCAGTAGATCTGCACGGCGTAGAAAGATACGCCGATCAGTGCGCCGACATGACTGTATTTCTGCGGCGCGGCGAAGAACTGATCGGCAAACGGCGCGACAAATTCCGACACGCACGCCTTCTTCACAAAGCCGACGAAGAAAAGGGTCGCGCAGCTCCGGACATCGACGCTGGCCCACAGGCGCTTTTGGAAGACCTGCGGCAGAAACGTGGTCGCGCGCACGATCGGACCGGCGACCAACTGGGGGAAAAAGGAGATGAAGAACGCCAGATCGAGGAAACTGCGCACGGCTTCCAGCCGGCGCCGGTAGACGTCGATCGAGTAGCTCATCGACTGAAAGGTGTAGAAGCTCACCCCGTAGGGCAGAATGATGCTGAGCGTGTGCAGCGAGGTGTGCAGCCCGAACCAATCGAGAAAACCCGACGCGCTGCTAATGAAGAAATTGAAGTACTTGAAGAAACTGAGCACGCCCAGATTCATGACCATGCTCGCGAGGAGCCACGTCTTGCGGCGCGTTTCCGACGAGGCCCCGGCGATACCGAGGCCGACCGTGTAATCCATGCACGTCGAAGCCCAGAGGACGGCGGGGAACCACCAACCCGCGGGCAGCTTCGACCAGTCACCCTGGCGGATCTGATCGAAAAAAGCGGACGGCTCGCCGATGAAAAAACACGCGTAGAAAAAATGGCTCGAGAGGAGCAGCCACCATTTGCGCGCCGTGTTGCCCCGCAAGGCCCAGTGCACGCCGAAGACCACGGCAAAAAAGACAAGAAAACGAGATTCTACGAAAAGCACTGGGCGGTAGGGCTGGCTGGCGTTCGATGCGTGAGCGCGGCGATGACCTCAGCGCTTTTTGGCCAGGTCGGCCAGTCGTTGCGCCAGCAGGGTGGTGAATTCGCGCGCGCCGTCTTCATTCAGGTGACCGGGGTCACAGCGCACTTCGGGGAGGTAGAGACGCGGAAATGCCACAGGATCGTTGTAAGCCCAGACGGTCATCCCCTGTGGCAGGGCACCGGCCAGTTTTTCTTCCGGGCGAACCGATGGCGGAGCCACGAATATCGGTTCCGCCCCGGCCCGATGGACATCGGCGATCAGGTCGCGCAATGCCGAGGCCAACCCTGGGCGCAAGCTCGCGGGTGCCGGCAACGCTTCGAAAGCCTGAACCTCTTTCTCAAATCCCGCGCGCGCCTCGTCGCTCCACTCGCCTTTCGCCTGGGGATCGAAGCCCGCGCGTTTTTCCCAGAGGGAATCCGTCTTCTTCTTCGCGGGAAAATAGCGTTCCCGCAGCCATACGGCGCCCTGGCCAGGGTTCAACATGTGCTGCAAGAATAATTCCGTGTGCATGGTGGCTTGCCGGAATTTCTCCACCGCGGGCTGCGGGGTTTCCATGACAACCCGGAAGGCCATGGCGGTATGTTTCCAATCGTGCCACACGACCATGCGCATCGTTCGCGCCTGGTACTCCAGCTTACCAAATCGGTAGTCCATCAGTTCAATGACGACCCAGCGAAGGCGCCGCGGGTGCAGCGCGAGCACCTGCCGGAGATAGTAATAAGACTCCGGGGGCCACATTCCCCGGTGTCCAAGATTGAGAGAATGCGTGCGCTGGCCGAGCGCCCCCGTCTGGCCATCAAACTCATGCGGATCAATCTGAAACTGCATCCGGCTGGAGCCGACGAAGATGGTGTCGAAGCGATCTTTGTTCTCGGCAAAATAGCGGATATGCTCCGCGATATCCGGCACCGACGGCGGCCGGTAGTGCGCCACCACCCCGCAACTGGCGGCGAGTCCGATGATGAAGCTCGCCACGATCAGCGCGCTGCGTCCGATGGATGGGCGTGGGGGCGATAACACGGCCCCGGCGGGATTCGTCACGCGCGCATCGTAGAAGCACCCATCTGTTCGACAAGGAAATCCGGTCAAAGCGGAGTGGAAGAGAACGCATGGAACAGATACGGGGGTGATCTCAATGACCGCGTCCCCTTTCGTCGTCCCCCTTCGTCGTCCCCCTTCGTCGTCCCCCTTCGTCGTCCCCCTTCGTCGTCCCCCTTCGTCGTCCCCCTTCGTCGTCCCCCTTCGTCGTCCCCCTTCGTCGTCCCCCTTCGTCGTCCCCCTTCGTCGTCCCC
>JBBRPL010000036.1:0-64390 GCA_038228205.1 Chthoniobacterales bacterium
GTCGAGCTGCCTCACCGCATCTCGCCCGAGGATTTCGAGAAGATCGAGGCGGAGATGAAAAAGGAGATCAAGGGGAACCACGTTTTCGAGCGCACCGCCGTGTCGCGGGCCGAGGCCATCGCGCTCGCGGAGAGCGGGCGGCTCGGCGGGCTCAGCGAGCGGCCGGGAAACGTCTCGAAATTCAAGATCGGCAATTTGCAGGACATCCCCGAAGGCGAGGAAATCTCGCTCTATCGCAACGGCGACTTCCTCGATCTGTGCGCCGGGCCGCACGTCATGCGCACCGGCAACATCGGCGCCTTCAAGCTCACGAGCGTGGCCAGCGCCTACTACAAGGGTGACGAAAAGAACCCGCAGCTCCAGCGCATCTACGGCACGGCCTTCAAGAACAAGACCGAGATGGAGGCCTACTTCACCATGCTGGAGGAGGCCAGGAAGCGCGATCACCGCAAGCTCGGCAAGGAACTGGAACTCTTCTGCTTCGATGACGATGTCGGCCCCGGCCTCCCGCTCTGGCTGCCGCGTGGCACGGTGCTGATCGAGGAAATCGAGAAACTGGCGAAGGAAACGGAGTTCGCCGGCGGATATGATCGCGTCCGCACTCCGCATCTGGCTCGGGAGAACATGTATCTCACCAGCGGGCATCTGCCCTATTACAAGGATTCGATGTTTCCGCCGATGACGTTGGATGACGCATCTGCGGGGGTGGGCGGGACGCCCACCCTACCCGAGAACGCGCCATCGTCGCACGGTGACCGCTACTACCTCAAAGCCATGAACTGCCCGCACCATCACAAGATCTTCGGAGCGGTGCCGCGGAGCTATCGCGATCTGCCGTTGCGTCTCGCCGAATACGGCACCTGCTACCGCTACGAGCAGAGCGGCGAACTCTTCGGCCTGATGCGCGTCCGCGCCATGCAGATGAACGACGCCCACATCTACTGCACCGAGGCGCAGTTTGCCTCCGAGTTTCATGCGGTGAACGAGATGTATCTGAAGTATTTCAAAATCTTCGGCATCGATCGTTACCAGTTCCGCTTCAGCACCCACGACCCCAGGGAACTCGGGAAAAAGTTCGTCGATCAATCCGAACTCTGGCTCAAGACCGAGAACATGGTCCGCGACGTCCTCGTCGCCTCTGGCGCCCCCTTCGTCGAAGTGCCCAACGAAGCCGCCTTCTACGGCCCGAAGATCGACATCCAGATATGGAACGTCATCGGCAAGGAGTTCACGCTGGCCACCAACCAGGTGGATTTCGCGGTCCCGGCGCGTTTCGGCCTCACCTACAAGGACCGCGACAATTCCAGCAAGACCCCGCTCTGCATCCACCGCGCCCCGCTCGGCACGCACGAGCGTTTCATCGGCTTCCTCATCGAGCACTACGCCGGCAATTTCCCGCTCTGGCTCAGCCCCGAGCAAGTCCGCGTGCTGCCCATCGGCGGCGAAGATGAACCCGATGCGAAGGACGTGATCGACTATGCCCGCGCGATCCACGCGGAACTCCGTGCTGCCGGTGTCCGTGTCGTGCTCGATGTGAGCAACGACCCCATCAAGGCCAAGATCGCCAACGCCGAGACGATGAAAGTCCACACCATGCTGGTCCTCGGCAAACGCGACCTCGAAGCCGGGAACATCGCCGTCCGCGTCCACGGCAAAGGCAACCTCGGCGCCAAACCGCGTGCTGAAGTTTTGGCCGACCTGCTCGCTGCGATCATCGAACGTCGGGCGTGAGGGCAGTCTTGCATGCTTGATGGGGTTACGTTCCTAGCTAGAGCGTCTTCTGCACTGTGACCGGCGGTGTGTCCCGGAGGGACAATGGCTGGGACACCTCCGGTGTCCAAAGCTCAGAACACATTCGATTGACCTTCGTGGAATAGGGGCACTGGGTTGACTGAGGGGAAAGGTGTCACTCTATTGCGCGAGCCTCAATAAATGGCCCAAGACCTCGGTTTATTTGCATGCAGTGGAACCGCACCGCACGCGGTGCCAATGGATTTTCGTGGCACTACCCATTGACGAATGGGATATGTTCATATGAACATGTATTATGCCCGCGCCATCCAACGTCATTTCCCTGGCCGCTTTCCGCGAAATGCTCGCCCGGCGTTTCCCGGAAGCCGCACGGCCTGTGGAACGGCATTGGGCCACGGGATGGGCGGCGATCGACGATGATGCGGGCGGGTTGAAGCAGGCGGCGGTGACGGAACTCTGCGGTCCTTCGGCTTGCGGGCGGTTCTTTCTGGATCGCGTGCTGGCCTCCGTCCGGCAGCGGGGAAGTTTCGCCGGGTTGGTGGATTGCGGCCGGACGTTTGATCCGGGGAGTTACGATGCGGCGGTCCTGGCCAGGATATTGACGGTTTTTTGCACCACTGCCGAGCAGAGCGTGAAGGTAACGGACTTGCTGCTCCGCGACGGGAATCTCTCGCTCGTGCTGCTCGATCTCCAGACGACAGAACCACGCCAGCTCGGGCGTATTCCCGCGAGCACCTGGCATCGTTTCCAGCGGCTGGTGGAAAAGAGCGGAACGGCGCTCGTCGTCCTGACGCCACAGCCGCTCGTCGAGGCCGCCCGCCTGCGGATCGTGCTGCGCGGGACTTGGGATCTCGCCGCGCTCAAGCGCCCGCGCCGCGAGCTGATGCCGGGCATCGAGGTGCAGGTCTTTCGCCGCGGCCGGCAGGCCGCGACGGCGGAGGAAAAACGCGCCCAAATCGCCTGAGCCATGCCCTGGTACGCCGCCATTTTGCTCCCGCAATTTCCGTTGCAGGCGGTCCTGCGGCTGCGCGAGGAAATGGGGGCGGAACCGATCGCCGTCGTGGAAGGCGGCACGGAAAAAGGACGGGTGCTGGAGATGACCGAAGCCGCGGCGGCGAGCGGGGTGCTGTGCGGAATGGCTTCGACCCAGGCGCTGGCGCGGTGCGCGGCGCTGCGACTGTGGCCGCGCTCGCCGGCGCAGGAGGAGGTGGTGAGTGGGTTGCTGCTGGAGACGGCGGGCACCCTGTCGCCCTTGATCGAGGCGACGGGCGAGGGGCTCTGTCTTGTCGATCTGCGCCAGATGAAAGCAGGGGATTGGCCGCAGTGGGCGCGCGGGGTGGTGGAGCGGTTCGCCGCGTTGCAATTGCAGGCGCGCGTCGGGGTGGCGTCGAATCCCGATCTCGCGGCGCTGGCCGCCACGCGCGCGGAACCGATCCTGGTCGTGCAGCATCCAGGCGCGTTTCTCGCCGATGTCGCCGTGGCGGAGGTGGACGCGCCGCCGGACCTCGTCGCCGTGCTGCGGGACTGGGGCATCGGCCATCTCGGGGACCTCGCCCGCCTGTCGCGCAGCGAACTCATGGAGCGGCTCGGTCCGGAGGCGGGCGTGCTCTGGGAGCGCGCCACTGGCCGTGCCCGGCGGGAGCTGCGCCTGGTGCGTCCGCCGGAAATCTTCGTCGAGGCCTTCGATTTCGAGCAGCCGATCGAAACCACTGAGCCGCTGCTCTTCATCCTGCGCCGCCAGCTCGAGCAACTCGCCCTGCGCCTGCGCGAGGCCTGCCGCGTGGTCGCGGAAATGACGCTCACCCTGCCGCTCGATCGGGGTGAGCCATTCGAGCGCGTCTTCACGATCCCCACGCCGACGGGCGACGTCGAAGTGCTCTTCCGCATCCTCCACACGCATCTCGAAAGTCTCCGGCTCGAGCAGCAGCCGATCGGCGTGCGGCTGCGGATGACGCCCGTGATCGCGGATTCGCAGCAGTTCCAGCTTTTCGAGAGCCCTCTGCGCGATCCGAATCGTTTTGGCGAAACCCTCGCGCGCCTCAAGGCGCTGGTCGGCGAGGGGCAGGTCGGGGTCGTGCAACTCGAGGACGCCCATCGGCCGGATGGCTTCCGGCTGATCTCGCCGGAGTTTGAAAAGCTCAGCGAGCGCCTGGAAGCCGCGCCTGGCCGGGACCGCGCGCTCGGCCTGCCTCTGCAGCGTTTTCGTCCGCCGCTGGCGGCGCAGGTGCACCTGCGCCGCTACATGCCGGTCTTCGTCTTTTCGGAAAAAGCCTGCGGCGAAATCCTCGATGCCGCCGGGCCGTATCGCCTCTCGGGCAGTTGGTGGGACCGCACCACCTGGTCGGTCGAGGAATGGGACATCGCGCTGGGCAACGGAGCGCTTTATCGCATCTCGAAACACCAGGATGCCTGGTTTGTGGAGGGCTGTTATGATTCGCCCCTACGTTGAACTCCACGCGCGGAGCGCCTTCAGCTTTTTGCGCGGCGCCTCCTTTCCCGAGCATCTCGCGGAACACGCGGCGCACCTGGAACTTCCGGCCATGGCCTTGTGCGATCGCGACGGCGTGTATGGCGCGCCGCGCTTCTACACGAAAGGAAAGAAGTTTGGTATCGAGCCGATCGTGGGCGCGGAGCTGACGCTCGAGGATGGGGCCGTGCTGCCCGTGCTGGTGGAATCGCGCACTGGTTATCAAAACCTCTGCCGTCTGATCACGCGGGCCAAACTGCGCGGGACCAAAACCGATGCCCCCGTGCATTGGGAGGAGATCGCTGAATTTTCCGAAGGACTCGTCGCGCTCACGGGCGACGAGGAAGGCCCGATCCAGCGTTGCCTGGCGTGTGATGACCTCGCGGGAGCGAGGGAGCGCATCGTTCGCCTCCAGCAGGCTTTTGGTCACCGGAATGTTTATGTCGAAGTCCAGCGCCACTTGCAGCGAGGCGAGGAACTGCTTATCAGCCAGCTCGCGGATCTCGCCCAGGCGGAGCGCCTGCCCCTGCTGGCCACGAACGGCGTGCTCTACGCACATACCACGCAGCGCGCCGTGCTCGATGTCTTTACCTGCGCGCGCCATCATACGCATCTCGACGCCGCGGGACGGCTTTTGAGCGCCAATGGAGAGCGATACCTGAAATCTGCCGGCCTCATGTCGAACCTCTTTCGCGATCGGCCCGAGGCGCTCGACAATACCGTGAGGCTGGCGGATCGGTTGCAGTTCCGTCTCAAGGATCTGGGCTACAAATTTCCGACATTCCCGGTGCCGGCGGGAGAAACGGAGGCGGGGTTTCTCCGCGCGCGGGTGATGGAAGGTGCGCGGAAATATTATGGGACAGTCCAGGGGAGAGTCCTGGAACAACTCACCAAGGAACTGGCGTTGATCGAAAAGCTGGGTTTTTGCGGCTACTTCCTTTGCATCTGGGATATCGTGCGCTTTGCGCGCGACCATGATGTCATGGTTCAGGGCCGTGGCAGTGCGGCCAATTCCGCGGTGTGCTTTTGCCTGGGCATCACCGCCTGCGATCCCATTGCCTACAAGTTGCTCTTCGAACGTTTCCTCGCCGAAGGGCGCGATTGCTGGCCCGACATCGATCTCGATCTGCCTAGCGGCGACCGGCGCGAAAGTGTGATCCAGGAAGTCTATCGCCGCTACGGCAAGCACGGCGCCGCCATGACGGCCAATGTCATTTCCTACCGCGGCCGCAGCGCCATGCGCGAGATCGGCAAGGCGCTCAATCTCACGCCCGACGTGATCGGCCGCTTCTCCTCGCTTTTCGGCAATGGCGACTTTCCGCACACCATGGATCTTGTGGCACAGCTCACCAAGGCGGGCCTGCCCCAGGCGCATCCGCGCGCCGCGGTTGCCGCCTTCCTTTATCAGGCCATGAGTGGTCTGCCACGCCATCTTGGCCAGCATTCCGGCGGCATGATCATTTGCCAGAACCAGCTCAGTTCCTTCATCCCTCTGGAGAATGCCTCGATGCCCGGGCGGGTGGTCGCGCAGTGGGACAAGGATGACTGCGACGACATGCAGATCATCAAAGTCGATCTGCTCGGTCTCGGAATGATGGCCGTCTTGCAGGAGACCATCCAGTTGAGCGCCCAGCGCGGGCGCAAAACGGAATTGTATGAAGTGACTCCGGACGATCCGGAAACCTACGAGATGATCCGTGCTGCGGATACCATCGGTCTTTTCCAAATCGAAAGCCGCGCCCAGATGGCCACGCTGCCCCGGCTCAAACCGGTATGCTTTTACGATCTGGTGGTGGAAGTCGCGATCGTGCGTCCGGGACCGATCCAGGGCGGGCTCATGCATCCCTACCTCAAGCGCCGGAGCGGTCAGGAACCTGTTACCTATTTTCATCCGGATTTGGAAGAAGTGCTGAAACCGACACTCGAGCGTACCCTTGGTGTTCCGTTGTTTCAGGAGCAGATGCTCAAGATGTCGATGGATCTCGCCGGCTTCACGGGCTCGGAAGCTGAGGAATTACGGCGTGCCTTATCGTTTCACCGCTCTCATGAGCGCATGGATGCGGTATGCATCAAACTGCGCCAGCGAATGAGTGAGAAAGGTCACTCCGATGAAGTCATCGAGAAAATCGTCGCCTCGGTGCAGTCCTTTGCCGTCTATGGATTTCCGGAATCGCACGCCATCAGCTTTGCCCTGTTGGCCTACGCTTCCGCTTGGTACAAAGTGCACCGGGCTCCGGAATTTTACGCTTCGCTGCTCAATAACCAGCCGATGGGCTTTTACTCATCGGCCACGTTGATCAAGGACGCGCAACGCCGCGGCTTGCGCTTCCTTCTCGTGTCGGTCTGTGAGTCTGAATGGAATTGCGTGGTCATCGATGATCACACCGTACGGCTGGGCCTGTGTGTCGTCCACGGCCTGCGCCACGAAAACGGCGCGCATCTTCTCCTCGAGCGGATGAAGGCGCCCTTCACGTCCGTGGCCGATTTCAACATGCGGACCAAATTGTCGAAAGCCGAGCAGCGCACCCTGGCGAAGATCGGTGCGTTGAAGGATCTCAGCGCCCATCGCCGCGACGCCCTTTGGCAGGTCGAACTGCCGTTCGACGCCGAGGGTCTGTTCACGCCCGCAGTCGCTTCTCCGCCCGCCACTCCATTGGCGCCGATGGATGCATGGGAACGTCTCTCCGCCGATCTGAGCGGCATGAGCTTGAGCATCGGCAAACACCCGATGCGGCTCCTGCGCGCCCAGGTCCCGCAAGCCTGGCGCGCTGCCGATCTGCCGCACGCGGCCAATGGCACCTATCTGCAAATCGCCGGCCAGGTCATCTGCCGCCAGCGTCCCGGCACAGCCAAGGGTTTCGTCTTCATCAGCCTCGAAGACGAAACTGGCGTGGCCAATGCCATCGTCGTGCCGCAACTCTTCGAGCGCCATCGCCTGCTCATCACCTCGGAGTCATTCCTCATTATCGAAGGCCCGATCCAGAATCACGAAAACGTCATCCACATCAAAGCCCGCCACATCGCCCCGCTCCCCGGCCAGGATCTGCACCTCGCGGAGTCGCATGATTTCCGGTGAGGAAAGGGCAGACACCCCTTTAGCCTTGTCGCAATGCCACCCGCGCCCCAACCTCCACCCTCAAGCCCCCCCGCGTGTGATGGTTGAGATCGGATTCCAGCTTGCTGCCAATGAGGATGGCTCGGTGACCGCGATGCTGCAAGCCATCGGGGACCGGGCGGGGGAGGCCGCGACCTGGCATAACGTAGCGACGATTGACCTGAATGAAGGCAACTACGCGGAGGCGCGGGAGAAGCTTGGGAAGGCGCTGGCGATGCAGCAAGCCATCGGGAACCGGGCGGGAGAGGCCGGGACGTGGCATCAACTGGCGACGATTGACTTGAAGGAAGGCAACTACGCGGAGGCTCGGGAGAAGTTTGGGAGGTCGCTGGAGATCAATCAAGCCGTCGGGGACCGGGCGGGGGAGGCCACGACGTGGCATCAACTGGCGTCGATTGACTTGGGGGAAGGCAACTACGCGGAGGCTCGGGAGAAGTTTGGGAGGTCGCTGGCGATGCGCCAAGCCATCGGGGACCGGGCGGGGGAGGCCGCGACCTTGGCGCAGATTGCTGTTTCCGCTTGGGAGCGCCAAAACCGGGAATCGGCGGCTCGATTGATGGCCGCTAGCTATTCGATCCTTCACGCAATCAATTCGGGAGATCAAAAGGTCGTTTGGACCAATCTCATTGGAATTGCCTCCGCTCTTGAACTCGATCAGGAGGGTCTTAACGCTCTTCTTCGGGAAGCTGCGGAACATTACCAGCGCGACCGCGGCGAGGAACTCGTCCGACAGGCCTTTGAAGGCATTTGAAAAGCAACCCCACCAATCCCATGAACCTCGATTCCGTTCGCGAACTGAAACAAGCCCTGACTCTCCGGGTGCTCGTCGAAACAGCCGTAACCGCCCGAGCAGCGCTGGGTCATGCGGCGGGTCCGGTGGCGCGGTTGGCGGAACCCGCGCGCACGTTGGCGCTGGGGGTGGCGCGAAAAGGCAGGAAGAGTTTCCAACTGGCGGTGCGGGTGCAGCAGCGGGCCTTCGCAGCGAGCCGCGAGGTGGAACTCATCACCCGCCAGGCCAAAGGAGAAGTGGACGTGCGTTACGTGGGCCGCATCCATAAACGGACCGTGGCGTGGTACCAGCAACGCCAGCGTCCCTTGCTCATCGGCACCTCGGTGGGACACTTCAAGATTACCGCCGGGACGCTGGGTTGCTTTGTGCAACCGCGCGCGGGCGGCGGAGTCTGCATCCTTTCCAACAACCACGTGCTGGCCGACGAAAATCGCGCGAAGAAGGGCGATGCCATCTTGCAACCCGGCGCGCTCGATGGCGGCAAGACGCCCGACGATGGGGTGGCCATGCTCATCGATTTCGTGCGTTTCAAAAAACAGGGCGCCAATTTCGTGGACTGCGCGATTGCCACCGTGGCAGACGGGATCGAGCTCGAGCGGGCGAAGCTCCGCGGCGTCGGCAAACTCGCGGGCCTGGGCGACGCCTTTCTCGACGAAGGCGACGAGGTGGTGAAGCTGGGCCGCACCACGGGCCGGACCCGCGGACGCGTGACGGCCTTCGAACTCGACAACGTGATCGTGGGCTATGACATCGGCAATCTGCGCTTCGATAATCAGATCGAAATCGAGGGCGCGGACGACGAGCCCTTCAGCGACGGAGGCGACAGTGGCTCGCTCATCGTCGGATCGGACAAGCGCGCCGTCGCGCTGCTTTTCGCCGGTGGCGACCAGGGCGGCGCCAATGGCCAGGGCCTGACCTACGCCAATCCTCTGCGCACGGTGCTCGACGCGTTGAAGGTGGACCTGGCGCTTTGAGGCGGCGGGCCACACTGCGCCATTGCCCACACCCGCGAACGACGGTATGAACAGACAAAGACCATGAGCGAGCGGGACCAAAACGCCACCACCCTGGAGCAAGCCCGTGCGGCCAAGACGGAAGCCCTCGATGTCTTCCAGCGTCTGGCCCGGTTGTCCGGCGTCGGCATCACCCGCATCGGCCGCGGATACGGCTTGAAGGTGAACGTGGAGGTCGCGCCTTCGGCCGGGGTGGCTCTGCCGACGAGCATCAAGGGCGTGCCGGTGAAAGTGGAGGTGGTTGGTCCGCTACGCAAACGCGCTGCTTGAGGAGGAACATGTTGGATTGCGCGCCGTCAGCCGGATGACGATTGTAAGGGTCTTCGCAGCGGCTCCGTGCGAGAACCCACGGAAGTTTGCTCGCCCGAAAGGTACCGACCGCCACCAGCACCTCGAACGCCGTCTCGGAGGTGCTTCGACTGCGCCCATGCTCCCTCGGTCCGCTGCTAATGACGTGATAAGTGCTGAAAATCAGAGTGCGCGGGTGGATCGGCTTCTCCGAAGACGATGGCAAAAGATGGGCGGCGGAGCCGCGATTCTTTTTCCCATCGCGTTGCGGAGAACGCGATCCACCTGCGCGCTTTCTGAACGCGGGAACCCAATTTGGCGCCACGCTGCTCAACGTCATCTCCCCCCTACCGATGACTGCCTTTCGTTTTTTGGTCCTCAGGATGACAAGCGGGGGGGACGGCGCTTGCGCTCGCTGCGAGACGGAATTTCGTTTGGGTGACGCATATGCGCGTCCGCCGGATTAAATAGGATGACGATGGGGTGGAGGTCGACTCAGCTGCGCTGGGCATCTGCGTTCCGAAATTTTTGCGGCTCAGGAACGATGGTCGTGCGTATGCTCCGGTATGGACCTCGATCTTGTCGGCGAGCATGCCGATCGCGCTTATCCGCTTCTCGCTTCCCTGGTGACTCCGCGTCCGATCGCGTGGGTCACGACGCTCGGGCCGGATGGCACCGTCAACGCCGCGCCATTCAGCTTCTTCAATGTCCTCGGTTCGGAACCGCCGATCGTTGGGATTTGCCCCGGGGATCGCGACGACGGCACTCCGAAGGACACGGCGCGCAATATTCGCCTCGTGCATGAATTCGTGGTCAACCTTGTCGATGAGGAATTGGCCGAGGCCATGAACAAGACCTCAGCCTCGCTGCCCTACGGCGTCAGTGAAATTCAACATGCCGGGCTGAGCACGGCTCCTTCCTCCGTGGTGAAACCACCGCGGATCGCCGAGGCGCCGGCCAGCCTCGAATGCGTGGAGTGGGGCACGCTCCAGATTGGCGACAACCGGCTGATCATCGGCCTCGTCAAACGCCTGCATGTCCGCGACGAACTGATCGACCCGATCCAACTGCGCATTCACACCGAGCGCTTCCACGTCATCGGACGCATGGCCAGCCCGCACTGGTACTGCCGGACGCGCGATCGCTTCGAGATGATCCGCCCGGGGTGACGGCCAGGCTCGCGAATACCCGAAAACCGATATCGAAATTCGCAATCAGACGGTTGGCGGCTCCGTCGCGATTGACTTGGCCAACCGCTGTTCTACGCTCCGTCGCGATGTTTCCCCCACCGGCCACTTCCGCGGGTCATCGCCGGCGCCGTTTCGCGCCGCTCGTCCGACTCACCACCGGAGTCGTGGCGCTGGTGTGGATGACCAGCCGTGCCGCGGAGCCGGAATTGTTTCAGTTCCATCACGACGATGTGCTCGGGACTTCCTTCGATTTGCAGGTGCGCGCGCCGGATGCGGCGCAGGCCGCGCTGGTCGAGACCACCGCCCTGGAAGAGATCGAGCGTTTGCGGAAAATCCTCAGCACCTACGATCCCGAAAGCGAGATCAGCCGTTTCAATGCGAGCACGGGCGCCGTGAAGTGCTCGCCGGAACTGCTCGATGTGCTCACCTTCTACGACTTCTGGAACGCGAAATCGGGAGGCGCCTACAATGGCCACCTGGGCGAACTGATCGCCGCCTGGAAGGCCGCGGAAAAATCGGGCACGCTGCCGGATGCCGGGATCTTGCAGCGCATTGCCCGCGCCGCGGCCCAGCCGGGGTGGAAGATCGATCGCGCGGCGGGAATGGCGACGCGGTTGCCGGGGGGACCAATCGTCATCGACTCGCTCGGCAAGGGTTACATCATCAGCAAAGCGGCCGCGGCCGTGCGCGCCAAGTTGCCAACCGTGCTGGGCTTCCTGCTCAATATCGGCGACGATATCTACGCCAGCGGGTTGCCCTCGGCGGGCGTGCCGTGGACGGTCGGGGTGGCTGATCCGAAGCGCAGCGCGGACAACGCGCCGCCGCTCACGCAGGTGCGAATCGGCAACCGCGCGATTTCGACGAGCGCGGCCTACGAACGCGGATACACGGTGGCAGGCCGCCGCTATTCGCACATCTTCGACCCACGTACGGGCCTGCCGGCTGGAGGCGTGGCGAGCGCCACGGTGATCGCGGCGAACAGCGCGAATGCGAACGCGCTGGCGACCACGCTTTGCGTGTTGAAACCGGAAGAGGGATTGGCCCTCGCCCGGCAAATCCCCGATGTCGAGTGTCTCATTGTCGCCGCGGATGGCCGCCAGCTTCGCAGCCCACGCTTCGCATCCTTCGAAGTTCCACCCGCTCCGACGGTGGCTGCGACTCCGGGCACGCCGGCCCCGGCGGCAGGATTGTGGCCCGCTGGTTATGAGGTTGATCTGGCCATTTCGCTCAAGAAGCCGGGGCCGGGCGGAAAAGGTCCGCCCAAGCGCCCCTACGTCGCCGTCTGGGTCGAAAATGAAAACAACGAGCGCGTTCGGACGGTGACCGTTTGGGGAAATCAACGGAAGTATCTCCCCGATCTCCCCAACTGGTGGAAACTCGCCCAGCAGGACGAGGCCTGGGCTCAGTCCATGACGAAAGCCACACGCCCCGCCGGCAAGTACGCGATTGCCTGGAATGGCCAGGACGACAAAGGCAAGCCGCTGCCGCCGGGGACCTACACGATCGCTCTCGAGGTGAGCCGCGAGCATGGCGCCAAGACTCTCGATAAAGGGACGATCGTCTGCGGGAAGATGCCGGCGAAAGGGACCATTCCGGCCACGTCCGAATTCGATCCCGCAGAGATCAGCTACGGGCTGCCCGGGCGATAAGCATGGACGCGCACCATCGCAGATTGCTCGTCAAGAGCTGGACCCGGACGATCCACATCTACGTTTCGATGCTGGGGCTGCTCGCCGTGATCTTCTTCTCCGTCACGGGGATCATGCTCAATCACGAGGAATGGTTTGGCTTCGAGACGCCGCGCATCGTGAACAAAGAGGGCACGCTCCCCGAGGCGATGAACCGCGAACCGGATAAACTCGCGATCGTCGAAAAGCTGCGGAAAGACTTTGGCGCGACCGGCGCCCTGGATTCGTTCGAGGTCGAGGATGACCGGTTGATGGTCGTCTTCAAATCGCCGGCCCGCCGCACCGAGGCGACGCTGCTGCGGGCCGACGGGCACGCGGAGGTTTCGCTCGAAACGCACGGGTTCAATGGGCGCCTGGCCGAGCTTCACCGCGGGACGGATGCCGGGGTCGGATGGCGGTGGGTCATCGATGGGACGGCCGTGGTCCTGCTCATCACCTCGTTGACGGGGTTGATGCTCTGGTGCCTGGTGCCCAAGTGGCGCCCGCTCGGCTTGGCGGCGCTCGGTGTATGCGTGCTCGTTTGCGGGGTCGTGTACTTCGCGCTGGTTCCATAATCGCCAGCGTGCGATCCGTCGTTGTTTTCCTCCCATGAAAGGGGGGATTGGGAGGAACGCACCACGGTGAAGGCCGCGACCGCTTCTTAAGTCATGGACCGCGAGGCCTTTCTCCAGCGCCTCGCCGGGCGTCGCGAGGCGTGGGACCTGGTGGTGATCGGCGACGGAGCGACCGGCGTCGGCATTGCGGTCGATGCGGCTTCGAATCCTTCCACGCCGTCGCGACCTCCTATCTTCCTCCGCGCGCGGTGGAGTGAGGCTGGCGTGGGCGGTCATTCGCGGCTACACGGATCGGCGCATGCACCCGCCGGTCTCACCATTTGCCGAGGAATTTCGTGCCTTCGCCAGTGCGGAGGCGCGCGCCCCGCTGCCTCGAGATCCGGTGCTGTTTTACGGCAGTTCGTCCATTCGGTTGTGGACGACGCTCGCGGAGGATTTCCAGGGGTTGTCCGTGGTCAATCGCGGTTTCGGTGGATCGACGCTCGCCGATTGCGTGCAGGAGATGGAGCGGCTGGTCTTCCCGGTGCAACCCCGCGCGGTGGTGCTCTACGCGGGCGAGAACGATCTCGATCAGGGCGCGTCCCCGGAACGAATCGAAGGCCTCTTCCGGGAATTTGCCGAACGGCTGGATGACCGGCTCGGGCTCATCCCGCTCATCTTCATCTCGATCAAGCCGAGTCCGTCGCGCGCCTCGGCTCTGCCCAAGGTCCGCTGCGCGAATCAGTTCGTTCGAGCCGCCCTCGCGGACTGGCCCAACGCCCGCTTTCTCGATGTGTTCCCGCTCATGATCGATGCCGAGGGAAAAGTGCGTCACGAATTTTTCACCGAAGACTGGCTGCATTTGAGTCCCGCCGGCTATTTGCTGTGGGCTGCGCAAGTGCGCGCCTGTCTCGCCGAATTTCTGCCGTGAGTGTGCATCGCGAATATTTCAAATGGGAAAGCCCCGCCCTCGGGCGGGAAATGGAGTTGCTCGTCTTTGGGCACGCTGGTCCGCGCCTGCTCGTCTTTCCGTCGCGCAAACAGCGCTTTTTCGAATACGAGGAACACGGCATGGTGCAGGCCTTGCGGCCTCCCCTGGAGGCGGGCGCCCTCCAACTCGTGTGTGTCGATAGTATCGACGACGAAAGCCTCTACTGCTTTGACAAAACGCCCGAGCAGCGCATCGACCGTCACCTCGCCTACGAGCGCTATCTGCTCGACGAAGTGCTGCCTTTTTCGAACCGCATGAATCCGCGCACCCCGCTCGCGACCCACGGTTGCAGCTTTGGCGCGTATCATGCGATGACCCTGGCCCTGCGTTACCCCGAGCATTTCCGCCGAGTGATCGCCTTTAGCGGCCGCTACGACCTCACGCTGACCAGCGGCGATTTTCACACTCTCTTCCACGGCTTTTACGACGAGCGTCTGCGCGCGATCATGCCCAGCCATTTCGTGCCCGATATCACCGAGCGCAGGCGCCTGCGCCAGATTCGGCACATCCGCTTCACCCTGGTCATTGGCGAAGACGACCCATTTTACGCCGACAACGTCGCGCTCGCCAAGGCCTTCACCGATCAGACGATCTCTCACGAGTTACGCACTTGGGTCGGCAATGCGCATCGCTTCCGTTACTGGCGGCAGATGGCCCGTGTTTACATCTGACGACGCCTCTCTGCCAGATTGCGTCGAGCAATGCTTCGATGGGCTCGAGCGTTTACGCGCGCCTCAAGGTGAAATCGACTTGCAACCCGCTGGGTTGAACATTGCGCACCGCGACCGTGCCGCCGCAGGCTTCGACGCAACTTTTCACGATGGCCAGACCGAGTCCGGCTCCGCCTGTTTCACGCGTCCGTGCGGACTCGGGCCGGAAGAACGGATCGAAAAGCCGGTGCAGAGCCTCCTCCGGCACACCCGGTCCGCAATCCGTCACGGAGAGCACGACGTGAGCCCCGTCCTGGCGCCCGGAAACTGTGATCGGGCCCGTGGGACGCCCATCGGTGTTCAGGGTGGGGCGGTAGGAATACGACTCGCTCCCGGTGTGGACCGGTGCGGCGTAGCGCAGGGCATTGCGGATGACGTTGCCCAAGGCCCGTGCCAGCAGATCCGGTTCGGCGAGCGCGGTCAGCGCGCCGGGTAGATCGACCACCACCCCCCCGCGATCCTTCGCTTCACGGGCGATGACGCGGCTGGCCAAATCGGCCAGAGCCACCTGCTTGAGCTCGACGTTCACGCCACCGACCCCGGCCTTGGAGAATGAAAGGAGTTCGTGGACAAGCTCGGACATGTGGCGCAATTCCTCACGGACGTCGCCGACGTAGGCGCGCTGCTTGTCGTCGGCGCGCTGATCGAGGATACCCAAGGCCATTTCCATCCGGGCCAGCGGCGAACACAGTTCGTGGGCGATGTCTCCGAGGAAACGCTTTTGCCCCGTGAAAAATTCCCGGAGCCTGGCGGACATGTGGTTGAGCGCGGTGCCGAGGCGTCCGAGTTCGTCCGCGCGGGGCGCATGCACCTGCGTGTCGAAGCGGCCCTGCGCGATGGCTTCGGCAGTGCCCGTCATTTGCCGGAGGGCGCGGGTGATGCCGCGCACGAGCGGCAGCCACATGAGGACGGAGAGGGCGAAAACCGCGCCGCCGCCGATGAGCCACGGCGTGAAGTCGAACAGAAGTCCACCGCCGCGCAGGGAGGTCGTGGCGAGAACGAGCGTCAGCGGCATCGGTGGGCGGCTCGCGCGGTCCCGCGTGGGCATGCGGACGAAGACCCAGTAGAGGCTCGGTTGCGTCGTGTGCAGGATCGATTTTGGAAAGCCGCCGGCGAGGGCTGGTGGCGGTGGGCCGATTCGGTCCCCGGGGGGGCCCGGTGGACCGTTCTCCTCGGGGCGCAGCGGCCTCTTCAGCGGACGTTCTTCTGGCGGAAGGCCGATGCCGTCGCGGATTGGGCGATTCGCCGGGAACAGGTCGCGAAACTCGCCGTCCCGCCGGGCTCCCGGCGGTCCATCCTGCGGTGGCCGCATTTCGTCCGGGCGATCACGCGGGCGGGCGTCGGTGATGCGGCGCAGGACTTCCGCCGGTGGCTGGGGGATGGCGCCGGCGACGGCCCGCCCGTCATTGCGGTAGAGCGCGAGTTGCACGTGGTACGATTCCGCGGTGCTCGCGAGGATGGCGGGCCACTCGATGGGAGGGCGCTCGTCGAGCTGTCGCGCCAGCACTTCGCCCATCGTTTGCAGGCGGTCATTCACCGGTCCGGCGAGGAGCGAATCGAGGCCGAAGCGCAATTGCACACGGGCGAAGATCAATGCCGCCACGGCCAGAAAGGCGAGGTTGAGGAAAAACCAGAGGAGGATTTTCGCTGAGATCGGGAAGCGCACCCCACGCGCCGCCGCGACAGGCTCAAGGGAAGTCGGCATCGGGATCGATGAGCAGGTATCCGGCCGCGCGCACGGTGCGGATGAAGCGCGGAATTTTCGGGTCGTCCCCCAGCTTCTTGCGCAGGGCGGAAATGTGGACATCGATCGAGCGATCGAAAACCTCGTAGTCCCGATCGCGGATCTCTTCGAGTAAGTGGTCGCGCGTCTTTACCCGGCCCTTGGCGCGAGCCAGCGACAGCAGCAATTCAAATTCCACCGGCGTGAGCACGAGCGGCTGGTCCCCGAGTGCCGCGGTGCGCGCTCCGGCATTGATGCGCAGATTGGCGATGACGATCTCGCCTTTTTGCTCCTCGGGCGCGGCGGCCGCCCGCACGCTGCGGCGCGTCACCGCGCGGAGCCGGGCGAGGAGTTCGCGACTGGAGAACGTCTTGGGCAGATAGTCGTCCGCCCCGATTTCGAGACCGACAATGCGATCGGCCTCGTCGCCGCGCGAGGTGAGCATGAGCACGGGCACGTCGCACTTGTGACGGATTTGCTTGAGCACTTCGAAGCCGTCGAGCCCGGGCAGCATCAGGTCGAGAATCAAGGCCTGCCAAGGTTCCGCGGTGGCCCGTTCGACGCCCTCGGGGCCGGTGTGGACCGCGGTCACATCGTATCCGAGCGGGTCGAGATAATCCGTGATGAGCCGGCAAAGCTTGCGGTCGTCGTCGATGACGAGCAGACGCGGGCGGGTGGGGGACGCGGGCGAATTCATGAGAGCAAAGCGGTGCGAGACTAGACGGTCGGGGTGGGGCTTGGGGCAGATTTACACTTCCTTAACAAAATTCCGGGCTGTCACACACATCTCCTTAACTTCGATGACGTTGATTGTAGTGAATCCCAGCAGCGTGCATCTTTCACCGAGCCTATGAAAACGACATCCCTGATCCTCGCCCCGATCCTCGGCCTGGCCGTGCTACTTTCCCCGACGCGAGCCGAAGAAGCGACCCCGCCCGCTGTCTCTCCGGACGTGCAGGCCCTGCTGGGGGAACTCTCCAAATTGGCCGCGGGTTCGAAGAGCAAGGACGAACAACTGCCCGATGTGCAGGCCCTTTTCGGTCTGGCGCTCAAAATGATGTCGGGCGCAGCAGCGAAAGATGGGCAGGCGCCCGATCTGCAAGCTTTGCTGGGTGACTTGATCAAGTCGGCCCCGGGAGCCGCTTCGAAGGATGGTCAGGTGAAGAATCCACAAGAGCAAGAGTTGCAGACCCAGCTCCTGGAACTGGTGAAGGCGATTTCCAAGATGGTTCCCGAGGAGGCGCCGGTGCCCGACCCGGCGCCAGCGTCAGCCGCAACCGGGCCCGGCGCCAAGACCGCGCAGCCCACTGCCGGCAGCCCGAAAACAGGCCCCTTGGGGACCGGCAGCCTGACGGGTGGAAGCCTGGCGCCCTCGAGTTCCCTGAATGGTCGCGGCACTACGGGAGGCACGCCGAGGCTGAGCGAAAGCGATTGGCGGCTCCTGTTTCCCGCGCGCGACGATCGCAAATAACGTCCCGTTCTTCCCTCTCCCATCTCCGTTCCCCGATCCTCCAACATGAAAACCAAAATCCTCATTCTCAGCATCGCTGCGGCCCTGCCCGCGTCGTGGACCTATGCCCAGGGGCCAGGTGGCCCTCCGCCCCGCCCGCCGGGTCCGCCGCCCAAGGAAGGCGCCCGCCCGCCCGGACCTCGCGGCGGCGACCCAGCCAAAGACAAGAACGCGCCCCGCGATGGGCAGCGTCCGCCCGGCCCGATGCCGATGCCATTGCTCCATGCGCTCGATACGGACGATGACGGCATTATTTCCGCCGACGAAATCAAGAATGCGTCTGAGTCGCTCAAGGCGCTCGACAAGAACCACGACGGGCAATTGACCCCCGACGAGTGGCAACCGATGCCCCCGCCTCCGCCGCAAGGCGACGGCCAGCGCAAGGGTGGTTCGCGTGATGGAGCCCGTCCGTCGGGCGCCGCCGCGCGCGATGGTGAGGCGAAGGCTCCCGAGAAGAAGCCGAACGATTGGCCGTTTGGAAAAGACAAAGCCGCAGCCACCGGCGATGCAAAAGGTGGGGCCGCGAAGTCGTCCGGGGACGCGCCGGCCAAAGGCGAACGCCCGCCGTTCCCGCCCTCGCCGCTCATCGAGGCGCTCGATACGGATCACGACGGTGTGATCTCCGCCGACGAGATCGCCAAGGCCCCCGAGTCGCTGGCCAAGCTCGACAAAAATAATGACGGCCAGCTCGGACCGCGCGAATACGGCCCGCCCCCGCCCCAGGGGCAGCCGCCCCGCGACGGCGACAAGCCGGAGGCCAAACCAGCGCAGTAGCGGCCCATGGCGCACGAAGCCATTCCACGTGCTTCCGCCACGGCCGGGGTCCCGGACCCCGGCGATGGCGGGCTTGAATCCTCCGACATGAAGCCATCCCCCGACCTCCTGGCCCTCCTCGTCTTTTGCGCCGCGGCGGTCCCCGTCGCTCCGGCGCAGGCTCCGGGCGGTGGCCCTCCACCTTCCCCGCCGCCGCGAGGTGGCGGGCCGGACTCGGGAGAAAGGCGCGGTCCGCCGATTCCGGTCGCATTGCCTGCCGCGGTGCAGCCTGCGGCGCAAGTATTGAGCGCGCTCACACCGGAGCAGAAGGTGGCGGGATTTTCCGGTAATGTCCGCGCGACCACCGCCGGCGGCCAACTGGTCGTTTCCAGCGACGGCCTGCCCAATCACGAGACCGATCATTTTCCGACGAGCTACAATCCGAACCAAATTCTCCGCCAAAACTACGTCTTCCGGATTCCTCTCGCGCCGAAGTTTGCCGAGAAACCGACCAGGCTGCCTTTCGGTCCCATCGGCGTGGCGATCAATGGCATCCCCTTTTACAATCCCTACAACCGCGAGGGCCGGGACGCGGTCATGGGGCCGAACGCCGAGATCTTCGATTCCTGCTGCGGGCACCCCGATCAGCTTGGGCGCTACCATTACCACAAGTTTCCCATCTGCATCCGCTCTCCATTTACCAGCGCTGCGGGAGGGCATTCCGCTCTCATCGGCTGGGCTTTCGACGGTTTTGCCATTTATGGGCCCAACGGGGAAAACGGCCAGCCCCCCACGGACCTCGATGAGTGCAATGGTCACGTCGATGCCGGGCGCGGCTATCACTACCACGTCTCGCTGAAGTTCCCCTACGTGCTGGGCGCCTACAAGGGATTGGTGGAGATGAGCAATTTTCCCGGTCCTAAAGTCTGGGGCGGGCCCCGCCGCTGAGGCTTTCTTCGGGTCAAGATTCGCCTTGCTCCCTTCCGGCCGCTCATTTAAATGGTTCGTTCGGGTCGGAGGTATTGCGCCCCCAGCCTCGTTGCCGATAACGCTTTCGCAAGCGCGGCGATGTCGGAGCCTGCGGCGGCGGATCATTCTCCGTGCAGCCAGACAGAAAACTGCGAACCCAAAATCAAATTAACACTGCGCGGGCGTCTGCTCCCCGGTCGCGCGGAAAGGAAGTCTCCCTATTCAAATCCAGAATCGTGTCAATGGCCGGATCCGCGCCCGTGAGGTGCGTGTGATCCTGGCGTCCACAGGCGAACAGCTCGGTGTCATGAAGCTGTCTGACGCCATTCGCAAGGCGCAGGAAATGGGGCTGGATCTCGTCGAGGTCGCGGCCACCGCCAATCCCCCCGTCTGCCGCATCGTGGATTTCGGCAAGTTCAAGTACGAAGCGGCCAAGCAGGAGAAGGAAAAGAAGCACTCGGGCAGCAAGCTCAAGGAGATCAAATTCCGCGTTAATTGCGCCGAGCACGACTACGTGACCAAGATGCGCCACGCCGAGGAATTCCTCGACAAGGGCAACAAGGTCCGCGTGCAGCTCCAGTTCCGCGGCCGTGAAATGGCCCACCAGGAACTCGGCATAGCCCTCATGACCCGGGTGAAAACCGATCTCGTGTCCATGGCTCAGGTCGAAACGGAGCCCAAGCTGATGGGCAAGAGCGTCACTATGACCCTCGCCCCGCTCCCCGGCAACAAGCGCAAGCGCCACTTCTTCAGCGATCACGAATTGCCTTCCCTCGAGTCCACCGACGAGGGTGACGAGGGCGACGAAGAAGACGACGAATAGCTCCAGATCAGATAGCCGGTCAGGGCGCACCATGGGAGAATCGACCAAGCCACCCACTCCGGCAAAATGACAGCCGTCGAGACGCCATGGTTCCAGGGGAGCCCATGCGAAATGGTCGTGTAGAAAACAAAGAGAAACACGCCACTCACCGCCGTGACGGCCGCAAACCAGCGTGAGTCGTGCAGGAGGAGCAGAGGTGCGAACCACACCAGATACTGCGCCCCGACGCCCGGAGCGGCGAAGAAGAACAGCGCCCAAATCATCATGAGCGTCGCGGGTAACTCGGCCCCCGGTCGATGGCGCCGTCGCCAACCGAGCGTGAGCGCACCGCCCATGATCAGCCACTTCAATGCAGCCATGATCGCGGTTTGCCACGGGGTGAGGCCCTGAAAACCCACGGGCGCGAAAGCCGCCCAGCCCGTGGCGTGTAATCCGAAGGTCACCCCCCAACTCCCCCAATTGCTGCTGTAACCCAGAACATTGCGCAGGAACACGTCGGGGATCGCGACGAGTGGTACGGCCCAACCGGCGAGGATAATCGCGCTCGCGACGAGAAAAAATCGCCGCCCCCGTCCGCGAGCCATCCAAAAGAAAAACAATGCGGGAGCGAGGAGCAGCGGAATGATCTTTACCTGGCACGCCAGGCCGAAGAGGAGGCCGCACCACCCCGCGCGATCACGGACGCCTTCTCGCGCAGCCAGCAGGAGCAACCACGCGAGCACCCCATCCACGTTCCCGTGAAAGCCGGAAACCATGAAATTTACGGGACTCAGCGCGAACAGAGCCAGCGCCCACCAGGGCGGGCGGCCAGGCGCTTCCGGCCAGCGCAGAAGAACAGCCACGGCCAGAAAATCGGCGAGAATCCCCGGCAATCTTAGCAGCCAGTTGAAAGCGAATCCATGGCCGAGGCCGTAGATCCCCGCGCAGAACCAACCGACCACGGGGGTGTGATTGAATTCCGGCGTGGCGCGGTATTGCGCGAGCAAGCCATGCTCCCAGATGAACCGCCCGAAGTTGTAGAAGCTGTCGGCGTCATTGGTGCCGACGGTGGTCGCGGCGCAATAGAGTTTTGCGGCCAGTGCGACCAACGCCGCGAGTAGAATGGCTGGCCGCGGTTTCATGCCGCGCGGCCCTCTTCCTGCCCTTCCCAGAACGCGCAGTTTCTCCGTCGCGTCATCTTAGCTCATCGGTCTCATGGGACCCTTGTCACCTATCGTCCTTTGGGCGGCATCCTCAGATTTCATCCCCGCCCTCCGAAGCTTCCTTTCGACGAAACGCTACGCGCGCTTCCCAGACCAGAAACACCACGAGCGTCAGCCAGGGCAAGACCAACCAGCCCGTCCATTGGGATGCGATTTTGTGCACCGTGAAGCCCTGCCGCCACGGCAGCCCATGCGAGATTACCGTATAGAAAGCAAATAGGGCGACGCTGCTCGTCGCGGTCAGCGCCGCGTACCAGCGCTCGTTTGCCACAAGGAAACACGGCGCGAGCCAGGCGAGATACTGGGCCCCGAAACCCGGCGCAAAAACGAAGAACACCGCCCAGATCACGGCGAGCGTCTGAAATACGGCGAGGCCTTCCGCCTTCCGTCGCCGCCATGCAAAAATGAGTGCCGCCACGACGATGATGAGCTTCAGGCCCGTCATGATATGGGCCTGCTCGGGCGTCGTTTCGGAGAGCGTGATGTCACGCAACGCCGGAAGATTCGTCAATCGTAGGGCGTAGGTGATACCCCACACGCCCCAGATACTGCCGTAGCCGAGCACGCTTTTCAGAAAGATGTCGGGGATGGTGGCAAGCGGGTACGACCAACCGACGAGCACCGTCAGCACGGCGGGACCGGCGAAGCGCAACGCCTTTCCACGATGCCACCAGAGGAAGAAAAATGCCGGCGCCAGAAGGAGCGGGATGATCTTGATGTTGCAAGCCAGCCCGAGACAAAGGCCGCAGAGCGCCGGTCGATCTGTGGCGCACGCCACCGCCGCGAGCAACACGCCGAGCGCCATGACGGAATCCACATTCCCATGATACCCCGAGACCATGAAAGCAACGGGGCTCGCGGCGAAAACGGCCAGGGCCCACCAGTCGGGGCGGCCGGTCTTTTCCCGGAGCCAGAGCAGTGCGATGACGGCAAAGAAATCCGCGAAGATCGCCGGCAGCCGGAGGTAGAACGCGAAGTCAAATTTGTCCTTACCGGTCGGATCGCCGCCGCCCGCCAGCGAGTAGGCCGCTTCGGAAAACCACCCGACGAGCGGCGTGTGATTGAAAAACGGTGTCGCTCGATACATCGCCAGCAAGCCCTGGCTGTGAATCGTCCGCGCGAAATCATAGAAGAACACGACATCGGATGTCCCGATCGTCGTCTTGGCGCAGTAGAGTTTGGCGGCCAGCGCGGCGGCGGCCAGGAGGATCACGAGCGAACGGGGATGCATGGGCGGCGTCGGTTTACACAGCCCGGGCCTTCCGCGCGAGTCTTGCCTTGACCCGCCCTCTCACGGCAAACTGTCGAGCTGTGTCCAAAAAGCTCGTCCTCTTCGATATCGATGGCACCCTGCTGACTTCGGGTGGCGCGGGTGAACGTGCGCTGCGCCGCGGCTTTCGCGAGCGCTTCGGGATCGACGACGATCTGACCAAGGTCGAGATCGCTGGGCGGACGGATTCGGGCATTGCGCGCCGCATGCTCGCGACGCACGAACTGCCCGAGACGCCGGAAAATCTCGCAATGTTCTTCGACGGCTACCTTCACTATCTCGCCCAGGAGCTTCCGACTGCGCAAGGGGGGCTGCTGCCCGGCATCGTCGCTTTGCTCGAGGCGCTGAAACCGCGCGCCGACATCGTCCTCGCGCTGCTGACCGGCAATCTCGAACGCGGCGCGGAACTCAAGCTCACGCACTATGGCGTCTGGCACTATTTCGAGTTTGGCGCCTACGCCGATGATCATCACGATCGCGACCAGCTCGGCCATTTCGCCCGAACCCGCGCCCAGGAGAAGCACGGCGTCGAGTTTCCCCCGGAGCACATTTTCGTCCTCGGGGATACGCCGCACGATATTTCCTGCGCCCGGGCCATCGGGGCCAAGGCCGTCGCGATCGCGACGGGCAAGTTTTCCCGGGCGGAACTCGGGGCGCTTGCTCCCGACTATCTTTTCGACGATCTCGCCAACGTCCCGAAGGTCCTGGACATCTTTCGGTAGGACGAAGACGCGCGCATGCCCGAGGCCACCTCCATCCGGTTGCTGCGTTACGAAGACCAGGAGTTCGCCGGCGAGCGGCCCGACGTTGTCGCGACCGAGGAACCGCTCGAGATTCGCGTCGAAGGGCGGCCCCTGGCCGTGGTCATGCGCACTCCGGGACATGACCGGGAACTCGCCGCCGGTTTCCTGCTGACCGAAGGCGTGATAAAATCCGCGAAAGATATCTTCGACATCACGATGTGCGTCGATGCCGCGCCGGTCGGAAATGGCAATGCGGTGGATGTTGCGCTGACGCACCCCGGATCATTCGATTTCGAAAAACTCACGCGGCATGTCTTCACCTCGTCGAGCTGCGGGATCTGCAGCAAGGCTTCGATCGACGCGGTGCTGAAACGTCGCAAGCCGCTTTCCGACCGCATGCGCGTGCCCGCCTCGGTGTTGCTGAGCCTGCCGCAGAAGCTGGCGCGCGCGCAACCCACGTTCAAGAGCACCGGCGGCCTGCATGCCTGCGCCCTCTTCGATGGCATCGGAAACCTGCTGGCCGTGTGTGAAGACATTGGCCGGCACAATGCCCTCGACAAACTGGTGGGTGGAGCCCTGCTCGAGAAGCGCACTCCATTGCACGGCCACATCGCGTTGCTGAGCGGACGCGCTTCTTTTGAGATGATGCAGAAGTCGCACTCCGGCGGCATTGCCGTGGTCGTGGCGATTTCCGCGCCTTCGAGTCTCGCCGTCGAGTTTGCTCGCGACAGCGGACAAACCCTCGCCGGTTTTGTGCGCGGCCGCTCGATGAATATCTACGCCGGCGCGGAACGAATCGTGCAATCCAAATGATCGATCGAAACCAAAGGTAAGCCGGGACGCGCCCGCGCAGGTTTTAGTTGGTTTGTGGTTACCGCATCGCCGATGCGGAAATTGGTTCTGCCGGGGGAACCTTGAGCCAGAAATTTTGATGCGGAAACACCTGTCGCCCCATCAGGAGACGATCATCTTCTCTTCGGAAAGCTTGATCACGCGACCTTCCGGATCGCGAAAATTCGTGTAGGGACCGACGCTCGTCACGATGATGCCGCGGCGGCGAAGTTCGCCGAGGACCGCGTCACGGGCCTTCATGGAAATGTAGAGGTGAAAATAACTGACCATCTCGCCATGTTCGCACATGCGGATCGTGAGCGGGATGCCGCCGAGATCGATTTCGCAGTACCGATCGGTGCGCTCGCTGACGATGCGCGCATTCAGAATATCGACGTAAAAATCACGCACTTCCTTCCAGCGCTGGGTGAAAATGGTAACCGAGTAGCAGGAGGGATTGGAGGCGACCGCCCCGGTGAGGTCCTCATCGGTCTCGTGGTCGGGGTCCGTCGCAAGGTTGGAGAGTGAGATCATGAATACTTGTTTAGCAACGTGCGTGCCTAAAGTATGGTTTCTATCGAAATTATATTCCGGAAGCGTTTCGGCGTTTGCGTAGATTCTTCGCTACGGTGCGTGAAAGAACGTAGCGTTCTCTCTGCCAGACGGTTGAATCATCTGGTTTCACCCGCTCTTTCCCCGTCGTCTCTTCCTCTCTGCGTTCTTCTTGTTGTCTTTCTCAATGCGGTCGTTTTTGACGCTCATTCTTGTGCTATTTTGGTGCCGGGTGCGTCCAACTGCTTGCGCGGCGCCGATACTCAAGGACCCCTCGCATCAGCCGGACACCGAATCCTCGGGAGACGGCGCCGTTCGGCTCCTCGGCGATCGTTGTCACCACCACTGCACGACTCGCGGGTGCGATTCATTCGGTGACTTGGAATGGCCGGGAATTTATCGATAGCGCGGATCATGGACGTCAGCTCCAATCGGCTGTCTCCTTCGACAACTCGCCCGTTGCGGGGCCGGAGACCTTCAACCCGACCGAGGCTGGAGCGCGACTTGATGGCTCGGGACCTCGCTCGACGAGCCGCCTCCTGGAGATCAACGCGGCTGGCAAGGTCTTGCGCACCCGCGCGCGGATGGCCTTCTGGCTCACCCCGGGTGAACGATCCGCCGGCCAGCTCGCGAGAAACCTGGAGCCCCTTTCGCGACATATCCTCAGCAAGGAAGTTCGCGTCGGCGCCTTCGGCCTCCCCAACGTGCTCGACTATATGGCGGCGTTTGAAGTGTCGGAAGGCGAGCCTCACAACACAGCGCAGTTCGAAGCCTTGACCGGCTACATGCCTTCGGATTTTTCCGTTTTTCATCGCTTCGTCGGTGCCACGGGCATGCTCGAACCTTTGAGCGACGGTCCGGGCGAACAATCCGATCCAGTGGTCTTTTCCACGCCAGATGGCCAATACGCCATGGGAATCATTTCTACGGACCCACCGCCCGCCCGCACGATGGGTCCCGCCTACGGGCGATTTCGATTCAATGCGGAAAAGGTGGTCAAATGGAACTGCGTCTTCCGCGTTCGCGACGGCGTTCCGCCGGGCGTCTATCGCTTTCACCTCTACGTTCCGATCGGTACGCTGGAGGACGTCACGAAGGCCCTGCAAGCATTGTCCGCACCGCACTGAACTGCGCAAGAAATCCTGGTTAGCGTTGTTTGGTGCGAAGCCCTTTGGCCGCTTTCAACTCGTAATCCACGTCGGTGGCGATGGCCTTGTCGTCCACGGTGCGTTTGTCTTCCGGAGGGAGCAGTTTGGCCGCCTCCGCGGCGGTCGCGAGAGCTTCCGTAGGAAGTTTATTCAGGCGCAAGGCCTGAGCGAGCAACGCCAAGGGACGCGGATCACGCCTCTCGGTTCGAATCACCGCGGATCGCGCGAGTTCGAGGGCCTTGGGCCAGTCCTGCAAGGTCTTGTCCTTCACGTTCAGCAAGATGTCGGCATAGCCGAAGAGCGCCTTGCCGTAATCGTAGCGCAAGTTGGCGTCGAGCGGGTCGTGATTGAGTAGATCCTCGGCGAGTTTCCAGCGCTCGCCAGCCCGCTGCAGGGCTTGCGAGTTCTGGCCGGTTTTCCACAAGGACTGGGCAACATTGGAAAGCGTGAAGCCGAGGTTCCGCTGCCAGTCCAGGCGGGGATTTTGTTCGCACAGCTTTTCCCGGATGGTGAGACTGCGCTGGTAGTAGGTTAAGGCAGTCTTCGGATCGTTCACCGCCAGCGCGAGGTTGCCGAGCTTGTTGTAGCTCTGCGCGATGTCGCTCAACTGTTCCGGATCGTCGGGCAAAGTGTCGTTGGTCCCGGCTTCGCGCAGGTGCAATCCCTTGTCGAATTCCGACCGGGCGCTCGTGAGGTCATTTTGCGCCAGATAGAGTGTGCCCAGGCGGTCGTGCAGGGAGGCTTCGATCCGATCGAGGTCCACCGGGACGGGCTTTGATTGTCGCAGAGGCAGCAATCCCTTCACCGCCTCGAGGTAGTGTCTCCGCGCTTCGTCATCGCGATGAAAAAAACGTGCTGTGTCACCCAAGTTTGTCCAGTCGGCAAAAAAGAGTCCCCGCCATTTCGTGTCGTCGGGACGGGCGGTACTTTCCACCCGGGCGAGTTCCCATGCCTTCTGGTAGGCTTCCACGGCCTTGCTGTAATCTTCCTTTTTGCGTTCGTCTGAACCAGGGCTGCGCCCACCGAGGATCACATCCCCGACAAGGAGGTGGCAATCGTGAAGCACTTTTTTGATTTCATCCGGATCGGGCTTCCATTGGTTGGGGCCCTCGGCGGGCTTACGTTCCAATTCCTTTTCCACGAGCCGGCGCGCGGTTTCCGCCTGGACAAGCGCTTTGGCTTCATCGCCGAGCTTGAGATAGAGGCGGCCACACACGCGTCGCAGGCCTGCCTGGCCGAGCAGGATGCGCGGGTCGTCCGTCTCTTCCGAGGAAAAGCCCGCGACGAGATTCTCCGCGCTCTCTGGAATGGACTTGTCCGTTTTCTGCCCGACGAGAGGTGTGAGTGCCACCAGCAATTCCTCGATCTTGCGCTGCGAATCCACCAATCTCTGCAGCGCTGCTTCGGTCTGCTCGGCCTGCCGCAAACGGGCTTCGTTGGCCTGGCGTTCACGTTCCGTGGCTTGCTTTTCGCGCTCTGCGGCCGCCAGCGACTGGGCGGCCGCGGCCGTACTTCGCTCCGCCGCCAGTTTCTCACGTTCTGCGGCGTGCTTCTGTTCTTCCGCGGCCTGAGTCGCTTGCTCGGCATAGGACTGCGCCCGCCGGCTGGCTTGCTTCGCTTCGCGCGCATTGTGCCAGGCTTGAAACGCGAGTCCACCGACCAGGAGCGATACGCCGACCGCCACTCCCGCGACGCGCCGCACGCCGCGGAAGTAGGCCGCGCGTTGCCGTTGCGCCTCGGCATCGGGGAGATGATCGCGCACCCATTTCAGATCGAAGACACGTGAGTAGATGCGATTGCGAGGCTGGAGATGCCCTCCGGCCACACGCACGATGCCGCACAGTCGCAGTTCGTTGATGATCGGGTGATGATGATCGTCGGCGACGAGTTCGCCGCGACAGACACGGGCGTAGGTATCGAGGAGCGCGGCCTGGTCGAGGTCACTGCGCAACAGGCGCTCCCGCACGAACTGGAGATTCTCGTCCCCCGTGCGTGCGTCGTTGGCGAGAAAGAGGCGCTTGCAGACTTCATCGACCTGGGCCGGAACATGAATGCCCGTCCTGGCCAGCTCGGCGCACAAACGCTGGGTGAGGTAGGGGTGGCCGCTGGTCCACTCCATCACCCGCTCCAGCAGCGCCCGGGCCGTTTCCCGATGCGGACTCAGCCCGCCCGCGAGCACCGCCGCCTCGTCGAAAGTAAAATCACCCAGCTCGATGCCATGCCCGATATTGAACGGGGTCATCCGCTGGTCGCTGATCAGGTCCGACGGCGTGGCCACGCCGAGCAGGCAGAAGGTCAGACGCTGAAATTTCGGATCGCCCGTCCGCCGGTTGTAGCACTCGCGGATGCCGGCGAAGAACTCGTCGGCCTTGAATTGCCGCAGGCTGCGCACCGCGTCGATTTCATCCACGAAGATGACCAGCGGCTTGCGTTTGCGCTCCAGATACACCTCTCGAATCGCGCCAAAAAACCGGTGCAAGGGGGAGCGGCGCGCATTGGCTTCCCAGTAAGCTTCCATTTCGTCCTCCAGCTTCAGCTTTTCGGCCACATCGCTCAGCATGCTGAAATACCACTGCTCGACGTCTAGGTTCTGGCCGAAGGCCGTGAGGTCGAGCACCACCACGGCCGAGCCCTCCTCGCGCAATTGCGCCGCGGCTCGCACGGTGAGCGAAGTCTTGCCCATCTGGCGGGTGGTCAGGACGTAGCAAAACTCGCCGGCCCGCAGCGCCGTGAGCAGCTCCGCGTCGGCCGCGCGCTGCACGTAGGAATCGGCGTCGACCATCAACGCTCCACCGGTGACGAAAAACCTGTCGTTGGTCATGCGAGGTGGCGTTGCAGGTAGGTGCGGTAGATTTCGCAGCGGAAGCGGGCCGCCCCGGGGTTCGGCCCTCGCAGCAGGCCGGCCGAGCGGAGGCGGTTGAACATTTTCTCCTCAGGAATCTTCTGTCCCGCCACTGCGAGCCGCACCGCCTGGAGGACTTCCGGCGTTCGTGTGATGAGCACGAGGAAGCGCTTCAGGTGATCGGAAAATGGCCCCTCCTCCTGGTCGGCGACCGCCGCGAGGTCGCCGATGGTCTGCTGGCGCACCACCATCTCGTGCAAGCCGCGCCGCGTCAGATACGGCTGGCCGCCGAGCAGCGCCTGAAATCGCGCCACCTCCCGCTCATCGCGCAGCGGTCTTCCATACAATGCGTTCAAGCGTTGCAATTCGGGATCGGAGAAATCCTGCAGCGGCACGCGCACACCGACGTTGAACGGCGACTGGTTCAAGTCCGGGATGAGCAGGTGCGCTTCGGTGGCGTAGCAGAGGATTTGCGTGAGGTCGCGCCACGGACCGTCGGGATCATTGGCGCGCGCGTTGTGCCAGGAGCGGAACAGGCCGCACACCTCGCTGCAAAAGCTGCAGGAAAAAAGCCGATCGAGTTCATCGAGCCCCCAGACCAGCCGCGTCTGCAGTTTGCCGAGGACCTCGCGGCGCAGGTAACGGCTGAAGTTTTCGTTCGCGCCGCTCTTGGGTCGCCACACGTCATCGGGGAAAACGTCGAGATCGAGCTGGTTGGCCAGAGCCGTCCCGAGGGTGATGAAAAAGGCTTCGCTCGAGACTAGATCGCTGCTGCTGAATGCCTGGAGGTCCACGCAGGCGACGCGCGCTCCGCTCTCGCGCGCCTGCTGCAGTCCTCGTGACAGCAGTGATGTCTTGCCCATCTGCCGCGCGCCCTCCAGCAGCACGAAGCTCACGCCGTGGGCGATGGCGTCGTGACAATCCGCGTCCGTGGAACGCTCGATATAGTAGACCGAATCCAGCGGCATCGCTCCACCGGGAGCTTCCAGAGCGCGGGGACGTCGCGGGGGTGGGGCCGCCGGGGAACCAAGAGCGGCGGACAGTTCCGCCACCACGGCGGCCGTATCTTCCGGTCCCCGCCAGAGTGCATACTGGATCGGATCGAGAATCTTGTTGAGCCCGTCGGGGAGCGGACCTTCCCAGTTTACGCGAACGGGAAGCAACTGCGGTAGCCCGTGGCGCTGTTGAGCCGCTTCGTCCGCGATTTCGATTTCATAGGCCAGCATCTCGCTCGTCACCGAATTCGGGGAGAGCAGAGGGATGACGGCATCCGCCTGGCGCAAGGTATTTTCGATCTCGCGCGCCCAATTCAGGCCGACGCGGAGATGGCGATCGATGAAGACCTCGCACCCGCGCTGGGTGAGTTCCGTTTCCAGGACTTGCAGGAGCGCGCCATCGGGTTCGGCTGTGCGCTTGTAGAGGAGAGCCACGCGCTTGCCGGCGCACGGCAGGTCGGCCGATCCCTCCGCCGATCGTCCGCGCACGGAGATGCCGTTGAGCCGTTCGGGCACCATTCGATTGCCCGCGGTGCCGTCGCAATAGTTTACCAACGTTAGCTTCACGCCGTGCTTCACCTCCGCTTCGCCCAGGTCATGCAGATGCGGGCGCAAGTCTTCGAATTCCCGCAGCAGGCTGGCGTGGACTTGCGACATCAGAATGTGACCTGCATCTCCACAATCCATGACCCGCTGCGCGAAATTGATCCCGGCGCCCGCGACGTTGTCGCGCCCATTGATATCCGGGACGCGGAAGACGGTACCGCTATGGAGGCCGATGCGCAGGCCGAAGCTGGCGCCCGCCCGGAGCGCCCCGGCGATCTCCAGCGCGGCGCGCAGCGGGGCACACACGTCACTGCCGAGAAAGACCAGCGCCACGCCGTCGCCGGTGGAGATGCTGATCAGTGAGCTATTTTCGCGCCCGCGGTTGAATTCCGTCGAGTTGCGCAGCGCCTGGCGCAATTGCACCAGCAGCTTCGGCTGTTCGTCGGAGGCGAGCCGCGTATAGCCGACGATGTCGGCAAACAACACATGCGCCGTCTCGGGATTGAGCAGCTCCTCCGAACTCGGCGATATCCGTTCGTCACTCATTGGCGTGGGCGCCCCGCACTATGGGCGTGGCGTCGCCATCGCGTCAATTTGCAATACGGCCGGAAGGGAAGACACGATCGCACGCGATATGTCGCTTTACGAGCTGTGGGTCGCCTGCCTATCACGGCGTGATGCCTGTCCCTCGTTATCATATCGCATGCGATCTGGGCGCGGAAAGCGGGCGCGTCATGCTCGGGACTTTCGACGGCGGGCGATTGATCCTGGAAGAAGTTCACAGGTTTCCGAATGGCCCCGTACGCCTCCACGGCAGCCTAAGGTGGGATCTACTCGGCCTCTATCGCGAGATACTTCACGGTTTCCGTGTGGTGGCTGCGCGCGGTTTGCCCATCACCAGCCTGGGTGTGGACTCGTGGGCGATCGATTATGCCCTGCGGCGGCGTGCGGAGCCGTTGCTTCGCCCTGCTTACCATTATCGCGATCCGCGCCACGAACGCGCGTTCCGCGCCACGCGCAGTGTCGAATTCGACCAGTTGGTCTTTGCCCAAACGGGAATCCAATTCCTTTCGATCAACACCCTTTACCAACTCCTGGCAGACCAGGCTCAGGACGCCGCTTTCCTGGAAAGTGCCGATCGTCTGCTTCTCGTCCCGGACTGGTTTCATTTTCTGCTGTGCGGGCGGGAAGCCGCGGAAGAGAGCAACGCCAGCACCACGCAACTATACGACCCACGGCGCCGCGGATGGTCGGATGCATTGATCGCCCATTTCGGGTTTCCCCGGCGCCTCTTCGCCGAGATCGTTCCTCCTGGCACCGTGCTGGCGCCTTTGCTGCCGGAAGTGCGGGACCAAACCGGCCTGGGTGCGGTGCCTGTCGTCGCTGGCTGCACCCACGACACCGCGGCGGCAGTGGCCGCGGTGCCGGCCCAGGGTGATGACTGGGCGTACCTCAGCTCCGGCACGTGGTCGCTGATCGGGGTGGAACTGCCTGGCCCGCTGATCAACGAGGCGGCCAGGGCGGCAAACTTCACCAATGAGGTCGGCTACGGCGGCACGATTCGCTTTCTCAAGAACATCATCGGCCTCTGGCTGCTCCAGGAATGCCGCCGGGCCTGGGCGCATGATGGCCAGGAACTCGACTATGCGGCGATCACCGACCTCGCCCACGCCGCTGCACCGTTGCGTTCACTGATTCATCCCGATGACCCGCGCTTCCACGCGCCGCCCGATATGCCCGCGGCGATCCGCGCTTACTGTCGCGACACAGATCAGCCCGAGCCGCTGACCCCCGGCGAGTACGCGCGCTGCATCTTTGAAAGCCTCGCGCTGCTCTACGGCGCCAAACTCGGTGAACTCGAACGCCTCACCGGGCGGGCGTTGCGCGTCTTGCACGTGGTCGGGGGGGGATCAAAGAATGAGTTGCTCAATCAATGCGCCGCCGATGCGACGGGCCGGGAGGTCCTCGCCGGCCCCGTCGAAGCGACGGCCATGGGCAATGTCCTGGCGCAGGCATTGGCCCTTGGTTGCATCCCCTCGCTGTCGGCTGCTCGCGCCATCGTCCGCGAATCAACCTCCGTGGTCCGTTACGCGCCGCAGGACATCGCCACCTGGCAGGCGGCGCGGAAACGGTTTGCCCAACTACCTGCGGGGCCGAACAGCTCCGGTAGTTGACTCATAACCACTGCGCCTCTGCACCTCTTCGTTTTGAATCCCATTTCCGTTTTTAGGATCGACTTGTGAATTGAGAAGGAACGGCTTCGTTCTTGGCCACGGCACCGAAGCCCGCTATGCAAGCATGATGCGCATGCCAATCGCGTTCGCCCCCCGCAGTCAGACCCCGCAAATGGATGATGGCGCCGCGAGCAAAATCTCGTTCAGGGTGGCGCTCCTGGCGTCGGCAGTGTGGCTGGCCCACATCGCGGCACTGCGCGCCGATGACTGGCCACAGTGGCGTGGACCGAACAGGGACGGCGTCTCGTTCGAATCCGGTTGGATCGCCCAGTGGCCTGACTCGGGCCCGAAAATTCTTTGGAAGATAGATGTCGGCAAGGGCTGTGCCTCGCTGGCCGTGGCTGATGGCCTGGTCTATACGATGGGAAACATCACGGAAGCCGGCGTGCAAAAGGATGTCGTCTGGTGCCTGAATGCCGACACCGGCGCAGCCGTTTGGAAGTTTGCCTACGCGGAGGCCCTCGATCCCGGTGGTTTCCCAGGTGGGCCTTGTGTAACTCCCTGCATTCATCGCGGACATGTCTATACGGTCGGCAGGAAGGGGCGCGCCTCGTGTCTCGATGCCCGGACCGGCGCGGTGCTCTGGGAGACCGAGCCCGATGATAGGTTCGACAAACCGTACCAGGACGACTTCCACTATGGGGGACTTGGATCCTCACCGTTCGTGGACGGCGACCTGCTCATCACCGGGACGCGGGCGCTCAATAAGGACAGTGGCCAGTTGGTGTGGCAATTGAAACCCGAAGATAATTGTCGATGGGCGAGCCCTGTCCTCTATCGCCGCAACGAAAAAAAGTACGTTCTATTCTTCAATCGTTTCGGTCTGGCGTCCGTTGACATTCGCGATGGCACCCGCGTCTGGTCGTTTCCCCTGAAATCCCACAGCATGGCCGCGGCTGCCGATCCGGTCGTGTATGGAGAACAGATCTTGTTTGCGACGACGCCCATTCGGCGCAGGAAAGATCCTGCCAGCGCCTTGCTCCGCATCGACGACAGCGGCCCTCAGATCGTCTGGCAAAATACCGGCCTCATGTCTGGTTTCCAGGAGCGGGTTGTCTGGCAGGATCACGTTTACGGGTGCGACGGGGAAACGCCCGCGGACCCGGGTCTAAAATGTGTGGATCTCAAGACAGGGGAAGTAATGTGGTCCCACAAGGATTTCGATTGGGGGCAACTCATTGTCTCCGACGGCAAACTAATCGTCCTTCGGAGTGGGCTGTTATCGATCGTCGAGGCCTCGGCAAAACAATTCCACATATTAGCCCAGGCCAGGGTCGTTGACGCCGATCAGGACGCCGCGAACGTCTCACCGGCATTTTCCGGCGGCCGAATCTACTGCCGCGCGTCGAATGGCGAATTGGCATGTGTCGATGTGACGGCCAGGGCGCTCAATTCCCGGTGACGGCGGGTAGGGCAGGCGCCGGGTGAGACCAAACAATCGCGGGCACACGGTATCACGCAATCATCCAAGGTCTCCAGGTGTCCCGCGGCCTTGGTGACGACCAAAATCCGTGAATTCGCCTCGCGAAAGGATTCCCCCAAATTTCTATTGCGAGGCTATGGCAATCCGCCTTCACTGCTGCCATGGTTCCCGTTGAGACTTCGGCTGTGATGGATGCGTCGAGGTCGGTCGGGGTCGTGGCCTGCTGTTGTGTGAGCGTCCACGAGAAAGATATTTTTGGACTATGGCTTCTCCATTACGCGAAGCACGTTGACGCCATCGCGGTAGAGAAAGACGAGGACTGTTCGGAATTGGAAAATCTGTGCCGACGCCCTGGCGTTCAGTACACGATTGATCGACAGGAACATTTCTCCCCGGAACACGCTACGACCGTTCTTCGGGATCTCGTCAGCACCATCGAATCCTCTTGGGTTCTCCATGTGGATAGCGATGAATTCCTGCACGAGATATCCGAGTTGCGAGAAGTCGTTGCGCTCATGGAGGCCGAGGGGGTGGATTTTGCGTTCGGTTCGGTTGTCGATCGTCTGGCGTTTGGCGGCCGCTTGGGCACGACGGAAGATATCACGTCGTATGACCTTTTGGAGGCTCGCTTTCCTGTCAGGGCAAGTGTAACGGAAAGTCTCGCCAAGGGGCTGTCGGACAAACCTTGCATGATACAACGGTCGGATTGGGATCTAATAGGAGGGACTCTGCGACCGCATTCCCAGCGAGCCGCGAAATCTCTCACATTGGAACGCTTCCGCTGGCGGGCCGGACTCGAAGAAAGAGTAAAGAGCCGCCGCCGCGCCCATCCAACTTCGGATATTCCGTGGGTATCGGAAGGGGAGCGAATTCTCGCCGAACTCAATGAATTTGGCCGCGTTCGTGCGGAGCAATGGTTGGTCCCGAAGAGCCAGCGTATTCATGGTTGGATGAACTACGAAGATATCTATCGCCGGGCTGTCGCGAGCATTCCGGAAAACGGACAGATTGTTGAGGTAGGAGTCTGGCAAGGCCGTTCCCTGTGTTTTCTTGCCGAGGTCGCCCTGGCAATCGGCAAGCGATGCCAGATCTACGGAGTCGATCCATTCCGAAATTTTGTCGCCGTCGACAGGGGTTATCCGCGGGAACTGCGCGAGACTGTTCGCAACCATTCGTGGCTGCATCTCGCTGCCGCCAATCTCCATGAGCAAGGAGTTTTGGACTACGTCAATCTGTTGCAACTTCGCAGTTTGCAAGCCGCAAGGATATTTGAGCGCGAATCGCTCGATTTCGTATGGATCGATGGGGCTCATGATTACGAAACAGTTCGCGCCGACATCGCAGCGTGGTGGCCGCTCATCAAACGGGGCGGCATTCTTGCAGGACAC
Source organism: Chthoniobacterales bacterium (assembly GCA_038228205.1). Lineage (GTDB taxonomy): Bacteria > Verrucomicrobiota > Verrucomicrobiia > Chthoniobacterales > Chthoniobacteraceae > Chthoniobacter. The sequence continues at coordinate 35,490 of JBBRPL010000036.1, forward strand.
GATTACAACAAATCACAAGTCAGACGCGCGGTGCGGGATAGTGACCTCCACGGTGGCAGGGTCACACCGACAGGCACCTCCTTCCAAGTGTCCAGAGAGTGACGCTTTTTCGGGGGGAAGTGGCGGCGTGGTCCTTCTTCAGAATGAGTTTTCGCATTCATTCGGTTTCTCGCCCGCCTGAGGGTGCGGCCCGATGCGGGCCGAAGGTTTCGGGATTAGTGATCGGAGGCCAGGGTCTTCCCGGCGATGATGCCAGAGATCCCGGTCTGTGAAGTTTTTCACGCGCTTCCTTGACCTATTGGACGCCCCGTTTCGTAATCGCACCCATGGCCTCCCTTACCTTCAGTGATCCCGAGCGGACGATCGAGTTCGAGTTTGTCCGTGCGACGGAAAATGCGGCGCTCAATGTCATTCACTGGCTGGGCCGTGGAGAAAAGGAGCTGGCGGACGCCGCGGCCTGCGACGCCATCTATGGCGTGTTCGACCTGGTGGACATCGCCGGCGAAGTCGTCATCGGCGAGGGCATCAAGGACAACGCGCCCGGCATCTTCCTCGGGGAGCAACTCGGCACCTGGCGGATGGGCTCTCCGCGCTTCGACATCGCGCTCGATCCGGTGGATGGGACGAGCAACACGGCCAACGGCCTGCCCAATGCCATTTCCGTGATGGCCGCGAGCGAGCGCATGGAGGGCGACGAGCACGCCATGCTCAACCTGCCGACCTTTTACTCCACGAAGCTTGCCTACGGCCCCGCCGTCGTCCACGCCATCGAGAACGGAATGCAGCCGATCTCCCTCGACGACCCGCTCGAAACCACGCTGGCCCGCGTCGCGGAGGCGCTGGATAAACGGGTCCCGGAATTGGTCGTGATGACCTTGAATCGCCCGCGCCACGCCGACCTCATCGCGCAAGTCCGCAAGGCCGGGTCGGCGCTGCGCCTGATCACGGACGGCGACATCACGGCCGCAGTCTCCCCTTCGCTCGCCGATTCCGGGGTTGATCTTTACTACGGTATCGGCGGTTCGCCCGAAGGCATCCTGACCGCCGCGGCCCTCAAGGCGCTCGGCGGCGACATGTTGCTGCGGATGTGGCCCCGCGACGACGCGGAGCGCGCGGAAGTGCTCAAGACGACCACCGAGGCCGACCTCGCACGGGTTTACAAGATCGGTGACCTCGTGCGGGGTGACAGCGCGATCTTTTGCGCCACTGGCATCAGCGACAGTTCCCTGCTGCCCGGCGTGCGGCTCATTGGGAAGAAGGCCATTACCCATTCCATCCTCATGCGCGCGAAAAGCCGCACGGTTCGCTACATCCGCGCGGATCACAATCTCGAGACGAAGACGATTCACCTTCGCAGCGTTCAGCGCGAAGCGAAAATTTAGCCAGGGCCAGGCGGCGAATTCATTTGGAGAAACGGTTCCGCCGGCCTGTTGCAGCAAAGGTTCCGCGAATGAATTCGCGGCTACGTAGCGGCGAATTCATTCGCCGAACACAGCGTTGCAGCAAAGTCAGCCCAAAGATCCGCATCTGCACGAAACTCCACGGCGGTGCTGCAGCGGGAGTGCCACGAATGAAATCGCGCGGCTACGGCGCGAGTTGCAGGACCTCCGCGGTCCTGGCGCGGACTTCGCGGAAGTAATCCGCGTTCTCCGGCAACCGAATGTCCACATCGTAGCTCGGGATCATCTCTTTCATCCGTGCCTTGCCTTCGCTGCTTTCCAAAAGTTGCGGGAAGCAGGCCTTGATCACCTCCAGCACGATATTCACCGAGACGGAAGCACCCGGCGATGCGCCGAGCAGTGCCGAGATGGTGCGCTCGCGGTTCGTGATTACTTCCGTCCCGTAGTGTACGATGCCCGCTTCGCCATCCGTCTTCTTGATCGCCTGCACCCGGATTCCCGCGTCGATCAGTTTCCAATCTTCGGCCTTTGCCGCAGGGTAGAAGACGTGCAGCACTTCCATGCGGTCCGCCATGCTTTGCGTGCCTTGCTGGATGAGGTATTTCACGAGGTCTAGATTGCTCAGGCCGATCTTGATCAAGGTCGCCAGGTTGTCGGGCTTCACGGAAAGCGGCAGGTCGAGAAAGCTGCCCTTTTTGTGGAGGAACTTTGTCGTCCAGGCGGCGAAAGGCCCGAAGAGAAGCGTCTTTTTCCCGTCGAGCACGCGGGTGTCGAGATGCGGCACGGCCATGGTCGGCGCGGCATCGAGCGCCTGCCCGTAGACCTTGGCCCGGTGCCGTTGCACGATCGCCGGGTTTTCACAGACCAGCCATTGACCGCCGATGGGAAATCCACCGAGCCCTTTGCTCTCGGGAATGCCGGCCTTTTGCAAGAGCAGCAGGCTGCCGCCGCCCGCGCCGACGAAAACGAACTTCGCCCGATTCTTTCGCACCTCCCCTGTTGCCAGATCCTTCGCATGCACTTCCCAGCCCGCGCCCTGTTGCCTGAGATTGACCACCCGATGGTTGCTGGCAATCCCGCACCCGTCCTGCTGGCCGAGCCAGCCGAGCAGCTTTCGCGAGATCTCGCCGAAATTGACATCGGTTCCGGAGTCCATTTTCGTCGCCGCGATCGGCACCTCCCCGCGGCCCTCGGTCAGCAGGGGCGCCCACGACGCGATCTTCGCCCGATCCGTGGTGTATTCCATCTCACGGAAAAAATGGTGCGCCGACATGCCGGCGTGGCGCGCCTGGAGAAAATCCACCTGCTCCGCCCCATGCACGAAGCTGAGGTGCGGCACCGGGTTGATGAATTCCCTGGGATTCTGCGCCATTCCGCTCGCCACGGCATAGCTCCAGAACTGTAGCGATTGCTCGAAATGCGCAAAGATCTCGATGACCTTGTTCACATTGACCGTGCCATCCGCCTCGCGTTTCGGTGTGTAGCTCAGCTCGCAGATTCCGGCGTGGCCGGTCCCGGCATTGTTCCAGCCATGCGAGCTTTCCTGCGCGAGATCCTCGGTGACTTCATAAAGCTGGATGGAGAGCCTCGGTTCCAGGCGCTTGAGCAGGGGGCCCAGGTTTGCGGACATGATGCCGCTGCCGATCAGGACGACGTCGGGGTTCTCGATATGTTTGGATTGCTTCATGAAGGTCGGAAAAGTGCGGGGCTCGTTGGTAGTATGAAAAGGAACCGGCGAGAAGAGAAGTTCATCGGTGGCCCTTCGCGGCACGGCGGCCAGGTTTCGGCGCTTTTCTTTCGGCACGGAGTCGGGAAACATCGCGTGGTCGCCTTCATGGCTTCGCTCCTCCAGTTCAGCTTATCGAGTGGCCACAAACGCGCCGCTGAACTCCACGCACAGAACATCGTTCTCGCAGATCTCAACCCGAAGCTCCAGTCGGGCCTTGCCGTTGGCGGCAAAGTTCTCCCGGAATTCGTGGAGTGTCGCGTCATCAGGTGCGCGACAAGAGGCGCGGAGTTCGCTCCGCACGGGCCGCAAAAAGCGGATCCGGCTGTGGCGGATGACGATGTGGGCGGTGCGATCCCGTAGTTCGAGCCACAGCAGGGCATATCCGGCCAGCGTGGCGAGGGCATTCAGGCTGCCGCCAAAGGCCGTGCCGAGATGGTTGTGGTTGAGCGCGAGCGGGGCGGTGATCACGAGTTCTCCGTCCTTGTATGCGGCAACCTGCGCGCCCATGGCGCGGGTGAGCGGAATTTGTTCGTGCAGGTAATCGGTGGTTTCGCGAAGAATATCGTCACCGATCATGGCGCAGGTTACGGCGGGCGGGCGCGAGCAGAAAGACAAACCGCGCGGCGATTGGAAACTGGCCTCGGCGAATCCTTCGTTTCCACGAAGGACAATCTCGACCAGTTCGAATTCCGACCAGCTCCGGACCCTAACTAAACGCCCGACCGTGTCCGCCGCCGCCGCGCGAGCAGAGGCAAGGCGCCGCAGATTGCGAGGATGGCGGAGGTGGGCTCGGGAGCGGGAACAGGGTTTACAGTGGCGAAGTCGCTATTGTGGTCGATCACTGCCCACACCTGATTGTTGACGGGATCGACACCGTAGTAGCCAAGGTGGAAATCCGTGAGAGGATCGTAGGCGCCGATGTGGCCAAGAGGACTATTCACTTCCCCCGGCAGGTTCGTATTTCCGTCCACGGCGTTGACAAAGGCCAGCACGCCCGGGTCGGGATTGAACCAGGAGAGGAGAAGGGCCTCTTCCTGGCCGAGCGTCAATCCGGTGTCGTCGTAGTTCAACTGAAGGACGAATTTGTCTCCTCCGTTGCCCGTGAGGGTGAGCACGTCGCTGAACACTCCACCCGTCTGCGCGAGAAATTGGTTGGCCGGCTGCCCAGGCAGATTGAAATCCATCGCCACGTGGGTGGTCGTTGACGCGGTGCCGCCGAGGAGCGAAGCCAGCGTGCCCAAGCCGGTAGGGGACACCGCTGACACGCCGCGATAGGTTTCCCCGCCCGCGACCAAGGCGGAACTCGTCCTCGCTTCCACGTACGGGAGGATGTTGCCAATGGCTTTCATCTCCACGCTTCCGTAACTCGCCAAACTGCGCCCGGTCTGAAACGTGAATCCGCTAATCGCGGTTGTCGCCAGGTTGATATCGATCCATTTGCCGGATTGGGTCGTCGGGTCGTAGTGGGCGCCGCTATCGAAGCTCCCGTCTTGGCCGTGGTACACGGGACTGCCCGTGCTGTAGGTGATGAGGGGGCTATTGTAGCTGATCGACACTGGCAATCCGGCGGCGTCAAAATAGCTCAACCCGCGAAAACGCTCCTCCGACTCCGCATCTTCCAGCCGAATGTGCACGCCGCTGACGAGGAGCGGGTTGAGTGTCGTATTGGCGTAAAAATGAAATTCGACCGTCGAGTAGTTGATGCTCTGACTGGTCGTCGACCGCGTTCCCCCTTCGAACCACCATGTCGGTTGACCTTCAAATAAATCCACCCCGTCTCGGTTCAAATTCGAGGTGGTCACGACGATGTCGTAATTGTCGTTGTTGATATCCGAATATCGAATCCCCGATGTGGTGCTAGTGGGGATGGCGGTGGCATCGAGGATCCCGACCGAAGCGTTCGCAGGGTGCAACGGATCACCGCCCCAGACGACCGGATCTGCGCGACTGGCGTCAACGAAGATAAACATGCAACCAAGACAGATTGCGGCTGTGGCCCTGCGTCCGGGGGTGGGGGAGGAACGCTTCATCCCGCTGTTGTGGGATTCTCGGCGATCCGAGTCAAACATTAAGCCTAAAAACGTGAATGGAACCCTCAAAAAATCGAGGTTCATATTAGAACGTAACAGTTTGATAGCAAAATACTTGTAACCGAATATGGTCATTGCGGAGTGAGGGAGATTCCTTGCACGTCAGCCGCATACGCATCTCCACGGTGCTCCTTTCCAGTTTTCAAGGCTGAGGTGATGAAACCGTGAACAGGCTTGGGCTTCCTAGCGCTGGGGAGACGGCGCGGGCGGGACGTGAACGGGGGCTTCGGCAATCTCGGCTGTCAGAGTTTGCTCCTTGCCGTCGCGCACGATGCCGAGTTCGATCCGGGTTCCGATGTCGCTTTCGGCCACGCGGCTGCGCAGGGCGAGGGTATCTTTTACTGGGCGCTTGTTGACGCTGCGGATAATATCCCGAGCCTTGAGGCCGGCCTTTTCGGCGGGTGAGTCGGGCAGGACGTTGGTGATCGCCGCGCCGTCGGTGCTCTGCACACCCAGTTCCTGGGCGATTCGCGGGGAGACATCCACCATGCTCACGCCGAGATAGCCGCGCACGATCCGTCCAGTTTTGAGGACGCTCTCAAGAGCCCGGCGGGCGACATTGGATGGGATGGCGAAGCTGATTCCCAGCCAGGTGCCTTGCTCCGAGGTGGAAAAGATGGCGCTGTTGATGCCGATGATCTCGCCTCTCAAGTTGAGCAGCGGTCCTCCTGAGTTCCCCTGGTTCACGGCGGCGTCCGTCTGGAGAAACTCCACGCCGCTGTCCGCCACGGCGCGCCGTCCCTTGGCGCTGATGATCCCCTGCGTCACCGTTTCCTGGAGGCCGAACGGATTGCCGATCGCGAAAACCAGTTGGCCGACCCGGACCTGGTCGCTGTCCCCGAGGAGGAGCGGTTCGATCCTGTCCGCATTGATTTTCAGGACGGCGATATCCGTCTGCTCGTCGGTCCCGATGAGTTGTGCCGGCACGGCGCGGCCGTCGGTCAATTGCACTTCGATCGTATCCATGCCGGCCACGACGTGGTGATTGGTGATAATGTGGCCTTCCCGGGACACGATGACTCCCGAGCCAAGCGACATTTGCGTGCTTCCCTGCGGTGCCGGCACGCGGTGCCGGAAGAGGAATTCGAACGGATCGACGTTCTGATTCCGCTGGACGCGCCGTGAAGTGGTAATGCTCACGACCGAGGGCACCACGGCCTGCGTGAGCCGCGTATATTCCGCGTCGAGCTCGGAGAGGACCTGCACATCCTTGGGGTCGATCCTCGGACCCTCGGCCGGCGTGTATTGCTCGGTCCTGCGCTTGCCGTCGTGGAGCCGCGAGTTCAGGCGTTGCCAGCGGTAGATGCCGAAGACAATGAGGCCGGCGATGAGGAAAATGAAGAGCGAACGGCGCATGAAACGAGTTTAGCTGACTTGTGAAAGCATGAGTTTGCGGGTTTCGGCAAGCGTGCGGCGGTAGCGCTGATTCGCAGGCAGGGCCAGTTGCGGGTCGCGCTCGAAGAGCAGAAACGCCGCATTCCGGGCCAGACGCATTAGTTCGTGATCTTTGAGCAGATCGCCGAGGAGGAGCGGTGGGAGGCCGCTTTGAGCGGTGCCGAGAATGTCGCCCGGGCCGCGCAGCCGCAGATCGGCCTCGGCGATGTCGAAACCATTCGAGGTCTGTTCGAGGATGCGCAGTTTTTCGTCGGCTTCGGCGTCGGCCTTGGGTGTCCGCAGGAGAATGCAGTAGCTCTTGTGCTCGCCGCGCCCGATGCGGCCGCGGAGCTGGTGAAGCTGGGCCAGACCGAAACGCTCGGCATTCTCGACCAGCATGATCGAAGCATTGGGCACGTCGATCCCGACTTCGATCACCGTCGTGGCGATGAGGGCCTTGGTCTCACCGCGGCGAAACTTTTCCATGATCGATTCCTTTTCCTCGGGTGGGATACGGCCGTGAAGCAGGGCACAGGGCATGGGGGCGAGCAGTTCCTGCCACTTCGCATATTCCGTGGCGGCGGCTTTGGCCTCCAGCTTCTCCGATTCATCGATGAGCGGATAGACGATGTAGGCCTGGCGCCCGGCCTCCAGGTGTTCACGGAGAAATTTCACCGCATCCGGCAATTTCCCGCCATCGCGGACTGCGGTGACGATTTTGCCACGGTGCGCGGGTAATTCGTCGAGGATGCTGACATCGAGATCGCCGTAGAGCGTCATGGTGAGCGTCCGTGGGATCGGCGTGGCGGTCATCACCAGGACGTCCGGCGCGGCACCCTGGGCCCGCAAGCGGGCCCGCTGCATCACCCCGAATTTGTGCTGCTCGTCGATGACCGCGAGCCCGAGTCGGGTAAAGCCCGCGCCTTCGTAGAGGAGGGCATGGGTTCCGATGAGGAGATGCGGTTCCGTGTCGGGAATGGCAGGCGGGGGCTGACCGGCGGCGCGGTCTGTCCGGGTAGCGCGTGCCTCCGGCGCGCTGGTCGCCGCATTCTCAAACAGCGGCAGTGGTGCGCTCTCCTCCTTCCGGTTTCCCGTCCGAAGCGCGACCCGCAAACCGAGCGGCTCGCAGAGGCGTGCGACGTTCAGGTAGTGCTGCTCGGCGAGGATTTGCGTCGGGGCCATGAGTGCCGCCTGGTAGCCGGCCTCGACCGCCAGCAGCATGGCGCTCAGGGCGACCAGCGTCTTGCCGGAGCCGACGTCCCCGTGGAGCAGGCGATTCATCGGCCTGGGCGCCGCCAAGTCGGCGCGGATTTCCGCGATCGAGCGCTGCTGGGCCCCAGTGAGCGGGAAGGGGAGGGCGGCATGGAGGCGGCGCATCAGGCCGTCGGTCGTGCAATGGCTGGCGCCTGGCTGGGCCATTTGCTCGGCCCGCTTGGCGGCGACGCAGAGTTGCATCGTGAAGAATTCGCTGAGCACCAGGTGCCGCCGCGCCTTCCCCAGACATTCGAGGCTGTCCGGAAAATGGATTTGGCGCAGCGCCCACCCGCGGGGGGTGGGATCGAGAGCGGCAGGGACCACGGCCTCGACGGTGTCATCTTGCAGTTGCTCCAGGAGATCCCAGATCAGCCGGCGCATGACGCGCGCCGACAGCCCCTCCGTGGCGCGATGGATCGGCGCGATCCGATTCACATGGATCGATGCCTCGGCGTCCTCCTCGACGATTTCAAACTCCGGATGGGAAATGACCACGCCGGATTTTCCGCTTTTTGGTTTCCCGTAGACGACGAGGCGATGCCCGGCGACGATCATCTTCTCGACCCAGTGGGCATTGAACCACCGGCAGGTCAGCGGCTGGCTGAGCGCGTGCGGATTTTCTTCCTCCAGCACCGCGTCGAACATCTTCTGCCAGCCCCGAATCCGCACGACCTTGGTTTTCTTCACGATGCCGCAGACGCACACCGGCTGTTCGCTGTCGCCGCTCGGAAAGTGGTCGAAGCGAGTGCGGTCCTCATAACGCTTCGGGAAGTGTGTCAGCAGCCCCTCCGCGGTGGTGATCCCGACACGTTCCAACTGCCGTCGGCGGGGCGACGGGATCCAGTCCAGATCAGACAGCAGGGTGGCGGGATGCACGGGGCAGCTTAGCGGCAGAGCGCTGAGTGGAGGCAAAGGAAATTCTTTTCAGTGTGGGGCCGAATTCCTGCTATGATAAAAAATTTGAGGGCACGGGAATTGCAAGTTGACGACTCATTCATCTCGCTTAACGTCCGCGCTCCGCAAAAATATGCATTATTCCCTTCGTATCTGCCTTATTCTGGCCATTGTGGCATTTGTTTTGCCTTCTTTCGGTCATGCGGCTGCCCAGGAATCGCTCTACGATGCCAAGTCCGCTCAAAAGGTGGACCCCGCCCTCCAGTCCATCCTGGGGCCTCAGTCGGGTAAGTTCCGATACGATAACCGGATGATCCGCGCCGCGGAGATCGCGGCAGCCCGGGCGAAAAAGCATTCGACCAGCCGCTGCTGGCACTATGTGAAGGATGCGCTCGTCGCCTCTAATATGGTGGGCTCCCGCCCTGTGACGGCCAATGCCAAGGAGGCCGCCGCGGAATTGACCAACAGTTATCAGTTTGAGAAAATCCGCGAGCGCGACCCTTACAAAGCCCCTTTGGGCTCCGTGATCGTCTACGGGGGAAAGGGCGCCGGTCATGTGGAAATCCGCACGGCCAAAGGGTTCGTCAGTGATTTCGTTTCGTTTCGGCCATCGCCCCGGCCCTTGATCGGCATCTACATCAAACCGCGCGCCTGACGGCGTGAAGACGCTGATCCGCCTCCGAATTGTTCCCAACGCGCGGCGCACCGAGGTCATCGGGGAGTACGGCGAGGCGATCAAGATCAAGGTCCAGGCACCCGCTCGCGAGGGAAAGGCCAACGATGCGCTTCGAAGTTTCCTCGCCGAACGTCTCCGGGTGGCGCCGGCGGGTGTCGAGTTGGTTTCCGGGGAGAAATCCCGCGACAAGACCGTGAGTATCATGGGTTTGAGCGCCGAGGAGGTCCGCGCGCGGTTGATGGATACGTAAAAAACCGGCCTTCGGGCCTTCCGATAAAAAAACATCTTGAGGGCGATTGAGCAGTTGCAAAGGGTTGCGACCCCGATTAGCAAAGCACCCCTATGTCGAACCAACCCTCCAATCAGCAAGTCCTCCAAGTCCGCTACGACGACCTCAAGGCCAGTTACGCCAACCACGTTCTGGTGAGCGTCGGTGCCGAGGAAGTCTATCTCGATTTCACTTCCGGAATCGTTGCGGACCGTCCAGGCGTGTCCCTTCTGCCCATCCACACTCGCATCACCATGACGCCCTCCGGCGTCGTGCGCCTGGCGCAGTTGCTCTCGCAGACGATCCAGAACTTCCAGGTCGTGAACATCAACCCTCCGCCGAGCGAAGCCCCGACCCCCGTCGAGCAGCCGCCCGTCGAGCAGATCAAAGAAAAGGGCTCCAAGTAACGTTGAGCGCGATTTAACCCGCGCCGCACAACCGCAATCGTACCTCCACCCGCCGCGTAGGGGGGAGTAAACAGGCATCAGTGCTCGGCATCAGTTTTTCTCGGCAACGTGGATACTGATCACTGGCAACCGATGATTGTTTACTCTCTCTCGCCCGGCGGGTGGTTTTTTTTCTGACCCGGATTCTCGTGTGATTCGCACTGCCTTCGTCCTCGGCGCCGGTCTCGGCACCCGCCTCAAGTCGCTCACCGCGCGCCGGCCGAAGCCGCTGATCCCGGTCGCGAATCGGTCTCTCATTACCTACGCCTTCGACCATCTCCTCGGAGCCGGCGTGGAGCGCCTGGTGGTCAATACGCACTGGCGTGCCGAGGCCTACGACCGTGTCTTTCCCACGCCGAAGTATCGCGAAGCCTCACTCGCCTTCCGGGACGAACAACCCGAAGTGCTCGAAACCGCCGGTGGCATCTGGAATGTCCGCGATCTGCTCGGCGCCGATCCCTTTGTCGTCTACAATGGGGACATTCTCAGTGATCTGCCATTGCACGGCGCCTTCCGCGAGCACTTCGAACGCGGCAATGAGGTCACAATGATTTTGCGCTCCGAGGGAGGGCCCCTTCAGGTTGCCTTCGATGCCGTGAGCGGCCGCATCACCGGTATTGGAAACCGCGTCGACGCCACGGCCGCGCCACGCTTCCTCTTCACCGGCATCTACCTCGTGAATCCCGATTTCATCGCCCGCATACCGGCGGCGACGAAAATCAGCGTCGTCCCGATTTTCTGCGACATGATTCGACAGGGGGCCAAACTTGGCGGCATCGTCATTGATGGCGGCCATTGGTGGGACCTCGGAAGTCGCGAGCACTATCTCGCCGTGCACTGCGATCTGGCCGCCAGCCACCCTTCGCCATGGATCGATGCCGCGACGAGGATCGAGCCGGGTGTGCAACTCGCCGGAGCGACCGCGGTCGGTACCGGTGCGCGGGTCGGCGCGGGTGCAATCCTGCGCGATTGCCTCGTCTGGGACGATGCCGAGGTTGCGCCCGGTGCGGAGTTGGACCGTTGTATCGTCACCAGCGGAGCGCGGGCGGAAGGCCGGCACGTCGACGTCGATTTCGCGTAAAAATTTCGCTGGCTCCCCGCCTCTTCCACCCGACACTTTCCGCATGTCCGACAAGTCGCTCGCCGCAATCCACGTCGCACCCATTGAGAAGGGTGGCTCGGGTCGCAAATTCTGGCGCATGCACGTGGGTCCGCAGTCGCTCATCCTCGTCCACTACGGCGAGGACCGCCCTGAGAACCGGCATTACGTCGCCATCGCCCGCTTCCTGGCTGGTGTCGGCGTGCGCGTTCCGGTCACCTATTTTCACGAAGAGGCCGATGGCCTTATCCTCATGGAAGACGCCGGGGATGCCGACCTGTGGAGCCGGCGCCACGACCCCTGGCCGCAGCGCCGCGCCCTCTATCAGCGCACGCTCGACCAGGCACTCATTCTTCACACGCAGGCCCACCGGGCCCCCGGCGCGAAGTCGCTAAAATTTCTCCAACCCGTTTTCGACGCCGCGCTCTATCAGTGGGAGCAGGATTACTTCTTCGAACACTGCCTCGGCCGCCACTTTGGCCTCACGCCCGGGCAGATCGCCGCGGGAGACGACCGCCCGCGCCTGCACGAAATCGCCGCGCACCTCGCGAAGCAACCGCGCGTCCTCGTGCATCGCGATTTCCAGAGCCAGAACATCATCGTCAGGGATGGCGAGGTCTGTCTCATTGATTTCCAGGGACTGCGCCCCGGCCTGGCGCAGTACGATCTTGCTTCGTTGCTGCTCGATCCGTACGTCACGCTCACCGCCGCCGAGCGCGAGGAATTGCTCGCGCATTATTTGAGCGGCTTGCATGGACCGGGACGCCACGAAGCCCCAGGCTTTCGCACCCTCTACGATCTGTGCGCCATGCAGCGCCTCATGCAGGCGCTCGGCGCCTACGGCAAGCTCGGGCACGCCGACGGACGCACCCAATTCCTCGATCACATCCCCGCGGCGCTCCAATCGCTGCGTGAGGTCATGGAGCGGACCGCGGGGCTGGAAAAGCTGCGAGCGTTGCTCGCCGCGCTTTAGTTCACTTTGCCGGAGTAGCCCGCCTTTTGCAGCGCGGACATCACTTCCTTGGGATTGAAGTCGCCTTTGATCTCAAAGGACTTCGCGTTTTTCTCGGCGGTATTCGAAGTCACTCCCTTGGCGTCCGCCAGCGCGGTGTTCACGCCTTTCACGCATTTCCCGCAGCAGAGATGCACATCGCTCACGGTGAGCGTGGTCGCTTTCCCGTCCTTCGCGCCGCTGTTGTCGGTCACTTTGATTGCGGCGTTTTCGCTTTTCCCGAAATATCCGGCGGCGACGAGCGCATCCACGGCTTTCTGGGCCGTAGCGTCATCAGGCGCGGTCAGCGTCACCGATCCCGCATCAGCATCACACGCCGCGGTGGCGCCGGAAACGGGTTTCACCGCTTTCTCCACACCCGTCACGCAGCCTTTGCAGCAGAGGTGAACATTGGTGAGCTTAACGGTGGATTCAGCTTGGGCCAGAGTGGAGAGGGCCGCGGTGATGAGAAGGGTGAGCAGGTGTTTGTTCATGGATGGGTGAAACCGCAGGGTTATCGTGCAGTTGCGCGGAAGAATGCACATCTGGGCATGTCTCGTCATCAGAATTTTGATCGGTGGCGAGGGATGGCGCGTTACGTAGCCGTGAATTCATTCGCGGAACCTTGGCAGCAGTGAGCCCGTGGAATTCCGTGCAGACGCCGCTGCGGGTCGCAGGGTTGCCCCTGCTGCCACGCACCGCTCGGCGAATGAATTCGCCGCTACGTAGTGGCTTGGCTTGCGGGAACACGTCTGCGTGGGGCATCATCGCCCCTGCCATGATACCCCGCCCGCCCACCGTCGTCATCGAAGCCGTGTCGCCGCTCGTCGAGGGCGGGCGCTACCCGGTGAAACGCGCTGTCGGTGAGGACATTCTCGTCGAGGCCGATGTCTTCAAGGATGGCCATGACGTCGTTTCCGCGCTCTTGAAATGGCGCAAGCAAGGCCTCACGAAATGGTTCGAGACGCCGATGCAATGTATCGACCCCTACAATCGCGACCGGTGGTCCGGTGTTTTCTCCGTCTTTGAGAATGCGATCTACGAGTTCACTATCGAGGCTTGGGGCGACTATTTCCGCACCTGGCAGCACGAGTTTCAGGTGAAGTTCGAAGCAGGGCTCACCGAATTGGCCAGCGAAACCCTGGAAGGGGCTGGCTTCGTCGCCCGGGCCGCGCGACTCGCGCAGGACGCTGGCCAGAAGCGCGACGCCGAGCGCCTCGTCGTCCTCGCGGACAAGATTCGCGAAGGCACGCCCGCCGAGGTCAATGCCCTGGCCCATTCCCCTGAGATCGGCGCGCTCATGACCGCGTATGCGGACCGTGGCGAGAGCACCAATTACGTGCTTAATCTGCCCCCGGTCGCCGTCCTCGTGGAAACGCCGCCTGTCGGCACGAGCGATCCGTACCCTGCCAATGGCACCGCCGACGCCGATGGCGTCCCCGCCGACCGGCCGCCGGAAGCGGTGAAGGAACCGTCCCCCGCCGGAAAGAAGGCCAGGAGTTCGCGCAAGAAAAAGACGCAGACCGTTTCGGAGCCGCCGCCGCCCGCGGAAACCACGGTCATCGTTCCTTTCCCGGCGAATGAAGCCCGCTATGCCCCCAGGTATCCACAGGTCTACGTTGATCGCCCGCGGGCGCTCTTCGCGCAGTGGTACGAATTTTTCCCCCGCTCCGCCGAGGGACGCGGCGACAAGGGCTCGACCTTCCGGGATTGCCTAACGCGTGTCGACGATGCCCGGGCCATGGGCTTCGACGTCATTTATTTTCCGCCCGTCCATCCGGTCGGCGTCACGGCCCGGAAGGGCAAGAACAACGCGGTGGCCTGCCAACCGGGGGAGCCGGGCGTCCCTTACGCCATCGGCAACCGGCACCAGAACTGTCCCAATGGCGGCGGGCACAAGGACGTGGCTCCAGAATTGGGCACCCTCGAGGATTTCGACTGGCTCGTGAAGGAAATCCATGCGCGAGGCATGGAATTGGCCCTCGATTTCGCGCTCAACTGCTCGCCCGATCACCCCTACGTCCACGAGCATCCCGAGTGGTTTTACAAACGGCCCGACGGCACCATCAAGTACGCCGAGAATCCGCCCAAAAAATACCAGGACGTCTACCCGCTCAACTACCACAACCCGAACTGGCGCACCCTCTGGCACGAACTGACCAGCGTCATCGAATTCTGGTGCGAACACGGTGTCCGCATTTTCCGTGTCGACAACCCGCACACCAAACCCGTCGCGTTCTGGGAATACCTGGTCACCCGTGTCCAGAAACGATTTCCCGACGCCCTCTTCCTCAGCGAAGCATTCACTCGGTCGAAAATGATGAAGACCCTGGCCAAGGCCGGCTTCACGCACAGCTACACGTATTTCACCTGGCGCAATACGAAGCAGGGGCTCACCGAGTATTTTACCGAGCTCACGCAAGACCTGTGCGCCGAGTACATGCGGCCAAATCTTTGGCCGAACACGCCGGACATCCTGCCGAGCTTTCTGCAATTCGGCGGGCGCCCGGCGTTCCTCATTCGCGCTGTCCTCGCCGCTACTCTCTCGCCCGTTTACGGAATCTATTCCGGTTTCGAGCTGTGCGAAAACACGGGGCTCGAAAAGAAGCCGTTCGATGCCGGGGCCGACGTGCGGCATTTCCTCCACCTCTGCGACAACGATTACAAGCAACTCGCCAAGGATGAATACCTGGATTCCGAAAAGTACCAGTGGAAGGAGCGCGACTGGAACGCGCCGGGAAACATCAAGGACGTCATCACCCGGCTCAACCGCATTCGCCGCGACAATCGCGCGCTCCAGCAATTGCGCAATCTGCGTTTCCAACAGGCCGACAACGATCTCGTCCTCTATTACGCGAAAATGACCGAGGCGCGGGACAACATCATCCTCGTCATCGTGTCCCTCGATCCCTTCCACGCCCAGGACGCCTTCATCGACGTGCCGGTCGAGAAATTTGGCTGGATCGAAGGACAGGACTACCAGGTTCATGACCTCCTCAACGACGAGCGCTACCTGTGGAGCGGCCGGCGCAATTTCGTGCGCCTCACGCCCGACAAGCCCGCGCACGTTTTCCGCGTCCGCCGGAAGACCCATAGCGAGAAGGATTTCGACTATTATTTGTAGGATGCTTCCCGCGTGGGCGCGGCTTGCGGTCGGCCCGATGCCATGCTAACGCTCCGCCATGAAAGCACGTATTCGTGCATATCCTTTCAGTTCTGCTGGTGCCGAGCGTGCAGCGATCCGCGGACACGCATGCGAAAGCCGCCTGATTTGACATTTTAGATCCGATCTCCCAAACCCACACCCATGAACCCACTCCGCACCCTCCTCGCCCTCACCGGCGCCCTGCTTATGGCCGCCACCGTTTCCGCCGCTGACGCGCCGCTCTACGACATCCCGCTCAAGGACATCGATGGCAAAGACACTTCCCTCAAAGCCTACGCCGGCAAGCCGATCCTCATCGTCAACGTCGCCTCCAAATGCGGCTTCACCCCGCAATATGCGGGGCTCGAAGAGCTCTGGCGCAAATACAAGGACAAGGGCCTGATGGTCCTCGGTTTCCCGTCGAACGACTTTGGAGCTCAGGAGCCGGGGACAAACGAAGAGATCAAGAAATTCTGCTCCTCGAAGTTCGACGTGACCTTCCCGCTCTTCGACAAACTCCACACCAAGGGCGCCGAACAGCATCCACTCTATACCGCCCTCACCGGCTCCACCTCGCCCGTGCCCGGCGACGTGAAATGGAACTTCAACAAGTTCCTGATCGGCAAGGACGGGAAGATCGTTGCCCGCTACGATTCCAAGGTAACGCCGAACGACGCGAAGCTCACGCAAGCGATCGACGCCGCCCTCGCCGCAAAGTAGCGACCGCCGTCAAATTGAAGAGCGGAACGGGAGCAACGGAGACAGCCCTTCCCAGAGCCGCCTTCGTCCACGCGCAGCTTTGTACCCGTAACTCTTGGAAAGCCGCCCGGACAAAAATGAAGGCCAGGGCTGTGCCCGCCATCGCTCGCCAGTTTCAGACCGCGGGGTCGGCTGGGCGCCTCTTGCCCCGCGCAGTCTGCGTCTTGGGCAGGGTATCCAATCCGTAGCGCACGATCTTGTATTGCAGCGCGCGCCGGCTGATCCCGAGCCGCTCCGCGGCATCCGCCCGGTTGGAGGTGACCTTCAACAAGGTTTGCCGGATCAACTCGGCCTCGACCTGCGCAAGGGACATTCCGGGCTGGATGGTAAACGCCAGTTCCGGTCGCGTTGACTGCACCAGCGCCGCCGGCAAATCATCCATTTCGACCATGGCTCGAGGAATGGTAACCACAAAGCGTTCGATGAGATTGCGCAACTGGCGGACGTTGCCGGGCCAGCGAAGCGTCTGGAAGAACCCGATCACCTCACGGCTGAATCTCTTCTGGCGGCGATGGTGCTTGGCGCAGAAATGCTCGGCGAATGTCTTCACGAGTGTCGGGATGTCCTCCGCTCGTTCCCGCAGCGGCGGGACGGAGATCGTGATGATGTTCAGGCGGTAGAAAAGGTCTTCGCGAAACCTTCCGTTGATTCCCTCGGCCTCGAGGTTCCTGTTCGTTGCGGCGATGATGCGCGCGTCCGCATGTTCGACCTTGTGGCTCCCGACAGGGCGGAAAATCCCGTCCTCCAGCACCCGGAGCAAATCACCCTGCCCCTTGGCTGAAAGGTCGCCGATCTCGTCGAGAAAGAGAGTGCCGCCATGGGCGAGTTGAAAACGCCCCTGACGATCGCCAATGGCGCCGGTGAAGGCCCCACGCACATGGCCAAAGAACTCGGCCTCGATCAAATTGTCCGGCAGCGCGGCGCAATTCACGGCGATGAAGGGGCGGGCGCTGCGACGGCTTCTTTCATGGATCGCCCGCGCGATGATTTCCTTGCCGGTCCCACTCTCGCCCTCGATCAGCACGGTCACCTCCGTCGCGGCGATCTGCTGAATGAGCAGATTGATGGCCTGCATCGCGGGGTTTTGGCCGGCAAAGATGTCCGGTTCCGAACGCCGCCGGAGCCGCAGTTTTAACCGCTGATCCTCGGCCACGAGAGCCTGATAATCGAGCGCCTTCCTCACCGACTCGACCAATTGATCGGCCTTGATCGGCCTCGATAGATAGTCGAACGCGCCTTTGCGGATCGCGTCCACCGCCGTGCGGATGGTGCCTTTCTCGCTGACGAAAATAAACTGCGTGTCTGGCGTAACGCCGCGAATCTTGTCCATCACGGCGATCGCATCCGTCCGCTGCGCATCGAAGGATTTCACCACAAGGTTGAACAACTTCTCCTCGGCGAGAACCAATGCTTCGCGCTCACTTGCGGCGATCGAAACCTGGTAACCGAGCGGGTCGAGGATGGCGCGAATCGCTCGCGCCGCCGCCCCATCTCGCTCCAGCACGAGGATGTGAATCTTGGCGGGGTCCATTTCCGTAAAGACTATTGCACACGCCTTCGGCTACAAGTGCAACTTTTGCACATTCTAGCTGGTGCCCGGGTTCTTCTCCATCGAAGTGCAAATTGTGCATACGCTAAGGCGTTTGTATAGAGAGAGTTGCGCTGTAGCCATGCGGGCGTGGCATGGATCATGGTAATGGTGAGCCGGATGAGCGATCCTGCATACTTCGATTACGGCTATCCGGCGGAGGACGAGCAATTCGACCGGATTTACCCGGTTGAAATTCGCGACCTGTCCTGGCGGCATTGGACGCCGGTTGCGGTCGCCCGCCAGGCCGCTGAATTCCTGGTCAGTGAGTCGGGAACGCGAGTGCTCGATCTCGGATGTGGGCCGGGGAAATTCTGCATTGTCGGCGCACTGACCACCGCCGGGCATTTCACGGGTGTCGAGCAGCGCCAGCATCTGGCAGACCTGGCGCACGTTACCATCCAACGGGAACGGATACCAAACGCCGAGATCATTCACGCCAATATCACAGACATCGACGTCCTGGCATACGACGCGTTTTATCTGTTCAATCCTTTCGAAGAGAATCTGTTCAAGAGAGGGAAGATTGATGCGTCGGTGGCGTTTTCCGAAGCGCTTTACGAGCAATACATCGAGCACGTCGCCGCGGAGTTGGCGCGGGTTCCCTTGGGAACGAATTTGGTCACTTACGGCGGCCTCTGCGAGGAGGTGCCGCTCTGCTATAAGGAAATGCGTTCTTCCTTCGGGGGCACCCTGAAACTGTGGCAGAAGACAAGCGACGGTCTTACGAACGACGCTTTGCGGGAGGCACGGGCGGACAGAAACCGAGGGCGCTTCCTCTGCGAATTACGGGCCGCCTTCGATTGATGCTTCGACGTCCGGCACGCGCATGAATGGGCAGGCACACCGTTTACAATAGCGTGCAATTGCTGCACTTCGCAGCCAACCGCATGTGAAAACTCCATGGTCCTGGGAAAATAAGCGTCATATAAGTGGTTCCGCGCAAGCAGGTTGGGTCGATCGCTGAAATGGCTGGCACGGCGGATGCAGTTGGACCGCGGCCATGAACCAAGCGCAGAACATTATCCCCAGACTGCGACGCCTCGCCGAACTCGAAGCGGCCCGGCGACAGATCAAGACACACCATGCCACGAACGCAGCCCTGGCTGCTGCTATCGAGTCGCTGCGCGCGGTCTTGCCCACCTCGATCCTTATCCATCACGACGCACGTCGCGCGCGGGGCAAAGTCAGTGTGGCCCCGGTGACGCGGGGAATCTGCCGCGCGTGTCACGTCGCTATCCCACGAGGCCGTCTGGCGGAACTTCGCCGGGTCGCCGATGAACTGGCCGTCTGCGACCATTGTGGCGCCTTCCTCTACTTGGGGGAGGACGATCAACCCGCGGTCGCAAACGTGCCAAAAAGCACTGCCGCGGGAACAAGAAGGGGGGTGTCGGCAAAAGGCGCGCCAGGGCGAACGAAGACCAGCCGCACGGCTCTTCCCACACACTCGAGCAAAAGCGACCTCACCGGAATCCCAACCGAATGAACGCCAATCCGCCAACGGAAAAAAGGTCGTTCTTTCGTCCAAAACTCATCGAGTGCCTCCGGGGTTACACCCGCGCGCAATTCTTCGCGGACCTGACCGCCGGGTTCACCGTCGGCATTGTCGCACTCCCGCTCGCGATGGCCTTTGCCATCGCCTCCGGGGTCAAGCCCGAGGCCGGCCTCTTCACCGCGGTCATCGCCGGTTTCATCATCTCCGCGCTGGGCGGTTCGCGGGTGCAAATTGGCGGTCCCACCGGCGCCTTTGTGGTCATCGTCTATGGCATCATCGCCAGATACGGCGTTGCGAACCTTGCCATCTGTACGATCATGGCGGGTTTTATGTTGCTCGCCATGGGACTGACCGGCCTCGGCACGGCCATCAAGTTCATTCCCTATCCGGTGACGATGGGCTTCACGAGCGGCATCGCGGTCCTCATCTTCAGCACGCAAATCAAGGACTTCTTTGGGCTGACAGTCGACAAGGTCCCGGCCGACTTCGCCGACAAGTTGAAAGTACTCGGCGAGCACTTCCCTACCCTGCAATGGCCGACGGTTGCACTCGCGGTCACATCGCTGCTGATCATCCTCTTCTGGCCGAAGGCGTGGGCGCGCCGTGTTCCCGGCTCGATCATCGCGCTGCTCCTCGGTACGGCACTCGTCATGATTTTCCAGATTCCCGTCGAGACCATCGGCACGCGCTTCGGCGGGATTCCACAGGGCTTGCCGGCGCTGCACGTGCCCGACCTTTCCTGGCACAATATCCAGAACCTCTTCGCGCCGGCCGTTACCATCGCCCTGCTGGCGGCCATCGAATCGCTGCTCTCCGCCGTCGTCGCCGACGGCATGATCGACGACCGGCACGACTCGAACCAGGAGTTGATCGCCCAAGGCATTGCCAACATCGTGTCCCCTCTCTTCGGCGGAATCGCCGCGACCGGGGCCATCGCCCGCACGGCCACGAACGTCAAGAATGGCGGACGCAGTCCCATCGCGGGAATTGTCCACGCCGCCACGTTGTTGGCCATTCTGCTCGTCGCTGCGCCTTGGGCGAAATTCATTCCCCTGGCCACGCTCAGCGCGGTGTTGATCGTGGTGGCCTTCAATATGGGCGAATGGCATCACTTTGCCCGCCTGCGCCGCTGGCCGAGAAGTGACGCCGCAGTCTTCCTGACGGCCTTCAGCCTCACGGTGTTGATCGACCTGACGGTCGCCGTGGAGGTCGGCATGGTGCTGGCGGCGGTGCTCTTCATCAAACGCATCTCCGAAACCACCCAGATCATCGCGGTCGACGAAAGCACCGACACCGAAGGAGCGCATCATTCGCTGGTCGGCAAGGTCGTGCCACCGGGCGTGCTCATCTTCCGCATTTTTGGCGCGTTCTTTTTCGGAGCCGCCGACAAGTTGGAAACCGCCCTCAAGGGCGCCAAGCAGGAGCCGCGAGTTCTCATCCTACGCATGCGCAAAGTCGTGGCCATGGATGCCACCGGGCTTAACGCCCTGGAAGACCTTTACGAGAAGATGCACCAGCGCGGCCAGTATCTCATCCTCAGCGGCCCGCACACCCAGCCCTACATCACGATGGAGAACGCCGGCTTTCTCGAACAACTCGGCCGGGAAAACGTGTGCCCGCATATCGACGCGTCCTTGGAGCGCGCTCGTGAGATTCTTGGCCTCGCTCCCGTCTCGCCCGTCGATCCGTTACGCCCGGAAACGCAAGATCTCGAAGCCGCGCAAGTGGACATCGCTACGGCGCGGGAGCGTGTCAGCGAGCGGCTCGTAAACCCGAATTCTTAATTCGCAATATTTCTTTCGGGGCGGTCATATGCGAGGTCCTTTGCCGATCTCCATCTGGCGATGCTGTGGAATTCGGGTGTCCAGATCGAGCGCACCGCAGACAGCAAGGCACCGCTTGGGGGAATGGTGTGAGTTGCTCGGAGCGCCATTCTCCGCGGATAACCGTTTTCGGGCTTTACGGCATCGCGTACGGCCACCGCCCTAAGCGTGGTGCGTTTCACCGCTTATTACTCTCAAGATGCTTCTCCCCTTTTTTCGAAGCGCCGTCGTTCTCGCCCTGGCGCTGCTGCCGGTCGGGGCCACGCGAGCTGACGATTGGCCGCAGTTTGGCGGACCCAATCGCGATGGGGTTTGGAAGGAGACCGGGATCATGCAAACCCTCCCGTCTGAAGGGTTGAAGATCCTTTGGCGTGTTCCCGTGGGAGATGGATTGTGTTCTCCGATCGTGAGCGGCGGTCGCGTCTTTATCTGCGACTCCGAGAAGAAAAAACCGAAGGCTTGGGAGCGCGTCCATTGCTATGACGAACGAACAGGCAAGCCGCTGTGGACGCACACGGATGAAGTGAGCTACCCGGATTGGGCGCTCGACGCAAAAGCCCTCGCTGGCCCGGATGCCACTCCGCTCGCCGCCGCCGGCAAAGTCTACGTCCCTGGAAAAAATGGGCGTCTAGTATGTCTCAACGTTCTCGATGGCGCAGTGGTCTGGCGAAGAGATTTGATGAAGGACTATGGACTGGCGGAATTCTCAGGCGACTCCACTTCGCCTTTGATCGAAGGAAGCCTCTTGATTCTCGCCGTCGGCGGGAAGCCGGGCTCCTCCGTGATCGCGGTTGACAAGGACTCAGGAAAAGAAGTGTGGCAGGCGCTCGATGACAAGTGGACCTACAGTTCGCCCGTCGTCATCCGTGCCGGCGGCCAAAGGCAACTCATTGTCTGGACGCCGGACGCGATCACTTCGCTCGATCCCGCCACGGGCCATACCTGGTGGCGTGAACCGCGGACGTTAAACGGTGATTATGCCACCGCTACGCCGACATTATGGGAAGATCTCCTGATGGCTGGCGGCTTGATGTTTCAACTTGATCCCGCCAAGCCCGCCGCTTCCGTGCTTTGGCCGGAGAACACCGTCAAAGCGCGCCGATCCCTCAGCAATACCACTGGGCCGCTGCTGCAAGGCGGTTACGTGTACTCCCACAAGTCGCAGGGGCGACTGGTCTGCCTGGAAGCGCGCACGGGTAGGCAGATCTGGGAAAAGGAAAATGTGACGGATTCGAGAAGCGGAGCCTGCATCCACATCATCCCCAATGGCGATGGTGTGTGGCTCTTCACCGACCAAGGGGACCTGATCCGTGCGCGGCTGACTCCAAAGGGCTACGAGGAGCTGGGTCGCGCTCACCTGTTAAATCCGACTTACCCGTTTGGCGGCCGCAACCTGCTCTGGTCTCCGCCCGCCTTCGCGAACCGGCACGTGTTTGCGCGAAGCAGCGAGGAACTTGTCTGCGCGTCGTTGGAGGCAGAGCCATGACATTTATCGGAAGGTCGCTCAATAAGCGCCTCCTGACGAGAAGCACTCAAGCGGCTTTCGTGGTGGCTATCCATTGGCTCGCCGCCAGCGTGCAGGCCCAGGATTGGCCGCAGTGGCGGGGAGCGAACCGTGATGGAGTGCTGGCTGTGGCCATGTCAGCCGACGGTAGAACGCTGGCCACTGCCAGCGCAGGCTGGACCGCGCGTTTGTGGGATATCGTCACGCGAAAAGAGCGCGCCGTCCTTCGCGGCTACCACGGAGGTGTCCGTTGCGTGGCCTTCTCCGCCGATGGCAAAACGCTGGCGACCTGCAGCGGCGACGAGACGATAAAACTGTGGGATGTGGCGACAACGACGGAACGCGTCACGCTGGTCGGCCACCGGAGCGGCATTTGTTCAATTGCTTTTTCACCGGATGGCCGAACGCTCGCCAGCGCTGGAATGGATGACGCCGTGAGATTGTGGGATCTGACGGAAGCCCCTTCGGACTGAACGATTGGTGGGCGAAACGCTGAACCGGCTGCTTGGCAGTGGGGCGCCTGACTTCCGCTTCGAGCCGGCCCGCCGCGGAGAACTCCGGTGCCTCATTGTGGATTCTCAAAGAGCACGCGCCTGGCTTGGTTGGACTGCGAACACGTCGATGGCGACCGGCCTGCAGCAGAGGGCGGCCGGGTTTCGGCAACGGGTGGCACGATACATCGCGAGTAGGGCCCGACCCCGCGCAACTGGAAGCCATATTGCGGTGCGCCTAGTCAAGAATTGATGCCTGACCCCGTTCCCCGTTCCCTTTGCATGACCCCGTTCCCGTTGCAAACTGGATGAGGCCGGCGAAGGAATGCTTCGAATGGCCCATGCAGAAACTGAACCTGAGCGCCCGCGCGTACGACCACATTCTGAAACTCGGGCGCACGATCGCGGACATTGCAGGTGTGGACCAAATTTCGGCAGAGCATGTCGGTGAGGCCATTCAATACCGCACGATGGATCGGAATTTGTGGGGTTAGCAGCGAAGCTCCGACAGATCAACGTCGACGCGATCAAGGCAAGGCGATTCCTGTGCTGGCCTTTCTTGCTGTATTCGCTAAAGTGCCCGCATGAGCCTTGTGACACTCGAAGTCGAGTTCGACCATGGCCGCGTCATCCCGAGCGGCCCCGAACCGTTACCTGAAAAAGGCAAAGGTCTTCTCACACTGTTGCCGGATGCTGAAGACGTTCAACACCGTGGCTCGATCAGCGATTTCATTGGCAAGTGGGCGGGCTCCTTCTCCTTGCCCGAATCGCCGGGGGACGATCCACGTCTGGCTTATCTCATTGGCAAGCACGCGAAGTAGCTGTGCGAGTCCTGCTGGATACGAACGTGATTCTGGATGTCGCCTTGCGGCGCCACGGTCTATTCGAGGGCAGCAAGCGTGCATTGGAAAAGTGCGAGGCAGAACTTCACGAAATGTTCATCTCGTGGCACACGCTTTCGAATCTCTTCTACATCTTGCGCCGGGATCGCGGGACTGAAAAGACGGTCGAATTTCTTCGCCATCTTCTAACCATCAGCACCGTCGCGCCCGTCGGCCACTCCGACGCCCTTCGCGCGGTCGGATTCGGATTGAATGATTTCGAGGATGCGCTGCAACTCAGCGCCGCGGAAAGTTGCCGAGCCGACATGATCCTCACGCGGAACAAGGCCGACTTCGGCACCCCGGTGAACATGGCCGTGTTCTCGCCAGAGGAATTCGCCCCGCCCGCAATCCCGGGAGCACAGCCCTGAATCAACGGCACTGACCGACAATGGCAGAGATCTACTGGAGGAGTACATTGGCGTCGTATGCAAATCACGCCTTCTGTGTTTGAAGCGTACTTGAAGTGCCCGACAAAATGTTGGCTGCGTGCAACCGGTGAACCTGCCAGCGGAAATCCCTACGCGGAATGGATTGAAGCGCAAGACGTCTGTTACCGTGCGTCCGAGACTACCCGACTGCTTTCTACCTTGCCAAGAAACGAGGTGACCGTCTCGCCCAACGTGGAGACCGTCAAGGCTGCCAAATGGAGGTTCGCCTGCACCCTGGCGGTGCAGAGAGAGATGAACTCATGTCGTGTGGAGTCCGAAGTGCATGCGGTCGAACGTGTGCCCGCAGGAGGTCGAGGCAAGCCGGTTCAATACATTCCAATTCGCTTCGTCTTCCGCAACAAACTCACGAACGAGGACCGGTTGCTTCTGGCGTTCGACGCGATCATGATCTCCCGAGTATTCGGTCAAGAAGCCAAAATGGGCAGAATCGTTCACGGGGACGACCACGCCAGACTCAAGGTCAAGACTTCGCTTATGGCCGGCGAAGTGCGAAAGCATATCGAACGAATCGCCACGCTGCTTTCAAATCCGACCGCACCCGATCTCGTCCTGAATCGTCATTGTGCCGAATGTGAGTTCCAAACCCGCTGCCGGCAGAAAGCGCTGGAGCAGGATGACCTTAGTCTGCTCGCAGGGATGAGCGCCAAGGAACGCCAAAAGCTCCGCCATAAAGGTATCTTCACCATAACCCAGTTCTCCTACACATTTCGTCCCCGCCGGCGCTCTAAGCGGCTTCCCGAGCAACGGGAGAAGTATCACCTTTCACTGAGGGCGCTGGCAATTCGGGAGAAGCAAATACACATTGTCGGTGATCAAGGATTAAAGATCGAAGGCACGCCCGTATTTCTGGATGTCGAAGGCCTGCCCGATCTCGATTTCTACTACCTCATCGGCCTGCGTATCGGGAACGGCGCCTCTGCTGTCCAGCACAGTCTGTGGGCGGACACTCCTCAGGACGAGCGGACGATTTGGCGAGAATTCCTCGGCATTCTCAAAACTGTTGCGAGGCCGGTGCTAGTTCACTATGGGAGCTACGAAACGACGTTTCTTCGGCGGATGAGAGAACGATATGGCCACGCTCATCGTGACTTCCCGAGCACGGGAGAGACTCACTCGCTCAACCTTCTGGCACATATCTATGCGCGCGTTTATTTTCCCACCTATTCAAACGGATTGAAAGATATCGCCGGCTGTTGCGGCTTCAAATGGTCCGGAGCTGTCAAGTCTGGAACGGCCGCCGTTGCGTTACGGCACGACTGGGAACGATCACGAGACGGGTCAATAAGACGAGGATTGATCGAATACAATCGAGAAGACTGCGCTGGTTTGGAAACGCTTGCTCGCCAACTGACGCTTCTGCATGCCCGATCAGGAATGTGTTCGGATGCGGATCTGCTTGACGGGCCAAAGGTTCCCGCGACGAAGCGCGGCAAGGACCTATCCCAATGCTTGAACAGTGTCCTCAAGTCGGCCCATTGGAAATACAAAGAAAAAGAGATTTCACTCCGAACTTGCGAAAAAGCGGAACTCGGTGGCGCAAGGAAGAAAGTGGCTAGAGAAAATTCACGCCGACGGATCCTGCCCTCGCGTGGTGGGCAAACTATCCGTGTTGCCCGTAAAAGAAAATGCCCGTGGCATCCGGAATATCCGACAGTTTTGAAGCGTTCAAAAAAGGAGGCGGAGCACGCACTTTTGGATATAGCATTCACGAAGAGTGGATGTAAGAAAATCTTGGTGCGCTATATCGGCAACGGAGGCTACTGTCCACATTGTCACACAACACATGCTCCATTAGCAATCCAACGCTTGCGTGGCAGGACTTTCGGTTTTGGATTTTATGCATTGGTGGTTTATCTGCGAGTGAAACTGCGACTTTCCTTACGGCTCATTGCGGAATTGTTGCGAGATATGTTCCAAGAACCAATCTCTCACGAGGCCGTGGAACGATTTGTTGTGCAGTCATCTGAAGGCTACGCAGGCACCGAGGAAATGTTGTTTGTAAACCTTTTTCAAAGCGCTGCGATTCATATCGATGAGACTAAAATTAGCATTCTCGGGACCCTGCAATTCGTTTGGGTGTTGACGGATAGTCGGCACGTCGTCTTCCATCTTACCCCGAGAAGGGAAACTGATTTTCTGACTGACTTATTGCGGGGCTACCAAGGAACCGTTGTGACGGACTTTTACGGTGGCTACGATGCTTTGCCCTGTCGGCAGCAAAAGTGCATCGTGCATCTGATCCGAGACTTGAACGACGACTTGTGGAAAAACCCGTTTGACGACGAGTACGAGGGGTTTGTATCGGCGGTCCGCGATCTACTCGTCCCAATACTTGAGGATGTTCAGAGATTTGGTCTCAAGGAGTTCCATCTGAGAAAGCATGTGCAAAGCGTGGAGAGGTTCTATCAAATCACAATTCATGGCCTTGATTCCTGCAAAGAAGTAACTGCGAAATACGTGAAGCGATTCTTGCGATATAGGGAATCACTGTTTACATTTATGGAGGATGATGGAGTTCCGTGGAATAACAACGCCGCTGAGCGCGCCATTCGTCACTTGGCTGTGCAAAGGAAGATATCAGGTGCATTCACCACGAAAGGAGCCAATCACTACCTGCGTTTGTTAGGCATCGCCCAAACGTGCCGATTCCAAGAAAAGTCATTTCTGGGCTTCCTGCTCTCCGGACTAAAAAATGTGGATGCTTATAGTGAGCCGCGGGGCACTCGCAAGCGCTGAAGAAATGTGGCTGTTGAGAACCGGACGGGCAATCTTCTTGGCGCATTTTTGTTCCGGAAGTTCGCCGACTTTCTATATCCTGCGGATTGGTAGCCGCTCGCCTTAATCTGTTCGCGAGGAGAACTCGGATACCCGGCGGTATTCATGGCGCTCGCCTCCACGCATTTGCAGGGATGCGTTGCCTTTTTGCTGGGCAACACTTCGGAGGGTTCGTTGCCCCATCGGTCCCTACTTTACAGAGACGAAGGGCTATCCCGCCGATCCAAAGACCGTCGGCGGGATGATCCGGAAGCGCCGGCTCGATCTCGGACTTCGTCAGATTGACGTGGCCAAAATGATCGGCTGTGACGAGATGACGATCGTGAATTGGGAGAAAGGCCACCGCTCGCCGAGGGTCAATCACCTTGCTCGCGTGGTGGAGTTTCTCGGCTTCAATCCGTTTCAGGATGGGGACACAATGGCGCATCGTTTGGTGAATCATCGCAAAGCGCTCGGCATCACGCAAAACGAATTCGCCCGCCAAATCGGGGTCGATCCGAGCACTCTGTCGCGCTGGGAGCACCTTGGCCAAAGAACGTGACGCTCGCCAGCAGCGCGGTTTCTTGCCACCTTTCCCGCGTGCTTGCCAAAGTTTTCTCCGGAGCCGTTTACGGCGTTGATGCCTTCGAGGTTGAAATCGAGGTCAATGCCAGTTCTGGAAATCCGGTCATCGTGGTCGTCGGTTTGCCGGATGCGGCAGTAAAGGAAAGCAAGGATAGGGTCACCACGGCCGTGCAAAATAGCGGCTTTCGGTGGTCACATGGACGCACGACGGTCAACCTCGCCCCGGCGGATGTGAAGAAAGAAGGCCCAAGTTTCGACCTTCCGATCGCCCTGGGCATGATCGCCTGTGCCGAGGAGCGCGAATTGCCGTTCTCGAGTGAATTTTGCTTTGTCGGCGAACTGGCCCTGACGGGTGCTGTTCGCCCGGTCCGTGGGGTTTTGCCAATCGCCATCGAGGCCCGCCGCCGAGGCAGGAAAAAACTCATTGTGCCTGCCGGCAACGCGCGCGAGGCCGCAATGGTCAGCGGGATTGAAGTTTACGGCGTGCACAACCTGCGGGAAGTGTACGAGTTCCTGACAGGCGACAAGCCCCTCTTGCCCATCAAGGAGAATCTCGAGCAGTTCTTTTCGGAGCACCAAACCTACGACGTCGACTTTTGCGAGGTGCGCGGACAGCACCACGTAAAGCGAGCCATCGAAGTGGCGGTTGCTGGCGGTCACAATCTCCTGATGCTTGGGCCGCCAGGTTCGGGAAAATCCATGATCGCCAAGCGCATCCCAACCATCATGCCACTGATGACGTTGGAGGAGGCGATTGAAACGACGAAAATTCACTCAATCAGTGGTTTGCTGAATCAGGAACACTCCCTCGTTTCCGTGCGCCCCTTCCGCGCCCCCCACAACACCATTTCCGACATCGGCCTGCTTGGCGGTGGAGTTATCCCCATGCCGGGAGAGATCAGCGTCGCCCACAACGGCGTCCTCTTTCTCGACGAACTCCCCGAGTTCAAGCGCTCCACGCTCGAAGTGATGAGACAGCCGTTGGAAGACGGCAAAGTCACTGTCACGCGCGCTGCTGGAACGATGGTATTCCCTGCGGATTTTATCCTTGTCGCTGCTTTAAATCCCTGCCCTTGTGGATTTTTTGGCCATCCGAAGCGTGAATGTCGCTGCAGCTTGGTTCAGGTCCAACGCTATCGGAACCGAATCTCGGGACCATTGCTGGACCGAATTGATATCCAGATTGAAGTGCCCGCCGTCGAA
>JBBRPL010000037.1:0-63536 GCA_038228205.1 Chthoniobacterales bacterium
CAAAGGCCACGAAGCTTGGCGGCTCCGCCGCGATTGGACGGTCGGCGGTTGGGAAACCGCCGCTCCTTGGGCGCCACTGCGCGCGACACGTCATCTCCGCACTAATCATCACGTCCTCGTGTTTGGTTCCTCAGGATGACAAGCAGGGTTACGGCGCTCGCGCTCGCGGCCAGACTGCACTTTACTTAAGTTGATGCGTCCATGAGCACGCCGCTAACCATGATCGAAACCCCGCAGTCGCGCACGTGCTTCAGCTTCAGCGAGTCCGGTCCCAGTCCCGCCGGGCTGAGTTGAGACCGGTCAAGATGCGGCGCGGAGACACCGGTAAAGTGCGCGGAGCGCGGTCGAAGAATCCCGCCCGCCTACCGCGCCACCACCGGCTTGTCCGCAGGGTAGCATTGCAGCAAGGCCGGCGGACTGCTGTTGCCGTTGCGGTCGAGCGCGGTCACGGCGAAGGCTTCGGGCAGGTCGGACAGGTCGAGCAGGCGCGACGTTTCCGTGCCCGGAACGATCTCGCAACTCCACTTGTCGCGACGCTTCATTTGGATCGCCCATTGATGGGCGGCGGTGGCATCCTTGATGTTCCAGCGCACGCGGGCGGAGCCGAAGGAAAGGTCCGGCTTTTCCGTCGGCTCCATACCGAGCCAGGAGCACGCCGGAACCAACGCCACATCGGTATAGAGTTCGCTCCCGAGGCGATCGGACACCTGTCCCAAATTCTCCACGAGCGCTTTGATGTGCCAGTGGATGTTTCCCGCCGCGTCACTTTTCGTCCGCGTGTAAGCGATCTGGCCGAGAATATCGGAAGCGGCGCGCGCGGCGCCGATGCGGTCCGTGGCGATGCCCGGCCAGAGATGGCGCTGCATGGCATTGGCTTCCGACCACCATTGCAGGAGCACGGGATAGCTGTGGCGGGGCGCATCCGTGCTCCAGTAGAGCTGCGGTGAGATGTAATCCAGCCAACCGCTCTCCAGCCACTTCCGTGAATCGGCATAAATCTCCGCGAAGGCATCGAGCCCGGCGATGTTCAGCTCTTTCTGCGGACGCCAGATGCCGAAGGGGCTGATGCCCAGCCTGACCCACTGCTTCTCGGTCTTGATACGCCCGTAAAGGTCGCGCACGAAGCCGTTGATATTCTCGCGCCGCCAATCGTCGCGCGCCATCCCGCCGCCGCCATCCACGTAGCGCTGCCAGCTCGAGTCATCGGGAAACGGAAGGACGTGGCCATGCTTGTCCTTTTGCAGGTAGGGGTAGAAGTAATCATCGAGATGCACGGCATCGATATCGTAGCGGTGGACGACATCGAGGATGACATCGAGAACATAGCTGCGCGCGCCGGGTTCTCCCGGATCGAGCCAGAGCAGGTCGCCGTAACGGCGTACGTACTCCGGATTCGTGCGCGTGATGTGACTCGGACAAACTCCGCTCCTATTGCGCATCGTGGTCAGCGCGCGAAACGGATTGAACCAAGCATGGAGTTCCAGGCCTCGCTTGTGGGCCTCGGTAACGGCGAACTCCAGCGGATCGTAAAGCGGCTCCGGCGCCTTCCCCATCTCGCCGGTGAGGTATTGAGACCATGGCTCCAAAGACGACTTGTAAAGCGCGTCGCACGATGGGCGCACCTGGAGGATGATCGCATTGAGCTTGAGCGCTGCGGCCCGGTCGAGCAGGGCCAGCAGTTCCGCCTGCTGTGCGGCGACCGAAAGCTCCGGCCGGGACGGCCAATCGATATTCCCGACCGACGCAATCCACGCACCACGAAACTCCCGGGGGAGCGGCGGTGGCAGCAAGGATGACGGCTTGAAGAGATCCATCGTCAACTGGCCGGGCGACCTGGAGAGTTCCAGACGCAGCGGCGCCGGGACGGCGGAGGCGCTCACCTGGCGCGGTGCAGGCGCGTTTATTTTAATCCGCCGGCCTGCATCGAGCCACACGAGCCCTGCCACGACGACCACGGCCAGTATTCCACCGGCGAGAGATTGGAGACGACGCGGGAGCGAGGACACGAGTGTTCTATAAGACGTGTCCCGCATTTCGCAAATTTTCGGGCCATCAACAGAGGATGCCGAGGCGCGGGTGACGAAGTCCGCCACTGTCAATAAAAGTTCCCGCGCGCATGAAACTTTTCTCCGCCGCACACGATTGACTCGCCCTTGCATCACCGCATCATTCCCGCCCTTCGCCAATATCCATGATTGAAAAGCATCTCGCCAAACTTGTCACCGAACTCAAGCTCCAGCCCCGTCAGGTCGCCGCCACCGCCATCCTGCTGGAGGAAGGCGCGACCGTGCCGTTTATCGCGCGCTACCGCAAAGAGAAGACCGGCGAACTCGACGAGGTGCAGATCACGTCGATCCGCGATCGGCTCGAGCAACTCGAGGAACTCGACAAGCGCCGCGAGGCGATCGTGAAGTCGCTGGAGGAACGCAAGCTCATGACCGCGGTGCTGGCCGTCAAAATCGAAGGAGCCGAGACGATGACCGCGCTGGAGGACATTTATCTGCCCTTCCGTCCGAAAAAGAAAACGAAGGCGACAGTCGCGCGCGATCTGGGCCTGGAGCCGCTCGCGGAGATGCTGTGGGCGCAGGATGCGGCGACCGATCCGCAGGCGGCGGCCGCCCCTTTCATCGGTGCGGCGATCGAAATCGACGCCAAAAAATATAGCGTGCCCGACGTGGCGGCCGCGCTGGCCGGGGCGCGCGATATCCTGGCGGAGCGCTTCAACGACGACGCGACGGCGCGCGCCCAATTGCGGAACCTTTACCTGACGAAGGGCGTCATCAAATCGAAGGTCATCAGCGGGAAGGAAGA
This sequence comes from Chthoniobacterales bacterium, assembly GCA_038228205.1. Classification (GTDB taxonomy): domain Bacteria; phylum Verrucomicrobiota; class Verrucomicrobiia; order Chthoniobacterales; family Chthoniobacteraceae; genus Chthoniobacter. The sequence goes on from JBBRPL010000037.1 coordinate 2,812, forward strand.
AGAGGGCGCGAAGTTCAAGGATTACTTCGACTGGATCGAACCCGCGGAAAAAGCGCCCTCGCATCGCATCCTGGCGATCCGCCGCGGCGAAGCGGAAGGCTTCCTCTTCTCCCGGCTCGTGCCCGACGAAATCGAGGCCGCCAGCCTGCTGGAACGGCTCTTTGTGAGGAACAAATCGGCGGCGGCGGAACAGGTGCGGCTGGCCGTGCAGGATTGTTTCAAGCGCCTGCTCGGCTTCGCGATGGAGGGCGAAGCGCGCACGTTTTTCAAGAAGAGGGCGGATGAGGAAGCCATCCGTGTTTTCGCCGACAACCTGCGCGAGCTCCTCCTGGCTTCCCCGCTCGGCCAGAAAGTCACGCTCGGCATCGATCCCGGATTCCGCACCGGGTGCAAGGTCGTGCTACTCGACCGCCAGGGGAAGCTCCTCGCGAATGACGTCATCTATCCCGAGAAAGGCGCGCGCGACCTGGTCGAGGCCGCGGAGATGATCAAGGCCGTGGTCACCAAATTCAAAGTCGAGGCGATCGCGATTGGCAATGGGACCGCCTCGCGCGAAACGGAAACATTCATTCGCAAGCTTGGCCTGCCGGCCGCGATTCCGGTGGTCATGGTCAGCGAGAGCGGAGCGTCCATCTATTCCGCGAGCGATGTGGCGCGTGAGGAATTTCCCGACAAGGACATCACCGTGCGCGGTGCCGTTTCGATCGGCCGGCGGCTCATGGATCCCCTCGCCGAGCTGGTCAAACTCGACCCGAAATCGATCGGCGTCGGGCAGTATCAGCATGACGTCGACCAGAACGCGCTCAAGCGCACGCTCGACGACGTCGTGGTCAGTTGCGTCAACAACGTCGGAGTCGAACTCAACACCGCGTCGAAGCACCTGCTGACCTACGTCTCCGGACTGAACGCGCGGGTCGCCGCGAATATCGTCGCCCATCGCGACGAGCACGGTCCCTTCAAGTCGCGGAAAGAATTGCAGAAGGTCAGCGGCCTTGGTCCGAAGGCCTTTGAGCAGGCCGCCGGTTTCCTGCGGATTCGCGATGGCGCGCATCCGCTCGATGGCAGCGCCGTGCATCCCGAGCGCTACGAGTTGGTCGACAAAATGGCCGCCGATCATGGCTGCACCGTGCTCGATCTCCTGCGCGATGGAACGAAGCGCGCCAAAATCCGCCCCGAGAACTACGTCACGACCGAAGTCGGTCTGCCCACGCTAAAAGACATCCTGGCGGAGCTCTCGAAACCCGGCCGCGATCCGCGCCAGCAGTTCGAGGCCTTCAGCTTCGCCGAAGGCGTGGAAAAGATGGAAGACCTTCAGCCCGGGCAAAAGCTCCCGGGCATTGTCACCAATGTCACCGCGTTCGGCGCGTTTGTGGACATCGGCGTGCATCAGGACGGCCTCGTTCACATCAGCCAGATGAGTGACGACTTCGTCAAGAATCCGGCCGACTGCCTCAAGGTCGGGCAACGCGTCCAGGCGACGGTCATGGAAGTGGACATGGCGCGGAAGCGCATCGCTCTCTCGCTAAAAACGAAAGTCGACCTCACCCCGCGCGACGCCCGCCCGAAAGGCGCGGGGAACGACCGCGACGTGCGGAAGTTCCAGGACCGCAACGCCGGAGGCGGAGGTGGTGGCGGTGGCGCGCGGCCCAGTGCTCCGAGTGGGCCGGATTGGTTCACGCTCGCGCAACAGAAGAAGAATTAGATGACTGACAGCGGACGGTTTAGCATTCGCGAGGTCGTCGAAGCTCAGCCAGCACGCCTCAACTCAATGTCCACTCCACGAAAGCCCCGGGCGAAAGATTACTGATCGCTTGACCTACGACAGTAGCGTGCGGTTCCAACCGAGGCCAACTGGCGAAGGGCAAAACAAAGATAGCGATCTGCCGGCCCGTGAGATTCAGTTGATAGCGGAGGTTCTTGTCCGTCGTTACCAGCACTTCGAATCGCGCAGTTTCGGCTGCGCTGAGCAAATTGCCATTCGCCAGATTGGACCAACCCATCTCATAGGCTGTCGACACGGCGTGCCCGGACAAGAAGTGACGCAAAGGAGCTGGCGTTCCCTGATCGAAAAGAATCTTCACTATCGAAACGTCGCACTTACGCCACGGCTAGACTGCGTCCCGTGAACTCCAACACCTCTTGCACCCGTTCCCGAGACACACCTGGAAACCAATCCAAAAAGTTATCGATCGTCGCCCCGTCCTCCAGATTCTCGAACAACGCCGTCACCGGGACGCGTGTGCCGCGAAAGAGCCATGCGCCGCTCACCTTTTCAGATGTGCGCTCGACGGCAGGACATTGGTTCCAATCAAGCATGCAGGAGACTATTCGATATTCGCGACATCCGCCACTCTTCTCATTTTCATCTTGGCTGGGAACGGTCCGGGGAATGGCCGCGAGACAGGGCGGCTCGGCGAATAAATTCGCCGCTACGTAACGGCCACTCGTCGCGAAGCGTATCTACTTCTTGGGGGCGGGCTGGACCGTCGGGGTGCCGCCGATGCGTTTCTTGCTCAGCGCGATGTCATCGATCCACATGACGAATCCCTGGCCCGCGGGCTGATAGTTATTCCAGCCGAAGGACAGGCTCTCGAAGGCCGCGGGGATTTCGGCGCCTTCGAACTTTCCGGCGCCTTTGTGCATGGAGCACTCTGGGACTTCCTAACCGTTGATGAAGACCTGATAGGTCTGCGTGGCGTGGTCCACGTACCACTCCGCCAGGGTCCATTCGTTGCTATAATGAAAACGATATTTGCTCCCCGTGGCGAATTCCGGGCGCTGTTTGGGCTGCACGTTGTAGATCCACTGGAATGTCCCGTTCGGGCCGAGAACGGTGTCGAGCACCCGCACCTCGATGGGATCGTTGAAGAGCGGGCTGGTCGCTTTGCCGCTGACGAGCGTCGAGTGAATGACGGCAAACTTTTTCCCCTCCGGGATGACCGGCGCCGGGGTTGGCAGCTTGACCTTGAAATAGAGCCGTCCCCAATGCTCACCACCCAGCGCGGCAATCTCCGGCCCCTGTTTCGTGATCCGCCGCGGTCCACGCTCGGCGGCCTCGATCCGGAGCGACTTGTGACCGCTATGCGCAGCATCGTCAACCACGGCGACCGCACCATTCTTGGTGAAACCTGGCGGAATCTCCCCCACCGCGGTGGTTTCGAAATCCTCCGAGAGAATCAGCGGCGCGGGCGACGATGACTGAGCGAATGCCGCCGGTGAAGCGAGGACGAGGAACGCGATCGAGAAGCAGGGGAAGGAAAAATGCACCGGGGACGTTTAACACGACCGCGCATCAGCGACCATGTTTTGCCGCGGTGAAAACCTTTCCGTCCCCATGGTGGCGGTGCCTGGCCTTGCCTACAACCAGCGCCCGTGCGACCCAATACCTGTGTCGTCGTAGCCGGGCGCGGCGCTATCGGTTATCGGCTGTCCGATTGAGAATGGCGTCTGGTGTCGTCCGAATCTTGATCGTAAAGTCTGGGTTGATCTCAACGCGCACGCGGTAGGCCGTGTCCTCGCGAACCAACACGAAGGCATGGATACCGGGCTTGAATTTGCCGTGCTGGAACGTCAGCACGAAACCACAATTGCCTTGGGCTTTGACTATTTTCGTAGCCTCGGCGTTGGGCGCGAGGACCGCGGCTGTGATCGGGAAGGCTTCGGATAGGAGTTCTATATCCGTCAACTCCACTCCCGTAAGATTGGCGATGGTGATGACCGACTGAAGCTCCGCAGATGGCTTCGGTTGAACGACCGGCTCATTCGCGTGAACCACCGAGAGCAGCATGGCCAGTCCAACAGCGGGAAGAACAGCCGATTTCACGGTGCGGATGGAATGGCTAACACGCATTGATCGATATTACCCTCGCAACGCTTCCGCCACCGCGCGCAGACAGCGCTTTTCCAAAATGAACGACGGGTGCATCAGCGCCCAGACGCGGACGTTGCGCGCTTGCGGCATTTCACCGCTGTCGCCGGGCACGACGACAAGATCGAGCGGCGTGTAGAAGGCGGTGAACTTCACGCTCTTGAGGCAGTCCTGATCGCGCTCGAGGTCGCGGAGGAACGGGCTGCCGCGGCGCATTTGCAGCACTCCCGGCAGGGAATTGATGCCGGCCATGACGGTGCCGTGGTGCGGCGCGGCGAGGGTCACGAAATGGTCCACGCGGCTCGCGCCGCCGAGGCGCTGCATGTAGTAGCGACTCACCAATCCTCCCATGCTGAAGCCGACGAGATCGAAGCGCCGGCCGGGCAGGCGCGCTTCGGTAAAATCGGCCACTTGCTGCGCGAGCACCTCGAGGCTGGCGTGGCCGTCGTTGGGCTTGAGGTCGAACGTCAGAACCTCGTGTCCATCCGCGCGCAGGTGGCCGGCGAGCCGCGCAAAATCCCCGCCCGAGGAGTAGATGCCGTGGACGAGCACGACCGGATTGCGCGGCGGCGGCGGAGTGGTGCGCGGAGCGGCCACGGCGCTATCGAGACAGGCGAGGGCGGTGCTAAGCCAGGTGACGGGTGTCATGGCGCGGACAGTAGCGCACGATTGCGGAAGTGGCGAACCTCGAAATCAGCGGTGCGCAGCGGCACATCCACGAAATCGAATCGGTCCTCGAACTCCGGAAAGGTCGCATCCCCTTCCACCTCGCGCTGGACGACGGTGAGATACAGGTCCGTGCAGCGGTCCAGGAGCTGGGCGTAGAGCTGCGCGCCGCCGATGAGGAACAACTCGCGAGCAGGGCGAATCATCGCGTGGGTGTCGGCCAGCCGCCGCGGGTCGCGCACGACCCACACGTCGCGGTCCGTAAAGCGGTCAAAGCCGAGCTGATAGGAGCGCCCGAGGCGCGCCCGCCAATGGCCCACGCGCGCGGGGCCAAACGCCGCGCGGAATTTCTCATCGCGCGCCAGCTTCATCGGCGCGCGGCTCACAATGATATTCGTGCGATTCGGGAGCGGGCGCCCCAGGCTTTCGAAGGTCTTGCGGCCCATCATCACGAAGTGGCCGGTGGTGAGTTGCTTGAACCACTGGAAATCCTCCGGAAGATGCCAGGGGATTTTGTTGTCGCGCCCGATGACGCGGTTCAGCGACATGGCGGCGATGGCCTTCACACCGCGATGGGGGCCTTGATCGCCGGGTGCGGGTCGTAGCCCGAGAGCGTGAAGTCTTCGTAGCGAAAGTCGTGGATGTCCCGGATGGCTGGGTTGAGGGTCATCGTGGGCAGCGGGCGCGGTGACCGGGAGAGCTGCTCGCGGGCCTGGTCGAGGTGGTTCTGGTAGAGGTGCAGATCGCCAAAAGTGTGGACAAAATCCCCCGGCACGAGGTCGCAGACCTGCGCGACCATCATCGTGAGGATCGCGTAGCTGGCGATATTGAATGGCACGCCAAGAAAGAGATCGGCGCTGCGCTGGTAGAGCTGGCAGCTCAACCGACCGTCGAGAACGTGAAACTGAAAGAGCGCGTGACAGGGCGGCAGCGCCATTTGCGACACCTCGCCCGGGTTCCAGGCGGTGACGATGTGCCGGCGGGAATCCGGGTCCTTCTTGATGCGGGCGATCACTTCATCGATCTGATGGATGGAGCGGCCATCGGCCGTCCGCCAGTCGCACCATTGCGCGCCATAGACCCGGCCCAGATTGCCTTCGGCGTCGGCCCACGCATTCCAGATGGACACGCCATTGCGCTGAAGATACCCGACATTGGTCTCGCCCGCGAGGAACCACAGCAGTTCGTGAATGATGGATTTGAGGTGCAGCTTTTTCGTCGTGAGCAGGGGGAAGCCCTCGGAAAGATCGAAGCGAGCCTGCGCGCCGAAGAGGGAGAGCGTGCCGGTGCCGGTCCGGTCGCCCTTGAACCGGCCTTTTTCGAGGACGAGGGAGAGCAGATCGAGGTAGGCGCGCATCGCGGGCGGATGCTGCGGGACGCGGCTTGCTCCTGCAAGACGGGGATTCCGGCGAATCGAAGTTTTTGCGAAATGGCTGGCTTGGACGATGCTAGGATAGATCCCGCGCACCATGATTTCCTCGACCACCCGTCCGATCCTCGAACGGCTGGCCTACATCTGCTACCTCATGCTGATGGCCGTTTCGATCGGGATCACCTGGCTCGGCGGAATGGTCGGCATCCAAACCGGCGACTATACGGCGATGGGCATCGCGCTCGGCGGCCTGGCGTTGAGCCGGTGGCTGCACGTGCACGGCTTTGCGCACTGGCACTTCCGCGAATGCCAGGAATTGCTGGATGCGCCGGCCGCCATGTCGCGGCCGGAAGCCGAGGAGATCGCGGTTACGGAAATCGCGACACTCTTCGCGCGACTGGAGGCGGAGGAGGATGTGTGGGTCCGCGGAGCCGTGCGGCGGGAGATCGCGTTGAAGCTGGCGGCGGCGCCGGGACTTCGGGACGACTTTGAGGAAGCGCTGGCGGTACATCCCGAGATTTAGCAGGCTGGCCGAACGAAGTTCCCGCTTTCCCTCTACGCCCTGTTGTATTCTGTAGTATGGGAATTCCCAGCTGATGAAGCATCTCGAACTCGCCCCACTCACTGACACGCAGGCCCAGCGCGACGAACGGCGCATTCCCATCGATCGCGTGGGAATCCGGGCGCTGCGCTACCCGATGCAGATCCGCGACAAGGCGCGGGAGGTGCAGCATACGGTGGCGACGACTTCGCTGACGGTGGACCTGCCGCACCATTTCAAAGGGACGCACATGAGCCGGTTTGTGGAAGTGCTGAGTGAGTTTGGGCCGGAACTGCACGTGGATAATATCCATACGATCCTGCGAGAGTTGACGAAGCGGCTCGACGCGGACTGCGCGCACGTGGATTTCGAGTTCCCGTTTTTTCTCACGAAATTGGCGCCAGTGACGAAGTCCCCGGGGATGATGGACTACACGGCGCGCTTCTCGGCGACGATGGAGAAGGAGGTGGTCGATTTCATCGTGACGGTGATCGTGCCGGTGACGACCCTGTGCCCCTGCTCCAAGGCCATCAGTGTGCACGGGGCGCATAATCAGCGCGGGCAGGTCACTTATTCGGTCCGTTTTGCCCAGCCGATTTGGATCGAGGACCTCATCCGGCTGGTCGAAGACAGCGCTTCGAGTGAACTTTTCAGCCTTTTAAAGCGTCCCGACGAGAAATCGGTCACGGAACGTGCTTATGAGAACCCTGTGTTCGTCGAAGACCTTGTTCGCAATATTGCCGTCCGCTCCGATGCCTGCCCGGATATCCTTTGGTATCGGGTGGAAGCGGAGAATTTTGAATCGATCCATAACCACAACGCCTACGCCCTGATCGAGCGGCGCAAGGAATAAGAAACCCTCCCCTGTGTACCGCGCCGTCTCCATTCTCATTGTCATCTTCTGGCTGACGATGACCGCGCTCCTGTTGCGGAATGAGGTCAAACCCGGCGACTCGGCGCTCCGCGAGGTGCCGGCAGGCCATGTGGTCAAGCTCCTCCTGCATCACCAGCAGGCGTCGGACCTGAATATCATCAGCGACAAGACGCGGCTGGGTCGCCTTTTGATCTCTCCCAAGACCATCAAGGAAGACGGCCTGCGCATCATCGCCTTCACGGGCCACCTGATCTTCACCGTGCCGGGAGGAGATCGCCAGCGGGTGGCCTGGGACGGGGAAGTGCAGATGAACAAGGACCTGGCCATCCAGGTTTTCCGACTGGGGGTCACCATGACGGAGACGGAGAAGCTCCGCTCGGAGATCGTGGTCCGGCCGGCGGAAAACCTGGCGCATTACGAGCTGAGTTCGGCCAATGGCGTGCTGGAACGGCAGGATTACACGCTGGATGAAAAGGGCGCGCGCGATGTCTTTCGGCAATTGGGGATCGACCCGGCGATGCTCCCGGTAGCGCCGCTCGCCCACGCCAAGCCCCCGGTGATCAAGGCGCAGCAATCCTCCATCGAAATCCACGGCGAGCGGATGGACACCTACCTGGTGACCGTGGAGAGCAATGGCCAGACCTGGCTGGAATGCCACGTCGATCAACTGGGTCACATCGTGAAGGCGACCACCCTCCTCGGCTATACCCTGATGCCCGAGGATGTCACCCCGTGACGAAAGTTGAGCGTTGAGCCGCGCGGAGCCGCTCGTTACATCTCCGTTGTGATCTCCGTCCGCGCACTCCGCAAGAACTATGGCCTCCTGACCGCCGTCGAGGGGCTCGACCTGGAAATTTCGGCGGGTGAGTTTTTCGCCTTTCTCGGCCCGAATGCGGCCGGCAAGACGACGACGATCAAGATGCTGGCCGGCCTGCTCAAGCCGACTTCCGGGCAAGTGACCATCGGCGGCTTCGACATCCAGCGCGACCCGGAGAAGGCCAAGGCCCTGCTCGCCTATGTGCCGGATTTTCCCTTTCTCTACGACAAGCTGACGGCGGCGGAATTCATGCAATTCGTGGGGGACATCTTCCGCCTCGAGCGCAAGGTCATCACCCAGCGCACGGGGGAACTATTCGAAAAGTTCCATCTCGAGGAGTATTATCACGAGCTGACGGAGAATCTCTCCCATGGCACGCGGCAGCGGCTGGTCATCGCCTCGGCGCTGCTCCATGACCCGAAGGTCTTTGTCATCGACGAGCCGATGATCGGCCTCGACCCGATGCACGCGCGGATCGTGAAGCAGGAATTTCGCGAGCGGGTGCGTGCCGGGATGACGATGTTTCTGTCCACCCACCAGCTCAGTGTGGCGGAAGAGGTGGCGGATCGCATCGGGATCATCCACCACGGGAAGCTAATCGCGCTCGGGACCGTGGCGGAATTGCGCGCCCAGGCCCACGAAACCGGCGCGCTGGAAAAGGTGTTCCTGTCCCTGATCGACCAGGAAGAAGCGCATCGCGAGAAGACGGCGGCATTGCGCGACTGAGGGGGCTGGGTATTCTCCCGGCCCGTTTCATGTTCACGCTGCTCCAGACCGATCCCGAATCCAAAGCCCGCCGCGGGCGGCTCCAGACCCGGCATGGCACGATCCAGACGCCGATCTTCATGCCGGTGGGCACGCAGGGCACCGTGAAAGCGGTCTCTCCCAAGGAACTCCGCGAGGTCGGAACCCAGGTCATCCTCGGGAATACGTATCACCTTTTCGTCCGGCCGGGCATGGACGTGATGCGGCATTTCGGCGGGCTGCACCGTTTCATGGGGTGGGATGGGCCGATCCTCACGGACTCCGGGGGCTTCCAGGTGTTCTCTCTCGCGAAGCTGCGCAAGATCACCGAGGAAGGCGTGCACTTCCAGAATCATCTCGACGGAGCGCCCTGCTTCCTCGGGCCGCGCGAGGCCATGGAGATCCAGGCCACGCTCGGCTCGGATATCTGCATGCTTTTCGACGAATGCCCCCCGTATCCGTGTGAACACGACTATGCGGCCAAAAGCCTCGCCCTGACGCTGCGCTGGGCGGCCCGATGCAAGGAAGTCGAGACGCCGGGGCTGAAGTTTGGGATCGTCCAGGGCTCGAGCTACCCCGATTTGCGGCGCGAGAGCGCCGAGGCGCTGGTGGCGCTGGGCTTCGACGGATATGCCGTGGGCGGGGTGAGTGTGGGTGAACCCGAACCGGAAATGATGAAAGCCGTGGAAGCCGCGGAGCCGTGGCTGCCGGCGGATCGGCCACGCTACGCGATGGGACTCGGCACCCCGCCGCAAATGGTCGAGATGGTGGCCCGCGGCATCGATATGTTCGATTGCGTGCTGCCGACCCGACTGGCGCGCAACGGGACCGCCTTTACCGCCTGCGGCACCTTGAACCTCAAGAATGCACCCTTTACCTACGACCAGGGGCCCATCGAGGAAGGCTGTACCTGCGAGGCGTGCCGCCTGTTCACTCGTGGCTATCTGCGGCATCTGGTGAAGGCGGAGGAAATCCTGGGCCTGCGCCTCATCTCGCTGCACAACCTGCACTTTTACCTCCACTTGATGGCCCAGGTGCGCCAATCGATCGAGACGGGGACGTTCGCGGCGTTTCGGCGGGAATTCGTGGCGGGCTACCATGCACGCGAGGAATCCGGCGGCTGACGGGTGCGCGCTTCGTCGATAGGACCTATGGGACGGATGGGACCTATGGGATAAAAAAGTCCTGTCTCGACGCGTCCACTATGACGCCGCCACACGAAATCATTGTAGAAGGATCACCGCACGATCTGTGACGCACTGTGAAACTGATAAGCGCGGATCGAGTTCAAACGCGACATTCCGGTCCTTTTCTCGAAACCACAAACCTATTTCCCTATATGAGCAAATACACCGCCTTCCGCTGCCCTGAAGATCTCCTCGAACTGGCCAAAACGAAGGCCAAGAAGGACCGGCGATCGCTGAGCAACTACATCATCACACTGATCGAGAAGGACGTCAGCGACGAACTCGACTCGGGAGAAGCGAAGGCCAAACCGCAACTGGTCCGGGCCCGCATGTAAACTCGCGAAATAGAGCGGGATCAGTAAAACGGCGACCAGAATTCAGCCGGAGCCACGTCGGAGAGCGCGGCAAAGGTAAAATCGGCGACCTTCGGGCCGGTATCCACGGAGTAGGGTCCGTAGGGCTGGCCGAAGACGTCGTACCCGGTCAGGTTGAGCTTGTTCTGTTGCTTCAGGTAGGGCTGAAGGTCCGAGAACTCGGCGACATCGCCGACTTTTCTGTTTTTCTCGACGGCCCATAGATCGAGGGCGCCATCGAGGGTGCGGAGATCATCGAGGACTCTGGAGGCTTGCGCCCGTTTGCGAGCCCGGATGACGTTGGACGAGAAAATCGCCGCGAGCAGGGCAATAATCGTGACCACAATCATGATTTCGATGAGGGTGAAGGCCCGTGAGGACCGTTGGATGGATTTATGCATAGTATAATTACTGCAATTTTGATAAAAACAGGAGCAGATTTTGTTCCTCCTTTCGTATTCCCACGAATTTTGACGGGCTGCGCTTGCCGTGGAACCCCTCGCAGCCGTATCCCGGACGCCGCCCGCAAACGCTTTGAAGACAACTCGTTCCATTTCCACGGCGACACGCTGGTGCCAGGGGGCGCCGCAGCCTGTCGTCCTCGTCCCGACGATGGGCGCGCTGCACGCGGGGCACACGAAATTGATCGACCGGGCGCGGCAACTGGCGGGAACCAGAGGTCGGGTGGTGGTCAGCATCTTTGTCAATCCGACCCAGTTTGGTCCGAAGGAGGATCTGTCCCGGTATCCGCGGCCACTCGCCGCCGATTTGCGCCTTTGCGCCTCGCACGGCGCCGATCTGGTCCTGCACCCCACGGCCACGGCCATGTATCCGGCGGGCTTCTCGACCTTCGTCGAAGAATCCGTGGTTTCTGAGCGGATGTGCGGCGGTTCGCGCCCGGGGCATTTTCGGGGCGTGTGCACCGTGGTGCTCAAGCTCCTTCAGATCGTCCGGCCCCAGATCGCGGTCTTCGGCTTGAAGGACTTCCAACAGTGTGCGGTGATCCGGAGGATGGTCCGCGACTTGAATCTGCCAGTGCGGATCGTGCCGGTAGAGACAGTGAGAGAGAGCGATGGACTCGCACGAAGTTCGCGTAACCGCTATCTCTCCCCTGAAGAGCGTGCGCAGGCGCCGGTGCTGCGCGCGGCCTTGCTGGCGGCTCAGACGGCCTGGCAACGAGGGGAGACGAAGGCCTCCAAATTGCGCCAATTGATCGTCAAGACCATTACCAGGGCCCCTCTGGCGCGAATCGACTACGTGGAACTGGCAGATGCCACAACGCTGAAGCCCATCGATCACGTGGGCCCTAATTCCGTGATCGCGCTCGCAGTTATCTTCCACACCACCCGTTTGATCGACAACGTATGGCTGCGGTGAACACATTTGACTTTATCGTAATCGGCTCGGGAATCGCCGGGCTCAGCTTTGCTCTCAAGGCGGCCGGCCATGGCCGCGTGGCCATCGTAACCAAACGCGCGCGCGCCGAATCCAATACGGCGTGGGCGCAGGGCGGCATCGCGAGCGTCACCAGCACGGAGGATTCCTTTGAACTGCACGTGCTCGATACCCTGGAGGCGGGAGCCGGATTGTGCGACGAGGCGGTGGTTCGGCGCATCGTGATGGATGGGCCCGCTCGCATCCGGGAACTGATGGATTTTGGGGTGCATTTCGACGAGCGTGAGTTGCCCGACGGGTCGCACGAACTGGATTTGGGCCGGGAAGGCGGCCACTCGAAGCGCCGGATCCTGCATGCCCGCGACGTGACGGGCCGCGAGATCGAGACCGCGTTGCTCGCGGCCATTGCACGGCATCCGCAAATCACCGTCCTGGAAAATCACATGGCCGTGGACGTGATCACCCTGGGGAAGCTCGGGTACGTGAGCGCCGACCGCTGCCTGGGCGTCTACGTCCTGAACGAGGCGACCGGGGAGGTGGCGACGCTGCGCGGCGACCGGGTCATCCTGGCGACGGGCGGATGCGGCAAGGTCTATCTCTACACCACGAACCCGGGGATCGCGACGGGCGATGGCGTGGCGATGGCATGGCGGGCCGGCGCCCAGATCGGGAATATGGAGTTCATCCAGTTCCATCCCACCTGCCTGTATCACCCCGAGGCGCGGAGTTTCCTGATTTCCGAGGCGGTGCGCGGGGAAGGCGGGCGCTTGATCGATGCGAATGGCCAGGAGTTCATGGCCAAGTACCATCCCAAGAAGGAACTGGCCCCGCGCGATATCGTCGCCCGCGCCATCGACGCCGAGATGAAGCGCACGGGCGCCCGCTGCGTCTACCTCGATGTGTCTCACAAGCCCGCCGATTTCATTCGCGATCGCTTCCCGAACATCCACGAAAACTGCCTACGCCTGGGCATCGATATCACCCGCGACCCGATCCCGGTCGTCCCTGCGGCGCACTACCAATGCGGCGGCGTGATGACCGACGAAAATGGCCGGTCCAGCCTCCCGGGTCTCTATGCGATCGGGGAAGTAGCCTGCACCGGCCTGCACGGCGCGAACCGGCTCGCGAGCAACTCGCTCCTGGAAGCCTGCGTCCTGGCCCACCGGTGTTGCGAGGCGATCGTGGCCGACCCCCCCGTCGACCATGAAATCTGGCGGACAGAACTACCCGCCTGGAAAACCGGCGACGCCGTGGATGTGGACGAACTGGTCGTGATTTACCATAATTGGGATGAGATCCGGCACCTGATGTGGGACTACGTGGGAATCGTCCGGACCACGAAGCGGCTCCAGCGTGCCGCGACCCGGCTGCGAAACCTGGAGCGGGAAATCCAGGAGTTCTACTGGGGGTATAAGGTCACGACGGACCTCCTCGAACTCCGCAACCTCGCCACCGTCGCCGCTCTCATCGTAGATAGCGCACTCCTGAGAAAAGAAAGCCGTGGCCTGCACTATACGTTGGATTACCCAGACACTGAAACGCGTTTCCGTCGGCCCACAATTTTGCGCCGGCCTTGAATTCCTCTGTTTTTCTGCGAAGGATTCCGTGCTAAAATAATCATCAGACTGACGGGGCTCGTCCTATGCTTTGTTCACCCCCATGCCGGTGACACCGCCAGTCCAGAGGAAAAATCATCTTTACCCCCGGTAAGCGTTTCCCTATAGAGCACCGCCATTCCTGTACATGAAGCCGACCTTCCTAGGAATCACCTCCCCCACCCTCGCCGCCTACGCGGTCGCTTTGGCATGCTCCAGTGCTTCCGGCCAGTCGCCCTATGAAAGCAGCGCGGACTTCGTGAAATATGCGGAGAAACTGCGGGAGAGCGCGATCCTCCACATGGAGCCGCAGGTGATCGTGCCGACTTCCTCGCGGCTCCTGAATGTGTCGGGGAAGTATCCCTGGAAAACGGGAATCGTGACGACGACCTTCTGGATCGGTGAGCCAGCCGGAGGAAACAACCCGGTGCATAACGTGAGCAGTTCGTGGGACTTGAACTGGATGCAGAGCTTCGGCGGGTATGACAACCCCAACCCGGGCAACCGCCGGAATTTCGTTCCGCTCGGCTTCGTCCCGAAGCAAAACCCATTTTACATCGCCCTGCCCTACAATGACGTGACGCATAGCACGACCAAGCCGGAAGCGAAGGTCGTAATCCCCTGGTTCAAGGACGCATTTACAGAGGACGGCAAGTCGGTCTGCCGGGATCGCTGGGTCGCCATTCGCAATAGCAGCGGAAGGGTATGCTACGCGCAGTGGGACGATTGCGGACCGTTCCGAACCGACCATTGGCAATATGTTTTCGGGAACGAAAAGCCCAAACCCAACCTCAACCAGGGGGCGGGCCTGGATATTTCTCCCGCCGTGCGCGACTTCCTCGCGCTGGGCAGCACCGACGTCACGGATTGGAAGTTCGTCGATTTCAAAGAGGTGCCGAAGGGGCCATGGGCTCTTTACGGGGACAATAACCACTTCGTCCAGGTAGTGCGGCAAACTCAGGAGCGCGTCGTCAGCAATGTGACCGCTCCTCCGCTCCCGAAGCGCGATCCCCCTCCTCGTGCCGATCAACCGACGATCGTGACGCAATTGCCCCAATAGCGGACTCCCGCTGGACACGGGGCGCGCGGATTTCGCACACTCCCCGCCATTCCCATGGCGCGCGGCGTTTTTATCTCATTTGAAGGCAGCGAAGGCTGTGGCAAATCCACGCAAATCCAGCGCCTCGCGGAGCGGCTGCGCGGCGCGGGCCAACGCGTGCTGCTGACACGCGAACCGGGAGGGACTGAAATCGGCGAACAACTGCGCCATCTCCTGCAATACTCCAAGGCCGGGCACATCATGGCTCCGGAAACGGAATTGCTTCTCTTCACCGCGAGCCGGGCGCAGCTCGTCCGCGAAGTGCTCGTTCCGGCGCTGGCGGACGGAACCATCGTGATCGCGGATCGATTTCTCGATTCGACGACCGTTTATCAAGGCGTCGCCCGGCGGTTGGACCCGGCGAAGGTTGCCGTCATCAATGGCTTCGCGGTTGGCGACCTCCTGCCGGATGTCACGTTCGTTTTGGACCTCGATCCGGAAATGGCCCGCCGCCGCATGTTGCAGAGGACGCTCGCCTTCGACCGCATGGAGAGCCAGCCTGAACCCTTTTACGAAGCCGTTCGCGGCGGGTATCTCACCCTGGCCAGGGAGAATTCGGCGAGGGTCCGCCTGCTCGATGGCGCGGAACCCATCGAGACGATCGCGAGCAAGATTTGGGACCAGCTTGCGCCGCTCCTTCCATCTGGTTAGCTCAAGTCCTTACCCTTTTTCCCGTGCCTTTCACCACCGACGAAGCCTTCAGCCTCCTGCAACGCGCGCAATCGCAGGACCGCCTGGCCCACGCGTATCTGCTCACCGGCCCAGCCGGCAGCGGCAAACGCGCGCTGGCCGCCCGGTTCTGCGAGCTCCTGCTGGGAGAAACCGTCGCCGAGTTCCAACACCCCGACGTGCACCTCCTCGAACCCGAGAGCAAATCGCGCCGCATCCTCACCGACCAGATCCGGGAATTGGAACACAGCCTGCAAATGCGCAGCCTGCTGGGAGGGCACAAGATCGGCGTGATCGTGGATGCCGACCGCCTGATGGCAAACGCGGCCAATGCATTTCTCAAGACGCTCGAAGAGCCGCCCGGGCATACGCATCTCCTGCTGTTGAGCAGCGTGCCGGAGCAGATGCTCGAGACCATTCTTTCCCGTTGTCTTGAAATCCCCCTGCGTGCTCTCGAGGCCCGCAGGGCGACGCCGTTCCAGACGCGGCTGCTCTCGGCCCTGCAAAATCACGCCCAACACGCCACCCCGGGGCTCGTGGAGGCGCTCGGGCTCGTCCGTGAATTCCAGGCGCTGCTGGCCGAGGCGAAGGAAACCATCCAGGACGAAACCGACGCCGCCCTCAAGACCGAGGAGCAGCGTTACAAACAAACCTCCGACGCCCGCGTGTGGCTGGAGGAGCGCGAGGAGTATTTCAAAGCGCTGGTGGAAAGCCGCTATCACGCCGCCCGCCATTCCCTGCTGGAAACGCTCGATCAATGGTGGGCCGACGCCCTGCGGCAGCAAGCGGGCGCGTCAACCCCACTGGACCATCCCGACTTTTCGGCGGCCACCGCGACCCTCGCCCAGCGGCATTCGACCGGCGCGCTGCTGCGCAAGACGGCCGCGCTGGAAAAACTGCGCGAGCATCTCGGCAACCCAGGGGTGCAGGAACCGCTGGCCCTGGAGTGCGCGTTCCTCCACGCATTCGCGGCGTAACGCATGCCGCTGCCCCTCCTCCGCGACCTGCCGTATGTGCTGCCGCGAATCATCCGGCGAAAATGCCTGCCCACGGCCATCCCACGCGCGCTGAGCGCCTGGCTGCCCGGCTTTCGCGCCAATGCCGGGACCCGTTCCTGCGCGCGGGTGCTGACGCTCTACGACCAATCGCTGGCGCCCAGGCTGGGAGCCGACTGGGCGAAAGATCGCCGCATCCTCGAGGTTGGAATCGGCGGCACGAACAGCTCCGCATACGAAGCCGCCGCCCGTGGCGCCACATCCGCAGTCGCCTTCGAACCATTCGTCGCGCTGGATGCCTCGCTGGATACCGGCCTCCTGACGGAATGTGCGCAGCGCCACGCGTTGCCGGCTGAGACGATCGCCGCCAGGGTCAGCCGCACGGCGTCGCTGGGTCCCCTCGCGGAGGCCAGCGTCGATCTCGTCCTTTCCAATTCCGTCCTCGAGCACGTCTCCGACATGGATGCGCTCACGCGAGAACTTGTCCGCGTCCTGGCGCCCGGCGGCGCGATGCTGCACCTGGTGGACTACCGCGACCATTTCTTCCGGTTTCCCTACCATCACCTCCTGTGGTCGGATGCGATGTGGGACCGGTGGTTGAATCCCGGCGACCTGCCACGCTGGCGCATTCGCGACCATGTCGAATGTTTCGAGCGGCACGGACTGCACGTGGAAATCCTCCGGGCGGCGCCGATCGATGCCGAGTTCGCGAAGGTGCGCCAGCGCATCCATCCGCGCTTCGGAGGTTACGACGAATTCGCGCTCTCCACCGCATTCGGCGTCCTTTATCTGACGGCCGGGCGGGACGGCAGGACTCCCGTCGCCGAATGATCGCCACGACCAAAGCTTGCCTGTGAACGAGATTTTCGCCACTCCCCTGAAACGATGAATAGCGCACAAGGAATCGGCCAGTTCATTGGCCTTGGCATTTGTATCTTCCTTCCCCTCGTGGCGATCATCTTGAACGGAGTATCGCTCCGCCGGCACCGGACGAACAATAATTGCGCGCTGGCCATCATGGGCACGATGCTCGCGGTGATCCTCCTGAGCCTGTCGGGACTCGGCTCGCAAGCCCGGCACATCCCGCTGCGGATTCTGGAAATCCTCACGCTCAGCGGTGGCGGGTTCATGGTGGTGAGCACGGTGCTGGCCATCGTCGGGCTCGTGCAATGCTACTTGCGGCGCCGCTACACGCGTGGCCGCTGGCGGGCCGTGATCGCGCTGCTCTTGAATGCGACCTTCCTGACCTTCATCATCATGAACACGATCGATGGCATCCAGCAGGGCGTGGCGATGCGCAATCTCCTCCAACCGGCGTCGACCCCAGGCGAGTTGGTCACGAATGAGGCCTGGAATTTTCGGCTGCAACCTCCTCACGAGTGGGATCAAATCGATCCCGCCAAGTTCGGGGTCAATACTCGGGCGGCCATCGAGCGCAGTCATCCAGAGATGTATGCGCTGATCACGGCGGAGGATTTTCCGGAAGGGGTGGATCCTTCGTTGTCCGGCGCGATGGATCACCTGAAGCGAACCATGCACATCGACGGGAAGGTGGAATTCCTCGCGGAGGAGGAAAAAGAGGAGCGCGATTTTCTCAGCCGGACCCTGGAGATGCGCAGCCGCGAACCGGCGGGCACGTTTTTTCACGTGTTTTGGATCATGCACAACGGAAATACGCTCTATCGCATCCATACGTGGGGAGCGGAACGAGACGAGGTGCTCATCCGCGAGGATGCGCGAAAAATTACCGACGGATTCCGCCTGGTCGATCCGCGACGCGCCACCCCAAAAACCGCCCACGACCCGGACGCAGAGAAGCGGGAGAGTATTCCCTTGCCCGCCGCATAGCTTTCTTCCTACATCTCCAGCCCACCCTCATTTTCATTCCACACTCCCTATGAGCAGAAAAATTCGTTACGGCATGGTCGGCGGCGGGCGCGGCGCTTTTATCGGCGCAGTCCATCGGATCGCCGCCAATATCGACGGCCAGATAGAACTCACGGCAGGCGCATTCTCGGCAGACCCCGATAAATCCAAGGCCTCCGGCCAGGACTTCTTCCTCGACCCGGCGCGGGTGTATGCGAGCTACGAGGAAATGGCCAGGAAGGAAGCGGCGCTCCCGGCCGATCAACGAATCGATTTCGTCGCGATCGTCACACCCAACCACGTCCATTTCCCCGCCGCGAAGGCCGCGCTCGAAGCCGGCTTTCACGTCCTGAGTGACAAACCCGCGACGTTCGACCTGGCCGAAGCGAAGGAACTGGCGACCATCGTCAAGAAGACGGGTCTGCTCTACGGCCTCACCCACAACTACACCGGTTACCCCCTGGTCAAGCAGGCCCGGGAAATGGTCGCGACGGGGCAAATCGGCAAGGTCCGCAAAGTGGTCGTGGAGTATCCGCAGGGCTGGCTCGCCACGCGGATCGAAGCCTCGGGGCAAAAGCAGGCCGCCTGGCGCACCGACCCCAAACGGAGCGGCGCGGCGGGCTGCATCGGCGATATCGGGACGCATGCCGAGAACCTGGCGGAGTACATCACCGGCTTGAAAATCAGCGAACTGGCCGCCGACCTCACCTCATTTGTCAAAGGCCGCAAGCTCGACGACGACGGAAACGTCCTGCTGCGCTTCAAAGGCGGGGCCAAGGGCGTGCTGCACGCTTCGCAGATCAGCGTCGGTGAAGAGAACAACCTCAACATCCGAATCTACGGCGAAAAAGGCGGCCTCGAGTGGCATCAGAACGAGCCAAATACATTGCTCGTGAAATGGCTCGATCAGCCGATGCAGGTCTACCGCACGGCCAATGGCTACTTGGGCAAAGCAGCCCTCGCCGCCGGGCGGACGCCGCCGGCCCACCCGGAGGGTTACCTCGAAGCCTTCGCGAATATCTACAAAAACTTCGCCAACGCCATTCGCGCCCGGCTCGAAAAGAAGAAACTCGCCAAGGACGATCCCGCCAACGATTACCCCAAGATCGAAGACGGCGTCCGTGGCATGGCCTTCATCGAAGCGGTCGTCGCGAGTTCGAAGAAGAACTCCGCCTGGACGAAGCTGGACGCGTAAGGCGCGCCGGACCCCTTATTTGTAAGGGATCTTGTACTGATCGAGCAGCTGGCGGAATCTGGCGGCCTCGGGGCCGCCGGCTTTCAACACCTGCTGGATCATCAGTGTCGATTCCCCGCCGAGATTCTTATTGATCAGCGCGGTGACGAGAAGGAACTGCCGGTCGACCGTGGGTCGCAACGCTACCGCCGAACGCGCCCACTCCAGGGCGTGGTCCTGGTCCTCCAGGCGCTGCGCCGCCGTGGCCGCCGTCACGTACAGCCAGCCGATCGTCTCCGGTCCAATCTCGCCGCCGGCCAGAACCACGCCCTGCAAGTGCTCGCGGGTCGTTTCGTAGAGGGTCACACACTCCTTGGCCAGAGGCAGGATTTCGGCCGGACGTTCCGCGGGAATCTTTTGCAGGGCCTCCAGCTTCGGGATCAAGACGACCGCCTGGCCGGTGACGGTGTTTCCAACTCGCGTCCTGCCATCCGGCAGAATTTCCATCTCGTTGATATGCTGATCGAGTTGCTTGAGGTGCCAGTCCGCGGCGGCCGTCTGATCCTGAAGGTCTGCCAGCACGGCCTTCGCCTCGGCCATTTGATGGGTCAGGTCATCGGACTTGGGGGCGTGAGTCACCGTCCCACCTTGGTTCCCCGTCGCGGCGCTGCGATCATAAATGATCAGGAAGACGCCCGCCGTCATGGCGGCCACGCAAATGGGGAGAACGACCGCCTGGGGGCGGCCCGAAGTGACCCACCATGCGCCGCCGATGAGGCTGTTAACGATGAGGAGGAGGCCGACAAACTGCATAAGGCGACCAGACTTCCGTTCGAACGCCGCCTTGTAAAGCCGCCATCCATCTTCCGGGGAGACGGTGTTCATTCCAGGACCTTCGCCAACCACTCCCGCAAGCGCGTGCGCGGTTCGGTGGGACGCAGGACCCAGGCATCGTTGTGGTTCCGGAATCCCGTGCCGACGATGGTGAACGCGCCCCGGTCCCACGAGCCGGTGTCCCGGAGATAATGCTCCGTGTCATCGGCATTGGTGGCCTCGCCGCTGATGAATTGCGGGCGTCCCCCGAGCCGCTGGAGACGCTCGACGGCGGAAGCACGGTCGGAGCCGGGGTAGGGCCAGGGGTGGACTCCATCGTAGTGGCTGTAGCAGATGAAGCCGCGCCAGAGCCGCGCCGTTTCGTCGTCGTGCAGACCGAGAAAATTGGCGGCAATCGCTCCGCGCGAAAATCCCGCAAGGATAACGCGGGAGCTGTCGGCCCCGAATTTGTCGATGAGGTAGCGCACGGTCGCACGCGCATAACGGAGCGTCGGTTCCGGATCGTACTTCGGCGCATCGCCCCACCAGGTGATGACGTTGGCGTTCCCGGCGTTATTGAGGTACGGGATGCAGACCCAGATGACGCGCTCGCCGCCCGTCAACCCATAACCAAGGCGGCTGCCTTCGACGCGCCCGGTGCTGACGTCGCCGAAAGAGTTGCGATAGCCGCCATTGCCGGCCCACTCGACGACCATCGGGTAGCGCCCGCCTGGCTTCCAATCACGAGGCAGGAAGAGTGCGTGATAGACTTCAGTCGCCTCCCAACCCGGCGTGGTCTGCCGGACACGCAGGCCAGCCGCGGGCTCACCGGCGGTCATTTGCGGCACGTCAAGGTCCGGCGGGACGCTGGAGATATCCGGGAGTTCCGCAGCCGAGAGGGTGGCGGCGAAAAGGAAGATAGCGGGGAGGGAACGCATGGGCAGAGTCTCTGGTTTCCGGGTTCCAGTTTCAAGTTCAGCCGCTGACGCGGCTGACACGGCAATTAGTCAACTAGAAACCGGACTCCCGTATTCCGAATAATCGCTCGACAGGTTCCGTGCAGCCTTTCCACACTCCCCGCCCCTATGAGATTCGGAAATCAAGTCGCCATCGTCACCGGAGCCGGCCGAGGAATCGGCCATGCCATCGCCATGCGGCTCGCCGGCGAGGGTGCGAGAGTCGCCGTCGTGAGCCGCACCGAAATGAATGCCAACCGCACGGCGGAGGAGATCAACGCTTCCTACGCAGGCCTGGCCAAGGCTTATGCGGTGGACGTGGCCGACCACGCGGCAGTGAAGAAGCTGGCCGAACAGATCCTCGCTGATTTTTCCCGGGTGGACATTCTGGTGAACAATGCCGGGCTGACTCGCGACGGACTATCCATGCGCATGAGCGAGGCGGATTGGGACGTGGTCCTCGATACGAACCTCAAGGGCGCCTTCAATTTCATCCAGGCGGTCGAGCGCCCGATGATCAAGCAACGCAGCGGGCGCATCATCAATATCGCCAGCGTCGCGGGCATCATGGGCAATGCCGGCCAGGCCAACTATGCGGCGAGCAAGGCCGGTCTCATCGGCCTGACCAAGGTGATCGCGCGTGAACTGGCCAGCCGCGGCATTACCAGCAACGCAGTCGCACCCGGTTTCGTGACCACCGACATGACCGAGGGGTTGCCCGAGGCGCTGAAGACCGGGGTCGTCGGGCAGATTCCACTGGGGCGATTCGGCGAACCGGACGACATCGCCTCCGCCGTCGCCTTCCTCGCGAGTGCCGAGGCAAAATACATCACCGGGCAGGTGCTGACAGTCGACGGCGGGTTGGTGATGTGATCACCGGCCCAATGGCGACGCGATGGCAATATCTAACTGTGAGCTTTCAAGTGGGCGGCTTTTTCCGTAGCGTCGTCGACCGTGACGAGATGGAACGCAAGCTTGCAGAATTGGCCGAGAAAGAATGGGAACTCGTTTCGGCGATCCCGATCGGAAACCAAAGGTACGGTCTCACGGGCTCGATCCTGATGATTTTCAAACGCCCCACTTCTTGAAATGCTCCTTTACTTGCTGCGCCATGCCGACGCCGACACCCCTGCCGCGAGCGATAGCGCCCGCACTCTGTCCGAGAAGGGACAGGACCAGGCGCAAAAGGTCGCGCGGTTTTGCGAGGCGCACGACATGCAACTCTCGCTGGTGCTCAGCAGTCCCGTGCGCCGGGCGCATGAGACCGCGCAGATCGTTTCCACAACCTTGCGCGCGGAACTGCTCATCGCGCCCTGGCTCGCCTGCGGCATGAATCCGCATGCGGCCCTCGAGGAATTGCGCGCCTATCGCGGCCAGAGCAGCGTCATGCTCGTCGGTCACGAGCCCGATTTCTCCCAGCTTGCCGCGCACCTGCTCGGACTTCCGACGAACAATGCGATCCACATCCGAAAGGCTTCCCTCACGCTGCTCGAACTCGATGTCTTTCGTGCCGGCGCCGCGTCCCTGCTCTTCTCCCTGCCCTGCAAATTGATGTGATCTCGCGTATTATTCATTCCACGGATTTCGCCCAGGAGGGAGCCCGGCTCATTCTGGCCCACGCCCGCGAAACGCTCGAAAAGCGGGGTCTGTTCCGGCTCGGGCTGACCGGCGGCCGTTCGCCCCGGGCCGTCAACGACGCGCTGGTTGCCGAAGCTGGGGACCTGCCCTGGAACAAGCTGCAGCTTACCTTCGGAGACGAGCGCTGCGTTCCCCCCGTCGATGCCGAATCCAATTTCCGGATCGCCCGCGAATCGCTCATCGATCCCATGGGCATTCCCGATGGCAATGTCTTCCGGATCCGCGGTGAAATTGATCCTGCTGCCGCCGCGCAAGAGTACGAGGCCAAGCTCGCCGCTGTCGCGGCCCGACTTGGCGAAGAACGCTACGTCCACGATCTATTGCTGCTCGGCCTGGGCGAGGACGGTCATATCGCCTCGCTCTTTCCCGATTCAGCGGCCCTGGATGAAAAAAGCCGGAATGTTCTGCCCGTGATCGGCCCCAAGCCGCCGCCGCAGCGCATCACCATGACCTTGCCGCTGATCAACTCGTCCCGGCAAATCCTGTTCCTCGTACCGGATGCAGGCAAACGTGCGGTAGTGGAGGCCGTGATCGATGGCGACGCCCGCTACCCGGCGACGAGAGTGCGAGCGCTGGAGCAGGTCACGTGGTTGCTCGGGTGGTAACGGAGGGGAAGTGCTCAGTGCTCAGTATTCATTCAGTGCTCAGTATTCAGAGTCCGACTGCGAATGCGTGTGGCTTGAGAAAACTGAGCACTGAGAACTGAGCACTGCTTACTTCCCCCGCTCACACGCCCTCGGGGATGCGGAAAATCAGCCTCACCGCGTCGAGACGAAGATGGGCGGAAGCGATGGCGGTGTGGAGGTCCGTCTGCTGCTGGCGGGCAGCCGTGATCTCCTCCGGGCGAACGTGGTCGTTGATCTGCCGCAAGTCCTCGAGGCGTTCGATCTCGCCGCGCAGTTGGATCGTCATCGCGGTGCTCGCGGCTTCGATGAGGCGCTGCATCCGGTCCGTGGCCAGGGCCTGCGCCTTCTCGATCATCGCGGGAAGGAGCTTCTTCTTGACCACCCCGCGGTCGAGCAATCGGAAGATATCGCCTTTCTCAAATCGAGCCGAGAGCAGTGCTTCACTCTCGGTGTGCTCGGCCAGCGCATGATCCACGACCACGCGAATGGGTGTGGCCGGAAGAAATCGATCGGCATGCAAGGCCGCGGGGGCCACGCATTCCACGACGGCATGAATCTCGAGCAGGATCGCCTCCGTGCCCGGAGATTTCCAGACGCCGAAGGAGGCATTGCCCGACTCGGCGCCGAGCAGCAGATCCCACGCAGCGCGCACCATCGGGTGGTCGCCACTCATGAACCCGAGGTCCTCCCGGCTGAGCGCCCGGGCGCGATCGAAGGTCACCGTCATCCCTTCCTCCGGCACCGCGGGAAAGGCGTCGGTAATGAGATGCCCGGGGCGGAGGATATAGCTCCGCGTGCCATGATCCTCGACCTGCACGCCGAAATGATCGAGGAGCCGGATGAGGAACTCCTCGAATTTCTCATCGGCATCGAGGGCACGGATTTGCCGCGTCAACTCTTCCGCCTGCCCCGGTTTGCAGGAGTTCAACTCCAGCAGGCGATCGTGGCCACGCTCGAGCTTCTTCGCGACCTTGCCGCGCAGGTCGCGCGTCTTCGGGAGCAGTTTCTCCAGTTTGGGCGCGGAGAACTTCTGCCGGAGCGCGGAGAGTTCCTTTTCCACGGCCCGCATGATCTCGCCCGCGCCGTGGGGATTCTTTTCAAACGCGTTCAGGCCCTCGTGATACCACCGGGCCAGCACCTCTGATTCGGTGCCCGGCACGTAGGGCACATGGATCCTGATCGTGGCGCTTTGCCCGATGCGGTCGAGGCGGCCGATGCGTTGCTCGAGCAACTCCGGGTCGTCCGGCAGATCAAAGAGCACCAGATGGTGCGCGAATTGGAAGTTGCGCCCTTCGCTCCCGATCTCCGAGCAGAGGAGGATACGGGCACCCTCTTCCTCGGCAAAGAACGCGGCGTTCCGGTCGCGTTGCAGCAGCGTCAAGTCCTCGTGAAAGAGACCGACCGCGACGTTCACTTCGCGCTGGAGGCGCGCGGAAATATCTTCGACGAGTTCCCGTGTCCGGCAGATGAGCAGGACCTTCTGCGTGTCGAGTTCCTTCAAGAGCGCGACCAGCCATTTGACCCTGGCCGCGACGCTGTCCTTCGCCTTGTCCAAATCCAGGGGCACCAGCAGAGCCTGGCGCTCCGGAAAACCCGACAACGCGGCCCGCGTATTGCGGAACATCACGCGGCCGGTGCCGAACTCATCGAGCAAATCAGCCACGAGCCGGGAACGTGCGCGCTCGTCGCCCGCCAGCAACTCCTCACAGCGACTCCGAATGCGCGAGGACTTCTGGCCGAAGATCTCGCGATCCGGCGCCGCAAGGGGTTTTCCGTCGATCAGCCGGTCGATCGCACGCGCCACCTGCTCGTAGTGTTCGGCCTCTTCCAGGAAGCGTTCGAGGCTCTGATAGCGATCGGGGTCCAGCAGCCGCAGGCGCGCGAAATGACCTTCCGGTCCCAGTTGCTGCGGCGTCGCCGTGAGCAGGAGCAAGCCACGCGTCTGGTGCGCGAGCGATTCGACCATCTCGTATTGCGCGCTGGGCGCCGCGGGACTCCACGCGAGGTGATGCGCCTCGTCCACCACGAGCAGATCCCAGCCAGCCTCACGGACCTGGCCCGCGCGCGCGGGATGATCGACGAGGAACGCCGTGCTGCAGATGATGAGCTGGCTGTCGAGAAACGGGTTCGTCCCAGGTTCGTGGGCCTCGATCGAGGCGCACCGCTCCTCGTCGAAGATGCTGAAGAGGAGATTGAAGCGGCGCAGCATCTCGACAAACCACTGATGAATCAGCGGCTCGGGAACGAGAATGAGTATCCTCCCGGCGCGGCCCGTGAGGTGCAAACGATGGAGGATCAATCCCGCCTCGATGGTCTTGCCGAGGCCGACTTCATCCGCGAGGAGCACCCGCGGCACGAGCCGCGCGGCGACCTCGCTGGCGATGGACATCTGGTGCGCGATCAGGTCCACGCGGCCACCCGCGAATCCCCGCGCGGGTGACTGCCGATTTCGGCTGCGGCGTTGCAGCGCCTCGACCCGCAGATCGAAGGTCGCGAGGTCATCGACCTGGCCGGCGAGCAATCGGTCCTCCGGCTTGCTGAAGCTGATCGTGTCCGACAACTCGGCTTCCGCCACATCGCGGCTTTCCGTGTGATAGACGAGCAACCCCGCCCGATCTTCCACGGTCACCACCACGAGATCAGTGCCTTCGTGGGTCTTGATCCGGTCGCCCTCGCCGAAACGCACCCGGCGGAGCGGAGCGGATTTCAGCGCGTACTGCCGGTGTTCGTTCGCCGCCGGGAAGAAGACTTCCACACGATTGAACTCGGCCTTGAGGATCATGCCGAGGCCCAGTTCGGGCTCGCTGTCGCTGACCCAGCGCTGGCCGGGAATGGGATGATCGATTGCCATTGGAAAAAGGGCCGAAACCTTACCCGCTCAGATTCCCGCGGCAATGGTTATCCGCAACAAAAAGTGCGTCCACTTCAGCCTCATGCGAAGCGGTGATTTGCGTAATTCCCCGCCCCTATAAATGGCCACCGAGCGGAGCCGCGCCCCCGCGTCGTGTCGCGAACTACCTCGCCTTTTCGAGTGCCTTGATGAAGGCTTCCGGCCCTCCCGCCGTATAGCCGAGCTCGCCCTTCTTGAGGCCGCTGGCACTGGTAATGACGATGGTCGGATAGCCTTGGATCTTGAACTTCTGGGCCAATTGATCGTTTTGCTTTTTCGTCTCCGGGGCGAGTTGGAAGCCCCGCGGAAAATCGAGTTCGACGAGAACGAGATGCTTGGCCGCGTAGTCCTTCCAGGCCTGCTGACTGAAGACCTCCGCCTCCAGCTTCTTGCACCAGCCGCACCAGTCCGAACCGGTAAAGTCGAGGAGGATCTTCTTGTTCTCGGATTTGGCCTGCGTCTTGGCCTTTTCGAAATCATCCAACCAGCCTTCCTTGGCAGAAGCGAACGCAGTGAGGAGGAGCGTGGTGAGGATCGGGAGGAGAGTTTTCATGAAGGAAAATTCTGGCACGGGTGGCCGGTCTTGGAAAAGTCCATTTGCAACCTCCCGGGAAGGGGGCGATTCGCGGCGGAAACGTCACCAAATCAAGTCGCATTTACACCCATTGCCTATTTGCCGTTCCCGGGTATTCTCTCCTCAGTGAAACTTCCGCTGGTCAATCAACCCGTAAGCCTCCTGATCAAGGGCAAGGCGCATCAAGTTACCTGCGTCGATGTGTTCGATGGCGGCTACGGCTATTATTTCGACGCCGTATTTCCCAAGAAAACGCGGCACAAATTTTCCACCGGCGAGCAGTGTGAAGTGCCGGAACTCGGTCCGAAATGCCTCGCGGATTTCGTCAGCTACCCGAAGCAGGATTCGTGGACCGTCCGGTTCCTCCTGCCAAAGTGGGGTTGAGGGGCGGGACCAGAGACCCGTAGTCATCTTCGCTTGCGTCCGGCGGCGGGGCGACGTGTGATACGCGGATGCACAGCAAGGTGTCCGCCCCCCGGAAGCCATCCCCAGCGACCCACCATCGCGCGCCCATATTCGCTGCCATTCTTGGGCTGTTGTGCATCGTTCACACGGCATCCCTGGCGGCGGAGCAGCGCCCGAACATTGTCCTCATTCTTGCCGACGATCTGGGATGGTCGGACATCGGCTGCTACGGGGGTGAGATTCCCACGCCGAACATCGACT
Organism: Chthoniobacterales bacterium; assembly: GCA_038228205.1. Classification (GTDB taxonomy): domain Bacteria; phylum Verrucomicrobiota; class Verrucomicrobiia; order Chthoniobacterales; family Chthoniobacteraceae; genus Chthoniobacter. Next base: position 30,190 of record JBBRPL010000037.1, read on the forward strand.
CACTCGCGAAGGGCGGGGTGCGTTTCACGCAGTTTTACAACAATGCCGTGTGCGGGCCATCGCGCGTCTCGCTGCTGACCGGCCTCTACGCGCAACGCGTGGGCCATACGGGCACCAAGTGGAACGAGGCGACCGATTTCGCGCACTGCGCCGGTCTCGGCCAGGTGCTCCAACGCGCCGGCTATCGCACGCTGATGATCGGAAAGTGGCAGGAGCGTGAGTTGCCGGCACGGCACGGATTCGACCGCTTCTTCGGCCCGATGTGCGCGGGCAGGATCAGCTACTTCAATGAGGTGCTCCTGAATCCATTCTATCTCGACGAGACGCGCTGGAAGTTTCCCGAGGGGGATTTTTACGTCACGGACGCCTTCATGGACTACGCGGTGGATTTCTTGCAGGAGGCCCTGGCCAGGCCGGGGAGTGACGGGAAGCCCGCGCCTTTCTTCCTCTATCTCGCCCCCACCGCGCCCCACTGGCCGCTCCACGCCCGGGAGGCGGACATCGCGCCGCATCGCGCCCGTTACAGGGAGCGGGGCTGGGATGAATGGCGCGAGGAACGGCTGAAATTCCAGCGGGCGAATGGCCTCGTGCCCGCGTCGTGGAATCTCCCGCCGCGACCCACCGGCGTTCACCCGTGGGCCAGTGACTCCTTCAAGGACTGGCAGGCGGAGCGCATGGCGGTCTACGCGGCGATGGTCACTTCCATCGATCGCGGCACCGGTCGCGTGCTCGATGTGCTGAGGCGCGCCGGACAACTGGACAACACCCTGGTACTGTTCCTTTCCGACAACGGCGCGGCTCCTGACGGTGGAGTGGAACCGACGGCGCGCAGCTTTAGCTCCGACCTTGCCGCCACCCATCCCACCTGGCGGCTCGATGGCCAGCCGATGCGCCCCGGGAGCGGTCCGGATGTCCTGCCCGGCCCGGCGGACACTTTCGCGGCGTATGGTCTGGCGTGGGCGATGACGAGCAACACGCCCTTCCGCGCGACCAAGGCCACGGGCTACGAAGGCGGGATTCGGACGCCGCTCATCGCGCACTGGCCCAGGGGGATCGCGGCGCGCGGTGCGATCGTGAACGACATCGGCCATGTGATCGACCTGCTGCCCACATTGATCGATGTGGCCGGTGCCACGTACCCAGGCGAACTCGACGGCCGCAAGCTCCTGTCGCTCGATGGCCGAAGCCTCTCGCCGATCTTCCGCGGCGAGGCGCTGCCGCCCCGCGGCCCGCTCGCCTGGCGTGCTCCGCTGCATCGGGTGCTGCGCCTTGGCGATTGGAAAGTGATCTCGCCCGACGAAACTTCGCCGTGGGAACTCTACGATCTGGCCCGCGACGGAACGGAAACGACCAACGTGGCGGAGCAACATCCGGAGATCGTCAAAGGTCTCGGCGCTCAATGGGACGCGTGGGCGAAAAGCGTGAAAGGGAATGGCGCGGCCGGTAAACCCGCCGATTAGCAAATCGGCTTGTATCCCCTGCCCCACCGGACACGATCCGGCGCATGATGAGACGGCCCGCTCTTGCCAGGTTCACCGCGACGGTTTGTGTCCTGGGGTTTCTTCCCCTGGCCGGGTGCAAAAAAAAGGACGAAGTGGCCGAGGCAGCACCCCCGGCGATAGCGCCATCCACGCCCACTTCCCCGGCCAGGGCCGCTGCCCCGCCTGCCCCGCTCGCCTCTGCCGAGGCGAATAGCTTCGACGCCGTCGCAGCGCGACTGGACCGGGGCGGATCGCTCTACCTCTACCTCAGCACCGAGCAATGGCTGGGCGCGCTCTCCGGGCAACTGGTCCAGTGGCGCGACCTCGCGCGGACAGCCGCCGGCGAAAAGGACCCAACGTCGGTGGAACAAATCATGCACGCCTTCGACATCGCGACCAATCTCGTGAAGAAGAGCGGGCTCGAGGATGTCACGGGGTTCGGCGCCAGCTCATTTGCGCTCGAGCGCGGCGTGTATCGCAACAAGCTTTTCGTCCATCACTATCCCGGCAAGGGAAGCGGGTTCATGTGGTCCCTGCTCGGCAAGGCGCCCCATCCGCTGACCGCGCTCGATCTTCTTCCCACCGACACGGCCGCCGCGGGATTTGCGGACGTGGACCTGGCGCAACTCATCGGAACGATCGAGGAGGAGTTGCAACAATCCGGCAGCGCGGAGGCGAAGCAGGGCATGAATCAAGCGCTGCTGCAATTCACCGCAGCCTTCGGGATGTCCCTCGACGAATTGCTCCAATCGCTGGGCGGCGGAATGGGGGCCATCGTGACCCTGGACCCCGACAAGCCGATTGCCGTGCCGATCGGAGAGAAGACCGAATCCATCCCGACTCCGCGTCTCGCGCTGATCTTCCAGGTGAAAAATGACCGCATTTTCCAACTGATCGACAAGGCGGTCGGGCCCTTGCCGAATCTCATCCGGGTCGATGAGCCGAACCTGCGGATGCGCACGATGGCCATGCCGGCTCTGCCGCAGATGGAAGTGCGCGGCACCGCGGCGCAGTGGGGCGAGTACCTCGTCCTCGCGACGGACGACAAACTCGTCCGCGATTTGGTCGCCGCCCAAGCCGATGGCAAGGGCTTCAAATCCACTCCGGAATTCGCCACGCTTTCGAAGGGACTGCCGGAAGCCGGCAACGGGTTCCAAATCGTCACGCGCCGGTTTGCGGACACCTGGAATCGATACCAGGGGGAGTTCATGAAGCACCAACCCGGCATGACGCCGGATCAGGTGGCGATGCTGCAAAAGGTCTGGGGTGATAAGAAGGCCGGCGCCAGCTACTCGGTGACGGGACACGTCGAAAACGGCTGGCTGGCCGTGAGCAAAGGCACCGTGGGAGCCGGCCAACTCATTGCGCCGCTGGTCATCGTGCCCGCCGCCATCGCCGCGGGCGTGGCCATGCCAGTGTTTGGCAAAGCGCAGGAAAAAGAAAAAGCCGCCAAGTCCTTGAGCAACGCCAAACTAATCGCCACGGGTTGCCGGCTCTACGCCGTGGACAACATTGGAAAATTTCCACCAAAACTGGAAGCGCTCGTCCCCGATTACATTGCCAACGCCACGGTCTTCGTCTCCCCCTTCGCCCCGGGGGAGCCGATGGGCTACACCTACACCGCCGGGCTCACCGACACCTCACCGCCCAACCTCGACCTGATCGAAGACAAATTCTCGGTGATCCAGGGGCAGCGCGTTGTCGTGCACGTGGACTCCAGTGGAGAAGTGATCCCCATCAAAAAGTAGTATGCCCACCTCCCGCCTGCTCCCCGCTCTTTGCCTCGCCCTCCTGTCATGCGTCGCTGGCGCCAGCGCCGCCGATTCCAGCAAGCCGCCGAATATCCTCATCATCCTCGCCGACGATCTCGGGCGCGGCGAGTATAGTGCCTTTGGGACAAAGGATATCCGCACGCCGAATATCGACCGCATCTGCCGCGAAGGCGTGACGCTCGATAACTTCTACGCCAATAGCTGCGTCTGTTCTCCCACGCGCGCGGCGTTGCTCACGGGATGTTATCCCGATCGCGTCGGCGTTCCCGGCGTCATTCGCGAGGAGGAGCCCAACAACTCCTGGGGCTATCTTGCTCCCGGCGCTGTCCTGCTGCCCAAGTTTCTCCAACCCGCCGGCTATCACTCGGCCATCGTCGGCAAATGGCATCTCGGCATCACGTCGCCGAACCTTCCGAATGAGCGCGGCTTCAACGAATTCCACGGCTTCCTCGGCGACATGATGGATGACTACTGGACGCATCTCCGGCACGGACAAAACTTCATGCGGCACAATGCGGAAGTCATCACGCCCGAAGGCCACGCGACCGATCTCTTCACCGACTGGGCCTGCCGCTACCTCGAAGATCGCAGCAAAGCGGCCGCGCCCTTCTTCCTCTACCTGGCCTACAACGCGCCGCACGATCCCGTCCAGCCTCCGCCCGAGGCGCTGGCGCGCGTCCAGCAGCGCGAGCCCGGCCTGCCCGCCAACCGCACGAAACTCGTCGCCCTCATCGAGCACCTCGACGCCGGCATCGGCCAGGTCCTCGCGGTCCTCGACAAAACCGGCCTGGCCGAAAACACGCTCGTCGTCTTCACGTCCGACAACGGGGGCGTTCTCGCCAATGGAGCGAACAATGGGCCGTGGCGCGGCGGCAAGACCCACATGTACGAAGGCGGTCTGCGCGTTCCTTTCGCTGCGCGCTGGCCGGGCCGTATCGCCCCGGGCACACATCGCGACCGGATCGCGCTTTCCATGGATCTCTTCCCCACCGCGCTCGAAGCCGCCGGAGTTCCCGCGCCAACCGGCATCGACGGCCTCAGCTTCCTCCCCACCCTCCGCGGCGAAGACCAGTCCGCACCCCCGCGCGATCTCTACTTCGTGCGGCGCGAAGGCGGCTTCGCGTATCAGGGCAAGACGATTGAGGCGCTTTTGCAGGGTGATTGGAAACTCGTCCAGGACAGCCCCTTCGCACCGATCGAACTCTACAATCTCAAGGACGATCCGCAGGAAGCCAACGATCTCGCGAAGAGTGAGAAAAGTGCATTCGGACGTCTGAGCGGCGTCTTGCGAAAGCAGGTTCAGCGCGGTGGCGCGGTGCCGTGGCAACCGGTGGAAAAGTAGACGAACCAAGATCGAGCGCCGCCCCAATACGGCTCCGCGGAAGGTTCGAAATAAAATGTCATCCTGAGCGTTGCGGAGCGAAGGACCTCCATCTTCCAGGCGCGGAGCTTCGCACCACGCCGCCGCAGGCGCCGCTCCAAAAGTCGTCACTGGACCAAGTTGCCGGCGCCTGAGCTTTTTTCCCTGCATCGCACGCGATAGAACGGGTACCCATGAGCGACCTCACAAACCCAAGGATCATCAAACTCAAAGGCTTCCTCTTCCTTTTCATGGGGATGCTCGCGTCGCTTCTGCTCATCATAGATACACCGACGCTGCGGCAGGCCGCGCTCCTGGCGATCGCGGTGTGGAGCTTCTGCCGGTTCTATTATTTTGCGTTCTACGTCATCGAGCATTACGTCGATCCGGGATTCCGATTCTCCGGGCTCATTTCTTTCGCCCAATACTTGATCAAACGACGGGATCGAAAAACCTGAATGCCGATCGTGGCGCTGATCGGTTCAACTCCTTCAGAGTTGGGGACATTCTGGTCGTATTCCCAGGGTAGCTCGTTCCTCGCAACCCTGGGCTGGATGCTTAAACGCCGTTGGCGTTTGCCCGCGCGATCCCGCTGATCTCGCCGATCCCGCTGATCTCGCCGATCTCGCCGATCTCGCTGATCTCGCCGATCTCGCCGATCTCGCCGATCTCGCTGATCTCGCCGATCTCGCCGATCACGTCTGCCACGCGCGCCACAGGCCCTTGTAGTATTTCATCAGGCGCAATGGGTCGGTCGTCTCCGGAATCTCGGCCAGGGTGTAACGTTGATAGTTGGCTGCACGCAGGAGTCCGAAGAATTCGCGCCACGGGTAGTCGCTCCATAGCTCGTTGATATGGCAGTTCCGCAGCCACGGCTTGAGGAGATCGAAGGCGGGTTTGATCGAGGTGCCGCCCATCGTGTCGGTCGGATTCGAGTTCCAGCAGATCCCGACGCTCGGGTGGTCGGCGGCCTGCATCATTCCCGCGCAGCGCGGCGGGTGCTGCGAATCCTTGCCATGGACTTCCACCCAGATCTCGACCCCGAGATCGGCGCCGATCTTCCCGCATTCGCGCAACGAAGCGCCGATCTGGGCGATGGTCTTTTCTTCCGGGACTTCCTTGGGAATGCCATTGGGACGCACCTTCACTCCGAGGCAGCCGAGTTCGTGCGCAAGTTGGAGAAAGCCGCGGCAGTCTTCGATATTCTTGCGGACAACGGCGGGGTCGGGCGAATGGAATTCGCAGGTCGAACCCAACGACAGCAGGCGCACCTTCGAGTCGGCGAAACGCTTTTTTACGTCGGCTCGCGTCGAGGCATCGATCCCAGGCTCGACGCCGTGCTTGTGGCCCGTGCGCAATTCCACGGCTTCGAAGCCAGTCGCTTCCAAATTCTTGATGATCATGGGGACGTCCCAATCCTTCGCGAGATTGTACGTCACGGTACCGAGTTTGAACTGCCCCTGGCCAAAGGCGGGTTCGGCGACGGCCGATGCGACCGATCCCGTCAGCAGCGGGAGCAGCGGGGCGGTGGCGAGGGTCTGGAGGAAGCGGCGGCGTGTGGGGGAGGACATAGGCAGAATTTTCTTAATGGCTGGGGAAAATCACAAGGGATCGGGAGGTCGGTGATCAGTTCTGAAACGCCGCGGTTCCGTTGGCTTCCAGCTTCACTTTCGCAGTACCGCCATGAATAGCGACCTCGACGCCTGGCCCCACTGATTTCAAGGCGCCCTCAGGCGTGGATGCGAATTTGAGGGTGACCTCCGTGGCGGTTTCCGTGGGATTGGCGAGAAGGATCAGGTGGGCATCGCCACGCTTCGCCGCGCGGAGGTCAACGCCGGCCGGCGCGTCGTTGAGAGTCACCGAGGCATCGGGTGTTGACTCGATCAGGAACGGGCCGATGTGGGCGAGTTCAGAATTCACTTCCTTGAGGGAGTTCCAGAGCGCGGGCTGATCGTCGGCAAACGTGACCCCCTTTTTGCCGGCGACATGATTGTAGGAATAGAAGCCGATCCCGCGGGCTCCGTGGATCAGCGAAAGATAAACCATGCACTTCAACTCCGCAGCGGTCGGATAGCGGTCGGTGGCGGTCCACGCGAAGATTTGCAGGATGGGCAGGAGCGGCTTTTTGCCCCCGGACGCGGCGGACGCACGGCCGACCGCGTCGCCCACACTCCGGATGGGCTGATACGGCACTGGGTAAAGGTAGGGAGCCGCCACGTCGATGGTTTGGACGACCGTCTCGTATTTTTCCGGCGGCGGCAGGGTATTGGCGACAACGCCCGCTGGCTCGCCCAGCCAGTAGCCGATCGCGTGCATCACCGGACGATTCGGAAACGCCGTCCGAGTTTTCTCCAGGTCCGCCTTGAGGTTGTCGATAAGCGGCGGCTTCAGATTGATGACGGGGCTGTCCATCCCGATCCCGAGGAGAATGCTGTCGAAGTTATCGATCTTCCTCCCATGCGCGGCGCTGTACAAACCGGCCGCCCGGGCAGCTTCCGCATCCTCCGCCTTCGAGACAGTCACCATGTTGAACCCATGGTCGTGAAACTTCTTGAACGATTCTGCGTCAGTCGGAACGTCGTAGAGCAGAATGGGAAAGAAGGGCTTCCCGTTGACGACGATGCGCCCCTGCGCGTCGCTGACCGCTGATTGGATGGGAGGCAACGCGACGGAAGCGTTGGAAGGCGTCTGGGCCCTCGCGGCGGCGGTTGAAAGGAGAAGGACGGCGAGCGCAAAGCGCGGGAGGCGGGACAGAATCATAGGGCAGAGACTCAGGCTGGTTTTCATCGCGGAATCCATTTCAAGGTTTCAACTTCGCGGACGGCATGGATCTGAAAAAGACCCCGGAGCCGCCGGGTTGCTTCTCATCCGTATCGTAAAAGATCGTTCCAAGCGTTTGATCATCGAGCTCGACGGTGCGAGGGCACGCCCTCCCACCGATTGGCCGGCCCGGGTTGTAGAACTCCACCGGGTGCTCCATGTCCCAGGACTTTCCGCCATCACGAGAGACGATGAATTCGATCTTTTCGCCGCCAACCCCGGGACCTGGAATCTGCGAAGCGAGCAACCAGCCATTTTTCAGGGCGATCATCTCGTGACGCCAACCCTGGCTGAAAATATCGGGAAACGGCTTGATCTCCTGCCACGTCTTGCCTCTGTCGGTGGAGCGTTTTCCGTTGCCGTTGATGAGTGCACCGTCCGCTGTGCGAACGATGGGAACGGGGCCATGAGTTGCGCTGCAGTCGCTAAAGGGAGTCTCCTCTCCCGTCTCCGGATTGTAGAGAATCGTTCGGTCGATGAGTGGGAAGAGCCACGCCGTCGGCGACAATTCGACGATCGGGTGCCGAATGACGCTATGAATTTTAGGGTCGGCGTTTTTCTGGAGATTCCGGGGCTCGCTCCAGGTGAGGCCATCATCACTGCTGATGGAGAAGGCGACGAAGCGCGACTTCACTTTTTCCTCCGGAGCAAACCACACGTTCCAGGCATGGACCAAACGCCCATCGGCGAGCGTTGTCAGGGAACCGGGGTAAATGGCTGTCTTGGCGGTGGGAGGAAAGAGCGCGGGCGGCGACCATGATTTGCCCCCATTCGTCGAGCGGGTCATGAGATAAGGCTGATACTCGCTCTTGCAGAACATGGCGACGAGCGTGCCCTTCTTCGTGAGACACAAGGCCGGATGAATGTGGCCGCTAACACCGGTTTCAATACGCACCGGCGCTGGCAGCGTTGCCTCCTGCGCAAGGAGGCCGGAGGCAACGAAGAGCAGAGAGGCAACCAGACGAATGGTTTTCATTTCTCGGCGAAGTTGTCGTGCGTGATTAGCTTGAGGGGCTTGGAGGGCTTCGATTCCTTCTTGTCGGCCCCGACGCTGGTCAGGAAGAGATACAACGGCACTTCGGGTTTGAAGCCGGCGACCACATCGCCGGATTTAACGGCGGCCTTGACCAGATCCGCGCCACGTCCATCGGGATAGATGGAGAGATAGAGATTGTACTTCAGTCCCGCAGCTTCATCGAAGTGGACGGCCATGCGGCGGCCGTCATTGAAGTGCGTGGGTTCGGTGAACTCGTGCAGTTCCGGTGGCGCGGCGGTTCCCTCGGCGTTGAGTTTGGCGAAGAGATTCTCGGCCGGACCGCTCCACAACGGCAGCGGCATGCGCAGTCTGCCTCGCACAATGACCGAGGGAGTGGCATTTTCTTCGGTGTCGTACTCGGCCACGAGTTGCGACAGCTTGTAACTGCGCTCCGGCACGAGTTTCATTTCACCGAGACAGGGCACTTCGTTGCGCGCCTCGACGATGATTTTCTCCAGCGTCAACGGCAGGTCCACGATGCCGTCGCCATCACGCGAACCCCACCAGGTGGTCTCGAGTTCACGGGCGGTGTCGTAGGGTTGCGTGCCGGGCAACGGGAAACGCATGTAGCGCCAGCCGTCAAAGCTCACGGACGACCAGCCATGCGAGTCGTCGCAGTTCCAGTCATCCTTGGTGCCGGTCGAAGTCCAGATCTCCCCCTTGGCATCGCGGAGCTGATAGATGACGCGGCCCCACGAAGAGTTGCCCTTCACGTAAATGCCGAGCGCCGAAGCTTTGCCGGGAATCAGGACGGGCTTCCTGGGCTTGATCGCTCCATACCTCGTCGCGAGCGGGCGATCGCCCGGCTCAACGGGGAGAGTCACGGCGGCAGCGTCGGGATGATCAACCTCGCCCTTTCCAAATTCCACGGTCAGTTGCGGATCGGGAACGCGACGGACGGAGAAGTGATTATTCGCGTAGGCTTTGTCTTCCGTGGCGTCGTAGGCCCAGAGCGTCGCCGTCATATCGGCGAGCGGGCGCGTGATTTTCGCCGGCGCAGATTCGTAAGCCGGGGCGCCGAGGGTAAAGCCATCGATCGCCTGGACGCCCGTCAACCAGATGGGCGTCGGACTGAGCGGCACGGAAATGGCCCCATCGACCACCGGCACTTTCGTCGCATTGCCCATGGCGTCCGTGAGCGTGGCCTCGGCGCCGCGTACCTTGACCTGGACCACCGATTTTCCGGTGACGCGCCAGAGTGCGAAGATCTTCGCGTCGCCCTTGGCACGATGGAAGGCCATGCAATAAGTCGTGAGGCTGCCCGTATCCACGCCGCCGACCGGATCGGCGCCGCATAACATCGTCGTCATCGTAGCGACGGCGGCGACCGCGGGCTTGGGGTTTTCGAGCGGGATACGATGGAAGAGGCCAGCGCCGTAGTGCTCCGCGCCATAGTAGTTGCCCGCATCGTAGGGAACGATCCCCGCCTCGAAGCCGTCAACGCCGTAACCCATGCCGAGCAACAGGTAACGCACCTGGTAGTTCAATTGATCGGTCTCCGTCAGCGCGCCGGGATTCGTGGGAAAGAACGGTCCTTCGCACCAGTGGATCGGCAGTTTCGGCCAGCCCAGGCGCTCCGACTCGCGGCGGAGCATCCATAGGGAATTGATCGAGCCCGTCGCGTTTGAAGACTCCGGCAAGAGTTCGAACATGGGCGCATCCATGCCGTAACCGTCCACGACATCCTTGCTGAGGCCGGCCCGCATGTAAGCCGACGTCCCAAGGGGCGCACCCCATTGCAGGTATCTCCTCACCTGCGGATATTTTTCGTGAATGGCTTTGCCGACGGCCGTGAAGATCGGCACCTGCTGTTCCGCGTTCTTGCGCTCTTCCTCGCTCAAGCCACGGTCACCGTCGCCGGTGTAAAAAGGCCATGGCGCGTATTGCGCCATCCGGCCAATGTGCCACTCGCCACCGTAGAAATAGGGCGGCGTGGCGTCCTGCTGGCAGAGCTTTTGCGCGGCGGCCACCTCCTCGGCGATCATCTTGTTCTGGCCTTCCACATCATCCGCTTTCCAGCGGTAAACCACGTTGATCACCGTATGCGGACCCGTCGGCAGGAAATCGTATTTCTTCGCCATTTCCGAGGAGATGAATGCCTCGTGGATGCCAATGCGCCGCATCCCGATTTTCCGCAGCATCGCCACCAACCCTTCGTTGGCCGGGTCTTGAACGCCGAACGGCGTATAGTGTCCCCACAGATTCCAGGTCCCGAAACGGACCTCGTTGTCGGCATCGCCATAGGTGCGCGTATTCGGCGGCAGCAGCACCATGCTCAGCGTATTCTGGCGAATCGCCCCGTCTGCTTCGACGGTGATCTTCAATTCGTGCCAGCCGAGCTTTTGCAGATCGAACTGCAATTCCGCATCCTTCGATTCGCCCGGAGCGACTTGCACTTTCCCCGTGACCGTCTTCTGCTCTTCGCCATCGTAGCTCTTCGATTGCAGAGTGACCTTCGCCGCGATGGGTTGCGCACCCGTGTTCGTAACCGCCACGGCATAGGCCGGATGCTCCGGTCGTTCGAAGACAAAACCGCGCTGCCTGGGTTTGACTTCGTAGTCAAAAGTCCCCTCCTCCAGGGTGATCCCGACCACATGGACGGAACTCGCGGGTCCCACGGGATGAAACCCATAGTAAATCGGATCGGGATAACTGCGGACCAGCGCGAGCGGCTTCGTCAGTTCAAACTCGATAAACTGATCGGCCATGTCGCGGAAGCCATAGAAATCCTCGGTATTCACCGGGACGCGCACGAGATAGAGCTGCTTTCCGTCCGCAGTCTTGTCCGGCAACCGCGTCACGAGTCCTTTGGCAATCGCGTCATCCGTGATTTCGAAATCAGTCGCGGCAGGGTATCCGGCGACGGCGCGGAAAAAGCGGAAGGCTCCCTTGGGCACTGCGTTGGGCGACTCATCGACCCAGGCCAGCAGCCACGCATTCTTATAGGCGCGATAGGGCACGCGGAAGGCGAGCGAGGCGGGATCCACGCTGAACGAACCTGGCCAGGCGTGGTTGGCATTCACATAGTTTGCATTGGGACCGCCGCCATTGGTCGTGCGATAACGATAGAGCGAGTCGCTGAGATTGACATTCGAGACATGGACGGCGTCTGGGAGCGGATCTCGCGTATTGATGGCGCCTTTCTCGGCGAGTTTGCGTCTTTCAGCCTCGACCGCCTTCATCTTCGGAAAGAGCACGGGAACATTCTGGAAGGAAACCACCGCGGCGTCCGAACTCTCGGCCTGCGCCTGCCGGGCGTGACAGTAATGAGCGAGCGACACCGGTAGAAAGCGCCCGGCATCCACCGGTTTCGTGAAATCCGCGGAAAGGATCTGCGCGGACTTGGCCAGCAGGATCGAGACGTAGGCTTCCTTGGGGCTGCTCGCCAGCGCTTCCGCCACCAACCGATCGTCCAACCAGATTTGGCGGCTCGTGGAGGTGACGGTGAAACGCAGCACAAACGTCTTTTCCTCGAACGGGACCAGCTTCGCATAGGCCGCGCCGATTTCCTTGCGGTCCGCCTCGTCCCACAGGTTTTTTACCTTCGGGAAACGCCACTCGTAGGCCAGCGTCCCGCCGTTTTTCTGGCGTGCGCTGTAGGGCCGCGACGAGGCGCCGACCGTGGCCATCGGTTCGCCCGAGGCTTGCGCGGTCACAATGGCCTGGGTGGCGGAGGTCGGGCGAAAGGAACCAAATAACAGCGGCTTGACCACTTTTGCACCCTTCGCGGCCTTGGGATCCGCCGGCTCGTCAAGAAGCTGGACCGTAACCGAGTCGCCTTGCACCGCGCGGAAGCGAATGGTCGCTTCCATCGGCAAGGAAACCGGCGCGACGGTCTGGAGCTCGAGGATCGTGGCGGGCCTGGCGTTGCGCACGACGCCAAGCTCCACCTCCCCGCGCACGACGGCCCAGCCTTCGGGAACGGTGGTGGCACGGAATGCCGGCGGCGCGGCGGACACCACGTGGACGGCAAGGAACAAGGCGATCGCGATGGGGAGGGATTTCATGGGGGGCGATGTATGATGTTAGGTAAGCAAAAGCTGTGGACGCTCAAGTCAGGCGAAGCCCCGCAGCAGGCGTAAGAGCCAGTCCGCGCCGAGCAGGGCGCTCAGGAGGAGGATGAGCGCGTAGCCATTCCATAGGTCCACCGTCTCGAGACGCGTGACCGGCACCTTTTCCACGTTTTCCAAGGCGCGCCAGGTGGCGGCATCCGCGCGATTGATGGAATGCCCGCCGGTGTCGCGCGCGATTCGGGCAAGATTCGTATCGTTGATGCGCTGCCCGGCCATTTCGCCGGTGCTTTCTTCGACATCGAAGGCAATCAGCATGTCCGCCGCGGCTTTATCTTCGGCGACCACGGTCGCGGCGACTTTGTGCTGGCCCGGCATCGTGGCGTCGAAGCGCGCGGTGTGGACGCCGGGTTCGGTGGCGTTCGGGGTAAAGTCGAGCGGCAGTTGTTTTCCATCGGGCAGCGTGACCTGCGCCTGCACGCGAGCCTTGGGCAGCGGGCGGCTGGATTGGATTTCCGCGCGCAGCACGACGGTCTGGCCGGGTTCGTAGTGGCTGCGGTCGGGCTCGAGGTTGAGATTCACGTTGCCGGTGCTTTGGCGAATCGGCGCGAGCGTGCGCAACGCCTGCTGCCAGAAGGCCTGATAGGGCGTGGGGCCTTCGGTCGCGGTCGAAAGCGTCTGCCATTTCCACAGGGTATCCGTGGCCACGAAAAGCACGCGGCCACGACCGACCGTGTGTTCGGCCATGACAATCAGATTGCCGTAGGAATTGCTCAGTTGCGCGGCTTCGACGAGGGCGGTGGCCGCGGGCTTCTTGCGCAACGCGGGGTAAATCTGATCGACCGCCGGAAGCGATGACCAGAACGCCGCGGGAGCATTGCCGGGCGCCGCAAAGTATTGGCTGGCCAGGCCCTCGGCCGTCACCCGGACGGCGACCGGGCCGGTCGTCGGCGTGGCCGACTCATGCGACAGCTCCACCGGCAGCAGCGCGGCCAGCCCCGGTTGATCCATCATCTGCCGCAGGTTCGGACCGGCGATGACGATGAGCGATTTCCCGTCCTCCTCGACGAGCTGCCGCACCGCATCCGCAAAGCCGCGCGGCCAGCGGCGCGGCTCGGCACTGCCGAGAACGAGCGTATCGAATCCGGCGAGTTCCGCGCGCGACTGGGGAAATCCGTTGACCTGGGTGCGGCGGTCCGGTTCGGACAACTGCACAAAGGAGTTCTCACCCCGCGACAAAAACGCTGTGAGCGTGAAACTGGGATCATCTTCGAAAACCCGTCGCAGGAACTTGAATTCCCAACGCCAGCTATCCTCGAGGAAGAGGACTTCATTGCGCGCCCCGACCACCTGCACGCTGAAATGCTGAGAGCCAGGACTCTCGGTATTTCCCGCGGGCAGCCCTTCGATGGCGATGGTATATTCCTTGAGCCCCGCCTCTTCGGGATGGAAGGACACACTCACCATCTTCTCCTGCTGATCGGCCGCAAACGTGAACGGCTGCGTGGCAATGAGCTTGTCGCCTTCCTTGATCTGAAGTTGCAGCGGCTTTGCGGCCAGCCCGTCCTGCCGCATGGTGACGGCGAAACGTGATTCCGCGCCGAGGAGGACGCGGCGCGGCGCCTGCACCTGGGCGAACGTGACACGGGCTTTGTCCACGCCGGCGGACGCGGCCGCCGGGGCGAGGGAGTCCACCGTGAGCCCGAGATGGCGCGCGACTTCCGCCACGTCGCGGGTGTCGGCATCGTTGCCGTCGCTCACCAGGAGGACGCGCCCGCCGGGGACCACGGGCAGGCCATCGGTGCGTTGCTGGCGGTAGAATTCCCACGCATCGGCCAGGCTCTCCGCGTAGCGCGTGGTCGTGCCAGTCGCCTCCAGCGCCGGCAAATCCGCCGGGAGCACGGGGCGAGCGTGCGCGTCGAAAGCGAACCAAAAAGCGTTGGGCCGGCTCGCGAGGTTATTCCGCAAACCGCTCGACTCCAGCCACTGCACCGCATCGGTCAGGCGACTGGTGGGGGCGGCGGAATCCTTGATCCCCATGCTTTTCGAAGTATCGAGCAGGACGAAAACCGGCGGGCCTTCCAGGACCGTGCGGTGGAAGGAAACAATCGGCTGCAGTAGACAAATCGCAAAGACCAGAACGATCGCAATCCGCAGCAGGCCGAGCGTGGCGATCCAGCGGCGCGGCAGGCGCTTCTGCGCCAGCACGAACGAGCCGTGAACGAGCAGGGCGAGGAGCGCAAACGTGACAAGGCCGATGGCCCACAATGGCAGACTCGGCATCCAACTGATGGTCATACCACTACCTCCGGTTTCGAAGTGGGCGCCAGGATGCCGTGCTGCGCAACCGTGGAACTGGTGACGGCCGGATTCATCACGGGACAGAGCCGGTGGACGAAATACATCTCAGCGAGCAGCACCAACGCCCCGAGGGCGAAGAGCCACGGCCAGAGCAGCACGCGGCCCTCGGCCACGGCCTGGTCCGGACGCGCCGCGGGATCGGGATGCACAACGTCGAAAGGAACCTTGCCCCACCACGTGCGCAAAATGTCCGCATCGGCTTTGGTGACAATGCTGTCGCCGCGGCCGGCCTGGACGACGAAGCTCGACTCGGTGCTCCCGCCGTCCCCGCTGGCGCGGAGGGCATACACTCCCGCCTCCTCCGTCGTGTCGAGGCGCGCGATGATTTGCCCGTCCACTTGCTGGAGCACGGGCGACACCTTGCGCCCGCCCGGTGTGACGATCGTCGCCGTCGCGTTGTTGCCCACGCCCGGAAGGGCGAGCGTCACCATTTCGCCGGCATGGAAACTTCGATTCAGCCGGGCACGAGTGAGACGGTGAAGCACCTGATCCAGCAAGGGCACAAAGCTGTTGCGGCGTGGCAGGTCGCTCCACTCGTCGTTGGCGGTCGTGTTGAAAAGGAGCACGTGGCCCGCGCCGAAATTATGCTCGACGAGCGCGGGCGCCACATCGTCGAACCACGCCAGCACCTGGCTCTGGCTGCCGGGCGGCGCGTCACCGAACCGGTAAAATGTCCGGGCATGCGTCCGGGCCAGGTCGCCAAAGGTGGGATCGAAGAGCGGCGCGAGCAGCGGGTGCGTCCAGGCGATGCGCGTGAGGCTCGCGAGTTCGCCATGGGCGATCTGTTGCAGCGGCAGGGGCAGCAGACACTCCGTCGGGCGGAGCGGATTGTACAGTTTGGAATTATAGAACGACGTCTGCACGGCCGGCCCGAGAAACACCAGCAATCCGGCGCCGGCCTTGATGCGGCTCTCCAGCCCGAGTAACCGGTCGTCGGTCAGTTCCGCGACGTTCGCCATCACCACCACGTCGGCATGCGTGAAATCGGACGCAACGACGGCCTCGGGTGTGCGGCGCGTCACCTGCACCGCACCCGTTTCACCCCGGGCGAGTACCTCCAGGGCCATCCGCAGGTGAAAGCCAGGCTGCAGCGTTTCGATCTGCGTATTCTCCGGCTCGAGCAGCAGCAGACGGATCCCGCCACGCGCGTCGAGATTCAGCCAGAATTGATCGTCGTCGGGCAGCGCGTCGCGCGGCTCCAGGACCAACTCCGCGACTTTCCCCTCGATATCATAGTCGGCGGGGATCGGCAGATTCACCTCCGCAAAGGCACCCGGTGCGATGGTCACCTTCTGCGAGACATCGCCGAGTCCGGAGAGACGTTTCACCCGCAGGGTGCGTTCGAGGGGTTCGTTGCCGGAGGCGCCGAGGCGTGCATGCAGGAAATGCTTCCCGCCGGATTCGATCGGGCGCGCCTCCGCGATCCAGGCGTTGCGCGGCGCGGACGGACCGACATCGATCACGCGCACGGATACCGGGACGTTCAAGCCATCCTGAAAGGCCGCGACCGCGCCTTGCGACCATGCCCCCTGATGGTTGTCCGTGATGAAGACCAGTTCGGCCCTCGTATTCGGACGCGGGGCGGCGAGCATGGGCCGGATCACGGCGAGCGCGGAGGACAGGTCGGTGTCGCTGAGGCCCGCGCTGGCCGCCTCGAGGCGGGCGACGTACCGCGTCGGATCCTCGGCCAGAGGGCCGAGCGCGGCGGTCTTGTTCGCGGTCAGCAGGACGGTCGCGCGGTCGCCGGGCAGGCCCTGATCGAGCAGCGCACGGGCGATTTTACGGCCGCGAACGAGCGGCGTTTCGCCTCCGGGTTGCTCATAGTTCATGCTGCGGCTGACGTCGAGGATCACGAACCGCTCGGTGAACAGGTGGCTGCCACCGCCGGAGAAAATCGGCTTGGCCAGCGCCAGCACCAGCGCGGAAAGAAATGCGGCGCGGAGCAGGAAGAGCAGCACCTGGTGCCACTGGATGCGGCGCGACAGCTTGTGCTGCGACGCGCGCAGCCAGCGCAGGCTGCTGAACGGCATCGTCCGCACCCGCTTGGGCTTGAGCAAATGAATGATGATCGGGATGGCCAGGAGCCCGGCGGCCGCGAGCGCGATGGGTGCGAGCAGGGTAAACATGGGCTAGCCGCGAAGTTTGGAGCGCCGGTGGAGATAGGCCGAGAAGGCCTTGTCGTATGGCTGGCGGGTGTTCAGAGGGACGTAATCTATCCCCATTTCGAGCAGCCCCTTGCGGAAGCGCTCCGTTTCCTCGGCGAGATTTTGCATGTAACTTTCACGCACGGCGGCGGGGTCCACCTCGAGTTCCTCGCCCGTTTCCAGGTCGCGGAAGACGGTCGCGCCGTCGAAGGGAAACTCGACTTCGCTGGCGTCACGCAGTTGGAACACGATCACGTCGTGACCGTGGCTGCCGAGGAGCCGGATGGACTTGAGGGTCTCGGTGGGATCGTCGATGAGGTCGCTGATGAGGACGATCAATCCGCGGCGCTTCAGATTGCGCACCATGGCGCGCAGGCTGGCGGCGACATTGGTCTCGCCGGTCGGCGGGTTCGTGGTCATCACCTGGATCATCTGGCGCAAGTGCGAAACGCGGCAGCGCGGCGGCAGCATCAGCCCGGGCTTGGCGCCGAAGAGGGCGAGGCCGGCCGCGTCCTGTTGCTTCATCATGAGATAGGCCAGGCAGGTCGTGAGGAAGCAGCCGTAATCCCATTTCGTCACCGCGCCGGTGCCAAAGCCCATCGAAGCGGAGCGATCGAGCAGGATGTAGCAGCGCAGGTTGGTCTCTTCCTCGTAGCGCTTGATGTAGTAACGGTCGGTGCGGGCAAAAACCTGCCAGTCGAGATACTTCAAATCGTCTCCCGCCACGTACTCGCGGTGATCGGCAAACTCCACGGAGAAACCGTGGAACGGACTCTTGTGCAGCCCATTGATGAAACCTTCCACGACGAGCCGCGCGATGAGCGGCGAGAGCGCGAACTTGTCCAGGACCGCAGGGTCCAGATAACGACGCGGATCCGGGTCATCGAGCACCTCGGTAATGATGCGCGGATTGCCGCGCTCGACGACCTCGCGATGGAAGCGGCGCGCCAGATGGCGCGCGCCGGTGCGAATGGAATCGAGCCACGAAGAAGGACTGCCGGGGGCGTTGGGCATGACAGGAGAAGCAAACGGGCAACCGGCCGAACCTACGACGTCGCGCGTTCGCGCACTTCCTGCAAGAGCCGCTGGACGATGCTGTCCGTCGTGATGCCCTCGGCCTCGGCGGTGAAGCTGGCGAGAAGGCGATGACGCAACACGGGCATCGCCACGTGACGCACATCGTCGCATGAGACATTCACCCGGCCGGAAAGCGCGGCGTGGCATTTCGCCGCGAGGACGAGGGCCTGGCTGGCGCGCGGACCCGCGCCCCAGCCGACTTGCTCCTTGATGAACGGCGGCACGCCGGCTTCATGCGGGCGAGTCGCCCGGGCCAGGTCCACCGCATATCCGGTGACGTGCGCCGAGACAGGGATGCTGCGAACGAGTTGCTGGTGGGCGATGAGGGTCGGACCATCGAGCACCGAACTCACGTCCGCGTCCTCATTCATCGTCGTCTGCATCACGATATGCTCTTCCTCTTCGAGCTTCGGATACTTGATGAAAGTGTTCATCAGGAAACGATCCTTCTGCGCCTCGGGCAGCGGGTAGGTCCCTTCCTGATCGATCGGGTTTTGCGTGGCGAGCACGAAGAACGGCGGCTTGAGCTTGTAGGTCTGCCCGCCCGCGGTCACCTCGCGCTCCTGCATGGCCTGCAACAACGCGGCCTGGGTCTTGGGCGGGGTGCGGTTGATTTCATCGGCGAGGACGATGTTGCTGAAGATGGGCCCGGCGACGAAGACCGTGACCCGCTTTCCGGTCTCATGATTCTCCTCGATGATGTTCGTGCCGACGATGTCCGAGGGCATGAGGTCGGGCGTGAATTGAATGCGCTTGAACTGCAATGACAGCACGCGGGCGAGCGTGCTGATCATCAGCGTTTTCGCCAGGCCGGGCACGCCTTCGAGCAGGTTGTGTCCACCGGCAAAGATGGTGACGAGCAGTTCTTCGAGCACCTCGCGCTGGCCGACAATGACCTTGCCGAGTTGGGCGAGCATTTCGTCGTGGCAGGCGTGGAGGGCTTGAATCCTTTGGTCGATGGATTCATTCATCGGGGGTTGTTTTTTTGTCATGAGAGTAGGGGTCCGTTTCAGTGGCTCAGCGCGTAGGTGATGAGGTTCAGCGCCACGCGGAGCGCATCGGCGGATTCGATGCCTTTCGCATAGGCGTTGGACTCGCGGTTGAGCGCGCTTTGGAAATCGAAAGGCGTGTAAAGGATCGCCGGCCGCTGATCGATGAAGAGGCAGTTGAAATCCGGGTATTCCAAGGCCGGGTCGTCGCGCAATGCGGGCGGGGTGTAGGTGACCTTGTCCACCGGATTCCAGCCCGAGGCGAACAGGGGGTGGGTGGGCGGGAGCTTGACGAGTTCGTTGTTGCCGAAGGCCTTCTTGATCTCGCGGCGGAACGCGGTGTCGAAGGCCTTCAATCCGGCGCCGGCGCTGGCGATGAGCATGCCGCCATGTTCGAGGTAGCGGCGCAATCCCTCGATTTCCTTGGGACTCAACTCGAAGTCGTAATGCCCGCTCATGAAGATCAACGGGAAATCTCCGAGCTGCGGATCGTCGAGGGTGACGCGGTGCGGCGTATAATCGACGTCGATCTTGGTGTTGTCGTTGAGCCCCAGCACGACGCTATTGTGCAAGCCGGGATGGAGGTCCCAACTGCCGCGATAGACCACGGTCGCGTAACGGAAGACATCCCCGGGACGCGATTGTCCTTCGTATTGCGGAAACTGCTGCGCGAGGAATCGGCCGTACTCGGTGCTGCCGAGAACGTAGGCGACGAGGTTCACGCCGAGCCGGATGGCCGTTTCGCCAACGATGTGCCGGCCGGCTGGGTGATATTTCTCCGCGCTCCACGCCGTCCCAAGGCCGCTGGGGATCATGATCGCCGCCGCGCGTGTGCCGATGTCCATCGAATACAGTTCCGGCGGTTGCTGAAACTGGACGCCATTGACCAGGGTCATCACCTGCTGAATGCGATAGCGCGAGTTAAAGATCGGGTGGTCGAGCGGCAGGCGCATGAACTGTTTTTGCGGGTAGACCTTCCGCATCTCGCGCACCACGGCGAGGGCGAATTCATCGAGCCCGCGCGCGGCGTTGAAGATGATCGTGCCGCCGCCGTTGAGATACTTGCGCAGGTTTTCCACTTCGGCCGGGGTGAGCACGAAGTCGTAGTCACCCGTCATGTAAAGGATCGGGATGTCCACCGGATCGAAGCCGGGACTGGACAGCGGCTTCGTGGCGTATTGGTAATTATTGCCATCCGCCAGACGCTCGTTGGAGAGGGTGATGAGCTTCTGCGCGTCGCTGGGAAAACTCTGCCACTGGTCGAAGACCTGGACCGTGCCGTCGGGATGGACGTATTTGAGTTTTTCGCCGTACTCGACCTTGTACATCACGGTGAGCGTGGTGGGCGGCGGCGGCGTGCGCTCCTGCGTCTTGCGCATGGTCGGGCCTGGATCGGGAATCACGTCGGTCTCCTCACCGCCTGTCTGGGTCTTGGGCGGCGCTTTCGCGGGAGGTGGCGGCTTGCCCTCCGCGGGAGGAAATTGCACCTCGCGCTGCGCGAAGAGATGCACGGGGAGCGCAAAAGCAAACACCACGCACAGCAAGCTAACAAACCGGGTTAGGCTCGTACTGCGCGGCGACCTGACTCTCGACGATTGGGCAAACGGGCGGGATGTAATCATGGCAGTTGAACCTCCAGAGTTGGTTTGGGATCGTTGGGTTGGGCGCGGAACCACGTTGCATCCGGCTTCAGTTTGACGGATTTCAAAATTTTGGGCTTCGCGCCGGCTTCCGCGGGAGCCTCGATGACGTTGAGCGTGTATTCCGGCGCCGGCACGACCTTGCTCTCTTCATCCATCATCCACGATTTCACGATCAGCGGGGTGAGCGATTGCGGCAGCGCCGTCATTCCGCCGGCACGCACCGGCGAAGGCGAATTGCGGATATTCAAGTCCGCGGCCCCGGGTGCGCGCGGCGTCGCGGGATGGGTGGTTACGACTTCTACCTGGGTCCGCGGCGGAACGTTTCCCTTGAGACCGACCACGAGGAACTCCAGGGTCTCCACCGCGGGGTCGGATTCGCTCACGATTCTCGGGAGTGCGTCTTCGCGCAACGATTTGATCTGCTCGGGGCGAATGTTGCAGTTGAGCAGGCCCACGGAGCTGCGCGCCATTTCCATGAGCGGCGTCTTCGGCGGATTCGTGATGACGACACTCGTCAATTGCACCTTCGCGCTCGCCACGGAAACGGGCAGATCGCCTCCGTCGATGAAGGTATCCTCGGCGCTGCCCGTCACGGTGCGGAGGACGAGGCCGGTCTTGCAGTTGCGGATGGTGTTGTGCTTGAGCATCACGGAGCCGGTGTGCCACACGATGCCCTGCGGGCAGTCATCGACCGAATTGTCGGTGGCGCTGCACTCAGTGGACAGGATGTTAATGCCGATCGCGAAGGCTCCAACGATGCGATTCCCCCGGATGTCCGCGAGCGGGCAGCTATAAATAGCCAGCGCCGACGGCCGAATCATGGCGCCTTTCTGCGCCTCGAACTCGTTCTTCACGATGACCGGCGTATCGCATGTGCCCAAGCCCAACGTGGTGAAGCCCGTGAATCGGTTGCCGGTGAAATTACAACGTTCGTTGGGCTTCGCCCCTGTGTTGTCGATGCCATTCACCGAAATGACCATGTTCTCGACGCGCGCATTTTGCAGGTCGATCGCGGTCTTCGCCACGGCGGTGAGCGCCCCCGTCGAGATGATCTTGTTGACCGGCGGCGCGGAGACGGTGATGGCGGCATTGCGCTTGCCGTCCGGCAGATCGGGGCGGCCGAGGACCAGAAACGATGCGCCGCGGGAAAGCTTGATCACACGCTCGGTGGCGACGACCGACGCGAGCCGGATCTCCATTTCATCCGCGGCAGCGGCCGCATGCATCTTGATGCTGCCGAAAGCCTCGATCGGGCCATTGACGGTGAGCGTGCGTCGCCCGAGGCCGCTCTGGAAAGCGAGGTTTGAATTCGGATCGAGGATGAGTTGTTTGCACGTCGGCGTCTCCGAGTCATCGCGGTCGAAGAGGACGGTGTCCCGGGCTCCGATCACGGCATCATCCTCCGCGGTCGGCACGACGCCGCCCCGCCAGGTATTGGTGTCGCTCCAGCGGCCGCCTCCGAGACCGTTGGAGGTCACCTCCTTGGCGTCGGCAACCGCCGCCAGGCACAGGCCCGCGCAGGCCGACAGGACCGGCAGCATGGATGTTAGGGGAAAGGTTCTCATTCGATTTCCGAGGCTTCGATAAAACTGCGCAGCGAATCGATCTGGCGATCGGTCACCGGCAGGATCTTCACTCCGTCAACCCGCATCAGGCCGTAAAAATTGGTGAAGCTGAGTCTGATCGTGGCGTCCTGCGCCATGGGCATCTTCATCCGCGTCGCCGCTTTTCGCCATTGCCCGAAGCTGCGTCCCATCCCGAGAGTAAGCGAGTCGCTGGGAGCTTTGGCCACGTTTTCCCCGATCCCGGCCAGCATAGCGATCCCCACATATGACCAGGCCGCGACGTCCCGAGTTTGCAGTTGCTCGCGATACCAGTACTCCACCCAGCAATCCCCGCCCGGTTGCACGTTCAGCAGCTCCTGGCTGACTGCGCATAGCGAGCCCTTGACCGTGCCAACCGTCGGCCCATCGATGCCCATCGCCGGCTCGAACACGATCTTCGAGAAACTACCGAGAGGTTGCCCGGGCTCGAAACCCGTCGCGTAGCCGCGGAACATCTCGCCTCCTGAACCCGTCCCGGCCTTCTTCGCAGCCTCCGCGCGCTCGGCGCGCGTCTTGACCAGCGCATAGACCGGCTCAAGTTTCTTGAGTTCATAGTATTCCGGGAAGGATTCCCGCAGCTTGTCGAACCACTCCAGGGACTTCGCAAATTCTCCTCCGCGCAGATAACAATCCGCCATCCCATGGATCGCGCGATCGCGGAAACCGGCCCACTGGCGCAGCTTGAGGAGGACTTCGTAGTGCTGCATGGCCTGCTCGTAACGGCCCGCAAAACGATCGGTCTCCGCGCGCATGAAGCGATACATGCCTTCGAGCTTCTGCTCCGGGAAATCCATTTCCATCCGTTCGAGGAGCAGACGCGTGCCCCGCACGTCGCCACTGCGCAGTTTTTGCTCGGCGATCCGGAGCTGGGCGCCGCGCTGGATCGCTTCGGTCTGTCCCGTGGCGGCGAAGCGCTCGCCGCCGAGGGTCTTCGCCAGGCGGTAGCGTTCCTCGGCCTGCACCATATCGCCCGCCTGGGTGTAAAGGTCGCCCCAGTGGATCGCCGCCTCGCGCACGGCAGGGCTATCGAGGCCGCGATGCTCGCTGATGATCTTCTCGTAAAGCTGCGACGCTTCCTTGAATTCCTTGCGGTAGTTCCACTGGATATCCGCCCCCTTGAGCAGCACGAGCACCTGGAGGGAAGGTAGCTTGCCGGCCGCCATCAAGGCATCCTGCATGAGTTGCATCGATTCATCAGCCCGGCCCTGCTCCGCCATGGCGTCCATCAAGATCGTTTGCAACGTGACGCGCCGCTTTAGATCGACGTCCGGCTTGTTGAGCAAATGCCGGCCGATCTTTTCCACGAGCGGCCAGCGGTTCGGCTGTTCCGACACGGTGAGGAAGTCGAAGAGCGAGTTGACCCGCTGCGTGTCCCAATCCGTCCAGTCGCTCGAGGACAAAAGCTCGACGGCTTTCGCCAGCGAATACGGGCTGGTCGGCGACGGAGCCGTCCACATGTAAACGCGCTGGGCGATGGGCGGCACATCCGCGCCCGCGTTCATGGTGACCTTGTATTCCCCGGACTTGAAATAGACGTGCGAAGGAGAAGGGCCCGTCCCGTGCGTGCCGTCGCCGAAGTCCCATTTGATTTGCGTCGGATCCTTGGTGCGGCCCTGCGCCTCGAAGCGCGCCAGATGCAAGGTGATGCCCGGCGTGCTCAGCGTGTCGTCCACTCCCCAGGCGAAGGTCGCGGCGGAAGCGCCATCCTTGCCCTCGATCCCGGCGGCTTCCGCCAGCGTGGCCCGCGCGAACATTTCGGCGGGAATCCACGAGGGACCGATCTTCTTCACGGCGCTATCGTTCCGATAATAGAAGGAGCAGGCCGAGACGATGGCATCGGAGCCACAGACGTGATGGATCTCGAAAGGATGCACGCCCGCGGTCATTTCCATCTCGATCCATTCATTGACCGGAAAGCGGACAGAAAAGCGGTGACTGCCCTTTTGGTCGAACACGCGATTGCCATCGATGAAGAGGAACACCGCGTCTTCCGCACCCACGTGAAACTTGTAAGTGCTGGTCTCCGGAATGCGCAGGAACCCGCGATACGAAGCGGTGAAATTGCGATTACTGTCGGGCCGGCCCACATTCGCGTTCTGGACCACCATTTCGGTGAAGGCATTCGCGGTCACCGTCGTGCTCTTCTTCAAGCCGGCGACGATATCGGCCCAACTCGCGAGTGAGTCCCCCGCCCAATCGCGAAACTCGACCGACATTCCTTCCTGGATGGGCGGAGCGTTCGCTGGCGGCGCCGTGGGATTGCCCGCATAGGCCCAGTAGACATGGTCGTTTCCGTGGCGCTTGAACTGGATGAGCGTGTCCCCGGCTGGATTGTGCGAGAGCACGGATACAGGCAGCAGTTCCCCGGTCTGGGTTTGCACGCAAATGTCCGAACCGTCGGCCCGCAGGTAGCCGGCGGCGGGTAGGCGCGCCTCGACGGATTCGGTGATGGCATTCTCGTTGGTGAAGTCACCGGTGGGGCGCAAGGGAAAACGCACCCGATATCCCGGCACCCATGGCGGGGGCGCGGGCTCCTCGACGGGAGCCGGCGGCGGGGCGGCCTGGAGCGCGGCAGCCCCGCCCACCAGGAACACGCAGATTTGGAGGAATCTATTCGGGCTCATACGTGATGGTCAGCTGCCACTTGAAGCGGTGCCCGCCGTGGGTCGGCGAATGCATCAGCGCAAAACTATCAAAGGTGATCAGCCAGCCCCGGTTCGGCGCCGCGCCATTGTACCACATTTCAATGTCCTGCGTGACGTTGACCGTGAGCAACTCGCCGTTGACGAATTGTCCCGTTGCGGTGGGATTCGTGGCGCGGTCGGTGGACTTGCCCTTCGCTCCCGGCATCGACCATTCCAGCTTTTTCGGATAGGTCGCGCGGTATTGGTAGCAGACACCCAAACCCCAGTCCGCGAGCACGCGCCACACGTTCACGTTCGCGCTGCTCACATTGTGGGCAATGACCCACTCCGCATGGGTGATGCGCTGCCCTTTGGGAATCTGATCGAGCGAGTAACGCAACAGGTAGCTCACGCCGGGGCCCCCTCCCGCGGAGTCGGCGCCGTACCGCGTGTAATCGTAGTTGTAGCAGGCCCACCCATTGATCGGGTTGGAATCCGAGAGCGCAGCGAATGCATCCAGGGCCTCGGGCTTGAGAGTCATGGTCCGGGCCAGCAGAGATGGCGACGAAAGGCAAAGGAGCAACACCATCCCAAAGGCGAATTTGGCAAATAAGTTCACACGACGCTCATTTGCGGTGATCGACGAGGCGCGGGTCTGCATGCTGGAAACAGGGTTTCGCATCGATTATTCCGCTTTGTCCACCGCGACGAACAGCCGGTTCAGTTTTTCCGAGTAGGCCAGCCCCTTCACGGAGACACACGGCAGTTTCAGAAGCTGGTCCGTTCCGTCGAACTTGCCATCGGCTTGCAGGCCGAACAGATGCAGGGACTTCGTGTCCCCGACCGCGAGGCGCGATTGGCCGGTCAGGACCACCGGGATACCCACGAAATGCGCGCCGGGAACCGTGGCGAGCTGGGGCAGGAGCGTGAGATACCCGTTGGCGTGGGCGATCGCGGCGAGTTGGAGATTCTCCTGCAAACAAAGGTAGACCGCCGGGAGCGTCGGATGCCCGACAAGAGTGCACGGGCCCACCCGATCGGGAAGGCCAAACCAGGTCTGCCGCAGGCTGCCATTGTTGAAGTCGGCCATCATGCAGCCCGAATATCCGCCCATCAGCATGGCCTCACTCCCGGCGAACCAACCGGCGCCACTCGGAAAATAATGGTTCGTGCGCTGCTGCTTCGGCAGCGCGACGACCCGGATGGCTTTCTTGTTGCGAATTTTGGAAATGTTCGTGGTCATGTCCGGTTTCTTTTTCGATTTCGCTCCTGGGGTTCCACCGGTTTCCGGCGCGTCGCCCGGAATGCCCTCGTCATCCAGCGCGTAGAAACCGATGCCGGCTTCATCGTAAGTTTCCCCCTGCGCGTTGGGGACAAAGAGGTTCTTTTCGCCGTAGTCCAGGCCGATCGTTCCGGCGTTCAAGCCGCAGTGAAAGCCGACGCCGCTCGCGCCGGTTTGCACGAGTTCGAGTTCCCCATCTTTGTAGGAGAAAGTGAGCAGGTGGTCGAATTCCGCGAAAGCGGTGAGGTCCGGCACCTGGCCCGGCTTGGGAGGGGTCTTGGAAGGGGCAAAGACGGTGACGTCCTGCCACACGTAAAGGAGCGGCAACCGCGGATGAAACAGCAATCCCAGCGGATAGGTCACGTGCTTTTCCATCACCTCCGGCTTGGGCAGCGCGATCCATGTGGGTTCCCCGGTCGGTCTCCCCTCGGCATCGAGGCGGAAGACCGCCAGATGATTGTCTTCGCCGGACTTGCGGCCCACGACGAGCAGCGTCCCCTCCGGGTTCACCGCCGCGCAAGTGGACTCCGGCACGACGACCTGCGTCAGATAAGCCGGCGCCTCCTTGATGATCTCAGAGGTGGCAGTAAACTCGCGTGGCAGATCCGCGGAACGCGCGGCAATGGTAGCGAGGAGGAGAGCGGTGAAAACGACCGTCCGGATCATGGGGCCGCCAGTCTCCGATAGTACTCCTTGACCTCGTTCTCATACCCCGGGATGGGCGGGCTGGCCGGTTCGTCGAGGATGCGCCCACGCACCTGCTGCTGGCGCGGCAGGCTGGGTTCGAAATTGGCCTGGCCGCGATTGAAGACGCGTGCTTCCGCGCGCAGGCGATCGAGCAATTCCTGGTGCATGCGAAACGTCTCCGGCGTCGGATTCTCGCGCAGCTTCTCCAGGTTCTGGTTCAACTGGGCGATAAGATCGTCCATGTGGTCGGTCGGCAGGTAAAGATTCTTGAGTTCCTTGCGCAGGGCATTGGCGCGCTCGATGAGCTGCTTTTGATCGCCGTTCATGTCCCGGAGCAACGCCGCCACGCGAGGGTCGAGCGGCTTGCCCTGACGCTCGACGATCGTATTCACGGCCTGCGGTTTCTGCATCCGGTCGGCAAACTTGTCGTCCCACTCGCCCTTGTCCGAGAGGCTGAATTTTGTCTTCTCGGCGTCCACGAGTTTGCCGCCGATGCCGGTGGCCGTGTCGGGCTGCATATCGTCGGTTTTCTTCTCTTTCAATACCCCCGCCTGATCCGGCGCGGCGAACTGTCCCTCCTGCACTTTATCGCGACCGCGCATATTCGGCGACTCGCTGCCGGCCACCTTGCCGTAGGAGCGCGCGCCCTGGCGCCCGGTGGCGGACATGCCGCCCACGTTGGCGGTCGGCGGCTTCTTGTTGCCCGTGGTGGAGGTGGCGCCGCTCGAGTTCATGCGGCCGGCGAGTTTGCCGACCTCACCGGGGTCGGCGGAGATCAGTCCGGAGTTGGCGGTCAATGAATCGAATTTGTCGGCCATTTCGTCGGCCTCATCGAGGAGCTTGCCCACGAGATCCTCGATCTTGTCCGGCACGAGGGGCGCGACCATCTCGTTCGGCCGCAAGCCGCCGTTTTCGGAAAGCTTCTTCGTCGCCTCAACGGTGTTCCCCAGCCGCAGCACGCTCAAGTCGGGCCGGTTGGGGTTCTCCACGGTTTTCATCGCCGCAGACAGCGCCTCCGACACCGGCGGCAGGGCCTCCTTTTCCTTGCCTGCGGCCCCGTTCTTCTTGCCGGCCTCCGTCTCGCGCATCTCCACGACCTGGCTGATATTCGCGAGGTCCTGGCGGAATTTTTCCGTCGCCACCTCCGAGCCGGCCATCATCTTGCCCAGCTCCTTCTGCGCGGCCAGCATCGATTGCTTTTGTTCCGCGTCCTTCATCGCGCGCGCCATGGCCTCCGCCGCAGCCTTCTTGAGCTGCGCGTGCATCGCCACCAGCGCCGTCGCAGCCTTGGTCTGCACCGGGACGGCGGCGGCCCAGTGTCCCGGGGCCAGTTCCGACGCGGCTTGCTGCATGGCGGCATTGATGCCGCTGGAATCGAAAGCGGTGGAGGCGGCGCTAAAGGCCTGGCCGAGCGGTGCGTCCACTTTCGCCACGCGCTCTCCGACCCCCGCGAGCGCCGTTTGGGCCAGGTGGGCTAAAGCGAGGAGTTTCGTCTGGCGTTGGCCGGCGGATTTCGCGGTGAGCGGCTGCGCGCCCTTCTCGGCATTGCTCGTGGATTCGTCGCGCATGGCGCCCTGACGGTCGGCGAGCATCTTGACGTAGGGAGTCATGTTGGCCAGTTCCCAGTCCTGGCGGAACTTCACGTATTGCTCGAGGATCTCATTGAGACTGCGGATGGTCCGCTCCTGCGTGAAGCGCACCTCGGCCAACCCGGCGCGTTTGCCCTGCGGATCGTCCTTCGCCGGGACGCCTTCGAGCACGCGGATCGCCCGCACCATCTCGGTGTCGGCCAGCATGCCGAGCGAGAAGCGCAGGTTTCCCGTGGCGCTTACGAAATCGCGCGCCACCGCCCCTGTCGTCTGGCGCAACTGCTCCTGCGCCTTGGCCTGCTCTTTGATCGCGGCGGCCAGCGCGTCGAGATTCTTCTTATCGTCCCAGCGCAGGCCCGAAGCGGGGTCCATTTTCTGCATCCACTCCCCGGCGTGCTTGACCCCGTCCTGCTGCTGCACAATCAGACGCTTGAGTTCGGCCTCGGACTGCAAAATCTGCTCGTAGAGAACCTGGAAAACCGTGCCCTCGCCACCGATCAGCAAGGTGAAACTCTCGCCCACCGCCCACGTGGTCCCCTTCCCCGGGTCCGCGTCACGACCCCGCAGGGCGATCTCGATTTTCTCGCCTTCGACCGCGCCCAGCGCCGTGACGGCCAGTGAATGCTCGAGCTTCACCTCGCGCTTTTGATCGGGCTGCGGCCACTTCGCGACCGGTTGCCAGCCTTCATCGCCCACGGGCGCCTTGGTCTGCGCGGTCATCTTTCTCGCAAAGAGTCCGATCTCCGCGATTCCATAATCATCGGTGGCGCTGATTTTCAGCGGCAATTCCGAGCCGAGCTGCGCCTCGGTCTGCCGGTCGAGGCCCGTCAGCACGAGTTGCGGCGGTTCGTCCGGCAGGACGCGCAGCCCGTAGCGGAGACTGGGCCCGGGCGCCTGCTTGCCGCGCTGGACTCGCACCTGGTAGCCGATCACGTCCTTGAAAACGATTTCTCCGCTGAACTCCGTGGGGCTGATGCGCTTCAGCGCCACCTCGCGCGGGGCCGCCGTGGCTGGTGCGTCTTTAACCACCGGCCCTTCCAGGATCAGCACCGCGGTGTCGGCGGGTTGGTCGAGCACGAATCTCACTTCCGCGCGGGTCCCTTGCAGAGCCTCCAGGTCGCCGCCGTGCGCCTCGACCTTTTGCGGCGGGAGATGGGTGTAATCGGGGAGATGCATCGTGGCGCGCACGAGATTCACCTGCGGCGGCACCGGCACGTCGATGTTGAAGATCGGCGTGGTATAGTCCCCGCCGGTCACGGTGTAGGTGAGGGAACGCTGGAGATTGCGAAAGGTGTATTCCACATCCTGCGTGCCCGCCGGCACGGACACTTGTTCCGAGGCGCGCGTGTCGCCGACGAACTGCTGCACGGCCAGCTTGGGCGGGCGCTCGCCCTGGATGCGCACGCGGATCTTCACCGTGCTCCCGGGCTCCGCCTGCACATCGCCCGGTTCGACCTGGAGCGTGGTGCGATAGAGGGGCGCGATTTGCGAGAAGGGTTGGAAGAGACGCGATGCCGCGTTCGTGAAGTGGGCCTGCTTGAAGACGTAAAACCACACGCCGATCCCCAGCACAAAAGCGGCAAATCCGACCCTCATGAGCGCCGGACGCATCTTGGCCGCCTGCCGGAGGTGGATCCGCTGGAGCGACGCATGATTCTCGCGCAATACCGCCAGGCCGTGCTCACCGCCGCCGGAGCGGCCGATCTGGAGACTGTTGATGATCTGGTTGCTCGTGCCCGGCGTCTGCCGCTCGATCGCCAGGGCCACCTGGTCCTCCGTCAGCCGCACTTCTTTCCAGCGCCGCAACACCCAGCGCCCGAGGACCGCGAGGACCGCAAAGAACAAGGCGCTGGTCGCGACACGCCCCCACCGCGGCAGGTGGACGAGGATGTCGAGGGAGAACACCACCCACAGATAGCCCAGCGGCGCCGCCACGAGCACCGCCAGCATTTCCAGCATGATGAGCAGCTTCCAGCGCCGCGTGTTGCGTTGCACGAGCACTTGCAATTCGCGCAGCAATTCCGTGGAAGGCGCGGGCGCGGGGGATGCGTTCGGCGGGGGAGCAGATTCAAGTTCCAACGTGGACATGGGGTCGGGTCTGTAATTCGCGAAGTCTGCCGAATGCTAGGCAAAATCGAGGGCGGCGATTGCAGGCCGCCCCGGAGCCCCCGTATTAGCACGCATTGTCATCCGCCCATCGAGATACGGGGGGTGGCAATTCCATCTGAGACTTCGGGGGGACATCGGATCGTGGGAAAGTGATAGGAGCGCATTCCCGGAAAATGAAAAGCCCGCATATCAGCGTCCTTTTTCCGCGGAAGTGGTCGGGAGTAATCACCTTGAACTCCGCTGAACTCTTAGAGTTGTTCTTCCCTGCGACCGGCGGACCTTTTCCCGACCGATCGCGTCCGCATGGCCACTTCCGAATTGCGCATGAGGGGCAGCATCGGTCTGATATTCGCCATGCCCCCCCGCATCCATTATCTATCATTCTCGGAATTCAAACATTGCGCCTGCCGCTCATTCTTCGCGGTGGTCGTATTGGCCAGTCTTTGTCTGGCCGAGGCGAATGGGCTGGCGGAGACGACAACGATCTTCATCGAAGCGGAAACCGCCGCCGCCGCGGGCCCCGGTGTGACCCCTGCGCCGGATTGGACGGCGAAGGAAATCCCGGGAGCGAGCGGCGGGAAGATCCTCTTCGAGCCGTCGCGGAACAAGGGCGAGTCGGACGGGATTTCGGTCAGCATTCCGCGAGCGGGCGTATATCGCGTCTGGGTGCGTTCCTATCGGGCGGCTCCCACCTCGCCGGGATTGTTCGTGTTGTTTCGCGACGAGGAAGGCGAGGAGGCCGCGTTCCATTTTTGCGATTGGTACAATTTCATGCCCCCGGAGAAGCCCGCCGAGAGACCAAAGCCGCTGGCCGGCGACCGCACCGGATTCGTCTGGGAATCGTTCGAGACCACGTTCGAACGTCCGATGGTGACCTCGCTGATCTTTGGGTCCTACATGACCGGCGGCGGAAAATACGGCGGAGGATTTACCGATCGACAGGTGGATTGCGTGATCCTGACGACCGACAAGGAACTCGATCCGGAAAAGGTGGACGTGGCAAAACTGCCCGCGCTCGCCACCGCGACGCTGCCTCCCGTGGCGACAGCGCCGCAGGGGTTCGTCGTCTCGAAAGGGCTGCCCGCCAAAGCCAGCCTGTTTGCCGGCGTGGATGACCCCATGGCCCGTTTCCAGGCCGGTCTGATCAATAACGGATCCTACTTCCTGGATGCCGCGCGCGCCGTGCGCATGGGCTTCAACCGCGACCATTCCATACCCTCCGCCGAACTGATCCGGCACGGAATCCTCACGCAGGGCCACGTGGAAAGCTATGCGGGCGACCGGTTGGAACTCCAAAAAGGGAATCCGGCTCCCACCGGCCGCTTCGTCAATGCCGAAGGCCAGGTCGGAGCCTCGTTCAGTTTCAATTTTCCGCCCGTGGCCGAATCATCCGTCAAGACCGTCGAGCGAAACGTGAAGCGGGATCTGGAGAACAAATACAGCGCTTCGTTCGGTGCCTGGCGC
Source organism: Chthoniobacterales bacterium (assembly GCA_038228205.1). GTDB lineage: Bacteria > Verrucomicrobiota > Verrucomicrobiia > Chthoniobacterales > Chthoniobacteraceae > Chthoniobacter. The sequence continues at coordinate 62,242 of JBBRPL010000037.1, forward strand.
ATCAGCGATGAGAGCGGCGGGTTCCTCGATTATTCGCCGCCGGCGCAGGAGTCCTTCCGCAAATCGCTCGCCGCGAAACACCAGACGATCGCCACATTGAACGAGCGCTGGGGAACGGACTACAAGAGCTTCGAGGAAATTGTGCCGCCCGCAAAGTTCGAGGACGGCCACGCGGCCTGGCTCGAGTTTCGCGCCTTTTCCGGAAGGTCCTACACGGAAGCCATCGCCCGGCAGTTGCCTGTTTTGCGCGAGGCTGATCCGCAAAAGCGCCCCCTCATGGGCGCGAATTCGAATCTCGATTTTTTCACGCCGTACTTCAGCCGCATCCGGCCGATCGATTTCGACGAATTTGTCAACGTGGCCCTCGTCGGGGAAAAGTACGTCTCGTGGGACACCTACTGCGCGGACGATCAACTCGGCGGCGAGACCGACCTGATCGCCAGCTTTGCCGATGGGAAAAAGAAGCCCATCGTGCAGGAGTGGAGCAACCACTGCGTGGATCCCAGGATCGCGGCGCGCAGCTATTGGACGTTCGTTTCGAAGGGCGCCGCGGGGGTCCATCAGCCGTAGTCCCATCCAATTCCCCAGCGGCTCATATTCCCTCCTCGCCCCTGCTGCGTGCCGGCTAAACTCCAGAGACGGTGTATGACCTACCGGCTAAGCTTACCCGATGGTATGACAGTCTGACAGTTGAACTTCGGTTGGCGAGCATCATCCTTTCATCTGTCACGGGGTCATTCCTGACACCAAGAACCAGGAACTACGCCGCCCTTGTCAAATCTACCTGTTCTGGATGGGAGAATAGAAATGCTCGAAAAAGGGGTTCGCGATTCGGCAGTGGTTCAGCCGCTCGCTGCGTCAAGGCGCGCAACGCATAGAAAATGGTTATTCCAATCAACGCCCATAGCGAGAGCGTTTGAAGGATCTGCGCTTGAGCCATCACAGCCGAAGCGTCGCCCGGAACAAACGCTTCTGCGATCTCTCGAATTTGAAGCAGCCCGCCTGAGAAATAACCGACCAAGACCAGAGTCGGCTCCCGCAGGGTTGCGGTGGGATCCTTCCGCGAAACAGACCTGCGCCAAGGTGCGGTAAGGTAATACTCACGCATATAGTAGAGCAGGGACTTTCGGTTGACCACCAGCCCTTGCTCCTTCAGTCGATCCACAGACTCATTGAGACTTTGGGTAGCAGACAATGTGGCCTGGATTTCGCTGAGTTTGATTCCCTGCACGACGACGTCTGGATTGTAGGCGGCTGCCGGCCTTCTGGCCCGGCGCCACGGTGCGGTGATTTCG